>SFJE01000065.1 GCA_004555175.1 Lentisphaeraceae bacterium | reverse complement strand
GGGTTTATTGAACCCCTATACCTTCAGGCCGACGAAGATATTATATCATATCTCACTCCCCCGCGTCAGCAGGGGAGTGCGCATACCACGAATTACAAATGACCCCCGCAGCCCGGCTCCGCCGCGCCGCGCGGGCCATTTGCAATCGATTTTGCGGGTGTGCCACAGTCGTGTGTGCCATTTCCAGGCAATGCGCGGCCACCCGACGGGTTGCCGACGGGACCTTCCCGGGCGTGTATTGCGGGCAGCCCGACCGCCCGTTGCGATTCAAAGCGTCAGGAACTCGCGCGAGACGTACCTGCGGGGCAGTTCGTCGAGCGCGAGGGCAATCCCCCTGGCGATCAGCTTCTGAAGGATGACCTCCACCCACTTCCGCTGGGTCATGTTGCGGTTCTTCCGCTTCTTCTGAAGGGGCAGGAGGCAGGTGCTGTTGAACAGCTGCCAGAGGTTGTGCGCGATCTGCATCAGGAGGTAGATGTTGCGGCTCACGCGGGCTTTGTTGCAGAAGTTGTGCTCGAGGCCGTAGCCGCCGTTCTTCTCCACGTGGAAGCTGGACTCAATGTCCCAGCGCCTTCGCCCCCACTTGCAGACGTCGTCCGCGTCCTTCAGGCAGGCGACCTCCAGGCTTGTGGCGAACTGCCCCTCGTAGGGCGCGCCGTTCGCGTCGTTCTCCGACACCCTGACGACGTTGAACACGTGCCAGTCGTCCGCGCCCTTCGCGATCTCCACGCCCCTCGCCCACGCGAGCCGACCGCACTCGACCCGCCTCCCCTTCGCGTCATGCCGGACAAGCGTCCCTGAGTTCGACGGGTTCTGCTCCATCAGGTCTCGCGCCTCGGCGAAGGCTGTCGGCGTGCGCCCCTCCTTGAAGGTGAAGATGTACTCCCAGCCGTAGCTCTCGCACAGCTCCATGATCGGCTTGCAGGCGTAGAGCCCGTCCCCGAGTATGCAGATGCCGAGATGCGGGAACGCATCCTTCAGCAATGGCGCGAGGCGCAGGAACCCGCGGTACTCGCTGTCCTGCTTCTCGTTATCGTCCTTGTCGTGCCAGGGCTTAATCGGCACAGACATGACCGAGTAGGCCGAGCCCCAGGGCGTCACCAGCTTCGCCTCGAGGACGTAGCGATTGGCCCGGTTCCCGAGCCACTTGCAGCAGCGGATGCGCTCCTGCTTCGTCCCGTCGACCGCGATGACGAAAAGCCCGCGGAACCGCGCGTTCTCGAAGAGCTTCAGCCGGATCATGTGCGAGACGATGTCCACGAGCGCCTTCTCGATGATCGCCGTGCACCCCCGCGAGAGGAAGTTGCAGCAGCTGAGCGTGCAGGGCGCGGTCTTCCGCTCCCCCTCCGGCCAGACGCTCTGGTCGGCCAGCTTCAGGATCGCGTCGGCATACTTCGGGTCGTTGCGGTTCGCGTCCATCGCGTTGCGCGACCCGAGCCGCACCAGGTGCCCGACGATGAAGGTCCAGAGGAACGTCCGCCCCTCGTAGAGGCACCTCTCCATGTCCCGCGCCTTGCGAATGCCGTCGAAAAGCGGGTTGAGGATCTTGCAGAAGCGGGCGAGGAAGGCGGTCAGCCCTTCGAGCGCCGCGTCGCCGTCGGGCATTTCCGCCGGGGGCCGCCCGACGCGCTTCCTTTCGCGCCCCTTCCCGGCTTCGCGACGGTCCTGCGCCCCGTCCTCGCCGTGATCGCCTCCACGAGCTCGGCGCGGGCAATCTCGCTCATCTCCTTCAGCAGGCGCTTCGCCTCCGCCCAGTTCGCCGACCACGCCGCCACGTCCTCCGCGAAGTCCGCTGGGACGTAGATGTTGCGGAACCTCCCCGTCGCGCGGTCCGACAGCTGGTGCCGAGGCGTATTCCCGCGGTCCGAGCGGTACAGCGACCCCTCGATGACCCTTCCCTCCGTGAGCAGCCTCTTCAGCCTGCTCGAAACCTCCCTGTAGGGAGCCGACATTCTTTTTTTTATCATAGGTCTCATATTATAGAGACCTTTCTGGCAAAAGTCAAGGGGAAATCTGTAAAAAAGTCAAAATATGCGAGACAGGCCGGGATGGCGAGACGCCATCCCGGCCCTGTAGACAAAGGTCGCCTCCTACGGCCTACCTGTGCGAAGAATTAGGGATTTGTAATCCGTGG
>SFJE01000064.1 GCA_004555175.1 Lentisphaeraceae bacterium | reverse complement strand
GGTTTCCTAGCGCGGGGTCGGGCGGGGTTTCCCGACGCGGGGCCGTGCGGGGGCTCCCCCGTTCTGACGGCGCTGCCCGGCGCGGACATCCAAACGCGGGGCCGGGCGGGGGCTCCCCCCGTTCTGACGGCGTTGCCCGGCGCGGACATCCAAACGCGGGGTCGGGCGGGGCCTCCCCCGTTCTGACGACGTTGCCCGGCGCGGACATCCAAACGCGGGGCCGGACGGGGTCTCCCCCGTTCTGACGGTGTTGCCCGGCGCGGACATCCAAACGCGGGGCCGGACGGGGTCTCCTCGGCGTGGGGCAAGGCGGAGTTTCCCGACGCGGGGCCGGGCAGGTTTTCCCGGCGTGTGGCTGGGCAGGGTCTCCCCTGCGCGAGGCCGGGCGGGGTATCCTGACGCGGGCTTTCCCGACGCGGGGTTGGGCGGGGTATCCTGACGCGGAGCCAGGCGGAGTCTCCCCTGCGCGAGGCCGGTCGGGGTTTCCTGACGCGGGCTTTCCCGACGCGAGGCCGGGTGGGGTTTCCCGGCGCGGGGCTGGGCGGGGTCTCCCCGGCGCGGGGCTGGGCGGGGTTTCCCGACGCGAGGCGGGGCGGGGTCTCCCGGTTCGAGCCCGGGCGGGTTCCCGGCGCGGTGTGCTTCTATGGCTTTCGCGTCCGACGGTGGTTCGGCGGACTGGGCAGATTCCCCGCGCGGCGTGCTTCGGCGGCTTCCGCATCTGGAGGTGGTTCGGCGAGACGCGCGGATTCCCTGTGCGGCGGCGTCTGCGACCGGTTGTGGACTGATTCAAGCGGGACTTCTATTTCTTTTTCGACTGGAGGGCTTTTCATGCAGCTTTGTTTCTGGGGCACCGACAGCGGCACGGAGCCGGTGGCGAACCGTCGCCACATGGCCTTCACCATCGAGAGTGGCGGGGCTGTCTACTGGTTCGACGCGGGCGAGGGCTGCTCGCACACGGCGTACACCCATGGGATGAACCTGTCGCGCGTGCGGCGGGTGGTGATCTCCCATTCGCACATGGATCACATCGGCGGGCTGGGCAACCTCTTGTGGAACATCCGCAAGCTGGACGTGGTGTTCGGCGACCGGAAGGCGCTTCCGCTGGACGTGTACGTGCCCGAGATCGAGCCGTGGGACGCGCTGATGGCGCTGCTGCGCTACACGGAGGGCGACTTCCGCTGCGATTTTCCCATCGAGGGCCACCGGTTCGGCGACGGAGCGGTGTTCGACGACGGCGTGATGCGCGTGACGGCGCTGCACAACCGCCACCTGCCCGACCGGCCCGACGGCGCACACCGCGCCTACGGCTTCCTGATCGAGTGCGAGGGGAAGCGCATCCTCTACACCGGCGACACCGGCGGCGTGGACGACTACGCGCCGCTGTTCCCCTGCGACATCCTGATCACCGAGACCGGCCACCACACCGCCGACCGGGTGGCCGCGGCGCTGGTCGACCGGGGGCTGATCCCCGCCGAGAAGCTGATCTTCACCCACCACGGCGTGGAGATTCTGGCCGACTTCGACGGCGAGCTGAAAAAGGCGCAGGCCGTGATGCCCGGCAGGGTGGTCTTTGTCAACGACGCCGACCGGATGGAGCTGGCGCCCGCCGGGGCCTGATTTTCGCGTTTTTTGCCGGAAAACGCCAATCGCAACCGCCGGTTGCGGCTTTTTCAAGCGCACTTGGTGGTTGTCAACCGCTTTTTCTGCTATCATCTGTCCATGCAAGGGGCGGCGGAGCGCCGCTTTCCCCGGCTTCGATTCCCGATCACCGGCCCTTCGCGCGGTGCGTTCCGACCCATCGGCGGCAGTGTGGAAACCGGCAAGCCCGGCTGGCGGCGGGCGGTCATCGGAATCGGGCGCAACGAATGTATGACCATCGACAGGAGGAGTTTATCGTGACCATGGCAGAAAAGCTGATCGCCCTGCGCAAGAGCCGCGGGTGGTCGCAGGAGGATCTGGCCGAGCAGCTGGACGTGTCCCGGCAGTCCGTATCCAAGTGGGAGAGCGGGGGTTCACTTAGATAAAGATACCACACCAATCCCACGCTGACTTTTGCTCAACCAATACAGCCGGAGGGCTGGATAACAAGAAAAGGCGGTATGCGCCCCGTGGAGGGGTAGCATATCGCCTTTTCTTGTGGGGGTTTCCAAAGGGGGCAACGCCCCCATTTGGCACACGACTTTGCGAAGCAAAGTGTAGTGTGTTATACGCTCTGTCGGCGTTG
>SFJE01000045.1 GCA_004555175.1 Lentisphaeraceae bacterium | reverse complement strand
GGTGGCGGTGCTTATTCTACCCACCGACTGCTTTTCTTCTGAAACTCCAACAATTCGAGCTTCTGTACGTACTCCGCTAGCCCTTAATTCTTCGTCCAAATTTGTGGAATTATCCACACAGGTACAGAACAGCGCAAGCACAAGAAGAATCACCAGTTGTTTCACAATTCCCATACGAGCTGAGCTAAGGATGAAGGCAAAGACTGAAAGTCACTTTTCATACCGCCCTATATATAAGAAAAGGGTTAAAAGTCAATCAGCGTTGCGCTTTTTATTAGCCAAAAGCCGCCCCCGCGCTCACTCTTCTTTCTTCGGAGCCGGGAGCGGCAGCATGTAGAGCAGCTCCATCCGGTGCTCGATAGTCTGCAAGCGGACAGACATCTCGGACAGCACGCGGATGCGCATAGTGGTTTAGAACCGCTGTCCTGTTGCGTGCAATCCTCGTCCGCTTGTAATGGGGGTAAAAACGCTCAGTCTACTCCCTCGGAACCACACCAACGCGCAGGGGCGGCGCAGGATCAACGCAGGGGAAACCACAAAGAAGCATAGAGAGACGCAGTAAAGCGCAAAACCACGCTTTGCTGGCGTAGGGGCTTGCCCCCACACCTCCCGGGAGCGCAAGGCGCCCCGCTATAACACACCCCCAGCCGACCCAACGCGCCCTTCGGCCTCATCGAGGACGGCGACATGGAAGCCGAAACGCGCCAGCTCATCGCCTCGGGCTACTTCCGCCACCTCAATCCAGACTGGAGCGGAAACGCCACGCCCCAAGAGATCCAGGACGAAACCGATCGCTCCAACCAAGCCCTCGAAAAGGCCATCAACACCCTGGCGCGCAAACGCATCGAAAACAACTTTACCGCCCTCCAATCCGCCCGCGTAATGGCCCACGAACTCTGGCACCTCGTCGACGACCGCGACGGCGGCGCGGCCGTGGCCCGTCAAAACGGACACCCCACAAAGCCAATGCCGTGAAGTCACTTCCAATTCAACTTTGCGGCGGCGCAGATTATCACGCGGCGCGGAGAGAACTAACCGCTCGGCGGAGCGAAACTAATAAGACCCCGTCTTATTGGCAATAAGGCCCCGTCTTATTGGTAACAAGACCCCGTCTTATTGGTAACAAGACCCCGTCTTATTGGTAATAAGACCCCGTCTTATTGGTAATAAGGCCCCGTCTTATTGGCAACAAGACGGGCCCACTGTTGCACAAGGTGTGACTCCCGCGATTTTTGCTTGCGAGGGCGAGAAAGCTTTGCTATTCTTACCCTGTTGCGCGCGAGGACCGCGCAGTTGATACGGTTCTGTGGCGCATGGCTTGAAGAAAAGGAGGCACTCCTATGGCAACGACGAAAAAGACCCCTGCGAAGAAGCCTGCGGCGGCGAAAGCCGCACCTGCAAAGTCTCCCAAAGCGAAGACTAAAGCGAGTGTGAAACCGACCACGGTCAATCCCGTTGCTAAGGCTACCCCCAAGGCGCCCGCCAAGAAGCCGGCCGCGAAGGCTCCAGCGAAACCCGCTCCCGCCAAGAAGCCCGCGGCGAAGGCCCCAGCCAAGGAGACGCCTGCTAAGAAACCTGCGCCCAAGGCGGCTCCCGCAAAGAAGTCGGTCGCGAAGGTTGCCCCAGCCAAGAAGCCTGCGGCCAAACCCGTAGCAAAGGTCCCAGCCAAGGCGACGCCTGCGAAGAAGCCTGCGCACAAGGCGGCTCCCGCAAAGAAGCCGGTCGCGAAGGTGGCCCCGACTAAGAAACCTGCGGCGGCAAAGCCTGCAGCCAAGCCTGCCCCGGCCAAGAAGCCTGCGGCCAAACCCGTAGCAAAGGCCTCTGCCAAGGCGACGCCTGCGAAGAAACCCGCACCCAAAGCAGCTCCGACCAAGAAGGCCCCAGAGGCAAAGCCCGCGGCGAAGGCCCCAGTAGCCAAGCCTGCGGCGACAAAACCTGCGGCCAAGGCAGAGGCGTCGGCAGCGACCGTCAAGCCGACAACGGCGTTGCCGACGAATGCGCCGGCTCCGGGCGTTCGCCTGGCGCCGGTTGGGCCGCGTTTCCCGGTGATCCGTCCGCAGTCGGCCCTGCGGGGCGGTTCGGCAAAGGGCAGTGCTGCGGCCGTGGTCGCAGATGGCAAGACGCCTTTTTCCGATGAAGAGCTTGAAAAGTATGCCGAGCGGCTGAACAAGGAGCGCGAGGAGTTGTTGCACCGGCTGAAGACCTTACAGAATGAGGCGCTGACGCACGGCGGCGAAGAGAATGTCGAGGAGGATGGCACAGGCGCGTTCACACAATCGCACTACCTGCGCGTGGCGGCTGAAGCCAATGCGCGCATTGCAGCCATCAACCAAGCCTTGCAGGCGATCAAGGACAAGAAGTACGGCGTCTGCCAGATGTGTGGATGCAAGATTTCGCGTGACCGTCTGCGGGCCAACCTCGCTTCGATTCGGTGCGTCTCCTGTAAGAAGAAATACGAAGACGGTCTGCGCGACACTCAGGCGTAAGGCCATCCGTGAGGGCCCCGGAGGGAGTGCGTTCCTTCCGGGGCTTTGCAATATCGCTCAAGGCATCAGAAGACGATGGAACTCTCCTTTCTCTCAGAGTATCGGGACGAGATTATCCTGGGGTTAGACCTCTTCGGCACGGTCATCTTCGCGATCACAGGCGCCTTGCGCGGCTTTCGCAGTCACCTCGACTTCCTAGGCGTGCTCGTGCTGGCCTGCGCCGTGGGCGTGGGTGGCGGGATGACGCGCGATGCACTCATCGGCGCAACCCCCGTAGCCGCCTTTCAGGATGGGCGCTATCTGGTGCTCTGCGCTGTGGCCGGGGCGCTGACCTTCTATATCGCCCCGCGTTTGGGCGACCGCTGGAACATCATCCCCGTACTCGACGCCGTGGGACTGGGGGTCTTTACCTCCATCGGCTGTGAAAAGGCCGGGCTCTATGGGTGTGGCTATGTAGCCGTGGCGCTCTGCGGAGTGATGACGGCCGTTGGCGGCGGGGTCATCCGCGATGTGCTGGCCATGCGCGTGCCGGCTGTGCTACGGAGCGACTTCTATGCCACCGCCGCGCTCTTGGGCGGATTTCTCTTCGTGGTGCTGGTGCGTTGGGTGCCCCAAATTGACTACTTTGGCCGCTTTCTACTCGTCTCGGGCGTGGTGCTCTTCATCCGCTTGGCAGCCATGCGCTTCAAGTTCCGCCTGCCCGCCTCGCACTCGCTCCCAGCGGCACGGCGGTGGAAGATGAAGTATCCACGGCTAAAGTTGCCCAAGGAGTAGGATTTTTTGCTTGCGTGCGCAGCCATTATGCGCTATTCTATGGGCAGAAAGATTGCGTTATGAAGGTGAACCGATCGCTTTTACTCCTCTGTTGCCTGCCTATCGGGTGCGCCCTGTTGCGCGCTGCGCCAGGGCAATACCTCACGCCTGCGTGCACCGAAACCGCTCCCTACACCTTCGCCGACGTGACCGCGACTTCTTACACCTTCCCCAAGCTGGAAACCTATCCCGAATGGTCCATCTATAACGCCGAAGTCGAAGCCTCCGAGGTTTCACGTGATTATCCGATAGCCGAAATTGACGGTGTTAAGGCCCTCCGCTTCACCTCGGGGCTCGTCTCCGACGAGAACGCCTATCTCGCCCTGGGCATCCGCGCAGAGAACAGCAACACCGCCGCCCCGCTCTCACTCGTCCCCGCCACCGCAGCCGACCGCTTCCGCGTGGATAACCTTTACGCCAAGGTCAAGTTTGTTCACTCTGCCGAACTCCCGGATGTCGACTCGCTCAAGGAGATGTATCCCTCCTACGCCGAGCGCCAGCCGGTGGATGGTGCCTTGCCGCCGCACCAGGCCGCCAAGCTCGGAGTCTGTGTCCTACAAGATGGCTACTTCTATATCTCGCGCGTGATGAGCGGAACGCCAACCAATCCTGGCACAGGCACCCCTGAGAGCCTGAACTTCGACTTCTGCAAGAGTGAGTACACCTATGATGATGTCGGTGGCGGTGCAGTGATCATCCGCATTGAGTTCCGCACCTTCCGCAACTCGGTTGACGAGTCGACCACCCGCGCCTTCCGTATCTTTGCGCGCAATGCAACCGATGGCAGCCCGGAAGTTTGCCTAACCAAGGGCCGCGGCTACCGTTGGTGCATTGAGGAGACCGGAAGTTACGCCTTCGACTTTTCGTCTTTGGAACAGGGCGACGACTGCCAGTGGCTCTACGCCTTCGACAACGCCGTCGCCGTCAAAGCCCCAGGGAACTTTACTGCCGATGGAAGCCTTGACAGCCTGCAACAGCTCGGCTTTTCTGCCACCGATGGCGCTTTCTACAGCGCTTGGCTGAAAGCCAACACGCAGATTGTGGCTGGTGCCTCCCTCGCCAACACCTACTTGCTCGGCAGTTTCGCCCCCTTTGTGACCACCAATGGTGCGCGTTTTGAACTCTATGCCGATTGGGCCCGCACCTATAATGTCGACCTCACCAAATATCTTGTCCCCTCCGCTGGCGGCGAACCGCTCCTGCTGGCTGCCTCCGCTGAACCCACCGAGACCACCACCGAGCAGGCCTTTAACGCCTTCCTGCTGGATATGGACCCCGCCGCCGAGGCCACCTACGCTCTGACCATCACCGGCATCGTCCCCGCCGCCGATGGGAGCGTCACCCTAACCGTCTGCGGGCCGGAGGGCAGCACCCTCGCCAAGAACGCCGATGTCTGCGTCCGCCGCGCCGCCGCGCTTGAGGACATGGACGGTGCCGAGGCAATCACTGTCTCGACCGTAATCGATGCCGCCGGCCGCGCCACCCTAACCCTGCCGGCCACAGAAACGCCGCAGCCCTTTATGCAGGCTGTGCTCGTCCCCAAAGGCGAATAACCTCAGCCCCCTCGGCAAAACAAAAGCGCCCTCGCTTCACCAAGCAAGGGCGCTTTAAGTTTAGACTGGCAGGCGCGGAACTTAGTCAGCCGCCGGGGTCACGCCATAGGGGGCGAGGACGGCCTCCATCTCACGCAGGCGCTGGGTCAGGCGCTTCCAGACGGCCTTTTTACGGATAGGCGCCTCATCGAAGGGGTGATCGGCCTCCCAAGCCTCCGCCGTCGCCTCCAGGCGCTTGATCTCCTGCTGCAGGCCCGTGGCACGGAAGCGCAGTTCCTTACGAACATCCTGATATTTCAGGCGCTCAGCATTACTCTTGGCCTTAGCCTGGGCGGCCTCCGCCGCGCGGTCCTTCGCGGGAATAGCGGCAAGTTCCTTACGCAGGTCACCCAATCGCTTGGCGGGGGATTTGGCCAAGTGCTGCTCACGGGCGCGCTCCACCATCGCCTGGCGCATGGCTAAGGTGGTGTAATACTCCGAGAGCGCCTTCTGGAGCGTCCGAATGCCGGCGAGGCCCTCGGTGTCCTCCTCTGTCGGGAACTCAAGGAAGGCCTTCGCATCGGCTGCGGTAATCACACAACGCAGCTTCTTGGCGCGGGAAAGCTCAATGTAGTAGGCGGGAGCCTTGTTAGCGGTAATCTCCTTGACGATGTCAAAACGCTCGCCGCCCTTGAGGGTGCTGACTACTTCACCGGTCTTATCGTACGCGGGCGTTTCATAGGCCGAGATGACGCCCCAACCAACGGGCGTGGCCGCAGCAAGCCAGATCGGGAAGAGGGAACAAAGGCAGAAGAGGCGCATAGTCACTCCAATCAATCACGATAGAAAATGTAGGTGCCCGCCGGGACGCGGCGCATATCCACCTGGCTGGCGGGAAGAAGCGAACGACCGGGGAGAAGATAGTAGGTGTCGGGCGCGTCCCAACGGGTCGGGCAAATCTGCGAAGGCAAGCGCTTGCTCGTCACCGGTCCGCCTTGGGCGTAGCCCACGAGGATCTTGGTCTCGGCCGGAAGCGCGGCCAGTTGCGTAGCCGTCAGGGCCGAACCCTGCACGCGCCCACCGGTCGGGCGGATATACCAAGTGTCGGCGGCGGTGGCCGCATCGCCCACCAACTGGCGCGGATGCTGCCCGGGGCCAAGCGACAGGAACGCGCTCGCCCCCTCGTCCGCCTCCCCAAGCTCCACGCGCGTACCGGCAACGATGGACTCCCAATCGCGGATTTTATCGCCAGTCAGGCGCCGGCCATCAGGGAAGATGTAGAGGGTGGTGGCAGCATTGTAGGCGTCTCGCGCAATATCCCAAGCCGAGCGCCCCTTGGCAATAACCCCGCCGCGCGGCTGCTTGGCCTCGGCCTGGGCGGGCTTCTGGGTGGGCGTGGCCTTCGCCTGGGCGGTCTTGGCCTTGGCCTTAGGTAACTTGTAGGGCAGAAGCCCGGCGCCGCGCTTGGCATAGAGAAGCTTGGCAAGGAAGTCATCGCCCACCACCAGCCGCCGCGCCTTGACATCCGGATCCGAGAGCCAGCGCTCCTTGAGCCCCAGTAGATCGCGCACCTCAGGGGTGGCGTAGCCCATCCCGCAGCGCTTCCGACCGCGATGGTTCTTGGGATGCCAGCGGTTGGGCGTGCCGTAAGCTACCTGCGCGTGGGGCATTACATTCGCATCCTTGACGCCATAGAGCTTCTGCAACAGGGTAACCAGCTCGCGTAGCGCCTTGTACTGCGCCAAGGTCAGCGCGCGGTCGTGATAGCCCACCACCTCGATCCCAATCGAGCACTCATCGAGGTTACGCGTGCCCATCCACATCGAGGTGCCGCAATGATAGGCCACGCGCCGGCGGTTGACAATGCGGTAGACGCGGCCGGAGCGGTCCACGCAGTAATGCGCCTCGCCATTACGGCTCAGCTTGCGCAGTGCGGAGCCGGCCTCGGCCTCGGTGGTGTGCAGGATAATGTAATCGGTCCGCTTGCGCACGGCCCGCTCATTGGTCCGCGGCGAAGCATAGGCATTGCTGAACGAGAGGGCCGCGCGGAGCAACCCGGCGCACAGCACCGCCGCCATCAGGAGCCCCCAACGCACTCCCACCCTGCCGCCGCCGACCATCCGCCGCGCCTTGACCACCCGCCTACCCTTACAGCAAGGTCTGCAGCTTAGCGTCGGCCTCGGCCACCTTGGCCTCCATCGCGGCCTTCTGCGCGTGGAGTTTGGCGCGCAATCCCGCATCGGAGAGCGCGAGCATCTGCACGGCCAAGACGGCGGCATTCGTGGCCCCAGCATTCCCCAGCGCCACCGTGGCCACGGGAATCCCGCCAGGCATCTGCACGGTGGCCAAGAGCGCGTCGAGCCCATCCATCGCCCCGCCCTTCATCGGCACGCCGATGACCGGGAGCGTGGTGTGCCCAGCGATGACACCGGCCAGATGCGCGGCCATCCCGGCAGCACAAATGAGCACCTTGAGCCCGCGCTCTTCGGCCTGCGCAGCATAGGCGGCGGCGCGCTCGGGGGTACGATGGGCACTCATCACGTGCGCCTCAAAGGGCACCCCATAATGCTTGAGCGTCTCGACGCAGCGCTGCATCGTGCCCCAATCCGAGTCGCTCCCCATAATAATGCCAACCAACGGCTTATCCATCTCGAAAACTCCTTCGCTTACTTCAGATACTTAAAGGCCTTGGCGGCGATGTCACGGCGGTAGTGCGCGCCCTCAAAGGCTATCTGCCCCACGCCCTCGTAGGCCTTCGCCACGGCCGCGCGCAGGTCCGCGCCAAAAGCCGTCACGGTGAGCACGCGCCCGCCGGCGGTGACCACCTGCCCCTCGCGCAGGGCGGTGCCAGCGTGGAAGACCGTGCACCCGGCTGCCTCAGCCGCGTCCAACCCGCTAATGGCCAGCCCCTTGGGATAACTCCCCGGGTAACCGGGCGCGGCCATTACCACCGTCACAGCGGCCTCCGGGCGCATCTTCACCATCCCCGACTCGAGCCGCCCCTCGGAGCAGGCCAGCAAGACCGGCAAGAGGTCCGAGGCCACGCTCGGCAACACCACCTCCGTCTCCGGATCCCCGAAGCGGCAGTTGAACTCCAGCACGTTGACGCCCTTGGGGCCAATCATCAGCCCGCAGAAGAGCACGCCCTTGTAGGTAATCCCCCGGCGCTTAAGTTCGCGCAACACCGGCAGAACAATCTGCTCCTTCGTGAAAGCCATCACCTCGGCCGTGGCAATCGGCGCGGGGGTGTAGGCCCCCATCCCGCCGGTATTCGGCCCCTGGTCGTTATCAAAGACGCGCTTATGATCCTGCGCGGCCGGCAAGAGCTCCACCCGCTCGCCATCGCACAGCGCAAAGACCGAAGCCTCTTCGCCCTCCAGGAACTCCTCCACCACCACCTCGGCCCCGGCCGCCCCGAAGCGCCCGCCATCGAGCATCTCGCGTAACGCGGTCTCGGCCTCCTCACGCGTCTGCGCAATCACCACACCCTTCCCGGCGGCCAGCCCATCGGCCTTGACCACCACCGGCAGCGAGAAGGCATCCAGCCCCGCAATCGCCTCGGCCGACGAACGGTAAACCCGGAAGCGCGCCGTCGGCACCCCGGCCTTTTCCATCACATCCTTCGAGAAGGCCTTGCTCCCCTCCAGCGCGGCGGCCGCTTGGCACGGACCAAAGACCTTGATTCCCTCGGCCTCGAGCGCATCGGTCACCCCCGCGCACAACGGCGCCTCGGGTCCCACCACCACCAGATCGGGCTTCGCCTCGCGAGCCCAAGCCACAATCCCGGCCACATCCTCGGCGCCAATCGGCACATTCGTGGCCAACGCCGCGGTCCCGGCATTCCCCGGAGCGCAGAAGAGCTCCGGCGCGCAGCTATCATGCGCCAACTTCCAAACAATGGCGTGCTCCCGCCCGCCGTTTCCGATAACAAGCACTTTCATAGTCGCAAAGTATAACAAAAGCGAGCGTGCAGTGCGCACGCTCGCTTGAGGGGGCGGCTTTTCTGCCACCTTCGCGCTTAGGCGCGAGCGGCTTCGGCCTTGGCCGAGCGCTGAATGAGCCACATCTGGACGATGGAGAGCACCTGGGAGACGGTCCAGTAAAGGCAGAGGGCCGAGGCCATCTGATAGAACATGAAGAGCATCATAATGGGCATCATCCAGGTCATCATCTTCTTCTGGGCCGGGTCGCCGGTAGAGGGGCTGAGGGCGGTCTGCAGGCCCATCGTCACGGCGGTAAGGATGGGGAGGATATTCAGCGGCACGGGGAGGAAGCCGGCAAAGAGGTTCTCGGGCTGGGAGAGGTCGGCAATCCAGAGGAAGGAGGCGAAGCGCAGCTCAATGGCCGAGCGCAACACCACAAAGAGGGCGATGAAGATCGGAATCTGCACCAACATCGGCAAGCAGCTGGAGAAGGGGTTGACCTTGTGCTCGCGGTAGAGCTTGAAGGTCTCCTGCTGGATCTTCTGGGGCTGATCCTTGAACTGCTGCTGCAGGGCCTTAATCTGGGGCTGAATGATGCTCATCTTGCGCATCGCCACAGTGCTCTTGTGCGTCAGCGGCCAGAAGACCAGACGCACCAGGAGCGTCAGGAGGATAATCGCCACGCCGTAGTTCGGGATGAGCCAGTAGAAGCCATTGAGGATCGGCAGGAGCAACTTGCAGACCCAGCCGAAGAAGCCAAAGTCCATCACCGCGTCCGCATGGCCCCCGAAGGCGCGCAACTGATCCAACTTCTTGGGCCCGAGATAGAGGCGGGTGGTCACCTCGCTCATCACCCCCGGCTGCAACGCCACGGCTGGATAGGTAAAGGCGGCCGACACGCGGTCCACCTTCAAGGTCTTCGCGAGCCCATCGCGCGCCACCGTCAACGTGGCCGGCGCGGCCACCTGCGGCTGCACCAGCGCCACAAAGAAGCGGCTCTTCAGCGCCACCCACGCCTGCGCCCCAGCAAAGGTCTCCTGCGCCGAGAGCGGCAAGCCCGTGGGGTCCGAACTCGTCCCGCAACCCAAAAACGCGCTGCGTGCGCCCAAAATCTTCCCTAGGCGGCTCTCGCAATACTCGGGCTTACGCTCGCCCTGGGCCAGGAAGTCGGCCCCCAACGCCTCGCCCTGCGCCTTGGGCAGACTCATCGTGCCGGCCGCAAAGGTGTAAGGCCCCACGGTCGTGGCCGCGGCGGACGAGAAGCGGTCCTTCACCGAGAGCGCGTAGCCGCCCTCGAGCGTCACCTCGCGTAGCAACGCCACATCCCCGGGCAAGGTCGCCCCCAGCACCACCTTCTCCGGCGCGGCCGAGACCACGCGAAAGGCCAGCGCGACACCCGGCACCCTCAACTCCAAGAGGTCGCCCGTCTGGCAAACCACCCTCGGTGAATCCTCGCGGTTCTCGGCCTGATAGTTCTTAAACTCCGCCTCAACCACGCGTCCACCGCGGCTCGAGAGCTTCAAGCGCACCTGCTCATTCTCCAAGGTGGCAAAGGTCTCCGGCGCGGCCGACGCGGCGGGAACCACCTCGGGCAGCGCAACCTTGGGCGCCTCGATGGCCGGGGTCTGCGCGCGATAGACCACCTGCTCGGTGCGCGGCGCAGCCGACTGTTTCGGCTTGGGGGCGATCAACTGCCAGCCCAAATAACCCACCAGCCCCACCACCAGCAGGGCAGCCCACAACTTCTCGGTCTTATTCATCGTCTCGTCTCTTTCTCTTCTCTCGCCTCGGCGGCACGGGGTCATACCCGCCACGCGCCCAAGGATTACAACGCAAAATCCGCCACAGTCCCAATCCCAGCCCCCGTGCCGCCCCGTGCTCGGCCAATGCCTCGAGCATATACTGCGAGCACGTGGGCGTAAAGCGGCACGCCCCATAACCCAAAAAGCCGTGCAGGCACACCTGATAGGCCCGCACCAGCCCCATCAACCCCCGTGCAACCAAGCCCGGCTTAGCCACGCGCTTCCCCCGCCCGCTCGGCGCGGCCCATCAGCCCCGCCTTCCGCCACAACCAACGCAGCTCCCGCCGCGCCGCCGCGCAATCGCCCTCCACCAACTTCCGCCGCGCAATCAGCACCACATCCACCCCCGCCGCCAACGCCGGACGCTCCAGCCGAAACGCCTCGCGCATCAGCCGCCGCGCCCGACTCCGCTCCACCGCCAAACGCAGCGTCCGCTTCGCGGCCACCACCCCCACCCGGCTCTTCGCGAGCCCATTCGCGCGCCAACGCATCACCATCGCGCTCCCGGCCAACGCTCGCCCCTGCTCAAAGACCGCCTCGTAGGCGTTCCCCGGCAAGCGAAATGGCGACAAAAGCAAAGGAGGTTCCACGCGGGCACCTCCTTTCATTGCACTGTCGTCAACCGCTTCAGGCGTCATTCCCCGCACCCAATCGATGCGACAGAATATGGCCAGCAATTAAGCGTGCACCAAAGCCTTGCGGCCCTTCGCACGGCGGCGGCTCAGCAGCTTGCGCCCGCCCTTCGTCGCCATACGGGCGCGGAACCCGATCTTACGAACGCGCTTAATCTTGGAAGGTTGCCAAGTCATCTTCATAGTTCTGTTCCTCTCGTCTTGTGACCCCGAAGAGTCCTAAAAAAGCTCAACTGAAGCCCGAACAATATCAAACTCCCTGCCCCACCGTCAAGCCTTTTCGGCGCCAGCGGTTGTCAGAGAGAGAGGTAGGTGCCAGAAGATGGGGGAGCCGATGCGAAAATCGGAAAGCTGAGGGTTCCTTCGCACCCCGCGCCAACCGCTAGCCGCTAACCGCTGGACACTTGCACCTCGGCCTGGCCCAACTTCCCGCGTGCCGGGCGGAAACTGCATCCCGGGGCGGCGGGAATTATTAAGGCCCCGTCTTAATTCAAATAAGACGGGGTCTTGTTGCGAATAAGACGGGGCCTTATTGCCAATAAGACGGGGTCTTATTAGTTTGCCTTCGGGCGGGAGGAGATTGCCTGTGCGCCTTCGGCGCGTGAAGGCCGAGCGAAGCGAGCTATGCCAACACGATGGAAGGCGTTGCGCGTCCAGCAATTAGTAGTTAGTTGTTCGCCCGGGGTGCTGCGCCCCCGTAAACAGTGAACGGAGCAGCCCAAAGGGGGGCGCACCCCAGTTGTAAAGCAAATCGTGAATTGTCTATGCGGCAGGGTGCCTCGCCTTGCTCGGCCTTCGCGGTCGCGCGATCACGCGGGGGGCCTTGC
>SFJE01000044.1 GCA_004555175.1 Lentisphaeraceae bacterium | reverse complement strand
TACCAACACCCGCTGCCTCATAGTCTATCGCTATCCGCGGAAGACTTCAAACTCCGCAGTAAGCCTTCAACGACAACAGACATTACCAACACAAAGAAACACAAAGAGAAAGGCACGCAGAGGCACCCGAAGGCACGGTGGAAAAGGGAAAAGGCACGGTAAAAGAAGGGAGGTGGCCGCACGCTGGGCTCTGCCCCGCCTGGCGCGTGAGGGGCTTACCCAAAGGCCAGTCCTCCTCCTGCTTTCGGCGGTGTTGGCATAGCGCCTTCGCTTCGCTCGGCCTTCTGTGGTGCGGCATATTTGCCGCACAGCGAGCGGAAAAGAAGCGCCGCAGCGCTTGGGGCGCTGCGGCGAAGGCTAACAGCTAAAGGCTAGCCGCTAACCGCTCCCCACGCTTACTCTTCCACCACCACGCGGAAGCCCACATTGTAGGGGCGCTGCCAGGCGGGATAGCCCCAGCGCGTGGCGGAGGTGGCGCGGATTTGGCGCTGATACCAGGAACCGCCGCGGATGACGCGCAGGTCAGGATTCTCGGCCTCAAAGCCCGTTCCGCCGACATAGGCGGTGAAGGGCGAGGAGGTCCACTCGGCCACATTACCGTGCATGTCGTGGAGGCCGAAGGCGTTGGGCTGGTAGGAGCCGACCTTGGCGAGGTGGAGAACGCCATCGTTGAAGCGGGGGTCCTTCTTCTCGTAGTCCATGAACTGGTTGGGATTGCGGATGGGCTGCGGATCGACGCCGGAGACGGCGAGCTTCTTCATCGTGACATCGGCCAAGTTGGCATGCTTGGAGAAGTCATCGTTAAGTTCGCCATAGTTCATCGGGGTGTTGGTGCCGGCGCGGCAGGCGTATTCCCATTCGGTCTCGGTGGGGAGGCGGACGGTGCGGCCGGTCTTGGCCGAGAGCCAAGCGCAGAAGGCTTGGGCCTTGTCGTAGGAGACGCGGATGGCCGGGAAGTCGGGGCCGTTGACGAAGTAGCCGCGGCGGACCTGATCCTTGTAGTGCATGTCGTAGACGCCGTTCTCGAAGGTGGCGTCGAACTGCTGCATCATCGCCATTGTGGTCTCGGTGGTGGCCATGTAGAAGGGCTTGGTGACGGTGGCGATGTGGGCGGGCGCTTCGGCGTTGGATTCAGTGTTCGAGCCCATCACGAAGGAACCGGCGGGGATGCGCACGGCGGTGATGACCTGGCCGCCGCCAAGGTCAAGCTTGATTTCCTGGCGCGGGCCCTGCTTGGCCTGCCCATCGAAGGGCCAGCCGTCGAGATCGATCTCGGCCTTGGTCACGCGCGGGCCAGTGGGGGGCTCGAAGGTGACGGCGCCGGGCTTGTAGGGGTTGATCACGCGCTCGGGGTTGAAGTCGAGGTTGGTGGTCTTCTTTTCGTAGTTGCGGCGCTGCTCAATGACATTCTGGCGGCCGCCACGCTCGGTCCACGTGCCGAAGTAAGGGACGTTGAGGTCGATCCAGGTGACGAGGCGGTCCCACTCTTCAGCGGTGAGCTTGACGCCCTTGTGGCCCTTCTTGAGGTGCTGATAGAGGTCGGAGGTCGAGGCGTGGAACTCGAGGGGCGTGAGGACGTGGTAGTCGCCTTCAGGGCCGTTGCGGCGGACGTAGGGGTGCAGGGCGATGTAGGAGCCGCTAAAGCCATTCCAGACATTGGGGCGGTAGGTGAAGTCGGGGATCTTCTGGCCGATGGCGTTGGTGGCCTTGGTCTGACCATTGTGGCAACCGACGCACCTGCGGTCGAGGACGGGCTGGACTTCGCGGTCGAAGCCCCAACCGCGGGCCGGGCCGTACCAGGGCTTAATTTGCTGGGGCTTCTTGCGCGAGGCGATGGGGGCAATGGTCGGCGGAGCCATATTCTGGCTTTCGTGGCAGCCGATGCAGCTGATGGTCTCGCCGGGCATGCCCACGAGCCACGAACGCATCATCTGCAGCGCCTGGCCATTCTCATCGAGCGGCTGGACGGTGAGGGGCGTGTTGGCCGGGAACTCAAACATGCACGAGCCATCCTCTTCCACGTCCACGGTACCGTGGAGGATGCGCACATCCCACGGGCCTTCCATACCGATGGCGTAGTGGCCGCCGGCGTGGCGCGGAGCGTATTCGTAGTTGAAGACGCGGAGCTTCTTGACCTTGCCGTGGGGGACGCCCTCCAGGGTCTTCTGACCGCGGTAGACGTTGGCCATATAGACGTTGCAGGTCTTGCTTTCGAGGTTGACGCGGTCGGGGCGGACGGGCGGCTTGGGGCGCGCCTTGAGGGGAATGGGCTCGTAGTAGTTCGCGTCGGGGCTCTCCCAGAGGGTGAGGACGTTGTCGTAGATGTCCACCAGCACGAGGCGCCAGGGGGAGGCGTTGTCATCCTGCATCGCGGCGAGGACGAGCTCGTCGTTGAGCGGACGGGGATGGAGGAAGTAGGGCTTGATATTGTCGACCAAACGGTCGAGGGTGATATTCTCGATGGGGCGGCCGCGGAAGGGGAACTTGTGGATGGCGCCCTGAGTCTCGATGCGGCCCTTGGAGACGTCGAACATCACCAGTTCGCCCTTGCGGGCCACGCCGTGGTGGCCGGTGACGATGCCGACGAACTTGGTGGAGCTGCCGGGGATATTCTGGTGGTAGAAGACGGCGTTGGGCCAGTAGCTGTTCGAGCCGTAGAACTCCTGCTGGTCGGTGCCGTCGGGGTTCATCGTCATGAGCACGCGCGAGAAGTAGTGGGCCGAGTCGGTGTACTCCCAGCGCATAAAGACCACGCGGCCGTTGGGGTAGACCTCGGGGTTCCAGTTGATGTCTTGGTCAAAGGTCAGGCGGCGCGAGCTCTTGCGGTCGGCCGAAAGGAGGAGGAGGTTGGCCACATAGTCGCCGCCGGCCACGCAGGGCACGCCTTGGAAGCCCACGGTGGCGGTGGTGATGATGCGCCCATCGGGCAGGTAGCAAGCGTCGTAGTAGTCCACCTCGGGGTTCACATCTTCGTAGGCCTTGTGCCAGTTCGCGCCATCGACATCCAACTCGTAGATGCCCCAAGGTCCCTGCTTTTCGTCGCCGGAGGAGAGGAGGATGCGCTTGGCATCCCAATCGAGCTCCACATCGCCGAGGTAGGCGGTCGAGCTCTTGAGGATGGTAGGCTGACCGTTGGGGGCGTCTTCCTGGCAGAGGGGACCGCGCAGGAGGGTGTTGCGGTAGCCGCGCAACGTGGCGTTATTGTCGCCATTCCAACCGGTGTTGCCCTGGTAGTTCTGGAAGAGGCCCTGCTTAGAGCCCTTGGGGCGGTTGACGAAGAGGATCTCCTTGAAGTCAACAGCCGGATGCTGGAGGAGGACCTTCTTCTGCAGGTCACGGTAGGTGTTGTAGAGGGCCTGGGCGTCCTTCTCCTTGGCCTCCAGGCGCTGCTGAAGGGCGTCAATGCCGGCGGCGATTTCGTCGGCATTCGGGTAGGCTTCGGGATACTTCTCGGCATAGGCCTTGAGGGCGTCGCGCAGGGCGGTCACCTTGATGGTGCCCATCAACGCAGCAATGCGGGCGCACTCGGCACGCTCGGCGAGGGTGTCGGCGTGCTGCCCCACGCGCGGGCCCTTGCTGGCATCGGTGACAAAGTAGTTGGTGCGCTCGGTCTTCGGGCGGGTCTCTTCCCAAACAATCTTGCGCGCTGCGTCCGCGAGGGTGACGCGCACGCCGTTGAGGCGCTGGGCATACCCGTCGCCGCGGTTCCAGACCACAACCTTCTCCACGGGGACGCTCTTGCCTAGGTCGAGCTCCCAAGTGGGGTCGGTTAAATCTTCGGGGGTGTGGGTGATGGTGTTATCGCCGTAGCGATCGGAGGTGTTGCCATCGATGGCGCGCTTGGCTTCGCCGCCCCAAGCCGTGGCGCACTGCACAGCCGTGCCGCCGAGAGCCACATTCTGGCCATTGGCAAAGACCTCGACCTCGGCGAGCGAGAGCGTGGCCTTATCCTTGGGGATGTCGACGGTCACATAACGCGCCTCCACAGCCGCACCCAACTGACCAGCTCCAATCGCCGCCAGCACTGCCAAGAATGTATTCCGCATCCAAGTCATAGCAATCTCCTTATCAAGTGAGCTGTTATAGGATACCCTAAAGCGCCCTGCTTGGCAAGCCTTTTTGGCGCAGGGGCCGCGAGAACTTCACCAGCGAGCAAGCTCGCTGGCACGCCGGGGAATGCCGCCGCTGGCGGACATCAAGACGCCACGGCCCCCTCACCGCACCTCAAGCACTCCACGGTCATCTGTCATCGGCCATCTGTCATCGGCGAGCGCAGCGAGCCTACGCTTAGCGGTTGCGGAGGGCGGGGTCGAAGAGGTCGCGCAGGTCGTCGGCCAAGCGGTTGAAGATGAAGACCAGGAGGAAGATGGCGAGCGAGACGAAGGTGAGTTCCCACCAGATGCCTTGCCAGAGGCGGACGCGGGCGTTGTTGATCATAATCCCCCACGAGGGCTCGCCCTGCACGCCAATGCCGAGGAAGGAGATGAAAACCTCCGTGGCCACGCTTGCCGGGAAACGGATGGAGAAGGAGATCAGCACAATGTGCATCACGTTGGGGAGGATGTGGCGGAAGAGGATGCGCCCGTGCGAGTAGCCCAAGACGCGTGCGGCCTGAACGTAGGCCCGCGAGCGGTGTTTGAGCACCTCGGCGCGCAGATTGCGGCAGACGCTCACCCAGGTGGTCAGCCCGATGCCCAGATAGATGCCAAAGAGTCCCTTGCCGGCGATGAGCGCGATGGCCAGAATGAAGAGCAGCCCGGGCATGGCCGAGACCGTGGCGCAGAGCCAGACCACCGCGCTGTCGATCTTCCCACCGAAGTAGCCGCCGAGGCAACCGAGGAGCACACCCAGGGGGATGGCGATGAGCGAGGTCATAATGCCCACATGGAAGGCAATGCGCGCGCCTTGAATGAGGCGCTGGAGCACATCGCGCCCGAGGTTATCCGAGCCCAACCAGTAACGGTGCGTGCGCGGCGGCAGGCGCGTGCCATCGGGCAGGGTGCTCTCGGGCCAGGTGACGCGCGTGAGCGGCGGCACATAGCGGCTTTCCATGTGCAGCTCGTTGTAAGGCGCCTGGCGTTCGGGGGCCCAGGTGAGGGCCGGGCAGCCGGGCAGGAGCGTGCCGCGGTAGTAGCGGTAGACCCCCTCGCCCCATAGCGCGGCTAAGGTGTAGAGGAGGATGGCCAGCAGGCAGACGCGCGAGAAGGGGTTGCTCCACAGGCGTTGCCAGGGGCTCGGAGCGCGGAGGGCGACGCTTTCGGCGGCAGGTTTCATGAGGCGATGCGCACGCGCGGATCGAGCCAGCCGTAGGCCAGGTCGGTCAGCAGGTTGACGAATTGGTAGATGAGCGCGCCGAAGATGACCACCGCGCGGACCACCGAGAGGTCAGCGGAGTTGATGGCGTTGATTGAGACGCTGCCCAGGCCCGGGATGCCGAAGAAGCTTTCGAGCAGGAGCGAGCCGGTGAAGAGGTAGGGAATGGAGAGGGAGATGTAGGTGACCACGGGGATGAGCGAATTGCGCAACACGTGGCCAAAGAGAATCCGCCGGCGGCTGATGCCCTTGGCCAGCGCCGTGCGCACATAGGGCTTGTAGATCTCATCGAGCATCACCGCGCGGTAGAAGCGCACGTCCGAGCCGAGGGAACTGATTACGCCGATGATCACCGGTAGCACCAGGTAGTAGGCGCTCTCGTAGCCCCACAGCGGAAAGAGCGGCCAGCGGAAGCCCAGCAGGAACTGCCCCAGCAAAATCCAGACCACATAGTTGATACTCATCAGGAGCGTCGAGGAGCCGAGCACCCCGCGATCCCACACGCCCCCCTGCTTGGCCGCGCACAGCAGCCCCAACAGCACCCCACTCGCCGCCCCAAAGAGCAAAATCGGCACCGAGAGCGACAGCGTCGGCAGCAACCCCTGCGCCAGCACCTGCGCTACCGGCTGCTTCGTCTCGATCGACATCCCCAAATCCAGCCGCACCAACGCCCGCAAATACCGCACAAACTGCGACTCGAAGGGATGGCGCAACTTCCGCCGCACCGCCTCCACCCCCTTCGCCGAGACCGCCTGCCACCCTTCGGGGACCTCCACCTCCGTGCGCCCAATCTCCCGCCGCAGCGCCGAGCCCTCCACCTGCCGCAACTCCACCACCGCCGCCCCCGGCAACGCATAGGTGCCCGCGTGCAGCGCAAAGGCCAGATCTGTGCCCCCATCGCTCGCGCGCTGCACGCCATCAACCGTCGCCCACCGCCCAAAGAAGAGCGGCAGGTCGTAGCCATTGGCCTCGTCGAAGGCCGCAATCGCCTGCTGCGTGGCGTGCTGACCCAACACCGTCTGCGCCGGCGACCCGCCCACCACATAGAAGAGAATAAAGGAGAGCACCAACACCCCGAAGGTTGTTGGCAACATCTCCAGTAAGCGGCGGAGAATATAGCGGCGCATAAGATGCTCGCGGAGTTCGCGTGAGGACAGTGGACGGATGACAGATGACAGCGCTCGCAGAACAACGGTTCGCCCGTCGCGTTAGCGCCCTGTCATCTATTATCCGTTATCTGTCATCTCTCAAAAGTAAAGAACGAAACCCGGCGTAGCGCGTACGCACAGCGTTTCGTTCTTCGGCAGGCTAACGCGCGGTAAACGCGGTTAGGCAAGCTTCGCAACGGCGAGCGTGGAGCGGGACTTCTTGCGGTCGGCCGTGTTGTGCTTGATAACGCCCTTCTTGACGGCCTTATCCAGCTTCGAAGCGTACACAGAGGCGAGCGCGGTCGCGGCAGCCTTGTCGCCAGAGGCAATGGCCTCTTCCACCTTGCGGCGATAGGTCAACAATTCGCTGCGCACGGAACGGTTGCGCAGGTTAGCCTTGGCGGCGGTCTTCACGCGCTTAGCGGCACTCTTGATGTTCGGCATGGTCAATATCCTTCGCGTTTGTCTGAAAAATGGAGGGGAAACCTTCTGCTTTCCCTTCGGTGAGCGCACACAATAGCACATTACGCCCCAAAAAAGCAAGCACTTTTTGCGCGACCCCGGGTTTACGCAAATAAAAAGCCCGCCATATGGCGGGCTAAATTGGCTCCGAAGGCAGGATTCGAACCTGCGACCAAGTGATTAACAGTCACCTGCGCTACCACTGCGCCACTTCGGAAAAACGCGCGCATTGTAGCAAACTCCATCTCCGCGTGCAAGCATTTTGTGCCTGCAGCTTCCCCACGCGAGGTGCTCGTTATCGCTCGCGTGAGGGAAAGGCGAAGCGTGGTGCTGGGAGACTTTGCGTTTCGGCCTTGTGCAACTTCCCGCTCGCCGAGCGAGGATGTCCGCCCGGGGCGGACGGATCTTGCATTCGGGCGTCCCTCGGGGCGAACCCGGGGCGGACGGAGTGATTAAGCCCGAGCGATATCCGCCGGGACGTTCACGGGCAGGCGGGGAAGCGAACCCAGAATTGCCAGCAGAAGGCGGCAACGGCAAGGAGTTTGAGGAGTAGGCAGAGGAAGAAGCCCAGAAGCGCACCAAGGCCACCCTTGAGGGCCGCGCGGAGGTCGCGTCCGGCAAGAAGTTCGCCGAGAGCTGCGCCGAGGAAGGGCCCCAGGAAGAGGCCCCAGGGCAGGAAGAAGAGGCCGATAATCGTGCCAATAAAACTGCCAAAGACGCCCCCGCCAGAACAGCGGAAGCGTTTGGCGCAAATTGAGGGGAGCACGTAGTCGAGCACGGAGACGATGATAAGGACGAGGCTCCAGAGGCAGAGGGCCGTCGCGGAGATTGGGTAGCCCCACAGCGTGAGTAACCAGAGCGAGGCGTAGGCAATGAGCGGCCCGGGGAGCACGGGAACGAAGCACCCGATGAAGCCGAGGAGGTGGAGGAGGAGGCCGAGAAAGCCGAAGAGAAGGTAGTCTGCCATTGCCGGTCGCGCTCGGGGGGGCGATTACTTCTCGTGCTTGCCGGTGGGGGAGTGGTAGCAGCCCGAGCCGTTGGCGGTGGAGCCGCACCAGATGCACTTGTTGGCGCCGGAGCCGTGACGGTGCTTGCCGGTGGGCGAGTGGTAGCAGCCAGAACCGTAGCAGGAGCTGCCGCACCATTCGCAGTGGGATTGGTCGTCTCGGTGTTCGTGTTTGCCGGTGGGGGAGTGGTAGCAACCCGAGCCGTAGCAGGAGCTGCCGCAGTATTTGCACTTGGTGCTCATTTCATTTACCTTTCTGTCATCCGTCAGCTGTCAGCTGACATCCGTCATCTCCTATTAACACACAAACGACAGACCTGTGGACTGTCGTTTGTGTGTTATATTGGCGGAGGGGGAGGGATTCGAACCCCCGGAGCCTTGCGACTCAACGGTTTTCAAGACCGCCGCATTCGACCACTCTGCCACCCCTCCAAGGAAGGCCAGGCGCTTAGAGCGCCGAGGCCGTTTCGGAGTTCTCTTCGGTCACCACCGGGCGCTTGCCGCGGTACCAGGTGATCATCACCAGGGGCGCGATGAAGAGCGTCGAGTAGGTGCCGGCGATGAGGCCAATGAAGAGCGCGAAGGCGAAGTCGTGCATCGCCGCGCCACCGAAGAAGAAGAGCGCAGCCACAGGCAACAGGGTCGAGACGGTGGTCAGGATCGAGCGACTGAGGGTCTGGTTGAGGGCCTTGCGCACGAGTTCGGGGAAGGAGGTGGTGGCGTCGCGGTTAAGGAGCTCGCGGACGCGGTCGAAGGTGACGATGGTGTCGTTAATCGAGTAGCCGACGATCGTCAGCAGGGCCGCGACGGTGGTGAGGCTGAGCTGGTAGCCGCAGATGGTGTAGACGCCCAAGGTGATGAGCGCATCGTGCGCCAGGGCCACCACGCCGCCGAGGGCGAAGCCGAAGCGGAAGCGGAAGCTCACGTAGCCGATGATGACGATCAGCGAAATGACCACCGACCAGAAGGCATCCTTCTTGAGCTCGGAGCCAATCTGTGAGCCAACGAGGTCCTTGCTCACCAAGCTGACCTTCAGCTCCGGGAAGGCTTCGTCGAGGGCGGTCTCGATGACCTTGGCCGAGTCGGTCTCCACGCCTTCCTTAATGAGGTTGACGGTGGAGGTCTTCACAAGGGTCTGCACCTTGCCGTCTTCGCCCTTGGTGGACTGGACGGTCTGGTCGGTGACGCCAGTCTTAGAGACGACCTGACGCACCTTTTCGGTGTCGAGCTCCACGACCTTGGCCGCGTCCTGCTTGTCCACGCCTTCGTAGATGAGGGCCACGCCGCCGGTGAAGTCAACGGCCATTACGCTGGCGGGCTTAATGAAGGCGCGGGTGAAGAAGGTCAGGAGGGTCAAGGCGATGACCGCGGCCGAGGCGATGGTCACGGGCTTGGCCCACTTGAGGAAGTCGAAGTCCAGCGTCTCGGGGATCCACTGCAGCATCTTGAAGGGCTTGGTGGCGGAGGTGACCGAGAGGTTGAAGATGAGGCGGGTGATGACCAGCGCGGTGAACATCGAGATGATGATGCCGCCGCAGAGGGTGACGGCAAAGCCGCGGATGGGGCCCGAGCCGAAGATGAAGAGGATGACGCCGGTGGCCAGCGTGGTCAAGTTCGAGTCGAAGATGGCCAAGAAGGCGCGGTCGTAGCCCGCAGCAACGGCTTCCTTCGCGGTCTTACCGGCGCGGAACTCTTCACGCATACGCTCGAAGATGAGCACGTTGGCATCCACGGCCATACCAATCGAGAGGACGAGACCGGCGATGCCCGGAAGGGTGAGCACCGGGAGCTGATTGAGGTTGGAGCTGCCCGTGCCGTCCACGACGAAGGCGCTCATAATGCCCGAGGCGATAATCATGCCTGCCGGCCAGAGAATGACGTTGAGCAAGAGGGCGATGTCGGCCACCACACCGCAGAGCGCGTAGTAGCAGAGCATGAAGGCGAAGACGGCCACCACGCCAATCGCGGCGGAAATCGAGCCCTTGGAGATGGCTTCCGAGCCCAGGCTCGGGGAGACCGAGCGCGTCTCGATAATGCGGATCGGGGCCTTGAGGGCGCCGGCGTTGAGCACGCCGGAGAGCTCCGAGGCATCCTTCCAGGTAAAGTTGCCCGAGATGACGCAACGGCCGTTGGGGATAGCGCTACGGATGACCGGCGCGGAGCGGACAATGTTATCGAGCACGATGGCGAAGCGGCGGCCGATGTAACGGCTGGTGAGCTTGGCGAAGGTCTTGGCGCCCTCGGCATTGAGCTCGAGGGAGACCTCGGTGGCGCCGGTCTGCGGGTCGCGTTCGGGCTTGGCCTTGGTGACGGTGGAACCGTTGACGGTGGTCTCGCGGCTGCGCGAGAGGAACATCGGCAGGAAGGCTTCACGGCCGGCGGGGTCGCGCCCAATCTCCTCCATCACGCACTCATAGAGGGGCGAGGGGATAGCGAAGCGGCCCAGGCGCACAGCGTAGTCGGGCTGCTCGGAGAGTTCGGCGTAGTTTGCCGCGCGCACGAAGCAGACTTGGCCGTTGCAGGTGCTGCGCTCGAAGCCCTCGGGGGTGCGGGTGGAGTCGACCACGGCGCGCGCGAGGTTATCGTTATCCTTATGGACCAGGCGGAAGGCCAGGAAGGCGGCCGAGCGGACGGACTTCTCGGCGGCGGCGGCCTGCGCTGCATCGGCGCCGGGAATCTGGATGAAGATGCGGTGGTCGCCGCCCTTGGCGATGATCGGCTCGTTGGTGCCGATGGCATCGACGCGCTTGCGGATGACCTCAAGGGTGAGGTCGTCGGCATCGGCCATCAGCGCCTGGGCCTCGGCGGCGGTCTTGGTGGCGATCTGGGCACTCTCCTCGGCGGAGGCGGTCTCGGGGGTCTTGCCAATCTGAGCGTAACCCTGGGCCTTCAGGTCCTCGACCAACTTAGCCTCGTCGATCTGCACGGTAAAGCTCGTGCCGCCCTTGAGGTCGAGCCCCAGGCGGACCTTCTCCTTGACCGGGAAGGTGACGTAGCACGAAAAGGCGGCCAGAATGGCCAACGCCAGCCACTTCAGCAGGCTGGGCGTATCCAATTGCTTGAAGTTCAACATCGCAAACGCTCCTGTTTACTTAGCCGGCTGGGCCTCTTCAACCACCGAAGAGACCGCCGCGCGGGCCACTTCCACCTTTGTCCCCGGGCAGAGCTCAATGATAAAAGTTTGCTCCTTGGCCTCGGCAATCGTGCCGATGAGCCCCCCAGCGAAGACCACGCGCTTCCCGGCGCGCAGCTCGGAAATCATCTTCTGGCGCTCCTTTTCCTTACGCTGCTGCGGGCGAATCATCATAAAGTAGAAGACGCCAAAGAGCAGGAGCATCGGGATCAACATCCCGCCTAGGCCGCCTTGCTGGGGCTGCTGCGCTTCGGCCCCCTGAACGGGCTGCTCGGTGGTGGCCACGGTCGCCTCGACCGCCACGGGAGCGGCTGCGGGCGCGGTTTGTACGGTTTCGTTCATACTGTATCCTTACGGTACCAAAAGGGCTTTCAATGAAAGTAAGCGTGTAGTATACCCTTTTCTCGCCAAAAAGGGAAGCCAAAAGTGCGCATCTCCCTTTTTTTGCGTGGAACACTGCGCCCACGTGAGGCGGCCCTCCTGGCCGTAAGGTGCCCCTCGGCACGCGCGGTACGGGCTGCGCCGCGAGGCGCACTCGGCCCGCGCGGTGCGGCAAGCCGCGAGGCACCCCTCCGTCCGTGAATGCGGGCTGTCGCCGCGAGGTGGCCCCGCCCTCTTTCGGCGCGTTGGCCTAGCGCCTTTGCTTCGATCTGGCGGTTCTGTGGCGCGGCATATTTGCCGCGCAGCGAGCGTCAGCGAGCGCCTGCCCCCACCCCAAGCCTCTCCTCCTGGCGCACCCTCGGCCCGCGCGGTGCGGCAAGCCGCGAGGTGGCCTGTTCCCTTTCGGCGCGTTGGCCTAGTGCCTTTGTTCGGGCTTCGGTTAAAACGTGGCGCCATTGCGTGCCCGCCTATCACTCCCTTCATCTCCTGTGAGTTTTCTAGGCACAAAAAAAGCCCCTGACTGCGGTTGCAATCAGGGGCTTAAAGTTCCGGCAACGTGCTACTCTCCCACGGGCGAACCCCGCAGTACCCTCGCCGAT
>SFJE01000063.1 GCA_004555175.1 Lentisphaeraceae bacterium | reverse complement strand
CCGCCTCGTGCGCATCACCGGCACCACCGAGCCCGCCGTCCTGCGCTGCGAGTTCGGACTTGTTGTTGATAATTTCCCATCCCCACCTGGTGGAGCGAGAACGAAAAACCAGGCAGTGGCACGAAGCCGCACGGCACTGCAGAGCCGTCGAAACCGGCCGCCGCTCACGCCCCTGGAGCGATGCTCGAAACAAGGGGCAGGGAGAGCGAAACCTAGCTGTTAGCCGTTAGTTGTTAGCTGATAGCTGTCAGCCTTGCGAACGCTACCACGGCCTTGGCGCAGGCCCTCCCAAAGCGCCCGCGTGCAGGTGAAGACCTGAGACTTCACCCGAACGGACCGCCCCGCCGCGCACGAATTGGGGCACCTCGGCCGCCTTCGGGCGGCCTTTTTTTGTTCCATCACTTTTTCCGTCGCACGCAGTGCGCGCTAACCGCTAGCTGCTAGCTGACAGCCGACAGCGGACAGCTGACAGCCGCTCACGCGACGGAGAAACTTGCAAGGAAGAACCAATGAAGCTCACCCTCACAGACCGTAAACCTGCCCGTCGCACGCAGTGCGCACCCTCCCTCCTCTTTGTGTTCTTTGTGTTCTTTGTGGTTGCTAATCCTGCGTGCCTCTGCGAGCATTCTGGCTTTTTCTGTTTTTACGGGAGTTGCCAAAGTTGCAAGAGTTGCGGGAGTTGGCCTTAAAGGAGGGAGAGGCTTGCGCCATAATGCGTGGCATGAAAAGGATTGTGATGAACATCGCCTCCGAGCCCCTGCCCGAAGCCATCGCAGCGGGGGATGAACGCGAGGTGCAGCTCTCGCCCTTTGGCGACTTCCCCGGCGTGCTTGAAGGCCAGCGCGTGATGCAGCACTGCGACCAAGCCGCCTTTGAGCGCATCGTCGCCAACTTTGCCGGCGAGGTGCTGGTGGACTTTGAGCACCGCGCCGAACTCGGCGGCAGCACCGAGGCTGCAGCGTGGGTGCAAAGCCTGCGCATTGACCCTGCAAAGGGGCTGATGGCCACCTTCCGCTTCACCGACAAAGGCGCGGAGGCGGTGGCCAATCGCCGGCTGCGCTTTCTCTCCCCTGTTTGGCTGCTCGATAGCGAAGGCCGCCCAGAGCAGCTCATTTCCGTGGGGCTCACCAACAAGCCCAATCTTCCCGTCGGCCCGCTCCTCAACCGGGCCGGCGAGGAAGTCCCTAACGTTGAGGAAAAGGACACCCCGATGAAGGAACAACTCATCGCCCTCCTCGGCCTGCAGCCTGAAGCCTCCGACGAGCTCATCGTCCAGCGCGTCCAGGCCATCGTCGAGAAGCTCGGCGAAATGCAGGAAGAGGCCCTCAATGCCGAGGCCGAAGCCTGCGCCTCCGAGAACAAGGATAAGCTCTGCAACAAGGAGGCCTTCAAGCGCCTCTACGTGCAGAACAAGCAGCTGACGCTCGACCTGCTCGCCTGCGTCAAGGCCCCCAAGGCCCCCGCACCCGAGCCCAAGCCCGTCTGCAACAAGGCCGAGGCCAAGACCCCCACCGAAGCCCCCGCCTTTGCCGCCTGCCGCACGCCCGAAGAGCGCTGCGCAGCCATCGAACGCGGAATGATTAGCTGTTAGCTGTTAGCTGTTAGCGGCTAGCTCGCTAACGCGACCAGCAACAATGCGTCAGGAACCGTGAAACTCACACATCTCTAACCCCCAGTCAATCCGTCGCGGCACGCGCTGCTAACAGCTATCCGCTAACAGCTAACCGCTGCGACCAAAGGGAGCACATCACTATGGCAACTTCTCTGACCTCTCCGGCCTTGGTCTTTGCGACCGATAAGGCCATTATCGCCGCGCGCCAGGCGCTGGCGAAGGTGGCGCTCTTCGCCACCGACTTCTCGCAGGATGCCACCCAGCCGGGCACCACGATGAAGATCCCGATCTTCACCCCCGGCGCCGCCGCGCAGTTCAACGCTGCCAGCAACAACTACGAGAACGCCAACGGCTCGGTCACCTACGTGCCCGTCACCTTCGACCATCACGTCAAGCAGACCTTCCAGTTCGACGATAAGGACTTCACCCTCGTCAACGGCACCAACTTCTGGGCCAACGCCGGCCGTGCCTCGGGCAATGCCATCTCCAAGGCCATCCTCGAAGCCGTCTCCGGCCTCATCAACAAGACCAAGATCCCCAAGTCCGCCGCCAACGAAGTGGTCTTCAGCTCTTCGGCCAAGGACAAGGTGGCCAACCTGCGCGTGGCCTGCGAGAATGCCGACATCGACCCGGCCGACACCGTGCTGATGCTCGACCCAACCCGCTTCGCCGCCCTCCTGGCCACCCTCGATGCGAACATCTATGGCGGCCCCTCGGCCATCCGCAATGGCATCGTCGAAGGCCTCTACGGCTTCAAGGCCGTCATCGAAAACGGCAAGCTCACCACCGCATCCGGCGAGAACCTCGTCGGCGCGCTCATCCCCACCGATGGCCTCGCCGTCGCCGGGCGCACCGTCCCCGTCCTCTCCCCGGGCGTCTACGAGGAAGTCGGCCAGACCCGCGACGAAGTCTCCGGCCTGGTCGTTGGCGTTCGCCGCCACGGCGACCCGGCCACCGGCGCAAACTACCTCACCCACGAGGCCCTCTTCGGCGCCGCCCTCGTCCAGCCCGCCAAGTGCGTCCGCCTGGTGAGCTCGGCCACCGCCTAAGCGCGGCTGACACGCAATGGGAAACCACAAAGAACACAAAGAACACAAAGGCACGCTAACGCGACTGGCAGCCTGTCGGAAGAAGCCGTGTGCTTCACCCTCTCAGACCATCACTCTCTCCGTCGCGGCTTTGCCGCGCATTCTTTGTGTTGGTAATGTCTGTTGTCGTTGAAGGCTTACTGCGGAGTTTGAAGTCTTCCGCGGATAGCGATAGACTATGAGGCAGCGGGTGTTGGTAA
>SFJE01000062.1 GCA_004555175.1 Lentisphaeraceae bacterium | reverse complement strand
CCCTACGAAGCGCAGGCGATGCAAGGCGAGAGCTTTGCGCTGGAGGCTACGCTCGTGCAATATGGCGCGCCGCTCACCGGCGAAGCCACCGCCACCTTCTACTACCAAACCAAGCAGATGGCATCCACCGAGTGGTTCTCCGCCCCGGCCGCGTGGGACGAGGCCACCGCAACCGCCTCGGTCACCTGGTCCCCGGCGCTCGACGTAGGCCAGAGCGCCTACCGCTGGTTCTTTGGCATCGACACCGCCCAAGGCCACAACTACCGCGCCTACGGCACGCTGCGCCTCAAGCCCTCGCCCGGCTTCTCCCCCGCCCTCCTCGAGCCCATCGACCTGCGCGAACAGCTCAAAGCCGAACTCTACGCCCAGCTCCAAGCCGACCTCTCCGCCGCCTTCGCCGCCGACCTCCAGGCCGAAGCCGCCGCCCGCGAAGAAGCCGATAGCGCCATCACCCAGGCCGTCAACGCCCTCCAGGACGACCTCGCCGCCCACAATCACGACGGCGCCTACCTCAAGCTCACCGGCGGCACCATGTCCGGCACCATCCTCTCGGCCCTCTCCAAAGCCAGCGACCCCGGCCTCACCATCACCCTCGGCCAGGGCGATCGCTACTACGCCAAGCACACCCAGGCCGGCATCCAAGCCCGCCGCGCCCTCTCAGACCCCGAAGAGTTTTACGCCTTCTTCTCCGTCTCCGGCACAAACCAAATCGCCCGCCTCGGAGACCTCGAACCCCTCGCCACCAAAGCCGCCCTCGCCGCCAAAGCCGAAGCCACCCATAACCACGAAATGGGCGATGTGGATGGCCTGGAAACCGCCCTCGCCGCCAAAGCCGCACTCGAACACACCCACAGCCAATCTCAAATCCAAGGGCTAAATGACCTTCTTTCGACTTATCTGACCAAGGCGCTTGCGGAAGAGACTTATCAGCCCAAGGGAGCCTACCTCACCGCCGAGAGCGACCCCACCGTGAGCGCCTGGGCCAAGGCCGCCACAAAGCCCACCTACACCTGGACGGAAATCCTCAACCGCCCAACCACTTGGGACTGGGCCAACCTCACCAATAAGCCCACCGCCTTCACCCCGGCCGCACATAACCACGATGGCACCTACCTCAAGCTCTCTGGCGGCACAGTCACGGGAAACGTCACACTCAATGGCACCGGCAACTATGTGAATAACCTTATCTTTGGCGGCACTGCCGCAGAGGCTGGGCTGAAAGTGCGCGGCATCTGGGGAAAGCCGTCTGGAAACACAAACCAGAAGGCCGAGTTATACCTGAACTTACCGCTTCAGAGTGAAGGGGACGTGGGGACGGATGCTTATTTCTCCACGCCGCAATATGGCGTGTATATCCGCGGCGGATGGGGATCGGATGCCATCAATTACCTGGCGCTCCGCCGAATCGATGGCGACACCTTCTACGCTCCCAAGACTCACTCCCACACCGTTTCGGCTATCACCGACTTCCCCACCACTTGGGACTGGGCCAACCTCACCAATAAGCCCACCGCCTTCACCCCGGCCACCCACACCCACGCGATTGCCGACACCACCGGGCTACAGGCCGCGCTCGAGGCCCTCGCCCCCCTCTCGTCTGTCACCTGCACCACCAACAACGTCACCTACATCTGGCAGTGGGACGAGGCCGCCGGCACCTTCGCGCTGCGCGCGAAGTAAGTCGACTGAGAGCGTTAGCGAGCATTGAAAGGAGAAACAATGAAGCACAAGAGTTCTAACTACAGCCCGTCCGTCGCGGCACGCGCGCTAACAGCTATCAGCTATCTGCTAACCGCTGGCGCTGCTCGCGCAGCGAGCGAGCAGCCGCCCACGCCCTTCCGCTATATGCTCCTCACCGACGGCGCGGAGGTCTGGCCCAAGGACACCCTCGCCACCAATGCGCAGGTGGAGAGCGCGCAGAGCGAAGCGCAGAGCGCCTCGGCCAAGATTGCCGCGCAGCAGGCGCAAGTGGCGGCCATTGGCGAGCGCCTCTCGGCGGCCGAGGCCAAGCTCTCCGACCTCTCGCAAGACGGCGTGTGGGTCCTCGAAGGCTACATCAACTCCATTGGCCTCCTCTCGGGCACGCCCGAGTATGCCGGCACCATCGAGATCGTCCACCTCACCGTCACCAACTCGACCACCACCCCCGGCGCCAAGACCCTCACCCTCTACGCCGCCTTCTCGCCCCTCGCCCGCCCCAACCTCCGCCAGCCAAGTGGCGATGGTCGGCAACAGCTCGCTCAAGAATGAGTTCGGAGACCTCACCTACGTTTCCAGCTACCCCGAGACCGTCCCCAACCCCAAGGACGCCACCGACACCCGCGCCATCTACACCTTCTCGGCCGACTACACCTCATCCCCCGGCTTCGCCAAGATCGTCTCCCTCCCCGGCACGGGCGTTGGCGTGGGCAACTACCTCCCCGTCTCCGGCGGGCTCTCAATCAATGGCGTCAATGGCGCCACCGCCACCCTCACCGCCGACGACGGCACCATCCTCACCTTCAAGGGCGGCATCCTCGTGGAAGCCGAGCCGGTCGTCCTGACGGGAGAGTAGCTGTTAGCCGTTAGCGGCTAGCGGATAGCTCGCTGGCGCGTCAAGTCAACAGAAGGAGAAAAGATGAAGCTCAACAGTTCTAA
>SFJE01000061.1 GCA_004555175.1 Lentisphaeraceae bacterium | reverse complement strand
GGCTCTTCGGTGGTTTCTGTGGGAGAGATTCCGGCATAGGCCCAGCTCAGCGGGCGAAAACAACGATCTGGAACTGAAACGGCCCCGGGAGGGGCCGTTTCCGCGTCATCCGCCTATGATTGCTAAGCCAAATTCAGACAACCGAAGAGGTGTGACGCATGAAGAGTCTACTACTTCTCGCCCTCGGTCTGGCCCGCACGGTCGTCCTGGGCGCGCGCATCGAGGCCGAGCGCATCGTCGTGAGCGTCCGGCCCTACAAGCGCGAGCAGCGCCGCTGCCCCGTATGCGGCAGGGCCTGCGACTTCTACGACATGGCGAACCGCGGGGCCCCCAGGCTGTGGAGGGCGATGGACCTGGCGCGCTCGGCCTGCTACCTGGAGTACGCGCCCTGCAGGGTGCGCTGCCCGGAGCACGGCGTGCGCACCGAGGCCGTCCCCTGGGCGCGGCACGGGGCGCGCTTCACGCGCGACTTCGAGGACTGGGTGGCGTGGCTGGCGGTCCGCTGCACCGCCTCGGCGGTCTCCGAGCTCGCCCGCGTCGAGTGGCACAGCGTGGGCGGCGTGTGCAGGCGCGTCTACGCCGAGCTGGAGGCCGCGCGCGGCGCCTCGAGGTTCGACGGCGTGCGCCGCATCGGCATCGACGAGACGTCGTACAAGAAGGGCCACAAGTACGTCACGGTGGTCGTCGACCACGACCGCGGCTGCCTCATCTGGGCGCACGAGGGCACCGGCAAGGACGTGCTCAACCTGTTCCTCGACGAGCTCACGCGCGAGCAGAGGCGCGCCATAGAGGTGGTGACCGCCGACGGCGCGAGGTGGATAAGGCAGCTGGTCAAGCGCCGCTGCCCCAACGCGAGGTGGGTCATGGACCCCTTCCACGTGGTCCAGTGGATGAACGACGCGCTCGACGCCGTGCGCTGCGAGGAGTGGAACGCCGCCAGGGCCGCCGCCAGGGCCGCCAGGCCCAGGCCCGAGGGCAAGCGCGGCAGGCCTGCCAAAGGCGAGCTGCCGCCCGAGGAGGTCAGGGCGCTCGAGGAGGAGGCGGCCTCCATCAAGGGCAGCCGCTACGCGCTCGTGAAGAACCCCGAGGACCTCACCGACGGCCAGAGGGCGAGGCTCGAGGCGCTCAAGAAGAGGGCCGGCTCGCGGCTGGTCAGGGCCTGGGAGCTCAAGGAGGACCTGCGGGCCGTCTTCCGGGCAGCCGACGGCTCCGAGGCCGCCGAGCTGCTCGACGACTGGATGCACAGGGCCGCCTACTGCAAGATCGCCAAGGTCGTCGCCGTGGAGAAGAAGGTGCGCCGCCGGCGCGACGACATCATCGCCGCAGTCGAGCTCGGCATCAGCAACGGGCGCGTAGAGGCCATCAACAACAAGATCAAGGTGACGGTGAGGATGGGCTACGGCCCTGCTCATGCTCAGGTGCGGCGACTGCCAGCCCCAGCTCCCGGGTCGCCCGGTGAAGGCGAGGAAGAAGGGCGTGAAGGGAGCGAAGAGCGTTGCCGCCTAGGCTAGCCCCTTGTCACACAAACTACCGAAGCCTCATTATTGTTTAACTCCGCGTGGGTAGTCGCAAGCGGCTTGCTCGTGACGACAGCGACTATTGCCAAAGGGTGGACGCAAGCGGTTTGCTCGTGATGACAGCGACTATTGTTATCCTGTGGTTGCAAGTGGCTTAAAGGTGATGACAGAGTCGTGGAGTTCGACACCAAGATGAAAGTCCCATCAAAGTCACCGTCAAATATCTAGCACGGACAAACAAATAAGGACTCATAGAAACCCTTGGTCGGTGTGCTAACATGATTACAGTGAGTAAATAAGTCTTCAATAACACTAAGCCATTACATAATAAAAACGAGAACGGCGCCGACATAGACGCGATTCTGCCGCCGCTCAACCCCTTCTCCAAGGCCCAGGACCGCGCCGGCGTGAAGCGCCGCGTCATCGAAAAGCTCAAGGCGTACCTGCAAAGGTTCATCAACCTGGGGAGGTAGGGCAGTCCATGGCGTACAGGAAGCGCCACGGCGCGTTGCGTCTAGCTCACGTGCACCGTGACCCTGACGGTTTTGGTCGCCTTGCCGCAGGAGACCTTGACGGTGGCGGTGTCGCCGACGGAATACTTGGCGCAGAACTGATTCCACGGGTTCATCTCAGGGGTCTTGTAGCCGAGGGAGATCTTTCTCTTCTCCGGGTCGAACTTGATGACAAAGACCTCGATGGTATCGCCGACCTTGACGACCTCGTCGGGCGTCTTGATGCGGCCCCAACTCAGCTCGGAGATGTGAACCATGCCGTCCACGCCGCCGATGTCGACGAATGCGCCGTAGCTGGTCAGGGACTTGACGGTGCCGGTGTACTTCTTGCCGACTTCGATCTCGCTCCAGAGCTTCTCAACGGCGGCCTTGCGCTCCTCGCGGGCGATGTCGCTGATGGAGCCGACAACTCTGCGGCGGGCGCGGTTGAACTCGGTGATGCGCATCTTAACGGTCTGGCCCTTCAGCACGGAGAGGTCGCCGCCCTTGGCGATACCGGTGCGGGAAGCGGGGATGAACACACGGACGCCCTTGACGTTGGCCACGACGCCGCCCTTGTTCTCTTCGGTGATGACGCCCTCGACAGGAGTCTTGTTCTCACAAGCTGCCTCGACGTCGTCCCAAACCTTCATGCCCTCGAGCTTCTTCTTGCTCAGCTGGACGGTGCCCTCCTGATCGTTCACGCGGACAACAAAGACCTCGATCTCGTCGCCGACCTTGAGAACGTCTTCGGGCTTCACGGTGGGATCTGCGCTGACTTCATCATACGGGATGTAACCGGCATGCTTTGTGCCGAGGTCCACTTGAACTTCGTTCGTTCCGATTGCGGTAACGATGCCGAGCACCTTATCTCCTGTATTTAAAGTCTTGATGGAGTTTTCGAGCAGTGCCTCAAAGCTCTCCTCTGCAACAGCATCAACGTTAGTAATTTCGCTCATAGTCTGATTGACCTCCTTTATAATCCACGCAGGCGTCGAAGCACCCGCTGTGATGCCAATGTGATTCATGCCCCGGAAGGCGGACGGATCAAGCTCGTCCGCGCAATCGACAAGCGAAACGCATGGGCAATGCTCCGCGCAGATATGCGCCAGCCGCCCGGTGTTGGAGCTGTTGCGGTCGCCGACGACGATGACCGCGTCGCATTGTGCGGCGAGTATCGCCGCCTCGCGCTGCCGATTCTCGGTTGCTCTGCATATTGTATCAAAGATTTCGTGATTTGTACACACTTTTTTTATGATTTTCTTGCAGGAATCCCATAAAAATTGCGTACTTGTCGTCTGAGACACCATCGTGACAGGCAAATCACGGTGTTCCGGCGACAAATTCAGCCAATTTTCCAGCGCTTCTGCGTCGGGAAAGACCAGTGGATGCTCACACCAACCGGCAATGGCCTCCACCTCGGGATGGGTCGGCGTGCCGATGATAATGGGCTGCCGTCCGGCTTTCTCCGCTTTGGAAACAAGGCCGTGGATGCGCTTGACCGAGGGGCAGGTTGCGTCGATGACCTCCACATCCATTTGCTGCAGAGCCTCATAGATCCTGCGGGGGATTCCGTGGGAACGGATGACTACGGTGCTTCCCGCCGGGATCTCGTCGAGTGATGTGACGACCCGGACGCCCTGAGTATCAAAGTGACCTACCAGATGGCGGTTATGGGCAATGGGGCCGA
>SFJE01000015.1 GCA_004555175.1 Lentisphaeraceae bacterium | reverse complement strand
GGGGGCAAGGCCCCCCGCGTGATCGCGCGACCGCGAAGGCCGAGCAAGGCGAGGCACCCTGCCGCATAGACAATTCACGATTTGCTTTACAACTGGGGGATGAGTTGCGACGCCTTCGGTTTTTTGTTTGGGTGCGGCGACTTTGGTATACTGTGGGAGAAACGGAGGCTGTATGGCTTGGTTAATCGACTTGGTGAGTGCGTTTTGGCAGACCTCGCAGCAGATGGCGCTGTGGCTGTTATGGGGGTTTCTCTTTGCCGGCGTGTTGAGTTTGTTCTTTACGCCTGAGCGGGTGGAGCGGCTCTTGGGGCGCCAGGCCGGTTGGCGGGCAGTGGTGTGGGCGGTGTTACTGGGGGTGCCACTGCCGTTGTGTTCGTGCGGGGTGTTGCCGGTGGCGGCGGGGCTGCGGAAGAGCGGCGCGAGCAAGGGGGCAACGGCGGGCTTTCTCTTAGCCACGCCGCAGACGGGATTGGATTCGATCTTTGCAACCTATGCGCTTTTGGGGGGCGTCTTTGCCGTGACGAGGCCGTTGGTGGCCTTGCTCTCGGGGTTGACCGGCGGCTGGCTCATCGAATGGCTAGACGCGAAGACAACGCAGGTAGCAACCACAAAGAACACAAAGAGCACAACGGGAGGCAACGCAAAGCACGCCGAAATAGACGCAGATTTGGAAACCACAAAGAACACAAAGAGCACAACGGGAGGCAACGCAGAGCACGCCGAAATAGACGCAGATTTGGAAACCACAAAGAACACAAAGAGCACAACGGGAGGCAACGCAGAGCACGCCGAAATACACGCAGATTTGGAAACCACAAAGAACACAAAGCGCACAAAGGGAGGCGACGCAGAGCACGCCGAAATATACGCAGATTTGGAAACCACAAAGGAGCACAAAGATACACAAAGAAGCACAGAGGTGGCGCAGGGGGAAACCAAAAGGGAAAGCTGCGCAGAGGCATTGCTGAGAAAGGTGCTGTGCGTGGTGAATTATGCGTTTTGCTTGCTGGGGAATGTGGCGCGGCCGTTGGCGTTGGGGCTGGGGATTTCGGCGGCGATCTTGGCGTTTGTGCCGCCGGATGGGTTGGTTGGGGCGTGGTTGGCCAATGACTGGGTGGCCTTTCCGGTGATGCTGCTGGTGGGATTGCCGCTCTATGTCTGCAGCACGGCTTCCATCCCGATGGCGTTGGCGTTGATGGCCAAGGGGCTTTCGCCGGGGGCGGCGTTGATCTTCTTGATTGCCGGGCCGGCGCTCAATGGGGCGAGTCTGACCACATTGTGGACGCTTTTGGGGCGGAAGGCGACGGCGCTCTTTCTGGCGGTGGTGGCGGTCTTTGCCGTGGGTTCGGGGTTGGTGCTGAATGCGTGGTGGGGCGGAGCCGTGGCGGAGAGCGCCGAGGCGTGTTGCGCGGGGGCGACGCACGGGAACGCGGCTGCAGCGGTTGTGCTGCTGGCGCTCTTGGGCTATCATATTGTCCTCAAACCCCTTTGGAGGAGACGAACGATGACGACTGCCGAGAATCCTGCCCGCCGCGTGGTGGTCAAGGGTATGGCGTGCGACCACTGCCGTGGAATCGTGGCCGAGCGCTTGCGCAAGTATCCGGGCGTGACGGCGGTCCACGGCGCCGGGCGTGACGCCTTTGATGTCGCGGGGGGGCCGCTGCCCGACACCCTTGCCGCCGACCTCGCGGAGCTCGGGTTCACCCTGGTGGAATGACGCAACCCCTTGCCATCATTGCCAACGGCACTGAGCCGACCTCGCCGCCCGAACGCGCGGCGCTAGTTGCCTGCGCCGGATGCGTCTGCTGCGACCGGTTGCCGCCGGAAGGTGCGCCCGCGCTCTTGCAGGTGGTGGGCGACTTGGACACTCTTAGCTGCGCCGAACTCCCGCCCGATCTCGTCACCGATTTGCACGCCGACCAAGAGACCAACGACCTGACCAAGGCCTACCGCTGGTTGCGCGCGCACCATCCAGCCGCGCCGGTAGCCTACTTCGCCGTCACCGGCCGGCGCGAGGATCACACCCTGGCGAACCTAGCGCTCATCGCCGAGACGGCCGAGCGCGCAACGGTCTACACTGCCAGCGGCCGCTTCGAGCTCTTTCCTGCGGGCGAACACGTCCTGGCCGTAACGCCGGATTGGCCGATTTCCTTCCTCTCCTTTGTGCCCCAACAGCTGACCGCGCGCGGGGTGGTCTGGCCCGTTGAGCGCCTGTGGCTTGATACGCTCTGGCGGGCCACCCTCAACCGCACGGCGGGCGCAGAGGTTCGCCTGACCTGCCAAGCCCCGCTCTTCCTCTATCAACCTTGGAGCTCGTGATGAAGTCCCTCCGCCTTGCCTTGCTTGCTTTGCCGCTCTTGACGCTCTTGCCGGCCTGCTCGCCCTATTGGTATCGCCACGATGATGCCTTTGTGGTGCAAAACTCCCGCCTGAACTGGCTACAGGTCTACTACCAGGCCTCCGAAGATGCCCCGCGCGTCCGCTGCGATTACAAGGACAACGGCTCGATTATCGTGCTTGAGGGCCACTCGGTGACGGTGGGCGACGACTTTAACATTGAGTACGACAAGGCGGCCTTTGGGGATGTGCGCAAGTATCACTACACCCTCGACCCGAAAATGTTCCGCGAGTATCTCCAAGTGTTGGTGGATTGCGACCTGATGAAGCACGAGGAACCTCGCGACGACACTCCTATCTATCCCAAGGTGATGGTGCGCGCGAATATCAACCACCACCGCGTGGAGAAGTTTACCTTCAACCCCGATCTCATCGCCGAACTGCGCACCCAGATCTTCCAGTTCAAACTCTCTGGCCTGCGCAATCAGTAGGAACAAAGATGACAGCGAACAGCGAGCAGATGACAGACGCGCGCGATAGAGAACGGTCAACGGCCGTTCGCTGTCTGCTGTCGGCACTCGGTTGCCTCCTTCTCTCCGGTTGCCTCTCGCTTGAAGAGAGCCTCCTGCGTCAGGAGCGCGAGGTCCACAGCGGGGCCGTAGCGAACGCCTACGCGCAGGCCGCCGAGGAGGCCGAAGCGGAGAATGCCGACACAGCCTTCTGGCAACACGAGGCCGGCATCCTCGCCCTCTGGCTCGGCCACGCCCCACAAGCAATCAGCCATCTGGCCGCCGCCGAAGCGCAAATCAACGACCTTGCCCGCCGCCGCTACGGCGCCGGCGCCCTCGACACCGCCTCGGCCCTCGCGCTCAACGATTGTGCCCTGCCCTACGCGCCGCAGGGGCCCGAGCTTGCCTTCCTCAACCTCTACAAGGCCCTAGCCTATGGCTCGCTCGCCAATCGCGAGGCCTTGCGTGTGGAGTGCAACCGCATCCGCCAGCGCCAGGTGGCCTGGTTCGGCGTCTGTGCCGGGGATTTGCCCGATCGCTCGACCGAGGCGCGCGATCTCTCGGTGGCCGAACGGCGCGCCGTTGCCCAAGCAGCCAACAAGGCCGCCGCGCAGACGCCGCGCCTGGCTGCAGGCGTAGCCACGGCGGTCAGCACCGAAGCCCCGGCCGCGCAGGCCCACTTCGCTGCGTTGAAGGGCTTTGGCAATGCCTACGCCGCCCATTTGGTGGGCGTGACGCGTTGGTGTGCCGGGGATGCGCCGCGCAACGATTTGGCCTTGGCCGCCGCCCTAGCGCCTGACGCCCGGTTGCTGGCCGAAGATGCCGCCAGCGAAGCGCGCGGGCTCCGCCCCGAGAACCGCATCTGGATTTATGTGGAAGATGGCCTGGCGCCCAAACGCGTGGGGCGGCCCTATTCCATCCCCTACCCTTCGATTGCCGGCCACGCCCAAGGCTTCGGCACGATTAGCTTTGATGTCCCCAAACTCGTTGAACGCGCCGCCGCCCACCGCGCCTACACCGTCAACGGCCAGCAGCTGGAGGTGTTGATGGAGGTTGATCCGCTGATGCAGGCCGCCTTCGACCGCGCCTGGAGCGGAATTATCGCCCGCCAGGTGGCGCGCACCCTTCTGCGCGTGGCGATGCAAGAGGGCGGCCAAGCCGCGCTACGCGCCGGGTCAGGCACTGAGGCCGCCGCACTCCTGTGGAGTCTGGGGATGACCGTCTACGACATCAGCACCAACGCGGCCGACTTGCGCTGCGCCGACCTGTTGCCCAAGCGCGTGTGGGTCGGCTCGATGGTCCGCCCGGCCGATGGACGCGTGAGCATTTCGCCGGCCGGCGGGCGCGCCTTCAATGTTCAGCTGCGCGGCAGTGGCAATGCCATCGTCTGGGTGCGCATTCCTTCACCTGGCGCCACGCCCAGCATTTTGGTCATCAACCTCTAGGAGCTCTGCCGATGAACCGCCGCGCCACGCCCCTCCTGCTCCTATTGGGTGCCCTCCTAATCGGCTGCGCCAGCCACACCGAGCGCGTCGACCCCACCCGCAGCGCCGAGACCACCATCTCCTTTGACGCGCGCGACATTGCCTCGGCCACTGGCGAACTTGCGCGCAGCCTCCTGGCCAGCTCACGCGTGGGCGGAACCCCCGAGCAGCCGCGCATCGTTGCCTGGGGCGCGGTGGTCAACGATACTTGCCAACACTTGGATAGCAGTGCGCTCACCGGCGCAATCACCGACGCACTTTTAGAGAGCGAGCGCTTCCTCTTCTCGACCGCCGTGGCCGCGCGTTCGAGCGACCGCGATGCCCTCTCGGCCGAAGCCCGCGCCGTGGCCCCCGCCGCCAAGCGCCTCAAGTCCCCCGATCTGTCGCTCTCGGGCAAGCTGCTACAATCCAACGTCCGCCGCGACAATGGCGGCACGCGCATCGAATACCTCTTGACCCTGCGCGCCACCGACCTTGCCACCGGCACACTTCTCTGGCAGAAGAACGTCCAGGTGGTCAAGGCTGTCGCCGCCGGAATGCCTGTTTGGTAAAACTTTAGAAAGGAATACACCTATGAAACAGTTCCCCCTCCTCCTGATCCTCCTCGCCCTCGGTCTGGCCATGCCCGGCTGTATGGACCGCACGGAATTGGTCGACCAGACCAACGACTCTGAGATTGTCGCCGGGCTCGACTACAAGGACTTCACCGAAGCGGCCGAGAACACCCTGCGGACCATTCTCCAGTCCCCCAAGGTCATCCGCGAGACGCCGATTACCAAGACCTATGTGGTCGCCATCGGCCGCGTGGTTGACGCCACCCCCCTGAACATCGATACCGACGTCATCACCGCCCGCATCTCCGAGGCGCTCTTGGAGGACGACCGCTTCACCGTCTCCTCGGTCTTCGCTGACAAACTCGAGAACCAGGATTCGATGCTCTGGACCACGCGCGACTTCGAGGATGCCGCCGGCGACGAGCTCGACCCCACCACCCTCAAGCCCGAAGGCAAGGTCAAGGTCCCTGACTTCACCCTCACTGGCAAGCTCATCGCCCGCGATGTCAAGCGCGACAACGGCGGCCATCAGTACGAATACTACATCCAGCTGCGCTTCAACGACGTCTCCACAGGCACCACCCTCGCCGCGAAGGAAACCCGCATCGTCAAGCGTACCGGCAAGAAAGACCACACCTGGTAAGCGCGTCGCGTGCTTCGCTCGCGCCGGCAGTGAACAGTCGATAGTTGACAGTCGACAGGACGCACTGCGTGCGCCGAGTAACCTGTTAGTCTGGGAGAACATTCCCCACGGTTTCTAACACACCTCTCTCCGTCGCGGCTTGCCGCGCACTGTTCACTGTCGACTGTCCACTGTCGATTCTTTTGGAGAACTCCTATGCACGATCTCATTATCCTCGGAAGCGGCCCTGCCGGCTGTACCGCAGCCCTCTACGCCGCCCGCGCCGGTTTCAAGCCCCTCGTCCTGGAAGGGATGCAGCCCGGTGGCCAGCTCACTCAAACCACCGACATTGAGAACTTCCCCGGCTTCGAAACCCCCATCAACGGCTACGAACTCGTCACCGCCATGCGCCGCCAAGCCGAGCGCTTTGGCGCCATCTTTGAGATGGATGAGTGCACCGGCGCGGACTTCTCTGGTCCGGTCAAGAAACTCGAGACGATGGTTGCCGGCACGCTCGAAGCGCGGGCGGTCATCCTCGCCACTGGCGCCAGCGCCCGTTACCTCGGCCTCGAGAGCGAGCAGGCCCTCATCGGCCACGGTGTCTCCGGCTGCGCCACCTGCGATGGCGCCTTCTTCCGCGGCAAAGAGGTGGCCGTGGCCGGCGGCGGCGACACCGCCTGCGAAGATGCCCTCTTCCTCGCCAAGCTCTGCAGCAAGGTCACCCTCATTCACCGCCGCGACACCCTCCGCGCCAGCAAGGTGATGGCCGACCGCGTCCTCGCCACCCCCAACATCGTCCCCTGCTGGAACACCGTCATCACGGACGTTGAAGATCCCGCCAAAGGCGCCGTCGAAGCGCTACACCTGCGCAACACCCTCACCGGCGAAGAGCGCCGCCTGAGCGTCAGCGCCCTCTTTGTCGCCATCGGCCACACCCCCAACACTGCCTGCCTTCAAGGCGCTATCGAACTCGATCCCCACGGTTACATCGTCACCCACGGCGTCAAGACCTCCGCCGAAGGGGTCTTTGCCGCCGGCGACGCGCAGGACCCCGCCTACAAGCAAGCCATCATCGCCGCCGGCAGCGGTGCAATGGCCGCCCTTGAGGCCGAGCGCTACCTCCTCGCTGCCGAATGATTCACCGCCGGGGCTTGATTACCCTCCTGCTACCGTGCGCCCTGCTTTGTGCCGGGTGCACGGCTCGCTTGCCCCGGCCGCTAACCGATCCGTATCTTCCCGATCCACTCCCCTGGGGCTATTCAATGGAGTATCCCCTCCCGATGGCCTCCATCCTCGACTCGCTCGACTACCTCGACCGCCTGCGCACCCCCGAAGGTCAGCCCGTTCCCTACCGCCGCCTCGGTGCCGTTAAACGCCGGCTCACCTTGGCTACCGAACCCACCCCGCCCCCAGGCCTCCTCGACCGCCTCCGCAACGCCCTTGGGCTCACCCCCACCCCCGGGCATATCCTCGACCACTACGAGCTTCAACTCCCCTCCGGCACCAAGATCCTCTGGCTCGATCCCTACGCAGGGCACACCACCTCCGAGCCGCCCGCCGGCCTCTGCCTAGCGCCGTAACGCGGTAACGCGGGATTTCCCGGCGGCAATTTGCGCAGTAGAATGAGTTATGCTATGCTACGCAACATCTTACACCCTAAAAGGAAGCGTTCATGGCGAGTGATGATGCGATTGAAGTAATTGGCGTGGTAGTAAAGGTCCTCCCGGCCTCGATGTATCGAGTGCGCCTGGAAAATGGGCACGAGGTGCTGGCGCACGTCTCGGGAAAGATGCGTAAGTTCTCGATTAAAATTGCCTCCGGCGACAAGGTGACGCTGGAGATCTCGCCCTACGACCTGACCAAGGGCCGGATCATCTTCCGCCACAAGGCCTAAGTCTTGCGCGGGCTACTACTTCTCTGTTCTATTCTCTTTGCCCTGGTGCTGCGCTCTGCCGCAGTGGCAGTGGTCTATGCCGAGTTGTCGGTGCCCGAAAGCGAGCGGCGTTATGCCAAGGCGCTCGCCGGGCACGTTCAGCGCTGGTATGCCGAAGCGGGCATTGAAGCGGAGCTCGTGGCAGATGGGGCATTGGCCGCGCAGCGAGATCTGCGCCTAGCCGTGATGGTCGATTGCTACGCCCCGCCCGAGCGCGTTCTCGCCGCCGTGCGAACGCAGTTGGGGCGCGGCGCGCGCTTTGCGGTCTGCTACTCGGCCTCCGAGCCGCTGGCGAACCTCTTTGGGTTGACGCTGGGGAGTTATGTGCGCAGTGACCGGGGAGACTGGAGCCGGATGAGCTTCGAGAGCGAACGGCCAAAGGGCGCGCCCATCGAAATCCTGCAAACGAGCACCAATCTCTTTACCGTGCGCGCAAAGGATGGCGGCGCCCGACCAATGGCTTGGTGGTGCAACCGCGCGGGAAAGCGCACGGAGGTGGCTTGGTGGCGCGTGCGCGCAAACTCCTATTGGATGACGCACATCCTCTCCGGCGATGGCGACGAACGCGGCAAGCAACTCCTCCTTCTGGCAATGGCCGCCGAGGCCGTCCCCGGCACCTGGCGCAAGGCCGCACGCCACCTCTACGCGCAAACGCTCCCCGAGCTCAACGGTCTGGCGGATCGTATCCGCGAAGGATCTCCGCGCTACCTGCACTCACGCACCGAGCTCGCCGCCCGCAAGCGGCAGATTGCTGCCATCCAGCAGTTGATTGATCGGCAGCGCAAAGCGGTCGAGACCCGGCTGAAGGAGGATTCCGCCGGGGCCTATCAGGCGGTGGCAGACCTGCGGGACCTGGTCCACCGCGCCTATGGGCTGACCTATTGGTCGCGCGCCGGGGAGTTCTGCGGCGTGTGGGATCACTCCGGGCAAGGGCTCTACCCTGGCGACTGGCCGCGCACGGCCAAGCTACTCGCGAGCCACGGCATCACCGACGTCTATGTGAATGTGGCCGGCGGCGGCTTCGCGCTCTATCCCTCCAAGATCCTGCCCCAACGCGGCACCGAAGATGCCCTCTCCCAGGCCATCGCCGCCTGCCGTAAAGAGGGGCTGCGCGTCCATGCCTGGATCCTCTGCTTCTCCCTGGAACGCGCCGCAAACGCCACCATCCACAAGCAAGCCGCCGACCGCGCCTGGCTCCTGCAAGATGCCCAGGGTAACGACCAGCAGTGGCTCGACCCCACCCACCCCGAAGTCCGCAAGCGCCTCCTCGATACCGTGCGCGAATTGGCCACCGGCTACGCCCTCGACGGCATCCATCTCGACTTTATCCGCTTCCCTGGCCTCCCCCAGAGCCTTGGCCCACGTGTCCGCGCCCGCTACGAGGCCGAGCGCGGCAAGGCCGCCAACTGGCCCGCCTGCATCACCGAGGCCAACGGCGCCAAGCGCGAAGACTTCCTCCGCTGGCGCGCCGGCAAGATGACCGACGCCGTCCAGGAGATCCGCGCTTGGCTCCGCCTCAACCGCCCGCGCCTTGAACTTTCCGCCGCTGTCTACGGCAAATACCCGGCCTGCGTCGATAGCGTGGGGCAAGACTGGCTCTCCTGGTTACGCACCGGCTTGCTTGATAGCGCCCTCCCGATGAACTACACCGAGGACCCCGCCAAACTCGCCGACTGGCTCGGCACCCAAACCGCCGATCCCCGCCTCGCCGCCAAAATCATCAGCGGCATTGGCGTCACCGCCGCCGAGAGCCGTCTGGGCCCCCTCCAGGTGCTCGATCAAATCCAGGCGGCCCGCCGCGCCAAATGCCGCGGCTTCGCCCTCTTTGATCTCGATGAAACCCTCCGCACGGCCGTCCTTCCCGTTCTCTCCGCCGGCGCCACCGCCCCCTAAGCGCGCCGTCTTCCCACACCAATACAAAAAAGGGGGCGCTTACGCGTCCCTTTCCTGCTTCTAAACTGTCGGTCTCTTCCTTGAATGGTAGGGGTGCACGGGCTCGAACCGTGGACCCAGTGATTAAGAGTCACTTGCTCTACCAACTGAGCTACACCCCCGGAAGAATGGAGCGAACTAAGGGACTCGAACCCTCAACCTCCACCTTACTGAGCTACACCCCCATAAGGATGGAGCGAACTAAGGGACTCGAACCCTCAACCTCCACCTTGGCAAGGTGGAGCTCTGCCAATTGAGCTAAGTTCGCACGCTCAAAAAACGGGGGCAATTGTAGCACACGTTTATGCGCCTTGCAAGCATTTTCTGCAAAAAAGCGCACTTTTTCGCCTCAAGTTAGGCACTGACGTGGCGTAGGCCGAGCTTGGCGAAGAGCGCATGCAGGGCGCTGAGGCTATCGGCTTCGGGGGCGCGGACGCAGATCTTGCCGGGATAGATGAGATAGCCCTCGCGGCGGTTGGCGGGAGTGAGGTTGGGCATAAAGACGTTGGCGCCGGAGGTGAGGCCGCGTTCGCGGCCGTGAACGGGATCGATGGTGGAGAGGGCGGTGGTGGAGGGGATGTTGGCGTGGGGCAGAAGCAGGCGCGCGAGGGCGTAACAACGGCAGGTAAAGTCGACCGTTGCGGGCACCTCCGAGGGCGTAGCCTCGCGGCCCAGGGGCGTTTCCGGGTGCGGAATATAGGGCCCGAGGCCGACCATGTCCAGCGCCAGTTCGCGGAAGAGTAGCAGGTCGCGCGCGACAGAGCGGAGCGTCTGCCCGGGCAAGCCGACCATCACGCCGCTACCAATTTCATAGCCCTGCGCCTTCATTCGGCGCAGTTGTGCCAGGCGCGGGTGCTCCCCCCCAGGCGTGGTCTCGGCCCCCGGGTGAATGTGCGTAAAGAGGGCGCGGTCGGAGGTCTCGAAGCGCAAGAGGTAGCGATCGGCCCCGGCGGCCCGCCAGGCGGCGGTATCGGCCTCGGAGCGTTCGCCGAGGGAGAGGGTGACGCGCTGGCCGGTCTCACCCTTAATCCGCCGGACCAGCTCGGCCACCCGCTCGCGCGTCCACAACTGCGGGCACTCGCCGGCTTGGAGAACCACGGTGCCAAAGTCGAGCTGCTGGGCCAGGCTGGCGCAGGCGAGGATTTCGTCATCGTCCATCGCATAGCGGTGGGCGTTCAGATTGCTCCGGCGCATCCCGCAATAGAGGCAATCTCGCGCGCAGATACTCGAGAGTTCGACCAGCCCACGCAGGAAGACGGCGTTACCCTTGGTCTGCAGCCGCAGGGCGTGAGCGCGGGTGAAGAGGGCCTCGGCATCGGGCGCGGTGAGCGCGGCCAAAAGGTCGGCCTCGGTCCAGGGGGCGGCTTTCGGGCATTCGGGGGGCATTGTGCAGCGTAGAGCAATCGGCGCCCGGTTTTCCGGGCGCCGTGCGAGGGGTTACTTCCCGAATTTGATGGGGCTAAAGTACTTCGGCACGTGGAAGTTCAGCTCGGGGCTCTGGGGCATCAAGGTTCCCCAGTGCGGGCGGCTAGAGCAATCGGCGCACTTGCAGAAGTTACCCTGCCAGGTCTGACCGGAGAGATCGCCCAGCGGACCAAAGATGCTCTCAAGGTAGGCGCGCGGGATGCGAACAATCATCCACCAGGCGGTCGGCTCGGCGGTCTCGGGGTCGATGACCTGCGGGAGGTTACCCTTGGCGGTGAGCTTACGGATGGTATCCTTGGCCACATACTCGAAGTCGGCGAAGCCGCCGGGCGCGCGGGTCCAGTTACGGATGTGCGAAGAGTGGATGCAGCCGCCGGCGTTAATCTCGAGGTTGATGTATCCCTTCTCGATCTTCAGGGGCTGGAGGAAGGCTTCCACGCACGCATCCTCGCAGACCATCGAATTGAGAGCGGTGTGAACGATGCGGACATAGCGATCAGCCACCTGCCAGTAGAGCATGATGTCATTGCCATCGTGCAGGGCGCGCAGGACGGTGGCGGGGTGATGCTCGGAGCTCTTCTCGTGCCAGTAGGCGAACTCGCCGGCTTCGGCCTTCTGCCAGATGGGGTCTTCGGGGTCGAAGTCCGGCAGACGATCGACCTTGTTAATCGTGTATTCAGTGCGCATAGGATCTCCTTACGTTATTCAAAGAGGCTGTTATCAATGCGGTGGCGGGTGTCATACTCGCCGCAATCGTAGTACTGATCGGCATCGCCGAGGGAGTTCTTCAGGCGGAAGAGCTCGTTCTTGAGCGTCTCGGTCACCTTGGCATACTCGCGCTTGCCGTAGACATTCTCGAGCTCCTCAGGGTCCTTCTTCAGGTCAAAGAGCTCCCACTCGTCCACCTTGTAGTAGCGGATGAGCTTGTAGCGCGGGGTGCGCACGCCATAATGGGCGGGGGTGTTGTGCTCTCCGCCCTCGATGTAGTAGCGGTAGTAGAAGCTCTTGCGCCAATCCTTCGGCGTGCCGGTGGTAATGTTAGGCAGGAAGGAACGCCCCTGCCAGTTGGCCGGCTGCGGAGCCCCGGCGGCATCGGCGAAGAAGGCCGCAAAGTCGACATTGGTGATGAGGTCGGTATTGACCGTGCCAGGCTTGACGGCGGCCGGCCAACGCACCAGGAAGGGCATTTTGAGGGTCTCTTCCATCATAAAGCGCTTGTCGTAGAGGCCGTGGTCGCCGAGGAAGAAGCCCTGGTCTGCGGTGTAAATAACGATGGTGTTCTCATCAAGCCCCTTGGCCTTGAGGTAGTCGAGCATTTCGCCGACGCTATCATCCACGCTCTGCACGCAGGCGAGGTAATCCTGCATATAACGCAGGTAGGAGAGCTTGATACGCTCACGGCGGCGGCGCTCGCGCTCGTCGGCGCTCAACCCCTGCTCGTCGCGCAACTCCTTCGGCCAGCGGCCGCGGCTCTCGCCGCTCTTGTACTGCGCGGGGTCGACCCCCGGGAACTGCCCGCCCTCGGAGAAGTACTCGGTGAGCTTAAGGTCTTCCTCGATACGCATGTGGTGCTCAAGGGTCATGGCCGTGCGCTTGATGGGCGAGGCGCGCCCCTTGAAGTCATCGAAAATCGTATCTGGGCAAGGAATATCGGCCAAGGTCTTGGCGCGGAAGGCGGCCTTATACTTCGGGCTCGGCAACCAGTTGCGGTGCGGGGCCTTGTGCAGCATAAAGACGCAGAAGGGCTTATCCTGCTCCACGGCCTCATCGATGACGCTCTTGGTCACGCGCGTGAGGTTCTCGGTGGCGTATTCGCCGGGGAAGGAGATCCGCCCCTTGTTTGCATCCAGGTTCCCCTCAAAGCCGCGCGGGCACTTGGCCGCGTTAGTCAGGAAGAAGGGATCGAAGTAGACCCCCTGCCACTGGTAAATCGCCCAACGGTCCCAATCGCTATCGCGCATGGTGTGGACGCCGCCCATGTGCCACTTGCCGAGCATCGCGGTGTAGTAGCCGCTCTCGCGCAAGGTCCCGCCCACGGTCTTAATCTTCGGGGAGAGATCGTTGAAGGTAGGCACACCATTCTGGCAGCTGTACATCCCAGTGAGAATGCACGCGCGCGACGGGGCGCAAATCGAGTTCGTCACAAAAACATCCTGGAAAAGCGCGCCCTCGGTGGCCAGACGGTCCAGGTTCGGCGTCTTGTTAATGCGCGAACCATAGGCCGTGATTGCGTGCGCCGCGTGGTCATCGGTCATAATAAAGAGGATGTTCGGCCGCTTCTTGGCCGGGGCCTGTGCCAATACCGGGGCGGCTGCCACCGCAGCGCCCATCGCCAAACCGCAGCCCGTCGCCTTCAGGAAGTCTCGTCTCGTTGTCATCATCTCGTCTCCAATTCATCATCCCCCTCTCCCGGGAGATACTGTCCATAGCCTATCAAACCCCCACCCAACAGGCAAGCCTTTATTACACTATCGCTATCGCTCGAGTGAAGGCCGAGCGAAGCGAAGGCGCTATGCCAACACGGAGAAAGGTGAAGGCCGAGCAGGGCTGGGCCGGATCTTCTGGTGATTCCGGATCATCCGGAGATTCCGGAGGCGGCCCGCCAATGGGGGCAGGGGGCAAGGCCCCCCGCGTGAGCGCGCGACCGATTCGCCATTCGCCGTTAGCGGTCACCCCGGCGGTTCGTGTGCGGGCGTTGACGTTGGGAAGGGCGGCGATGCGAACGGGAGGGCGACGGATTGGGCGTACGTTCGGCGGCGGAGGCAGCGCTTTGACGGCGCGGCGCCGACGCTTCGGGTGGAAGGGAGGAAGAGAGGAAGCAGGAGGACAGCGGGGGATAGCCGCGTTCGGCCATCAGCGCATCCCAATTCGCCGGAAGTTCGAGTTTGACGGTGATGGAGCCGCCGCCGGGGAGGCAAAGCGTTTTGTTGCGGGCGGCATCGCCTGTGACCAAGAAGACGCTCTTCCCAGGCTGCATCGTCGGCACGGTTTCAAGGGTTTCCAGACCGGTCCAGGCGAGCCAAGGGGGCGTGGGCGTGGACTTTGCACCCTCGGCTTGGGCGATTTTCGCTTCGTGCTGGGCAAGGGAATACTTGGCGGGATCGAAGGCGCTCCCGGGATTTCCCCAGTAATTCGCGAAGGCTCGCGCGCGAAGGGGGGTGCGCGCCGTTTCAATGAGGGCGGCCTCGAAGGCCTCCTTAGAATGGTAGTACGTGGCGAGGTTTCGGGCAACCTCCGGGGTGATGAGGAAGGTTCGGTAGACGCAGGGCATCCCGCTGCCTAAGGCCATCTGTTGCTTTTCAACGGCATCCCAGGCGATGAGATCCTTAATCCGCTGGGCATCTGTGGTGGCAGGCACTAAGTTATTCCCCCAATTGATAGCCGAAGCAACCGAGATTGTGGAATCGTTCAACGCGAAGCCGCGCTGGAGGTGGTAGGGCTTCCACCCCACTTGTAGGGCGGCGGCCTCATCTTCCACAAGCGTCCACGGCGTGAGGTAACCAAAGGTGCCCATCCGGTTTTCCTTGACGCGATAGCCGCCAAAGTTAAGGAGTGCCAGATTGATGAAGCGCCCCAAAAGCATATTCTTGGGTTCGGAGATTTCACCTTGGGCGGAATCGAAGCCGAGCTGTCGAGCCACAGGACCGTTGAGCCAACAATAGGGGGTCCACGCGTGCGTGGAGGCAAGGGTGCGCCGGAAGTCGCCAGACTTCATCGCTTCCGTGAAGGCCAACAGCAGGGGCATAAACTCGGCGGGACAGCCGGAGAGGACGCCCAGGGCCGCAACATGGCGGGGCGTAACTTCGCGCATCGCAGGCGGAATGGCCCCCAGCGATTCGTCCGGCGCGCGCGGGGTGAAACGGAGAAACTCTGCAACGGCCTCCTCGGTAAGGGGGACAACCGGGAGCCCATCGGTGAGAAATTGGGCGGTGGGGGAATAGGTGTCGCACGCGGAGAGCGGCGTGGTTAGCGCCTGTTTAATCTGCGGCCAAAGGACCTTGCGCGTATTCTCAAGCAGCATCTCACGGCTGTGCGCGGCGAAGGCGCCAGGGTATTCTGCCACGCGCAGTTGCGCAATCCCCGCGGCCTGAGCAGTCGCCTTCGCCTGCGTCACGAACCCAGGGGCGGCAATCATCACCGCTGGAATGCCCAACACCTCGGCAGCAATGCACGAGCCAGCCTCCTTGGGCGTACAGAGACCGCAACCACCATTCCCCGAGATAACGGCATCTACGCGCAACGCCTTCAAACGCTGTTGGAAAAGCTCCACCTCCCGCCGTACAACGCCCGGCCGCGGATAAGGTCCAGCAGCGCCAATCTCATTGAGCAGAAGCACCTTTGCATCGGGGAACTCCGAAAGAATCAGGCGCTTGAGCTCCGGATGGGTGACCGAGGCCATAAAACTCCCGCCCACGAGCGCAAAGGTCTTCCCCTTGAGGGTGGTCAGGCACGGCGCTTGGGGTAGCGGCTGGACATTCACCGAGGGCATAGCGGCCAACGTAGTGGCCGCCGCTTCGGCTTGGGGCAACGTGCAACTCCCATCGACGCACGCTTCACCCAAGGCAAGGGGCGCCAGAAGTGTCAAACAGGGCTAACTCAAGGTGCAGTCTCTTCATCGTCTCTCCTCGCTATCATACAGAAGCAAAGAACGCAAAGACGTAAAGAAATCTACGCAAGTTGCGCCCTTACCGCGCAAAAACATTGCAATCGGTGCAAGGGCGATCACGGCCCTCGTAGCAAGGTGACGACCACCAAGGTTGCAAGCTTCTCACCCACTACATCCGCGACAAGCGTATGTCCCCCGAGACCGCAGTCTACCCCCGCAAGCAGGAACATGCCATCTCCCTTTACCAGTCGCGGGCGGTGGGCGGGGTGGCAGCGCGGCGGAGGCGTTGCTTTTCGCGTTCGTGTTCGCGGTTGCGGTCATCAGCCTTTTGGAGCAGGGCCTGGAGGTCCTCCTGCTTGGCCTTTTCCTGCTGCTCCTGAGCTTGCTGTTGCTGGGATTGCTGCTCCTGGGGCGGCGGCTCCTGATCCGAGGGTTGGGGCGCGGACTGCTGTTGCTGCTGCTGCGGCTGCTGTTGGGGATTCTGCTGGGGCTGGGGGGAATTGGGGTTCTTGGGCAGGTGTTCGCGGATAAGCAGGAGCTTTTCCATCACCTCGCGCTTGGCCTCGGGCTTCACCGGCGGAGCAAGAAGGGGAACAATGGCATCGGCCGTGCGGGCAATGAGGTCGCGATCGGCCTCCGTGAAGGCCACCGCATTGGTGCTGGCGGCCTGTTGCTGAAGTTGCTCCTCGGCCCACTGCGGGAAGAGCAGGCGGAACTGCTGAGTCAGGGCCAGGACCTCGGCCTCATCCTCACGCGCCGGCTGATAGGGCGAGAGCGAGGTGAGGGCATTGGTCTGCACAGCAATCGATTCGGCATTCAGCGCGGGCGGATCGGCAAAGGTCTTCCACAGGTCATAGACAAAGGGCTCGCCAGCAATTAGCGCCTGGGCATCGCCACGGACCTCTTCATACTGCGCGGCGGCGCCGTCGAGCGCCTGACGGGCCTCGGTGGCGCGGCGCTCGAGCTCCAAGCGAAGCGTCTCGTTGGTGACCGCCTGGGGCAGCGCCTCGAGGATGGGGAACCAACGGTCGGCCTGCGTGCGGACATCGCGCGCGAGTTGCTCGGCTTGGGCCAACCGCGCCGCCGGCTCACGCAAGGTAAAGACCTCTGGGGCCGCCTTGGCCAGCGCGCGCTGCTGCACCAAGAGCACGGGAATCTGCTGCCCGAGCGACTGCCCTTGCGCGGCCGCCAACGCCTGCTCGCGCCGCGCCGCAAAGCGCACCGCCTCCATCCCGGCAAGCGCACGGGAGAGGTTGCGCCGGGCGACCGCCGTGGGCTCGGCCTGCAAGGCGCGGGTGAAGGCCGCAGTGGCCTCCTCGCGCAGGGCTAGGCGCTCCACCGCATTCGTGGCGGCCTCGGCCTGGGCCAGAAGCAAGGTGCCCTCTAGCGTCGAGGCACGGGCCGTGAAGTCGCGATCCTCCACGGCCAAGCGGACGCGCGCGAGGGCGTTGGTCATGTCGCCCGCTTGATGGAGGGCCAGCGCTTCATTGTAGGCATAGTGGGCCTGCTGGGCGCTTTCAGCCCCTTCGCGCGCCTGGGCATAGGCGGCCGCCGCCTCGGCATAGCGTCCCTGACGGTAGGCGCGCTGCCCCTCACGGGCCGGCTCTTGTGCCCGGGCCGTAGCACCTACGACCCCAACGAGCACCCCCAACGCTACCGCCGCACGCCGCGCGCCGCCCAGCCGCCCGGCGGAGAGCGCTCCGGCCACCAAAAAGGCCAGGACCGCCGCCACGGCGAAGGGGGTTGTGCGGTCGGTATAGGCCGTCTCAATCCGCTCGCGCGCCTCCTGGTCAGCCAAACGCGTCAAGTAGCGGGCATAGACGGCGCCCAGCGTGGTCTTGGCCGTGCCGGCGGTGGCCAAGGGAACGTAGCGGCCGCCGCTGAGCTCGGCAATGCGTTCGAGGGTCTGCTCGGTCAGGCGGCTCTCAACGGGCTTGCCCTCGTGCTGGAGCACGCCGGAGCCCTCGGGGATGACCGCGCCCCGAGCCGATCCGATACCGACAGTGAAGATGGGCACGCCGGCCTCCCCGGCGGTCTTGGCCAAGGCTTCGGCCCGACCGGCCAGATCCTCACCATCGCTGATAAGGACGATCGCATTGTGGGCACTCTGGGCCTGCTCGAAGGCGGCCAGGGACTTGGCGATGGCGTCAGCCAGGTCGGTCTCGCCAGGGGGCGCACTCTCGGGCGAGAGGCTCTCGATGGCTTGGCGAAGGAAGGCGTGGTCGGAGGTCATGGGGCAGAGGAGCGCACCCTTGCCGCGAAAGGCGAGGACGCCAGCGCGGTCGCCCTGCAACGCATCGATGAGGTCAATGAGGTCGGCCTTCGCGCGGCCCAAGCGGTTGGGGCGAACATCCTCAGCGAGCATCGAGCGCGAGACGTCGACTGCGAGCATGACATTGCGCGTCCGCACCACCTGCTCCTCGGTCGAGCGCCCCCAGCGCGGTCCGGCCAAGGCCAGGACCGCTAGCAGCGCGCCGACCAGGAGGGCCGCCATTTGCAGGCGTGCGCCCGGGGGCTGTGCGGTGGCGTGGCGCGAGAGGGCATTCATCTGGCGGGCGCGGCGCCATTGAAACCAAACCGTAAGGCCCCACACCAAGAGCACTCCCGGTAGAGCCAACAAATACAGTGGAGCAGAAAAGAGCATTGCTATTCCCCTTTCGTTTCGGGCAAATCTTTCAAAGGCACCCAGCCGCAACGGCCGGCAGCCGTGCGGACCATCGCCCACCCCTCGCGGCGGTTCACTTCCTGCCAAGGCGCTTCCAAGGGGCCCAAGATGAGCGCGGCAGGGCTCGGCGCAAAGCGCAGAAGCGCCGGCTCGGGGGCGGCTTCCAGCGCCTCGGGGGTCTCGCTATCGGCCTCTTGGGCGCGGAGGGTCAGGGCCGGCGCCTCGACCTGTGAGCGCGTCCGACTCTGGACATCAAAAATTACCAGCGGCTCAAGGGCCACGGTCGGCGCCTCAGCCTCGGGGTCGGGGGCCACCCAGGCCTTGGCGACCAGACGCTTGCGCGTGCGCTCCACCTCGCGGAAGGGATAGAGGCGGCCGGGAAAGGCCTCGGGCGAGCGCCAAGCAAAGGCGAAGTCCGCCGGCACATTACCCGCTTCGGCCTGCAGGATGGCGGTCACCTCGCGAATGTCGCCGGGGGCGAAGGCTCCTCGGTTGGCCGAGAGGGAGAGCGCGTAGTGGCCGATGGCGGCTCCGGTGGCCTCCGCAGGCAAGGCAAGGACCTCGTATTGAAAGGCCGGCACGGAGGCGCGGTCGACCGTGGTGGTGGCGTGCGAACCAAAGCCAAAGCGCTGCACCCGCGTGAGCTGCACCAAGAGCCGTGCCTGCGGAATACTCTCCAAGCGCGGCGAGGCGCTCTGCAACTCCCACACAAAGGTGGTCCGCCGCTTGCCACCAGATTGGCTCACGCGCTGCTCGGGCACCGACTGCGGTCCCTGATCGACGCGTAGGGTGGAAATCTCCTCATCGGCCTCGGTCTCAAGGGTCAAACACAGTTCATAGGCTTGCCCCACATAGACCGGCGAGGCGGGATTGAGCGACCACGCGGCCGAGGTCACCTTCGCCTGGATTAGCCCCGCACAGAGTCCTGCCGTCACCAACGCCGCCGCGCGTGCGCACCGCCCCGGACGCAGCGAAACGAGCACGCCCAGGAGCAGAAGCGCCCCGAGCCCCGCACACCCCCAATCAATGGCCCGCCCAACCCCCGGCCAAAAGCGCCACACGCGCACCCAAACACTCGGCGCCTCGCCCAGCTGCGCATAGGCCGCGGCCACAATCTGCGCCACGCCCGCTTCCCATCCGTGCAACCACACCTGCCGCCGCGCCCAAGTCAACGCCACCTGCGGCTGGTGCGCCATCAAGCGGCACGCAGCCCCATTCTGAAACACCGCCCGGCTCTCATCGCCCGCCTCCACGAGCTGTTGCCAGACGGCTGCCGCCTGCGCATAATCTTCGGCCGTTGTGGCGGCGATAGAGAGCGCTTCGGCCTGTTCGCGCAGGAAGTCATCGACCTGCGTCCCCTCGGCTCGGGCTTGCGCCCCCCACCCTGCCAGCAATCCCATCATCACCACCACCCGCGCGGCCCCCTTGAGCGAAGAGAGCACCTTAACCAAGCACGCCCGCGCGCCCTGCCAATCGCCTTGCCCGGTGTAGCGCGCGCGCTCCAGCTGCGCATAGGCCGCTACGGCCTCCTCCCCGGTCTCCTCCTCAGAGACCAGCCGGCGGAAGTCGTGCTCGGTAAGCGCCTGCGCCCCAGCCCACGCGCGGATGGCCCCCAACGACTCCTCGGCAGACTTCGCCCGCCGCAGCGCCCGAAGCGCTCGTGCCCGGGGCTGACCAGCCGTCAACGCACGCCCCAATGCGGCCACCATGCCCCATATCGGCCGAGTCAACAGGCGCAGCCCCAACGCCCCAACGCCCACGGCCAGCGCACCCAACGCCCACCCCTCGGGCCAGCGACGCGGCGGTTGTGCGGGCGGCTGCCCCGGCTCGGGCAGAAGCAATGCCGGCGGCGGCAGGAGCCCGGCCGCCTGCGCATCGTCATCCGAGAGCAACAACTGGGCCGAAGGGCGCACGCGCAGAGGCACGGCTGAAGAGGTCTCCTCCCGATAGACGCGCTCGGCGCGGTCGAACCACCCAAAGCGCATCGGCGGCACCTCCAATAGCCCCGCCTGAATGGGGCGGAAGTGATAAATAAAGCGGGCACCGCCTGCGAGCCGCTCGCGCGTCACCTCGCCATAGCGCCGAAAGCCCTCCAGTTCGCCCAACTCCGGCGCACGCAAAAGCGCCCCGTCGCAATCGGCCTCTAGGGTGACGCGCACGGCCACCGGGTCGCCCATCTTCACATTCTGCGCATCGGTATCCACCGCCACCGTAAAGCGGCGGCAGATTGCCCCCGTCCAGCCCGTTGGCCGCCCCGCTAGCGGCGGCTGGGCCACCTCAATCGTTAGCGGCGCGCCAATCGCCGCGCTGCGGATAAATTGTGCCTGCCCCCGCGCGTCGAGCTCTGTCACACGGCGGTCATTCAAGACTGGGGCTGCGAAGGTCTGCTTACCCGTGCGCACGGCCACATAGGCAAAGCGCCAGGTCCACTGCAGCGCCCCCTCCACCTCCTCCGGACCGGTCAGCGTGGCGCGGCCCTCCTTGAGGCGCAGCGGTCCCTCCTCCCCCACATCCGCGCGGAAGGCCACCTGCGGCAGACGCTCACTTAGCCGCCCAAAGAGATCGGCTCCCCAGAAGGGCGAGCGCTTCTGCCCCTCCAACACTAACGCCGGCGCGCGCACCGTCACCTCCACAATCACCTCATCCCCCGGCAAAAGTGGCGCATCCGCTGCCGAGCCCGCGTCCTCCGGCATCACCGCTCGCGCCGAAATCGAAACCGCGCGGTCGGCCTCCAGCCGCTTGACCTTCACCGCCGGATGGCCTGCATAGCGCACCCGCTCACCACTGGATAGCTCCGCCTCCAATGACTCCAGACGGCACTCCCCCTCGCGCGCAGGAATTAAGGTATAACGGAGCGTCGAGGAGCGCGCCCCATTGACAATCATCACGCTCTGGCTGCGCCCGGCCGATTGCACCTCGTCCGAAAAGCGGAAATGCGCCTCCCGCACCTCCTCACCCTCGGCCGAAACCTCCAGCGTAAAGGCATCACCGGCATAAATCACCTCCGGCGACAGGCGCACCTGCACCCCCGCCGCCCAACCAACGCCGGCCAGCCAACCAAAACAAACCAACCTAAACAGCAAAACAAGCCACTTCATACCCCAAAGTATAGCACATTGGTGAGCGGTGAACGGTGAGCGCTGAACGGTGAGCGGGCTGCGCCCGCGTGAAGTGGCGGCTGCGCCGCCGCGAGGTGCGCCGCCGGCACGTAATGGCCCCCCCACCGCCGTTGCAAGCAACGGCGCACGCCGGGCCGCGCCGCCGCTGGCGGACGCGAGGCAGCACGGCAAACACCCCCGGCCAAGGAGAAACACAGGGCCAAGGAAAACACACGGCCAAGGGAAAACACCCGGCCAAGGGAAGACACAGGGCCAAGGAGAAACACCCGGCAAGGAGAAAACTGGGCCAAGGGAAAACACGCCAAGGAAAACACAGGGCCAAGGAGAAACACCCGACCAAGGGAAAACACAGGGCCAAGGAGAAAAGCCCGGCCAAGGAGAAACACCCGGCCAAGGAGAAACACCCGGCCAAGGGAAAACACAGGGCCAAGGAGAAACACCCGGCCAAGGAGAAACACCCGGCCAAGGAGAAACATAGGGCGATGGTGTCCGCCAACGGCGGCACCCCCCGGCGTGCCCGCGAGCTTGCTCGCGGGGTGGCGTGTGCACCTCACGCGCGCTTAGGTACCTGAGTAGAGGCGATTGATGAGGCGCTGAGGAAGGCCGGCGAGTTCAAGGCGGCGGACGGCGGCATCAATGTCGTAATCCACGCGGCGGAACTCGATGGCGACTTTGGAGAGGCCTTCGGTGGTGTAGAGGAGGTAGCAGGCCTTGGGGATGCCGTCACGCGGTTGGCCAACGGAGCCCACATTGATGAAGAAGGTGCCCTGGTCGAGGAGGCCGTTGGCCGGCTCATACTTCATAATCTGGTTGCGATCGCCCCCGGCGGCACGCTGGAAGATGCAAGGAACGTGGGTGTGGCCGTGGAAGCAGACGCGGGTGCGCTGGTAGTTGAAACTGTCGGCGGCGTCGAGGGTGTCGAAGGCGTAACGGAAGTTCTCGGGGCTGTCGAGGGTGGAGTGGACAATGGTGAAGCCCATAATGGTGGCGGTCAACGGCAAGGCGCGGAGCCACTGGATGTCGTCATCGCTGAGGTTGCGGCGAGTCCACTCGATAACGCTGGCGGCATTGGGCTGGAAGTCGTCAAGATTAACGGAAGGGTCGGAGCAATAGTGGTCGTGATTGCCCTTGACAACCCGGCACCCGAGCTCACGAATGCGGGCGATGCACTCGGCGGGCGCGGCGTTGTAGCCGACGACATCGCCGAGGCAAACGAAGTCGTCAACGCCTTGGGCTTTGGCGTCGGCGATGACGGCATCGAGGGCTTCAATGTTGGCGTGAATATCGCTGATGATAGCGTAGCGCTTGGGACGGGGCATAACCGGAGGTGGGCCTAGTTGAGGCGGAGAATGGCCGCGGTGATGGTCAGGTCGATCGCGGTGGTGATTTTGGGGTTAGGGGCAAGCCACTTGACCAAGTGGGTGGCGGTGCCGGCAGCTTCAACGACAGCCGAGTCGTCGGTGTAGGTGATCTTCTTATCGGCGGCTAGGCGCTCGTAGGCCGAACGCAGCAGTTCGGTGTTGAAGGCTTGAGGGGTCTGAACGGCCCAGAGATTATCGCGCGGGGGCGTGCTCTCCACAAGGTTACCCTTGCCAACCACCTTGATGGTATCGACCACCGGACAGGCGGCGATACCACTGCCGAAGCGCTTGGCAGACTTTAGGGTCTCGGTGATAAGCTCGGGGGTAATGCACGGGCGCGCAGCATCGTGGATGACCACCTGAGGGCAGTCGAAGGTCGGCACCTCCTTGAGTGCGGCGAGGACCGAATCCTGCCGGCGTGCACCGCCCACGACGATGGCCTTGAGCTTGCTGATGCCGAACATTGCCTGGAGCGAACGCGCGGCACCGAGCTGATCCTTGCGCACGGCCAGGACGATGCGATCGACTGCTGCGCACTTCTCGAAGGCGAGCAAGGACCACGCCACCACCGGCATGTTCCCTAACGAGAGGAAACACTTATCCAACCCGGAACCCATTCGCGTGGCCCTTCCGGAGGCGAGCACGATTGCAACGACCATAACGCTGTCCTTGTCTTGGGGGCTTAACCGATGTGCGAGGCGAATCCTTTAAGTGGCGGCGCGGGGGTTAGGTCCGCGCCTTGGTGGCCTTCCCCGTTACCGGCGGAGTGCGCTTGAGCACCAGGGCCGTGTGGGCAGGCACATAGAGATGGATGGCAAAGCAGACTTCGTTGGCGCGCTCGATGGTCGAGAGCGGGAAGTCCTGGCCCTGGGTGATCCGCGCGAAGCCGCCGAAGGCCTCGGCATCGGTGTCGAGGACGTGGCGATATTCGCCCGGGGGCACGATGAGCGGGTAGTCCGAGAAGGAGTGCTCGCCATTGAAGTTGAAGATGAAGAGGAGCTCGCCGCGCATAAAAGCCAGGACCTTGTCGGCATCGTTGGCGTAGAGCTTGCGCGGGACGGTGCCCTCGAGGGCGTCCTCGGCGGTGATGAGGTGCATCATCGCCTCGTCGAAGTCGCCCAGACCCTTGAAGCGAAGGTTGGGGTCATCGCGCAGCGACCACTGCCGACGGGCGTGGTGATAAGAGTTGTTGTTGCCCTCGCGCGGGAAGTCAATCCACTCGGGGTGGCCAAACTCGTTGCCCATAAAGTTGAGGTAAGCGCACGAGCAGCCGAGGGTGGCGAGGCGGGCCATCTTGTGCAGGGCCAGCCCGCGGTTGACGTAGAGGTTGTCCGAACCCACATGCATCGCCTCGTACATCGCCTTGTCGAGCATCTGGAAGATGAAGGACTTACCGCCCACGAGCGCCTGGTCGTGCGATTCCACGTAGTTGACGGTTAGTTCGTCCGCGCGGCGGTTGGTAATCTCGTGCCAGAGGAAGCCGACGGACCAATCTTCGTCGCGCACATCGCGCACCAGCTTGAACCAGCACTCAGGCACGCCCATCGCCATCCGGTAGTCAAAGCCGATGCCCTTCTCGGAGAGGGGCGCGCCGATACCGGGCATACCGCTGACGTCCTCGGCCACGGTAAGCGCGTCGGGACGGACGGTGTGAATGACCTCATTGGCGAGGGTGAGGTAGGTCTGCGCGTCCTCGTCCACGGAGCTATCGAAGTACATTCCGTAGTTGGAGAAGTCAACGCCCAAGCCGTGGTGGAGGTAGAGCATCGAGGTGACGCCGTCGAAGCGGTAGCCATCGAAGTGATACTCATCGAGCCAGAAGCGACAGTTGGAGAGGAGGAAGTGCAGGACATCGGTCTTGCCGTAGTCGAAGCAGCGCGAATCCCAGGCATCGTGCCAACCGCGCGAGCCGTCGTGGAAGTATTGGTAGGGCGTGCCATCGAAGAGGGAAAGGCCGTCGCGCTCATTCTTCACGGCGTGGGAGTGGACGATGTCCATAATGACGGCCAGGCCCATCCCGTGGGCCGCGTCGATCATCGCCTTGAGCTCCTCAGGCGTGCCGAAGCGCGAACTGGCGGCATAGAAGCTCGAGACGTGGTAGCCAAAGCTGCCGTAGTAGGGGTGCTCCATAATCCCCATCAGCTGGACAGTGTTGTAGCCGGCCTGCTTGATGCGCGGGAGGATCTTCTCGGCGAACTCGGTGTAGGTGCCCACGCCCTCGCGCTCCTGGGCCATCCCCACGTGCGCCTCGTAGATGAGCGGGGCGCGGTTCGGCCGCACAAAGGAGTGCTTCCAAGCATAGGGCTTGGGCTGCCAAACCTGCGCGGCGAAGAGGCCGCTCTCGGGATCCTGCACCACGCGCCGGACATAGGCCGGCAGGCGCTCCCCGCGTCCACCCGCCCAGTGCACCTCCAGGCGGAAGAACTGCTCGTGCTTAATGGCCTTGGCCGGGCCGGTCCACTCAAAGACCTCCCGCCCGGGCAGGCGCTTGGCCTTGTACTCTGGCAGCAACTCCCAGTTCGAGAAGTCACCCACCAGCCAGATGTCGGTGGCATTGGGGGCCCACTCGCGGAAGACCCACCCCTTGGCGGTCTTGTGCAGACCGTAGTATTCGTGGGCGCTGGCGAAGGTGGCCAGGGCTTTTGGGGTGGTCTTCCCGGTTAGCCTTTCAATGGTCTCCTGCGCCCGGCGCGCGCGGCGTTCAATGACGTCGGCATAGGGTGCAAGCCAAGGATCATCAAGCAAACGAGCGCGCGGCGCGGGCATAGGAGCTCCCTTTACTGGTTATGATAGGGGTTCTGATCGGAGCCTTCGCCTTCGAAGAGCTCGGTGAGCGGACGCTGGAGCATGGCCTCGTAGATCTTGATGTACTCGGCGGCGCAGGCCTCGTGGTTGAAGCGCTGCTTGCTCTCGGTCATGATGCGCGAGACCTGGGCTTCGCGCACATCGGTGGGCAGGCGATAGAAGTCCATCGCGCGATCGATGGCCCACTCCAGACCGTTGCTGTCGTAGTAGGCGAAGGGGAAGCCGTTGCCCTTGTTGTGCTCCACGTCCAGGAGCTCGACGGTGTCGTGCAAGCCGCCGGTATCGTGGGCGATGGTGAGCGAGCCGTAGATGGGGGCAACCATCTGGGGCAGACCGCAGGGCTCGAAGAGCGAAGGCATCAGGGTGAAGTCGCTCGAAGCGTAGCCGAGGCGCGAGATGTGCTCATCGAAGTCGCAGACGGCCAGGCGGCCGTAGAGGTTGTGGAAGCCGAGGATGTCGCGGAAGGCCTGCTGATAGGGGCCGTTGGCGACGATGGCGAACTGGATATTGTCGTCGCGATACTTCTCGAGGATCTTGTAGAGGATGTCGGTGAGCAGCTGCGGACCCTTCTGGACGGGGTCGAGGCGGCTGGGCCAGAAGAAGAGCGGCGCGTCGGGGTTCTTGAAGAGGCCGACCTTCTCCTGGAACTGCATCTTGTTGGAGATCTTGGCCGCGTGATGGGTGGCGGCGGTGTAGTTGACCTTGAGGTTCTGGTCGGTCTCGGGGTTGTAGCTATCATCCGGGGCGTTGAGGATGCCGCGGGCGCAGCCGGCGTTGTACTTGGCAATCACCTCGTTGCGGAACTGCTGCGGGATGAAGTCGAACCAGCCGCGCACGATCTCCTCGAGGAAGGTGGGCGAGACCGAGTTGATGAAGTGCGAGGCAAAGACGCCGGAGGTGAGGAAGTCCACCGGATTCGTGTCGCGGCTCTCAAAGTAGTCATAGGGCGGGCGCGAGTAAAAGAGGTTCTTCCAGAACTCGGCCGCGTCAATGCCGGCATACTCAATCTCGCCCAGGCAGCGGTGCACGGTGTGGATGTTGTGGATGGTAAAGAGGCAAGGGATGCCCAGCCGGCGCGCGGCGGCGGGGATAAGGCCGGTCATCCAGTCGTTACAGTGGATGAGGTCCGGCTGCACGGCGGGGATAATATTATTAATCACCTCGCGCTGGAAGGCCAAGGCCAGGTGCGGATTCTCATCGCCCTGCGAGTAGACCGTGTCGCGATAATAGAAGCAGCGATCCTCAGCTAGGTGAATGCGCGAATCGGGCAGGTGCGCCTGATACTTGCGCAACTCATCGCTAATCAACCGACCCACATCCACATGGAACATGCGCCGATAGTGCGGCAGCGCCACATGCACATCCGCCCCCAGTTGAAAGAGGCGCGCGACCAAACTCGCCGACACGTCCGCCAGGCCTCCGGCCTTGGCACTGAGTTTATCGGCCATATTGCCCATGCCCGCAGGCAAATAGGTAATCTCCGGCGTAACAATCAGAATGCGGGGTTTGCGTTGTCCGACTTGCTTTGTTTGTGACATGTCTGCTCCCAATCTCTGCGAACCATTCGCAACTTCGTTGAAAGAACCTTGATTTACTGTGAAACTGCTTCCTTAGCAGGCTCCGCTTCGGCCGGAGGCTGCGGCGCGCATAACGGCAAAATCGCCTCACGCAACTCCGCCAACCGCTCCTCGTTCGCCTTCCCGATGGCCTGCAACTCCAAAATCTCCGGGGCCTTGAGCGACGCTTCGGCAATCTGCTCATCGAGCGCCTGAATCTGCGCCACCAACGCCTGCCGCTGCACGCGCAGCGCCTCCACCTCTGGCGTCGTCAGCGTCCCCCCGCGGATCAAGCGCGCCTGTTCGCGCTCCATCCGCAGCGCATAATCCTGCCGCGCAAAATACTCCATCTGCACCCGGCGCATCGCCGTCCGCTCCCGCCCCACCCGCTCGGCAATCTGCGCCTCCTGCTTCTCGGCCCACTGTGTGACAACACTCCCCTCCGCAGCGGACACCACGCCCGCCAGCCACACCAAGCAAAGCATCAATAGCGCTCTCAAAAACATCTTCTCGCTTCCTAATCTCACTTTAACTGTCTAAAGTATGCTCCTTCACAACGAAAAATGCAAGCCTTTTCCGCTTCCGCCCGCAAAAAAGTTTCCCATGCAACCCCGAAAGTCTGCGTATTTACGCGTAAACGAAGGTGGCCGGACAAGGCGAGGCGCTATCCAACACGGCGCGATCGCTGCGCGCGTGTGAGGGGACCCCTCGAACCGCGAGGTGCGCCCTCGGCGCACGTGATGTGCAAACTACGCCGAGCGCCTACCGCGCTCTGCCCCGCGCGCAACTTCGCCTTGAGGCGGGGTGAATTAATAAGTCCGGGACTTAATCCCAATAAGTCCGGGACTTATCGCCAATAAGTCCGGGACTTAATTCCAATAAGTCTGGGACTTATCAGTTGCGCCCGCCCGAGCTTCAATGCCATCTCGCCTGAGCTCAAGAAAGTACCCCAATTACCGTACTTCAAGTACCCCAATTGGGGTACCACGCATTCCCCAATTGGGGTACCGAGCACCCCCCGCCCGGAAGCCGGCCGCCACGCCTGCCGAGGTCACCTTCTAAGGGCCGCCCCGCGCCTTGAATGAACGCAAAAGCGCCGAAGAGCCTAGGCACTTCGGCGCTTTTGTTGCGGTCTATAGGAAGGTGCGTTAGCGGCCGGGGCGGAAGAGGCCGTTGCCGGTATCCTCAATATTCGGGCGGCCGGGGCGTGAGCCGGGGCGGGTGTTCCCACCACCGGGGGTGGGCGGCGTGCCATCGGGAGCCTGCCCATTGCCATTACCGGGGCGGAAGAGGTCTTGTCCGCCAGAGGCCGCGTTGCCAGCGCCGGGGCGATTGGGTCTGCGGCCACCACCAACAGAGGTGGAGGTGCCGCGCTTGGAGGTCTCGTTGGCGGAGGAGGCCAGGGAGGGATTCTGCGAGAGCGCGCCCATTGGCAGCTCGATAATACGTTTGGCCTCGATGGGTTCGGCATCCTTTTCGGCGGGCTCCATCCAGAGGGTGAGTTCAAGGGCGGTGGGGAGGGTGTTGGTCTTAGTCCACTCGTCGATCCAGTTGAGCTCGTCATCGGCGGTGCGGGCGGAATCGGGATCGAGGAGGCGGCAGTTGAGGCCGATGACCTTGGGGGAGAGGGAGAGCTCGATGGTGTCGCGGTCGGGATCAAAGGCGTCGAGCTGGAGATCCTGACGCCAGGCGCGGACAGTGAAGCCGCCGGGAAAGGGCGCGTCGGGTTCGGTGACGGTAACGCGGACGCGATGGGGGACGTTGGCGAAGTCGGCATCTTCGCCAACGAGGGCGGCGCCGACCTTGGTCCATTCAATGAGGTCGTGGGAGCGGGGGTCATCGCCATCATCGGTAAAGATGAGTCCATACTTTTCGCCGGAGCCGGGGAAGTAGGCGGAACGGAGGGCGGCGGAGAGTTGCTCAAGGAGGTAGTCGGCGTGGTTGGTGGCGTCGATAGCGGTGCGGCCACTCTCCCAGGCGCGGACGATGGCGTTAAAGGAGGTGAAGAGCATCGCGGTGAGCAGGCCCAAGAGGGTCAGGGCGATGAGGACTTCAACGAGCGTAAAGGCTTGGCGGAGGCGGCGCATGGTTAGTTCTCCAAGCGCAGATAGCGAATAATCTCTTCGCGGTTGGCGCCCTCGCCCCAGGTGACGATGGTGCGCACCACGTAGAGGCCATCATCTTCCACGCCCTCTTCGGGGTCGGGTTTTTCATCGACGGTGCGCGCGAAGAGGTAACCTTCGCGGAGGGAGCCATCGGGGTCGACAGGGACGTCTTCTTCGATGTTGGTAATGTCGCGCAACGGGTGGGCAAGCTCCCCGAGGGAGAAGACGTAGGCGACCTCTTGGCGCTCGCGGGCGATGGCAACCATTCGCGCGCTGACAATAATAGAGCGGTAGAGGACGGCCAACGCGCCGCCGAGGATGACGATGGCAATCATCATCTCCAGCAGGGTGAAGCCGGCACGGGGGGCGGAAAGGCGGGGGGCGCGGGGGGACATCAGGCGCGGCAGAGCGGCTCGGGGGCGGCAGCACGGGCAGCAGCGAGGGCCTCGGCGAGGGTCTGCTTGAATTGGGCGGAAAGGGTGTCGGAGAAGCGCCGCTCAATGTCGGAGAGGGGCGTGTGTTGGCCGATGGCCTCAACGCGGAGGAGGAGATTCTCGCCAGGGGTGTCGTCGAGGCAGGCGTTGATAATGTCAGCCACCGTCAAGCGATTGAGCGAGCGCGAGAGGACATAGCCGGAGGGGACGGTGGAGCCGCTTTCAAGGACCGGCAGAAGGATGCAATTGTGCTCAAGGATGGCCGCTACGCGCAGCACCTCGCGCTCGGGGAGGGCAAAGGCATCGGCGAACTGGCTGACAGTGAGCGCTTGGGAGGACTCCTCAAAGGTGCGGGCGGTGGCGAGGGTGAGGGCGAGGGCCAGGACGATGGTGTCGCGCTCAGAGGGGTGCGTGAAAGCCGATTCGCGCAGGAGTTCGCGGCGGTGTTGGTGGACATAGCAAATCTCGGCGCCCAGCAGGATAATCTGCCAGCTGGAGTAAATCCAGAAGAGGAGGATGGGCAGCGCAATCAACGAGCCATAGAGGCGGCTGTAGTTGGCGATGCCGATTTGCAGGACCATACAAAGCTTGAAGAAGAGCGAGAGCACCACGGTGGTGACCACCGCCCCCAGGAAAGCGCTCGGCACGCGGACATGCGTATTAGGTAAAAAGCCAAAGAGGAAGGCAAAGAGGAGGGTGCCTAAACTGAGGGAGACCAGCGAGCTGACAATCCCAAAGCGCTCAAAGAGGGCGTGAATGCCCCAGAGGTTGGGCATCATCTGGGTAATGGAGTCGAGCACCGGCAAGGAGGTCGCCGCCAGGACCAGCAACGGCACCACGATGATGACGCTCAAGTAGTCGGTAAACTTACGCCAAATGGGCCGAGCTTTGCGGATGCCCCAGATGGCGTTAAAGCTGTTCTCCACCTTGCCCAAGACGCTGATAACCATAAAGATCAGAGCCACCGCGCCGACGGTACCAATCTTGGCGAAGTTGATGGAGTCTATTTGCTCAAAGACGGTGCGGCAGAGGTCGCGCAGGGCATCAGCCGCAGCGGAGGCTTCGGAGGTGGAGGCAGGAGGTGGAACCGCTTCGGGAGGCGGCGGCGAATCGGGCGAATAGATGGGGGTGGCGTGCTGTTCGCGGGCATTCATCTGACCAACGAAGGAGTCGATGTTCTCCATCAACTTCTGCTCAGCGAGCTCTCCGGCGCCGAAGGCCTTGAGGGAGGTCAGGCCCAAGGTGAGCACCGGAATAACGGCCATCATCGTGATATAGGTCAGGGCCGAAGCATGAAGAATGGAGCCATCACGCAGGTAACACCGCACCGTCAAAATCGCGAAGCGCAGCAAGCGGATGAGGAGACGCAACCCACGGGGATACTCCGCAAGGTCGAGGCGCCAGAGGTGCTCAATCAGAAAGGCTTTGACTTTGGCAAACATAAGGCTCTCCCGGGGCGGCAGGGCCCCATAGATTAGGAATTGAGCACGTCGGGCGCGTACTTGCGGATGACGGCGCGGCAGCGGGCGACCACCTCGTCCATCGTCGAGAGGTCCTCGCGACGCATCGTATCAAGAAGGCGCTGCATATCAAAGTAGGCAATGCGGCAAATCAGTTCCTTGACGCGCGGGATGAGATTGGCCGACATGCTCAGGCGGCGAATGCCCATCCCCACGAGGAGCAGCGCGGCCAAGGGATCGGAGGCCATCTCGCCGCAGACGCAGACTGGGCGGTCATAGCGGCGCGCGGCCTTGACCACCTGGTTGATCATTCCAAGGATGACCGGGTGGAGGGGCTGATAGAGGTGAGCGATTGATTCGTTCCCACGGTCAACGGCAAAGGTGTATTGCACCAGGTCGTTGGTGCCCAGGGAGAAGAAGTCGCACTCGCGGGCAAGCTTGTCGGCCTGGAGCGCGGCGGCCGGGACCTCAATCATCACGCCCTCGGGCACATCGTTGCGGAAGGGAATGCCCTCCTCAACCAACTCCTGCTTGCATTGACGAACGAAGGCGCGGCAGGCGCGGAGCTCCTCAAGGGTGGTCACCATCGGGTACATCAGCTCGCAGTGGCCCATTACGGCCGCACGGAGGATGGCGCGCACCTGGTGGCGGAAGGTTTCGCGGTTGTTGAGGAGGTAGCGCACGGAACGATTGCCGAGGAAGGGATTGGCTTCCTTGGCGTGGCTGCGGCCGACCATCTTATCGCCCCCGATGTCCAGCACGCGCAGGGTGACCGGTTTGCCGTGGCAGGCGCAGATAACCTCCGAGTACGCACGGAACTGCTCCTCTTCCGTCGGCTCGCGGCCCAAGCCAATCCACAGGTATTCGGTGCGGTAGAGGCCAATGCCCTGCGCCCCGTGCTCGCCGATGCCCTCAAAGCCAACGCTGTGATCGGCATTGGCCAGCAAGGTCACGGCAATGCCATCGGGGGTCACGGCCGGGCGGTCGGCTAGGGAGCGGCGGTGCTCCTGCGCGGCGCGCTGGGCGGCGGTGTCGGCCAAGAGCGTGGCCTTAATCTCCTCGGTGGGCAGGTGCCAGAGCAGGCCGTGGAAGCCATCAAGGGCCACTTCGTCGCCGGGGTGGATGGCTTCAAGACTCTGCCCAATGCCGACCACCGCCGGCACGCCGAGCGCGCGGGCCAAAATGGTGACGTGCGCAGTGAGCGACCCTTGCTCAGTGGCCAGACCGCGAATGTAGCGGCGCGGCAGAGAGACGGCATCGGAGGGGGAAATATTATCGGCCACCACGATGGAGGGGCGGTCGATGGATGGAATGGTTCGCTGGCTGTTCTGACCGAGGAGGTTGCTGATGACCCGATTGCGCACATCATAGAAGTCGGCCACACGCTCGCGCATGTAGGCTTCGTCCATCTGCTGCATCATCGCAATCATGCCCTCGAAGTTCTCATGCGCGGCCCACTCGGCATTGACGTGGCTGTTGCGGATCTCCTTGACCACCTTGTCGATGAAGAAGGTGTCCATCAGGATCATCAAGTGCGAATCAAAGATGCCGGCCTCGGCGGAGGAGGCGTGGCTCTCGGTGGTCTTGGCCAGTTCAGCGAGCTGCTGGCGAGAGCGCTCGAGCGCAGTGTAGAAGCGGGCGATTTCGGCGTTGGCATCCTCCGGCAACACCTCGTAGCGCGGGGCTTCGCAGAGCTTCTTGTCCTCGAAGCGCACCACCGGGGCAAAGACCAAGCCTCCAGAGGCCGCTAGCCCCCGGTAGAGCGTCGGCTCGCGTTCCTGCGCCCGTTCACTCATCGCATGTACTCCTCGGAGTGGGCTCCTGTGCACCTGCCACAACAAACAAGCCGGGGGCCTCTGTCACCGCTCCTCCGTCCTCTGTCATCTGCAAGCGCAGCGCGCAACGGCTTATTCGTCTGGCAGGTCGAACTTCCGCTCGATGAGTGCTTCAAGTTCGGCCACGGCCTTCTGAGCCTCCTCGCCCGTGGCGTGGATGACCAGCGTGGTGCCGCTGACCGCCTCAAGGGTCATCAGGGCCATAATGCTCTTGCCGGGGACGACCACGCCGTCCTTCTCCACCGTGACATCCGCGCGATAGCGGGCCGCGGTCTTGGCAAAGAGCCCAGCCGGGCGCACATGCATACCGTACTTGTTCTTCAATACAACTGTAACCGATGCTTCATTCATTTGTCTTGCTCCACGTGAAGGAAATGGGAAATCATCTGTTTATCGAGAATGGCCGAGGGGTCCACCCCCGATCGACGCAACTTGAAGGTGGCTGCGGCTGTCTCCACCACATTCACAAAGTCGCGACCGGCCGCCACCGGAATCGTCATCCGCTGAATTGGCTGACCGAGCACTTCGCACGCCTGGACATCCGAGCCCACGCGGTCGATGTCATCTTCGGTTTCGCACCGGCGCAGGGAAATAATCAAATCCAGCCGGCACTCGCTCTTGACCGCGGCGATGCCGAAGAGCTGCTCAACGGGCAGAAGCCCCAGCCCGCGGATCTCCATGTACCCGCGGAAGCGGTCCTTGGAGGTGCCGCGCACGCCGCCATGGGCATCCACCGAAAGCAGGGTCATGTCATCGGAAATCAGCGCGTGGCCACGGCGCATCAGCCCTAGGGCCGTCTCGCTCTTGCCAATGCCAGGAGGCCCCTCTAGGAGCACCCCCACCCCGTCAACGTCCACCAGCGTCCCGATAATCGAAACGCGCGGGGTCGTCAATTCGTGCAGGAGCACCGAGCCCAGACGGAAAACTTCCAGCGTCTCTTGGCGCGTCACCAAAATGGGAATGCCCAACTGGTCAGCCAAGGCCAAGAAGTCGCCCCCCACCGGCTCGTTATCGCGCCCGCAGAGGATCACGCACGGGACATCGCGCTTCAGGAGCGCCTCCCAACGCGCCGCGCCCTCAGCCGAACCCAGGGTCCGGAGATAAGCGGCCTCCGCCCGGCCCAGCACTTGCGGCCGGCGCCAGGCGAAGAACTCGTAATAGCCCGTAAGGGCCAGCCCCGGCCGGTGCAAGACCGGCTCGAGGATAGGCCGATCGAGCCCCGAATTGCCGGCTACCACCTCCAGACCGAGCGATTCAAGCGCGGCCTGAAAGAAGCTCCCCACCGTCAGTTGCGAGACGGCGATGGGGTTGACTCTGAGGGGCGGATTAGCCATTGGCAGGGGCTCGAGGCGAATGGCGCGAGGCGCTTACTTCGCAGCTTCGGCAGCCTGAGCGGCCTTGCGGGCCGGCTCAACATAGGCCTTGGCGCGTTTCTTGCGGATCTGGGTTTCCACCTTGGCCGCGGCCATATCCACCGCCGCGCGCATGGAGGTATCGGTGTTGGCCACGCCGACGAACTTCTCGTCCTTGCGCTGGGCGATGACTTCCGCCGCGCAGAGCTTGTTCTGGAAGTCCATCACCACGCGGACGGATTCAACCATCGGGAACGCCTCACCAATCTTTTCCGCGCGCTGAGTGGCGTACTCGCGGAAACCTTCAGAAATGTCCTTATGCCGTGCACTGATTTCGACTGTCATGTCGTACCTACCTTTCTTGCTGGGGTTGGTTGTCTTCCCGGGGTCTCGCTCCGACTACATTCGGAAGTTCTCCCCAAGATAAGATTGTCTTGCCTGCGGATTCTCGATAAGTTCGCGGCTAGTGCCCTCGCAGAGAATCCGCCCTTCGAAAACGATGTATGCGCGGTCGACGATGTCCAGCGTCTCGCGCACATTGTGGTCGGTGATGATGACCCCGAGGCCTTGAGCCTTCAGGCCGCGGACGATGTTCTGAATATCATCGACGGCCAGCGGGTCAACGCCGGCAAAGGGCTCATCGAGCATCAAAATGGAGGGCCGGCGCACCAGAGCGCGGGCAATCTCCAGTTTGCGCCGCTCGCCACCGGAGAGGGTGTAGGCCGGCTGCTTGGCCACCTTCGTGAGCCCCAGCGAGCCGAGCAACTCCTCCAACCGCGCGGCCTTCTCGGCGCGCGTCGGGTGCATCGTCTCAAGAATAGCGAGAATGTTATCTTCCACACTCAACTTACGGAAGACGCTCGCCTCCTGCGCCAGATAGCCCAGACCAATCCGCGCGCGCTTGTAGACGGGCATGTGCGTAATGTCCGTTCCCTGGAACATCACCTGCCCGGCATTCGGCCGCACCAGCCCCACCACCATGTAGAAGGTCGTGGTCTTGCCCGCGCCATTAGGCCCCAACAGCCCCACGCACTCCCCGCACCGCGCGGTGAGCGAGATGCCATTGACCACCGTCCGCTCGCCATAGACCTTCTTCAGGCCCGTGGCAACCACATCCGGCGTGCTTGCCGCAGCATCACTCATGGCATCATCCCCTTGAAGCCCTCGGCCGCCCCGGCCGGAATGGTCAACATCGGGCGCGGATAGACCTCCATGCGCTGGTCATCCACCCAAATCGTAATCTTATCACCCGAAACCACGCTCTCCTTGCCATTCTTATCAATGTTCTTGAGTTTGGCGTTGCCCACCATCACCAAGCGCCCATCGGCCTTGGTGTAGACGGCCTTGTCGCACGACGCACGGCGATTGTCGTTCGAGACCGAGACGCGCCCCAGAACGACCAGCTGACTGAGGGTGTTGGTCCCCTCCAGAAAGACGAAGAGCCGATCAGAGGTCAAACAGAAGCGCGCATCGTCCACCACCACATTGTCGGTGAGCACCGCCACGGCCTCCTTGTAGTTGTACTCCATCTTATCGGCCGTAATCTTGGTATCGCGCAGCGCAATTTGTTGCTGCGGAGCACTCTTGGCCGGCCCGGCCAACGCCTCGCGCGCGGCGGCCATCCCGTCGTCGTCCTCCGCTGCCCAAGCCACCACGGCCACGGTCAACGCACTCAAAAGTCCAAACCATCTCATCATCTGCTTCATATCCGTCCCTCTCAAAACAAGCCACGCGCGGAGAAGTCCGCCTTACCAAGCCGCCCGGTATCAATCCGAGCCCGGCGCAAAATCTTTACATACTGCGTCTCAAAATCTATCAGCGCCCCGACCCCGGAGAGCTTATCCGGGCCAAAACTTCCATGGATCCGCCCCTTGACCACCGCCAGCTGCTTGGTGCGATCCACTAGCACCTCCTCGGCATCCAGCGCGCCGGCGAGCGCCCCATCTTCGCAATAGTGCTCCACATGCACATTCCGCGCCCGAACGCCCTGCATATCCAGCGTCACCCACGCCTCCTTGGCAAAGACCATCGTCTTCGCCCGGCCATTGGGCCAACTCTGCACTGGCAAACGCACCTGCTTTGCCGGCGCGCCTAGCGTCTCGGGGGATTCGCGCATCTGCATAAGCAACGAACGATAACGCTCCGGATTGCCCGGCGCACTATACCGCGCCAACGCCGCCTCGCTCAGCCGCTCCTCGGCCTCGGGCGACGGCGCGGCCGGCGCTCGGCCGCCCAGGCCCAGCACCAGCGCCGTCAACAGCAAGCAACCAACAATCCTCATGGAGCCTTCACAATTGCATCAATCTTCTGCAACTTCGTCAAGAGCGCCTCCAGGGCGCTGAACGCAATCGCGTTCGCCGCATCCGAGAGCGCCTCGGGCGGATTAAAGTGCGTTTCCATAAAGAGCCCATCGACGCCCGTGGCCACCGCCGCGCGCGCCAAGGCCGGCGCCCAGCGCCCATCGCCACCCGAGCCCGAGCCCAGCCCGCCAGGCCGCTGCACACTGTGCGTGGCATCAAAGACTACGGGATAGCCCAGCTCGCGCATCACCAGGAGCGAGCGCATATCTGCCACCAAGTTGTGATAGCCAAAGCTCGCCCCGCGCTCGGTGAGCACAATCTTCGTGTTCCCCTCCGACTCCACCTTGCGCACCACATTAACCATATCTTCCGGGGCCAGGAACTGCCCCTTCTTGATATTCACCACGCGCCCGGTCTTCGCCGCGGCCACCACCAGATCCGTCTGCCGGCACAGGAACGCGGGGATCTGCAGCACATCGCAAACCTCCGCCACCGGCGCGCACTGCCACGGCTCGTGAATATCGGTGACCACCGGCACATTGAAGCGCCGCTTCACCTCCGCGAGCGTCTCAAGCCCCTTCTCCAACCCAGGACCACGATAGGCCGAGAGACTCGTCCGGTTTGCCTTGTCGAAAGAAGCCTTGAAGATATACGGGATCCCCAGCCGCCCGGTCAGCTCCACCAACGCCTCGGCCAGTTCCAAGCACGCCTCGTGACTCTCAATCACGCACGGCCCGGCCATCAACGTCAAGCCCCCCGCGCCAAACGAAACCCGATCGTTCACGTTCACAACTGTGCAGTCTGCCATAAACACTTTTCCTTCCGTTTAGGCGTATTCTATCAAAGCCCACCCCCTAGCGCAAGACTCTTACACCCGCTTTACATCCTTTTTTGGCCCTTCCAGGCCTACTGAGCGGGAGGAACCCCGCAAACCGCGCCCACGCAAGCGGGGGCTGGCATGCCCCCATACGCCTCGGCCGTGCGATAAGATCGCGCCTGCGAACTTACGCGCCCGGCCCCCCGGGAACGTGGAATGCCCCCCGGCGGAGGTGACCGAGACAGGATTATCACCCCGGGGAAGGGGAAAGGGCGCGGCCATTGGAGCGGCCGGGGGTGCTAGGCGAGCGCGGCAGAGGGAAGGGCCGCCAAAGGTTTTGAAGTGACCTACTCCGTCAGGCCACACGCCCGGGGGCCAAAGCGAACCCGGGGAGAGGGGTTATTCTGGGCGGGAGACTTGGAGGGTAAAGAAGGCGGTGGAGCCGGCGGCAGTGAGGGGCACCCGGAAGTAGCGACGGCCGGGGGTGAGGCACGCGCCGAGGGTGGCACCCGTTTCGTCGGTGACCGGCTCGGCTCCGGAGAGCTCGGCGGGGGATTGATCCATGGCCGCTCGTGCGTGGAGCGACAGGCGGGCCTCGGGGGCGAAGTCAACCGGGGCGGAAACAGCGCGGCCGGCCGGGGGCTCGCTTGCCACGCGCGCGCCGAAGACGAGGTAAGGAGCGTCCTCCACGGTGACGAAACGAAGGGTATCGATGGCGAAGTCGACATGCACGGTGAGGGTGTTGCTCTCAACATCGGGGACCACGGCGAGGTTATTGAAACAGCGGAGCAGGTCGTTGACCTCCTCGGTCTTCGGCTCGCGAGGCGTTCCCCCACCCTGGCGCAAACGCACCGCGAAGTCCTGCGCAAAGCCAGCCTCGCGCGCCACGGTGCTCAGGTGATCGCGCACCTCGGGGTGGAACGCGCCGGTATCCCCCTCCGGCGGACGCGGCCGAGGGTTGGCCGCGGGGTTGGCAACCAGTTCGAGGCGCGTGCCCACTTCACGGACCGAGAAGGCGTAGCGTTCGGGCGCTTCGGGGGCGAAGCATTCCATCCAGCGCTGGCAGTGCTTGGGCGCAGAGAGAATGACCGTGTCGGCGGGAAGGCCCTCGGGAAGGCGGATCCTAGGCGTGCCGGGAGCGTAGTCATCCATCGCCAAGGCCGTGAGGGCCAAGGGCTTGGTGCCATCGAGCTCCAAGAGCGCGTTCGGAGCGATGGCCAAGCCCTCGGGAATAAAGGTTTGGCTGCTCACGCTCTGCCCGCCGCTCTCGCGGGAGTAACCGACAACGACGCGGAAGAAGTTGGCGCGATCGGCCAAGGCGGCATCGTAGAGCGTGGGCGAGGTACGCTTATCCGCGTCGATGAGGCCAACGGACTGCCATTCGTCTCCCCAAGCTTCCTTGGCTTGAAGGGTATACTCGCGGCTGGAGCGCACGGTGAACATCACCTTATAGTAGAGGTTAATGGGCGCGGCGGTGGCCATTGCCTCGAAGTGCTGCGAGGTGAAGGCGAAGGCATCGTCGGCCTTGGTCGGCTCGGTGCCCAGGAGGAACTCCTGCCAAGTGAGATAGCCGTCGCCATCGGGGTCAGCCTCGGCCTGAGCGGCATTGTGCGTGGTGTTGGGAAAGTAGGCCTCCAGCCAGCCGGTGTTGAGCCCGGCATAGTCGCCCGAGAGCGTCTCGCCCGCCGGCAAGAGAGTCAGGCGCTGGGTCTGCGAGCCATCCATCTCCCAGCCGGTGTAAACGCCATTCGCCTTGCCGCCGTAGAGCGAGACGCTCTCGGAGGTGGTGGCGGCGGCGCTGTGGGTGATGGGCACAGCCACGGTGCAGTCGCTATTGTAGGTGCTGTTAATGCCCGAAGAGAGGCTCACCCAGAAGCGGGTCTGTCCGAGTTCGGAGGTGGTGTGGGTGGCTGCACCGTAGTTGTAGCGCACTTCGCTACACTGCAACCGCACCACCGACCCCGGGGCCACGCGCGGCGAAGAGAGAAGCGTGACCTTGGCAGGAATCATTTGCGTAGGACCGTAGACCGTCACCTCCTGCGAGGCTGAGAGTTCTCCGAGCGTGGCCGTCAGGCGAATGCGGTGATTGGTGATGCTGGTATCCGCGTAGGAAAGCACGCCCTCAGCCGAGATGGTGGGCTTGATCTCGTATCCATACCCAAAACCCTCGCTCGGGCGCACCGAACCTTCGACCAACGTCACCTGCCAACCGGTTGGCAAGACCGCCGCCACCGTGCCATCGCGGAAAGTGGCCTCGCAGGGGATCTGCGGCGTGGGGGCGTCCTCCAAGTTGAGCTCGGTGATGGAAATGCGCAACTCCGCCACATCCAGGGGCTTGACCGCCACCGAGCGCTCCACTGCCGTGCCGGGATAGTCGTGATAACTCGTGGCGCGCAAGGTGACGCGCTGCGCTCCGGTCTCCGCCACCACACGCCCCGTCTGCTCGAGCGTCGCCGCACCAGAGAGCAAATCCCATCCCACCCGATGGTCGAGCGTCAGGCGCACGCCATCGGTGTAAGTGGCCACCAGGCGGAACTCTGCCCCAACGCCCTCAATGAGCGTCTCGGGGCCCTCCAACGAGAAGGTGACGCCCGCAATCGGCAGACCGTTGGGGAACTTCTCGAGCGCGGCCGTGATGGCCTGGTCGATGGCCTTGGTGTCGTAGCCCTGGCGGACAAAGAAGAAGCCCGCTTCATCGGCCGCAGCCCACACTCCGCGCCAGTTGCGCGAGCCATCGGGCTGAAGGGTGCCTGCAAAGGGGTTGGCCGTGCGCGGATCGAGCGTGCCGTATTGGGGCAGGCTCCCCCGGAAGTAGGGCGACTGCGCTGCCGAGGCCTCGCTGACGTAGTAGACCACAAAACGATCGCCAAAGCCGGGCTTGGCGTTAAGGTAGTTCTTGACGCGCGAACACCAGCTACACCAATCCGCACCGCTCAGCACAAAGAGCAACTTTCCCTGTGCCAACGCGCGCTGCCGGGCCGCCCAATAACTGCGGTGAATCTCGTAGGTGTAATGAGAAGAGAGGTCCTCATCGGCAATCGGTTCGTCCGCCGGGGGAACAATCGGCGCACCGGGCTCGGGGTCAGGCGTCGGTTCTGGCTCCGGGTCAGGGGTCGGTTCTGGCTCCGGATCCGGCTCGGGGTCTGGCAGACCGTCGGCCTCATAGCCATAGAGCGGCACCAAGCGATAGATATAGGCGGAGGCTTTGTAGCCAGTAATGGTGGGGGTCTTGGTCGAGAGCATCGGCGGTTTCGTCACCGTCACGTCCAGCGACAAGAGTTGAGGCGCGGTGCCCTCGGTCTCGCCGCGGTCGTTATCGGCCACATAGACCTTCGTGACCTTCCAGCGGGTCGCCCCGTTATAGGTGGCCTCCTTGAACTCGGCACCCCAGAGGGTGAAGGCGTGGTTGGGGATTTCAACGGCGGCCGGACCGCGCGCTAGCATCTGGAAGAGAATGTCGGAAAAGTAGAAGAGCACGCTCTCTTCGTCCGTGCCCCAAGGGGTGAAGTCGGAGACCTCCAACTCGCGGCGAAAGTAGCACGAGAAGTCCGGCACCGCGCTCTCGGGAATCAGCTCCCGGAAGAAGCCTCCCGAGGGCTTGACGCGTAGCTTGGCCAGGGAGTCGCCAGTGTATTCAATCGCCTCGCCGGTGAAAAGCCAGGAGAGGCAGTTGGCGGAGTTGCCGCCCTTCGGCTCCCAATAGTCGGGAATTGCGTCCGCTAAGGCCGCTTGGTAGCCATACTTGCTCGTGCCATTTAGGTAGGTATCCGCGGTGGGCGAGAGCGTCGCATTCACCTCGCCGCCAGCCGCGCGGTAGCGATCGAGCCACCACGCCGCCATATTCACCGCACTAAAGGCCCAACAGTAACCCCAGTCGTTGACCTCGCCCCACTGCGTGGTGGACACATTTCCCAACTTCGTGACGTCGTACCACCCCTTCCACGCACCTGCCTCGTAGACCACCCCCGGCGGAAAGCGCGTGAGCACCTTCGCCGCCGGTAGCTCCGTCCAAGTAATCCGATCGTCGGCCCGCAGGGCTCCAACCACCAACAGCGCGGCCACAAGGGCCCGCCCCAAGGGCCAGTTTCGATTGCTCATTCGCTCACCTCCTCGCTAAAGACCGAGACAGAGAAGAAACCGCTGGTGTCAGTCTCGGTGAGCGGCAAGCGGAAGTAACGTTGACCGGCGGCGGCACTGCGCCCTTCGGTCTGGCCGGTGGCGTCCGTAACCTCCACCGCGCCGGCTTGCGTGGTGGCGCGCGCGTTTATTGCGCCCCGGGCATTCAAGGTAAACTGCGCAGCCTCGCCAAAGGCGGCCTCGCGCCCACCGCTCTCCACCACCACGCCCACGACCACCGAGGGTTCATCCGCCACCGTCACGAAGGCGAGGGTCGAGACCCGGAAGTCATAGCCCAGCGTCATCACGCCCGCGGCCGGGGCTGCCTCGAAGTTCAACCCCTTGAAACAGCGCATCAGGCTGTTGACCTCCGCGACCGACGGCTCCTCCGCCGGGCCCTGGCCGCGGCGGAGGAGAACCCCGAAGTCGGCCGTAAAGCCGGCCTCGCGCGCCGCCTCGCTCAATGCCTCGCGCACCTCGGGGTGAAAGGTGCCGCTATCACCCGTCGGCGGGCGGGGCTGCGGATCGACTGCGCTGGCAACGCCCTTGGCGTGGCCGTAGGCGTAGACCGGCGTGGTGCGGAAGACGAGTTTCTCCCCACCCAAGACGGGGCAAATGCCATAGAGCGGCGAACGGAAGGCGGTCAGCGCCAACGCCTCCAGGCGGCTGGATGAGCTAGCGGGGTCGGTGACATAGACCGTCTTCACCTGCCACTCGATGCCCTCACCCGCCGCGACCAACTCGCAGGCCGCGCCCCAAATCGTCAGGCTCGCGTCCCCAGGGAGCGAGGCCATCACCGGCCCGTGCGCCAAGGCTTCGAGCAGATATTTTGAGAAACTGCGGCGCACCCCCTCCTCGTCCGAGCCCAGGTCTGTATAGCTCGTCACCGTTTTGCCGCAGTAGACCTGCAGGTCGGCCACCACATCGGCCATCACGCTGTTGCGCAGGAGGCCGCGAGTGAGGGGCGAATCGGCCTTGGGCGCGGACCAATCGGTGCCGATCGAGGTGTAGGTGCCATCGAGCAGCCACTTGAAGGTCGGCGCGTCCTTACCACCCTGGCTCCCGAGCTCCCACTGCGAGGCCAAGGCATCCGCCACGGCCGAGGCGTAGCCCAAGGAGCTCTGCGCGCCAAGGTTCACATACGGCGCCTCATCCCCGGTCGAGACCACGCTCCCGCCCTGGGCGCGGAAGTTCTCGATCCACCACGTCAAGGCATTGGCCGCCGAGAGGGCCCAGGAGAAGTCGGCCGGCATCGCGCTCGCTTGGTTGTTATCCACCCAACCGCGCCAAGTGCCGCTCTCGGCCTCATAGGTGAGCCCAGGGGCAAAGCGAAACTTGTGCGTGGCATCCTGCGCCACCTCGGTGGGCCGCCGCGCACTGGCATCTCCGCCCAGGATGGGCTCGGAGATTGGCCCGCCGGCCTCCCCGCTCCCGGCGAAGGCCACCACCACCTCGCGGAAGGCGGCCGAGCCGTTGCCATCCTTGGCCCACAGACTCAGCACCAGGCTCGTCCCGGCCAAGTTCGCGGTGCCGGCGGGCAGGTGCTTGCCCGGGTCGAGGGTCAGCGTGTAGAGGCCATCACTCTCGCGCTCGAGGGCAATCTCCTCGGGCGCAACGAAGTTCGGCACGCTGCACCGCGCCTGCACCACCTGGGCCCCGGCCGAGAGCTCCACCCGCAGACGCGAGGCCCCGTTCTGCGGCACGGTCAGGACCAAATCCTCCGTCAGCTCCACCCCGCTCGCGCGCGTCACGGCCTTAAACTCGGGCTCCAAACTCCCCGGCTGGAGGCGCGTGGCCACGGCATCGGCCTCCGCCTCCAAGGTGCCGCCATCCGCAAAAACCGGCGTCACGCGCCAGGCATAGACTTCGCCCGAGGTGGGCGCGGCAATCTCCGGAGTGTAGCTCCGCGCCTCGGCCGGCACCTCCGCGCGGCCTTCGAGGGTTGAACAGAGGCGCACCTCGCTCGCCTCCCACTGCGAAAGGAACCAACCGCCGTTATCGAAGACCCCGCCGCCGGCGTTGTCAAAGGCGCTCTGATGGCGCTCCTGCAGGCGAAATCGGCAAGGCATCCCGGCGAAGTCGGCCAGCGAGAGGGTGTAGGCCTTGGCCGAGCCCTCGCTCGTGGGGCTGATGTCGGCCTCCTGCAGCGTTTGCCAAGGACCGTTTCCGGCGCGGATCTGCACATCCAGGCGCATCCCCTGGGTGTAGTTCGCGCGCAGGGTAAAGGCCAGGCGCGAGCCCACGCTCGGCACCACCACCTGCGGCCAGGTGTAGGCCTTGGGCAAATAGTCCTTGATGGCCCCAATCTTCAGGGTCCTCGCACCCGCCTCTTCGGCCAACGTAAAGACCTTGCCGGCGCGGCCGTCGACCGGGTTCTGCGCGTCCAGCCCCGGATGGCGGTCCTGCAACTGGGTAAAGTCGTCGCGCCAAGTGGTCACCTCCTCGCCGCGGGTGGAGAAGGCCTCGACGGTGAAGCCGCTCACTGCCTCGCGCCAAACATCGGGGAAGGACCAAGTCACCACCGGTAGCGCGGCCGAGACGGTCGGCGCCGAGTCGGTCTGCACCTGACGCAAGGGGCGGAAGCCAAGGTAGTAGTAGTTGATGCTGCTGGCGAAAGAGGCCAGGTTCACCCAGCCGTTGTCGTAGCCGCTCCAACCGTAGTTCGTGTGGACCATCGTGGTCGAGCCGGTGGCGTCAAAGCCGTCGATGACGATGGCGTGCGCGCCCTGACTCACCTGGATGCAGGTACCCAGGAGTTCGCCGCGCAACAGCGCGTTGCCAACATCCACCTCCAGCCGCGCCACGGCCGCAGCATCCGTGGCGCAATTATGCTGCACCAGCCTCTCGTAGCCATACCACGGTGTGCGCCCTTCGCAGAAGAGGAGGTTCATATCCGCTGCCGAGCTCATCGTCCCGGCGGAGTTCTTCCCGTACTTCATCTCCCCCACCATCCCGCAGAGAATCATCAACTGCGCCACCGCGTGCTTCTCGTGCTCGGTGGTGCCGCCATCGGGGCGCATTGCCTCCCACGGCAGGCGACCATAGTGCTCAAAGCGCGCCTGCCAACTATCGAAAAGCGCACTGGGGAAGGTGACTTGTAGCCGCTGTTCAAGCAAATCATCCACCCGCGCCGGCCAGCGGTAGTAGGCCATCATCTGCGCGGCGGCCGTGGCCACGCAGCCGGTCGCGCCGCTATCGTTGCTCTTATCCACCGGCGTGTAGCGATTGTAGGGGCCATTCTGATCCCAGGTCGTCTCCAAGAAGGGACCCAATGTCTGCTCGCGCGCCGCCGGGTCGAGCGTCGACGTTTCCGCACTCGCCAGGCGATTGACAGCCTTCAGCCGCGCCGGCACAACCGCCTCGGCCCCGGCCGCGTGGCGCACCAGCCCCTCCAACACCGAACGCGCGGGCGATCCCTCCGGCGGTAGCGCCCACGGCACCGTGCCATAACCCTCTAAGGTCGGCGAAACCTCGCTTCCCGAAAGCAAGAGATAGCCCGCGTCATCGACCAGACGCACCACCCACAGCGCGCCAATCGCCTCGGCCTCGGCCACCTTGTGCCCGCCGAAGGCCATCTTCAACGCCGGTTCCTGTTCAATCATCCGCGCGGCCAAACGCTCAGCCGCGCCCGCCGTCATCGCGGCGCGCAACGCTCCGACCGTCACCACGACCGCCATCCATCCAATCATCCAACGCAGGTTCATCGTCGAGCCTCCTGACTTCCTTGGGGGTTCAGCGGTGGACTTCCGCCATTTGCTTCCTTACTTATAGCATATCCCCGCCCCGCGCGTCAACCCCCTGTTGCGCCTACCCGAGGCCGGGGGTGGCAAAACGCTCCGCGCGCGCGCTCAAGGGCACGCCGGGGGGTGCCGCCTTTGGCGGGCACCTGACCCACCCTCAAAACGAACCCGGCCCGGGTCGAGGGTGAACTAGGCCCGGGTCCAAGGCCAACCCGGGGCGGACAAAAATGTAAAACGGCCGGACCCAAAACGAACCCGGGCCTACCTCAAGGCGAACCCGGGGCGGATGCGAAATCCACCCGGGGCGAGTGTGTTATGATAGGCGGTGGAGAGATCGTAGGGCAGAATGTCTTTGTTCGCGCCGAAGTGGCGTTGGATGACGGAGCGCGGCTGCCGGTGCTGGCGATGGGGCCTCTGTGCATTGCCCCCGCGCGCCAACGCCAGGGACTGGGCAAGCGATTGCTCGACTTCACCCTGACGCGCGCGGCGGAACTCGGCCACGGCGCGGTCTGCTTTGAGGGTAACATCGCCTTCTACGGCAAGAGCGGCTTGCGTCTGGCCTCGACCTTTGGTCTGCGCTATCACGGTCTGCCGCCCGGGGCCGATGCCTCCTTCTTCCTGGCCAAAGCGCTCAAGCCCGGCTATCTTGACGGCCTGTCGGGCGAGTATACCCCGCCCGCTCCCTACTTCGTCTGCGAGCGCGAGCCGGAGGCTTTCGAGGCCTTCGAGGCCACCTTCCCACCGCGCGAAAAGCTCCGCTTGCCCGGGCAACTCTTCTGATTGCGAAAGCGCACACAAAACAAACGCCCTCCGGCCGACGAATGCGGGCAGGAGGGCGTTCTTGTGCCGGCCGGCAATGCGCGGCTTACTTGGCCATGTGCTGGGCGCGGGCGTAGTTGAAGAGCCCGCCGGCGGCGATGACCGGAGCCACGGCGTCGGAGGCAGCCAGGGGGAAGACGGCACCATCGGAGAGGCGCGTCAGGGTGCCCTGCGCCAGGTCGAGCGTCGCTTCGTCGCCCGTCTTGAAGGCCTCCTGGAGGGAGGTGGGCGTCTCGAGGGGGTAGACCTCGCCGGTGGCCACGGCGTTGCGGAAGTAGATGCGCGCGTAGCTCTCGGCCACGACGGCCTTGCAGCCGGCCGCGCCGATGGCGATGGGGGCGTGCTCGCGCGAGGAGCCGCAGCCGAAGTTCTTGCCGGCCACGATAATCGCGTAGGGGGTGGTGCCGTCGGGGTTGGCCACGAAGGGCGGATAGCTGTCGGGCAGACCCGCGAGGGCGTGCGAACCGAGCTTGCGATACTCCTCGGGAATGGTCGGCACGAGGTTGAGGTACATCGTGGGGATGATGAGGTCGGTATCGATATTGTCGCCCAGCACATAGACCTTACCGGTCACCTTGAAGTCGATGGCCGCAGAGCCCGGGGCTGCCGCAGTGGGCGCGGGGGCCGGGGCCGAAGTCGCCGGGGTCGGGATGACGCGCGCAGGCTCGGCGCGGTCGATGCCCAGAACAGTCCAGGGGCTCTCGATGTGGCCGGCGATGGCGGTGGCAGCAGCGGTGGCCGGAGAAGCCAGATAGATGAGCGAAGTCTTCGAGCCCATGCGGCCGATGAAGTTGCGGTTGGTGGTGGAGACGACGACCTCGGTGCCCTTGGTGCGGGCGTAGGTGTCGATCGGGCCACCGAGGCAGGCACCGCAGCTCGGACGCTGAATCGGCTCGCAGCCGGCGTTGACGAAGATCTGCTCAAGGGTCTGCCCCTCGATCGTGAGGGTCGTGAGCGCGCGCATCACTTCGCAGGTGGCCGGCACCAAGCAGGTGCGAATGGAAACCTTGCGGCCCTTGAGAACCTTCGCGGCCCAGAGGAAATCCTCGATCTTGCCGCCGGTGCACGAGCCGATGTAGACCTGGTCCACCTTCACCTCGCGGCAGGCGCTGGCCGGGGCGTAGTTGCCCGGCAGGTGCGGCTTGGCCACGCAGGGCACGAAGGTGGAGACATCGTAGGTGTAGGTGGCCTGGACCGGCGCATCGGGGTCGCCAGCAATCATCTCGACCGCCTGCTCGCCGGAGTGCTCGCGGACATAGGCGGCGGTCTTCTCATCGGGCGCGATGATGCCGCTCTTGCCGCCGGCCTCGATGGCCATATTGCAGAGGGTCATGCGCTCTTCCACACTCATCGCCTCAATCGCTTCGCCGCAGAACTCCATCGCGCAGTAGGTGGCGCCATCCACGCCAATATCGCCAATGATGCGCAGAATGACGTCCTTGGCCGTCACGAAGGGCGGAAGTTTGCCATTGAGGACAAAGCGGATGGTCGGCGGCACGCGGATGAGGAGCTTGCCGGTACCCATCACGAAGCCGGCATCGGTGTTGCCAATACCGGTGGCGAAGGCGCCCAGCGCGCCGTGGGTGCAGGTGTGCGAATCGGTGCCGAAGATAACTTGCCCAGGGCGGACGTGGCCCTTCTCGGGCAGGCCCACGTGACAAACGCCAACATAGGAGGGCGTACCCGGGTCGTAGAAGTGCGGCAGGCCCTGCTCCTTGACGAAGGCGCGGTCGATGTCGATATTGCGGTGGGCCTTCTCATCCTTGGTGTGGATGTAGTGGTCGGGCATAATGACCACGCCCTCCTTCGAGAAGACCTTGGCCTCTGGCCCGAACTCGCGGTGGAAGACGCCGATCGTGCCCGGCCCGCACACATCGTGCGTCAGCAGAATATCGGCCTTCACCCAAACGTATTCACCAGGAACAACACGGTCCTTGCCCGCAGCCCGGGCAAGGATCTTTTCAGTCAATGTCATCATTTTGTAACTCTCACTTCGCAGTGTGGACGCGCTGCATACGCTCGCCAATGTCCTCAAAACCAATATCCGCGGCGTAGACATCCTTGTAGTAGTTGAAGGCCTTCTCGTTGTCGCCGGCCTCTTCGGCAATCTGGCCGAGGGTGTAGATGACGTGCTTCTTCAGGTCATCCATCACCTGCAACTGGCTATTGGCGGCCTCAAGCTGCATCACGGCCATATCCGGCTGGCCCTTGGACTTGAAGCAGCAGGCCAGGTAGTAAAGCGCCTCCAGGCGGTGCTTCGGGCTCTTCTGGGCCAACTGGAACTGCGAAATCGCCTCGTCGTAGTATTCGTACTGGTAGTACATCACACCCAACTCATAACGCAGCCCCAAGTCATTCGGGTAGGCCTCCACGCGGCGCGAGAGGTCGTCGAAGCGGAACTGCTCCTTCTCCTCCTCCAACGAAAAGGCCTCATCCTCCTTGCCCTGCGCCTTGAGCGCATCAATCTGCGCCTCGTAGGCACGGACCTTCGTGTCGGCCCAGTTGCGATCCAGCTCCGGATCAGCCGGGTTGACCTTGCGCGCACCATCAAAGACCTCCAAGGCCTCGTCGAAGCGCTTGTTCTGCAAGAAGATACGCGCGAGCGCGCGATAGTAGTTAATATTCTTGGGCTCGCGAGCAATCTTCTCACGCGCTTCGGCAATCGCAGCCTCGGCATCATCACCCGTGACCACCGCCTTGGCGTTGCGGTCAAGCTTCGCGGCCAACTCCTTGTCGCGAATCAGGGCCTGGAAGCCGCCGCGCTTACCGGCATTCGCCTCCCAGCCACCGGCGGTCATCGTATCCTTGGCCATCGCATCCTTCAGAAGCTTCTGAACGTTGAGGTCGGCCGGATTCGCCTGCGAGACGCGCTGGAAGCAATCGCGCGCCCGGTTGTAGATGCCGCTCTGCATATAGGTCTTGCCCATCCGCAACATCAAATCCATATCATTCGGGCAGGCGGCCGCCAACGTCTCCATCGCCGAAAGCAACGCCTCCGGGTGATTCGTCCGCTGCGCCACGTCAAAGTAAAACTCATTGAGCTTGGGGGAGATCGGGTTGATGTCCATCAACTCCTCGGCCATCACCATCGCCTCCTCAAGCTTGTTCTGCTTGATCAGGCCATCGACCTTACCCATCTTCATCTGCGCGCCCAGTTCGGCCATCTTCAGCCCCAACCCGCCCTTCTTCTCGCTCTTGAAGAGGCGAATACGCACCTCATGGAACTGCCGCCGCGCATTCTCATCATGCGGGGCCAACGCCAACGCCTGCTTACACAACGGCAACGCAATATCCAAACTGCCGCGCTCGGCCGCCTTCGTCGCCTTATCCAAGAACTGCTGCGCCTTAATCTTCCGCTGCAACTCCGCCATACTCTCTGCCATAACTGGGCTCCTTTGTCTTAAACGCCTTTAGTATACGCCATCTCCCCGCCACACGCAAGCCTTTTGCGCACAAACCCGCCCCGGAAAGCAACCACGCAAAGCGCCAAACGCCACACCCCCTGCCGCTACGTCCCTTCTCCCCCGCCGATACTCCCTTTTGAGCTAGGGCCTGGGCCAACTTGCCCCTAGGGCGAGCGAAACCCCCTGGGCGGGAAAGAATCGAAATTTCGCCTGACTCGGCTATCCTCTGGTCGCGAGGGTCAGCGCTGACGGCCTTGTTTAATGGCGTTTACACCTGCTTCGACGAATGGTTTTCCCTTATCCACTCCAGTTCGGATGTAGCCGCCTTGAACGGCTCTCTCCGGAAGAGAGTCCCATCCTGCTCCTATCGTACTTCCGTCGTATTGGAAACGCGACAGCGTCTCATCGCCCGTGAGATAAATGAGCGCATTCAATGTGGCATCCGGCGAACAGGTCATCGCTACCGTCGGAGCAAATCCCGCCGGCCAACGAACTGCCAGGTAGGCACCATACCGATCAAGGATGTATGCCGAGTCCGGATATTGGATCTCTCCCTGCGGGTGGATAAAAATGCCACCGTGATCGCCTGCAACGATAACCAGCGGATTTGTCTTATCGTTCGCAAGAATATAGTCAATGTCCTCACGGATTTGCTCATTGGCACGCCTAATCCGTTCAGCATACTCCAGCTGACACTCTGCGTCACTTCCTCGCAAGCCCGGATCATAAGATAGATGTGCCGGCAATTGTTGATGGGCATAAATGAAGCGAGGTCCCTCCAGGTCTTTTCGAAGGATTGTTCGCTTTTGGGTCAGCCATTCCTGTTCTGTATACTCATTGAAAGTCTGCGGTGATTGCGAAAGGACACCTCGCATAATACAACCAAAGATAACCTCTTCCGGCTTCTTGACACCCTGGACACTCGGAAAATAAAAGTCTCCAGGGAGACGTTCCCCGCGAAGTGGCATCAAGTAGCCGCACAGCAGATAGTTCGTCTTGTAGCCACTTCGCCGGAGAATCTCGCAAAAAACATTATTCCCGGCGACAGTAGATCGCGGAGATCCCAAATAACAACCGCCACATGCGAACATGCTTCGCATTCCATCGAGCGTATCCGGGCCGGCAGAATATGCATTGGGATACAGTGAGAAGCCCTTGGACGAAAGATACTCGTCCGTATCCCCACGTTCCACCCCCAATGCGTCTAGATATTTGGGATTGGGATAGCCATCGTAAATCAAGAAGTAAATGTTGTTCTTACGTTGGCAGAGGAGATGAGCAAACGGACTTTCATCAAAAACCGGCAGTTCTGTACTCTGCGAAACCGATTCACGACTAAAGAATTCTGCATACAACTCGGCCCCAATCTCAAATACAACCGCAAAGAGTGTAAACAGGACAATCCCCCGGCGCGCTTTGTGCAACAAAAACGCGACACCGAGCGCAATGAGGACAAGTAACCCCAGACGAAGGAGAATGTTGGAGGTATGGTCCATTCCGCCGATAGGAACATTCAGCAGGGGCATCATAAACACCCCCAGCGCGAACCCTACCGAAAGCCCGGCGGCCCTCTTCCCTCCAAGCGAACGACCTGCGCACGCCACACTCCACACCATCACGGCTAGCGGAACAAGCAAAGAGTAACACGCAAGTTTGACCTTTGAGATGAAAGAAAAGGTGAAGTCAACATTCGCAGAGGCGTAATGCAACGCAAGCACAATTGGCAAAGCGAGTAGGAAAGAAGCACTGATGAACTCTTTAAGGCGCTTTCCGGCATGTGCATACTCGGTTTGTATCACAGGAAAGAGTATCAAGCTCGTGCAATAGACCCACATCGGCAAGCACGAGATCTCCAGACACTTTGGCAAGATTCCGCGACAGGACAGGGGATAAATTACAATTGCCAATGCATACAAGGCCGTCAACCCCGCAAGCGTACAACTCAGCCTGCATACGCCGTGCGAACGCCAAGCGCTCAATACGAAACAGCCAAACGCCAATACCGGTAGATATGCCCAGGTCTTGGAAGCAAAAAAGTACGAGAACCCGGGAAAGAAATACGCGTATAGCCGCGCCGTTATCAATAGATAGAGACTGCTTAACAGGATCAACAATCCAATCGTCGCCCAAAAACCTTCCGGCAGGCGGAATCGCATCATTCTGTCATACAACAACCTGCCCCCTCGCCCCCGCTGGCCAATCAACACCTTTACAAACGAGATAAGGTTGTTTAGCGTCCAATACAAAAGCAATGCCGAAGGTGCCGTATATAGAAGGATTAGGAAGAGAAGTGCAATAGCAATTGTCTGCACCCAATCTTTATGCGTGAAACTCGGCGTAGCGAAAACCGTCAAGATGTTGATGCCAGTCATTACGAATGGCAATAGGTGCGCATGAACAATTGGAATTAAAGCATCTGGCTTTCCGAGGTCCTGAAGGAAGAGAAAATGTACCCCCTGGATCTCCGCCGTCCCCTTGAGCATATAATAGGTTAGAAGCAAAAAGGGAATTTGCACGAAAAGCGGCAAAACCTTTTTGACTGCACAAATCGGTGAATACGAATAGCGTAAATACAGTCGTTGAATATGGAAATTGCGCTCGGCATCAGACGCATATCGCTCTTTAATGGCAGCTATCTGCGGCAGAATTACATCCTCATATTCCTTCTCGCGTCTAACAATACCGGCGATTGACGCCATCAGTGGGGCCATAAGACCCGAACAAATAATCGACAACGCAACGATTGCCCAGCCACACCCAACGATAGCGGCTAGTTGCAAAAAGAGCCACCGATAGCCGACCAAAAGGGACTCAAACATCAGACCATCTCCTTCTGCAAGAATTCGACCACCGCTTTAGCCGAAGTTCCAACATTGACCATCGTTTCATCTCGGAAATCCGAAATCGAACTTGAGGAAACAAAGGCTCCTGCCTTCTGAACATCTTTGACCACTTCTACAATCGTTGGAAGCGTTTGATGCGTTAACACCTTGCCAAGTCTATGAGCTGCTTTCTCAGTCCAGATCTCGCGCATAAACTGCCCTTCATACTCAAGACGCTTCTCTGCAGGGATCTCCAAGGTAATAACAGGCTTCTTATACAAAAATGCGTAGTCGAACCGGATTGACGAAGTGTCAGAGATTAACAGGTCTGACATCTGCATAGCCTTCACCCCTGTGGTATCTCTATCCCAAATAACATTCTCGAACGCGGCAGTCTCCATTTGGCACTTTGCGATAAAGTCCGGCTCGGCAATATAGGACTGCGGATGTGGACGAACAATGATATGATAGCCTGCTTTAGCCAAGTCGCAGATAAACTTTGTCCCGTATTCAGACAAAAGCCCTTTCGCGCCCCAAGAGGCTCCGACCAAGATTGTAGGCTTGTCCTGCGTACGCCTTTCGCTTTGCACCTTCGGCACCGCTCCTTCCAACCGGTGATACTGGACATCAAAGTATGGCAACCCCACCGGGATAATTACTTTTGGCTTGAGTCCACGCGCTTTCTCTACTTCACGGATAGGCACCTCCTGTTGCGGACCAACCGTCAGGACCACATCGTAATGATCGAGAGATCCAATGTGATACGCAGAGATGTCGGCGAATGCATGGAAGATATGAACCATCTTTTCAATCCCCGCAGACCGCTTCAACGGATAATTGGGGGTGCCAATATTCGGCGTTGTCGCCAACAAAACCTTCGCGTTAACCCTCGACAACTTATGATATGAAGTAGCTTTCCGTGCATCAAACAACTTCGCATGCATATAGTCGCTATCTATCAACAGGCCTGGATCCCTCAGATCCAGCGTATAATAGGCAAAGTGTATTTTCCGCGCGATTAGCTCCTCTACAATTTCTTGAAACGTTCCCCAATACGCCTTGCCCTCACTGAAAAGGGCGAGTTGTACGCCTTCGTCCCCGCTCCGCATCTTCTTCCCACAGACAATGCGATAGAACAGAGACTTGAGCGAGAAACACAATGCACCGGCAAGCGCGATGAGCGTCCCCACCAACGCGCTCCCCGAACCAGGGTCAAGATACGCGAGCATCATACTTAAATCAGCGTTAAGATTTCTTTAATCGGCATACAGAACTCTGCACTTGCCTCTTGGCAGCGCCCACAGGCAAGAATTCGTTCTGCACAGGCTTTCATCGCAGGATAGGCCGCCCGCAATAATTGGTTGGCATAAATAACAATATTCACACCAATACTCGCGAGCTCATCTTCCGTAACCTGAGAGTAGGTAGAAGGCACCACGGCAATTGGCGTATCGCCGGAGACCTCTGCCCGAAAACGCTTCACAAACGAGATAATCTCATCTGGCGTTTTCGCCTTGGAGTGGATCATAATGCCGTCTGCCCCGGCCTCGCAATACGCCTTGCAACGCGCAATCGCCTCATCCTCGCCCTTATTCATAATGAGCGATTCGCACCGCGCAAAGATCATAAAGTCTTCGGTTATCTGCGCCTGCTTCCCGACCCTAATTTTGTGACACTGGTCTTCTATTGAAGCTTGTTGTTGGACATTCCCCGTCTCAAAGAGAGAGTTCTGCTTCAGTCCAATCTTGTCTTCAATAATGACAGCCGAAACGCCAAGCCGCTCCAGCGAACGGACCAAAAAGGAAAAATGTTCCGGAAGCCCACCTGAATCCCCATCGTAGATAATTGGTTTGGTCGTAATCTCTAGAATGTCATTGACCGTGCGCAAACGCGATGTCACATCAACCGACTCATTGTCTGGCTTTCCCTTCAAGGTTGAATCCGTAAGCGAACTCAACCACATCGCATCGAACTCGCGCCGGACACCAGGGGTTTTAGGGGGGGGGGGTAGCTGGCGTGGCGAACACAGTCTCGACGATGAGACCGGACAGTCCCGAGTGCGCTTCCAGTGTACGAATAATCGGCTTTGCGTTAAGTAGCCGACGCAAACGCGCCCGCCGAATATCCGGAGTTGTTCCGACTTCACGGATTGCTTTATTCAACTGCGTCGAAGAGATGCCAGGTGTATATTCCGGCTCCACCAACTTTCCGCCCCATGTCGCGATAGTATCAATTACGCCCTGCCGCGTCTTCGCCTGCACGCCCTCGCGCCAATCCGTCCCGTGGACGACATAATCCGGCTTATACTTCTTCAAGTTCGGAATGTAGTCTAGAGTCTCTTGCGGAACCACACGCGAAACCCCCTTTAACGCCGCGACCACCGCCGAACGCTGCTCAAAGTTCATATACGGCAACCGCTTATACGACGCAATCGCCGCATCCGTCAGAACGCCTACCGTGACATCGCCCAGCTTTGCTGCCTCTGCAATGATGTTCAAATGCCCCGGGTGAATAATATCAGCCGACATGGCCACATAAACAGTCTTACGCATCGATTCTTCCTCCATAAGAGCTCAAACACGGTTCCAATTCATCAAAGGCCCAAACTTATCTCTCAATACCGGCGCACTCATAACTATCCAATACTTAAATCCTAGATATGTTTCTTGAATGCCCAACTCATCAATAACAGATTGCGTTGTCTCAGATGAAGGATTGGCGAGATAAGCATTAATCTTTGCTGAAAAACGATTATAACACTCCAAAAATGCTCTTCGAAACTGTTTCTCTTTTATTGTTAACCTCATCGAATCGCGTCCATTAAAAATTCTAGAAAGCAATTTACACGTCGCTTGAACAGCTGGAGAATGGTCTCCTATTGACTTAAATATGAATACTTCCAGTTCTGTATCATAGTATTGAGAAATAAGCACCTCGACATCTTCAGATGTCGGGTCAACTATATCATCAAAGTCTGCAGATTTCTTCCCATTACAATAACTGCAGGCTAGAAGTAAGTTTCTCCAATCATTCACTTTTTCTGGA
>SFJE01000043.1 GCA_004555175.1 Lentisphaeraceae bacterium | reverse complement strand
GAACTAACCGCTCGGCGGAGCGCAACTAATAAGGCCCCGTCTTATTGGTAATAAGGCCCCGTCTTATTGGCAACAAGACCCCGTCTTATTGGCAACAAGACGGGGCCTTGTTCATTCAAGTCGCTCGGGAAGCGAGTTAACCCGGCGCGGAAGGGGTCGACAGCGGGGTGGGAGTGTGTTAGCATAAAGTCATTAGAGGAGGTAACGATGACCGAACGTGAACGGCGGGATGCCGGAGAACTTTATGATGCCAACTATGACCCCGAATTGGGGCAGTTGATGGATGCTTGCAAGGATGCGTGCGCCGAGTATAACGCCCTGCGGCCGAGCGATTGGGCGGCCAAGGAGGCCAAATTGCGCACGATTGTGGGCCATTTGGGCGAGGGCGTGCGTGTGCAGGCTCCCTTTTGGTGCGACTATGGCACGCAGATTACCTTTGGCGATCGCTTCTACGCCAACCACGGATTGGTCATTCTGGATGCTGCCAAGGTCACCTTCGGGCGCGATGTCTTTGTGGCGCCCAATTGTGGATTTCATACCGCCGGCCATCCGCTAGACGCTGCACGGCGTAACCAGGGGCTGGAATACGCCCGGCCGATTACGGTGGGGGATGATGTCTGGTTCGGTGCCGGCGTGCAGGTCCTTCCCGGAGTGACCATTGGCTCGAATGTCGTTGTTGCCGCAGGGGCCGTGGTCACGCATGATGTGCCAGACAATGTCTTGGTCGGTGGAGTTCCCGCGCGGATTCTCAAACCCCTTCCGCCGCGCGAGTTGGAATAGGCTCGCCTCAAGGGGAATTAATAAGTCCGGGACTTGTCAGGTGTGCCAGCCTGGAGGGGGGGCAAATGCACTCCGCCCGAGGTTGACCTTATCCTGTAATAGCGGGGGTGGCTTTTCTTTTCGTTTGTAATTGTGTATACTCAAGGGCATTCGCTTTCGTTGGTTCACTTATAAAGGAGTGGTTTATGCGTTGTTGGACAGGTTTGGCAGGACTGGCTGCGTTGGCCGGGTTGATGGCCGGGTGCGGCGATCCGGGCACGGAGATTGTCTTGCAGGATGGGACGGTGATTCGCCCCGAGATTGTGATGGATCAGCGCGGCAGGTGGGAGACGATGAAGACGACTTTGCCGGGCAAGGCTTCGGCCGCGAAGCTTTCGGAGCGGCAGGCGCGCAAGGCGAAGGTGGTCAAGACCAAGGCGCAGGAATCGTGCGGGCTGCGCTACACGCTCACCGTGGTGTCGAATGACGAGCTGAATTATTCGCGCGTGGTGATGAGCCTGACGAATGTGACGCGTTCGCCGATTGGGATTGACCGGATTGTGGCCTTTTCGATGCCGGTGGCCGAGGAGGTGCAGCTCTCGATCTCCGGCAATACCGATGGTTCGGTGCTTGTGGCCGAGGAGGCCGATGGCACCTGCGACTATCTGGCCGTGGAGCACCCGATGGCTAAGCTCTCGGTGGGGCGGCCCGATGCCAAGTTCGCCTGGACGGCCCAGGATGTGGCCAAGGGGACGTGGGAGTTCCCGGTGGTCACAAAGTCTGGCGACCTGACGCTCACCTTCCAATACACTGGTGGCAACCATCGCACCGACCTGGCGAAGGTGGAACTGGTGGGCACCGCGATTGCCGATGAGCACCCAGGTTTCACTGGAGGCAAGGCCTCGCAGAATGTCTACACCCTCAAGGGCGTCCCCGTCGGCAAGCAGACCGTGCGCGTCACCTTCGGCTACGAGGGGGATAACCGCACGCCCAATACGCGCGGCGAGGTCACGCTGGGTGGCACGGCTCTCTCGGGCGATCAGGTTATCTGCGGCATCATCCCGATTGCCGATAGTATCGGCCCGGGCGAGACGTGGCGCTATGCGGTGGTCTACGGCGAGGTGAAGGAGAAGAGCCAACTGCGCCGAGCCTTCCAGGCCTATCTGGAGGAGGAGCGCGCGCACCCCTATCGCGTCTTCCCGCACTACAACTCGTGGTACGATGTTTGTATCAATCGCAATGATGCCCCCTGGGACAAGCGGATGAACGAGGCCGAGTGTTTGGCCTCGATGCAGGCCTTCCGGACGGAGCTCGGCGCGCGTGGCGTCCATATCGATTCCTACCTCTGGGATGACGGCTGGGATAACTGGGATTCGCTCTGGGATTTCCACCCCGGCTTCCCCAACGGCTTCAAGGCGTTGGCTGACGAGGCGCACAAGGATGGCGCCTCCATCTCCGCTTGGCTGAGCCCCTGTGGCGGCTATGGCGGTTCGCATGCCGCGCGTGTGCGCTATGCCAAGCAGGCGGGCATCCTGGAGCCTAATGAGGGGCTCATGCGCCTCTCGCGCCCGAAGTATTATGTCGCCTTCCGCGACCGTTGCGTGGACATGATCAAGCAGTATGATATGAATATGTTTAAGTTCGACCGTATGGGCTCGGGCTCGGATGCCACCGGAGCCTCCGCCCAACATGCGGCCGATCTCCGTGCCGTTGTCAAACTCATCGAGGAGTTGCGCGCAGCCAAGCAGGATGTCTTCATCAATGCCACCGTCGGCACCTGGGCTTCGCCCTTTTGGGTGATGTGGGCCGATAGCATCTGGCGCGGCGGCAACGACTGGGAGGGCCTTGGCCCTGGCCCGCAGCGCGAGCGCTGGATTACCTATCGCGACAACAAGATCTACGACCGCTTTGCCGCCCCCTGCCCGCTCTTCCCGCTCAACTCGATGATGATGCACGGCATTATCGTGGGTAAGAAGGGGCCGCCCGCCTGCATGGACCGCAGCGACTCGCCGGCCTCCACCCGAGCCTTCGCCAACGAGGTTTGGATGGGCGTTGCTTGCGGCACCGGATTGCAGGAATACTACATCACCCCCTCGCTGATGCACCCGCAGTGGTGGGACATCTTGGCCGACGGCATCAAGTGGTTGCGCGCGAACGAAGCGACCTTGCGCGATGCCCATTGGGTCTTGGGCGATCCGCAGGGTCCTGGCAACACCTATAACATTTATGGTTATGCCGCCCTCGGCAAGGGCAAGGGGATTGCTATTCTCCGCAACCCGAGCGATAAGCCCCAGGCCGTCACGGTCTCCCCTGATAGCCTCCTAGAGATGCCCAAGGCCAAGTGTGGAGCCCCCGTGCGCGCGCAGAAGGTGGTCTACGCCTCCGACCCTGAGGCCGCCGTGCCGACCTTCGCCGCCACCAATGAAGCCCGGGAGATCGCCCTCGAGCCCTTCGGCGTGCGCCTCATCGAGTGGGAGCTCTAAAGCCTTTTTAGACCGCCAATGGAGCCGCCCGCCTCCCAACGCTTACTGGCGCTCGACTTGATGCGCGGGCTGGATATGCTCTTCCTGACGGTGGTCGGGCCCCTGTTGTGGGCCTGCCACCGCCTCTGGGGGCTACCCGCTTGGATAGAGCGGCAATTGGTCCACGTGCCTTGGGAGGGCCTAACCGCCTGGGACCTCATTATGCCGTGGTTCATCTTTATGTGCGGTGCGGCCATTCCTTTTGCTCTGCCCAAACGGTTGGAGGGCGGCCGGGCAGGCATTCGCTTCTGGCGGCATGTCCTTGGGCGCGTGGCCTCTTTGTGGTTGTTGGGGATGGTCGTCCAAGGCAACCTCCTCTCCCTCAACTGGGCACACTTCGCCTTCTACACCAACACCCTGCAAGCCATCGCCGCCGGCTACTTCATCGCTGCCCTCGCCTTGCTCCTGCCGCGTGCCTGGATGCGTCTAGCACTCACCCTCGCCCTCGCCGGCGGCTATGCCCTCCTCCTGGCCACCTTGGGCGACTACTCTCCCACCGGCAATTGCGCCATTCGCGTGGAGCGCTGGGTCTTCCCCAGGAGTTCGGGGGATTACACTTGGTGCCTCACCACAATGATGTTCGGCGCAATGACCCTCTGTGGCATGCATTGTACTGACCTTCTTCGTTCGCCGCGCCTTGAACCTTGGCGCAAACTCCTCGCCCTTGCCCTCCTCGGCTGCGGCTGCCTCGGTGGCGGACTCCTCCTCGGCCTCTGGGAGCCGGCCATTAAACGCATCTTCACCCTCAGTTTCACCCTGCAAGCGATGGGGTGGGGCATCCTCGCCCTCGGCGCACTTTACTTCGTGGCCGACCTCCTCGGTATCCGCCGCGGCTGGGGGCTCTTGACGCTCTACGGCCGTCACGCCCTCCTTGCCTATCTCTGCATGGAGGGCTTCCGTGCGCCCTTCGATGCCTTTTCTGCGTGCCTTGTCCAAGGCATCCCGCACCTCCTCGGCAACGCCTACTATCCCCTCTTCCACACCGCCACCGTTGCCTTCCTTCTCACCGTCTTGCTCTACCACCTAGACCGCCATCAGCGCAAAGCGTAGGGTTGGCGTCTGGATGTAAAAGGGGATGTATGCTCGGTGGCATGTCGCCCGATTGGTGCTGTCGGGTTTGCATTGTTTTGTTATGATAAGCGGCATGATGCGTGAGAATTGCAATTGCCAGCAGGAGGCGACGGACGCGGGTGCGCGGCGGGCGCGGGTGGCGATTGTTTGGCCGGGCTTTACGGGATATATGGGGGCGTGTTGGCGGGCGTTGGCCGAGCGCGCAACGGTGAAGATTTGGCTTGAGCCAAGCCACTACGAGCAGTACTTTGATGGGGCGGACTTGGCGGGACTCGATTGGCAGCGGTTGGAGCCGGCGGACTTCCCCCGCGCGCTTGAGGAGCTACGCGAGTTTGCGCCGGACTTGACCTTGGTGTGTGGCTGGCGAACGCCGCTCTGCCGGCTGGCGGGGCGGACGCCGTTGAGCGGCAAGAAGGTGATTGCCTTTGATATGCCCTGGGAGTGGCGGCTGCGGAAGATTGTGGCGAAGGTCGCGCTCTGGCCCTACCTGCGCCACTTTGACGGGGCCTTTGTGCCGGGGCGGAGCACCGCGAAGTATGGGCGATGGTTGGGCTTTGGCGGGCGGCTCGTGTTGGGGTCGAATACCAGTGGATGGGAGCGCTTTCAGGCCATCTCGCCGGCGGAGCGCGGTTTCCTCTTTGTCGGGCGGCTGGTCGAGGAGAAGGGGATTGACACGCTGCTGGCGGCGTACGCGCGCTATCGCCAACAGGTGGCCGATCCGTGGCCGCTTGAGATTGTCGGGGTGGGGCCGTTGACGGTGCCGGAGGCTCCGGGGGTGCGGTTGCGTGGCTTTGTGCCGCCGCAGGAGATGCCCCGCGTGATGGGGCAAGCGGCCTGCTTAGTGCTCCCGAGCCGTTGGGAGCCGTGGGGCGTGTGCGCGGCCGAAGCGATGTGCGCCGGACTCTGCACCATCCTTTCGCGCGTCTGCGGCCTAACCTACGATGTCGCCCCCACGCGCCTTATTCGCCCGAATGATGTCCGCGGCCTCACCGAGGCACTCTTGGCTATCGACCGTATGACCCCGGCCGAACGTGCCGCCGAGCGCCTCCGCGCCCGCGCAGCGATGAAGCCGTATGCAATCGGCCACTGGGTTGAGCGCGTGATGGAGATGGCATGCAGGTAATCGACCCGTGGGAGGAGCACTGCGTGGAGTGTGGCGAGCCGGCGTGCTTCCGCACATGCCAGTTCTTTCGTCCGGCACCGACCGGCCGCTGTCGGCGTTTTGCGCAGGGGATTGCGTGGCGGGGTGGGGCGCGGGTGATTCAGTTTTTGGCCTGGGGGAAGTTGGAGTTGTTGTGGCATGGTGGCCTAGCTGGGGCGCGGATAGGGGCGGTGTTTACATGGCTCGACCGCGTGATGCCGCGCATTTGCCGGACGGTTTGGCTCTATCGCCGGTGGCGAAGCCTACGATGGCGGTTGGGTAATGGCTTGGCGTGGCATCGGCGTCCGCCGGGGGTGTGGCATGTGCGTTGCCGGAGTGCGGCCGCATGCCGGTTGATTGCCAGTGTGGCGCGGCCCGATGGCAGTGAGGTGTTGCGCCGGGAACTCAATTTGCGCGCGGGGGAGCCCTTGGAGGTGGCGATGCGGTTGCCGCCCTTGGAACCGCTTTCGCTGATTCGGATTTGCGCTTACGAGGCCACGCCTGCGGAGGTGGTCTTTGAGCGGTTGGAACTGACCGAGGCCCCGCCGCGGCAGATTAAGTGTGTGGCGTGGGATTTGGATGGCGTGCTTTGGGAGGGAACCTTGAGCGAGGGCGAGGCGGTGGCCCTCAAGCCGGAGGTGGTGAAGGTCATCCGGGCGCTGGATGCGCGCGGGATTGTCAGTTCCATTTGCAGCAAGAACGATGCCGCCGAGGCGCTTGCCAAGCTGGTGCAACTGGGGCTGGAGGAGCTCTTTGTTTTTCCTCAGATTGCGTGGGGACCGAAGAGTGTTTCGCTTCGCCGCCTGGCGCAGGAGATGAATATCGGGCTGGAGGCTATCGCCTTTGTGGACGACCGGCCCGAAAATCGCCAGGAAGTACAGTGCGAATTGCCCGAGGTTTTGACTTTGGATGAGGGCGCGGTGGCGGGGCTCTTGGAGCGGCCGGAGTTTAACCCCGCGCGTAGTGCTCAGAGCGTTCAACGGCGGCGGCATTATCGCGAGGAGATGGCGCGGCGGCAGGTGCTGGCGCACGACTTTGCCGGAGACGCGCAGGCCTTCTTGGCCCAGAGTGCCTTACAGGTGGCGCTGTTGCCAGTTGAGGGGGAGCGTGTGGCGCGGTGTTGGGAACTGGTTCAACGATGCAATCAATTGACCTTGACCGCTCGCCGATATTCGCAGGCCGCATTTGACCGCTTGCTTGCGCACGCCGAATGCCGCGCAGTGCATGTGCAAGATAAGTATGGGGATTACGGCATTGTTGGCTTTGTGGCATGGCGAGCGGGGCGCGTGGAGGAATTGGTCTTTAGTTGTCGGGTGGCGCAGAAGGGGGTCGAGCGGCAGGTCTTGGCGCAACTGCCAGAGGGGTTGACCCTTGAGGCGGTGGAGACTGAACGCAATGGACCGATTCGGGCCATCGTTTCGGCCTGGTTGGCAGAGCGGGGGGCGCGATGAGGTTTCGGCGGGAGATTGGCTGGCTGGTTGCGCAGGGGTATCGCTGGGGGCGGCGGCGGACCTTGGAGGCGCTGCGGAGCGGCTGCGCGCGCTTGCCGGTGGCCTTTCATGCGGCCGAGGCGTGGGAGGTGGCGCAGGTGTTGGGGTGGTTCCAGCGCGCGGGGGTGTTGGCGCAGGTGGATTTGACCTTTGACGACGGCTGGACGCCCTTCGCCGAGACGGTGCGGGTTTTGGAGGCCTTCGAGAAGCCGGCCACGCTCTTTATTGCGCCGGGGCAGACCTTGCGCGGGCGGGTGTGGACCGATGGCACCACCGTGCCACAGCGTCAGGCACTCTATGCGCTCGGCGAGGAGGCGCGCAATGCGCAGTTGCAGGCGTGGGGCATTGACCAGGCGCGGCACCTGTTGACGCGCGAGGAGGTCTGCGCCCTGGCGCGCCATCCGCTCGTGCAGGTGGGGAACCACACCTGGAGCCACGTGAGCTGTCCGCACCGCCCATTGGCCGAAGTGTTGGACGAGGTGGACCGGGCGCAGGCGGAGTTGACGGCTTGGTGCGGCTATGCGCCGAAGGCCTTTGCCTATCCCTTCGGGCGCGGCACGGCGGAACTGGATGCGGCCGTGCGCGCACGGGGCTTGGTGCCGTACTACACGCGCCCGGGATTGACGGTGGGCGAACCGGGGGCCGCACGGAACCTCTTCTATGAGGGGATGAGCCTGGCGGAGAATGTCGGGCGGCTCTTGATGGCTTGGCCGAAGGTGGGGGAGACATTATGAGGCGGCTACACTTGGTGCCAGAGGTGAACGAGGCCAATGGGGTCTATCAGGTGGCGCGGTTGTTAGCCGAGCGCGACGGCGGGGAGGTGCGTACACTCGCGCAGGGGCGGGCGATTACGCCAGGGGCCTTCGACGAGGTGTGGGTCCACGGGATGTGGTTGCCGGGGCAGTGGCGGTGCTGCCGGGCGGCGGTGCGGGCCGGGTGCGTGTTGGTGCGGATGGTGCACGGGAGTCTGAGCCCGATTTATCTGCGGCGGCAAAGTCCGTGGGCCAAACGGCTGGTGGCCCCCATCGAGCGCTTTTGGTTCCGGCGTAGTGCACGCGTGGTTGTGACAGGCGCGTGGGAGGAGGCGTGGTGCCGCGCGTGGGGGCTAAAGGGACACTTTGAGCGGATTGATATGGCGGAGTTCTTTCCGCTGCGAAAGGGTTGTCGGCGGCCGCAGGGGGCGGGCGTGCGCGTGCTCTATTTGGGGCGGGCGCATCCACTCAAGGGCGTGGCCTATCTGGAGGCAGCGGTGGCGCAACTGCGCGCGGATGGGCGGGCGGTGGAACTTCGGCAGGAGGCGCACGCCTTTGGCGCGGAGAAAGAGGCGGCCTTTGCGTGGGCGGATGTGCTCTGCCTGCCGAGCCTCTCGGAGAACTTTGGGGTGGTGGTGGCCGAGGCGTTGACGCGGGGCTTGCCCGTGATTGTCACCGATGGTGCGCCAGCCTGGGCGGGGCTCTCGCCCAAACAGGGACGCTATCTCGCTGGCTATGTGGCCGGAGATGCAACCACGCGCGTAGCCCTGCTCAAGGCGGCGTTGGAGGCCTTGGTGTGCGGCGATTGGGGGCGCGATGATTAAGGGGCTTTTGGCCGAGCGCGGTCTGTGGTTGCGCCGGGGTTCTGCCGGGCTCATCCTCTCGGCGGTCACCTACCTCTCCCTGGCCGATAGCGATGGGATGCGCCAGCACGAGGTGCTCCACCTCCTGGTACGCATCTACCGCGCCACGGGCATCGCGATGGATAAACAGGTTCATGCGGCAATGTACTTTGCCGTCTGTGGAGCGCTGTGGCTGGCCATGCGCCACCAACCCAAGGGCTGGCCCACGCCCCTCAAGGCGTGGCTGATGGCCACCGGCTGGGGCGTGCTGATGGAGTTCGCGCAGTTGGCCGAAACAGCCCTCGGTCTTGGTCAGAGAGGCTTCGACGTGGCCGATATGGCCGCCAACGCCTGCGGCGCAGCGGCCGCCGCCCTCCTCTGTGCACTCTGGCTAGCGCTCGCTCGCTACATTCGCAAGGGGCCGTAGCGGCAATCAACCGCGCAAATCAACTTCGCTAAGCCCCGGAGACTGTGTAAGCGTGCGTTTAGGCTTACGCGACGAATCGAAGGGGCGACAACGAAGATAAGCGCGTTCACCGTGGGCTCTCGCTCGCGCTATTGCACGCGGGGGGCTGTCGGCTTATCCGCGTGCAAAGTTTGCGGCGACGGCGAGGCCGCCGGTGGAGGTTTCCTTGTAGAGGCTGGGGAGGTCGTGGCCGGTTTCGAGCATAGTGCGGACGACCTTGTCGAAGGAGATGCTGTGGCGGCCATCGGAGAGCCCGGCGTACATATTCGCGTCCATTGCGCGGGCGGCGGCAAAGGCATTGCGCTCGATGCAGGGGATTTGGACGAGGCCGCAAATGGGGTCGCACGTCAAGCCGAGGTGGTGTTCAAGGCCCATTTCGGCGGCATACTCGATTTGGTTGGGCGAGCCGCCGAAGATTTGGTTGACGGCGGCGGCGGCCATTGCGCAGGCCACGCCGATTTCGCCTTGGCAGCCGACCTCTGCGCCACTGATGGAGGCGTTTTCCTTGACGATGGCGCCGATGAGCCCGGCGGTGGCGAGGGCGCGGATGATGCGCCGTTCGGGGACCTCGTGGTGTTTATAGAGGTAGTAGAGGACGGCGGGGAGGACGCCTGCGCTGCCGCAGGTGGGGGCCGTGACGATGAGCCCGGTGCCGGCGGCATTCTCTTCCGAGACGGCCAGGGCGTAGGCAAAGAGGAAGCCGCGGCCGCGGATGCCTTCGCGCAAGCCTTCGGCGCGGCGGTAGTAGGCGCTGGCTTTGCGTTGGAGGCCGAGGCCGCCGGGGAGGACCCCCTCGGCATCGAGGCCGCGTTCGACGGCTTCGCGCATGACGCGCCAGACCTTGCGCAGGTGGTCAAAGACCGGCTGGCCTTCGTATTCGAGGACGTATTCCCAAAAGAGTCGCCCGGTTTCTCCGTACCACTTGAGCACGCCATCCATGGTGGTGTAAGGGTAGGCGATTTCAGTCACTTGCGTCTGACCGGGGCCCTCGCTGAGGAAGCCGCCGCCGATGGAGTAGACCTCCCAGGTGCCGAGCTCCTCGCCGCCTTCGGAGAGGGCCCGGAAGCGCATACCATTGGGGTGGAAGGGGAGGAAGACGGTCGGCTCCCAGCGGATTTCCGTGCGCGAGGCGCCGAGGATGGCGAGGATGGCCTGGTCGGTCAAGTGGCCTTTGCCGGTGGCGGCGAGCGAGCCGTAGAGGGTGACCTGGAAGCGCGCGGCCTGCGGGTATTGGGCGAGGAAGCGTTCGGCGGCTCGGCGCGGGCCCATTGTGTGGGAACTGGAGGGGCCAACACCGATCTTGAAGATGTCTTTGATGGAATCCATAGGGGCTCGCTTGCGGGGCGTGGGGGGTTATCGCCGGCTGTGGGCGCGGCGGCGGAAGAGGGCGCGGACAGCCTGCACGTAGGGCTGGTCGGTAAAGAGGTCGAGCACATCAATGCCCAGGCGGCGGAAGCGGCGGTCTTGCTCGGCGCGGCGCTCGGCCCAGTCGGCGGCAAAGGCGCGGCGGACGGCGGCACTGGCGGTGTCAACGAGGAGCGTCTCGTGCGTTTCGGGGTCGAGTAACTCCACCAGGCCCACATTGGGCAGGTCGCGTTCGGCGGGGTCGGCAATGCGGCAGGCGATGAGGTCGTGGCGGCGGGCGAAGATCGTTAGGTCGCGCTCATAGCCGTGAGCCTGGAAATCTGAGATGAGGAAGACGACGGCCTTGCGGTGTTGGGTGGCCGAGACGAAGCGCAGGGCGGCGGCAATATCCGTTCCCTCGCGCGTCTCTTCGGCGGCCAGCACTTCGCGCACCAGGCGCTGAACGGCAGTTCGGCCCTTGCGCGGTGGCAGGGAGAGGTGGACGCGGTTGGAGAAGGTGATGAGCCCAACTTTGTCCTGGTTGTTGAGGGCGGTCATTGCCAGGAGAGCGGCCAATTCGGCGGCGCGCTCGGCCTTGGAACGTTCGCCTGTGCCAAAGCTTTGGCTGCCGGAGACATCGACCAGGAAGAGGACGGTCAGCTCGCGCTCTTCGCTAAAGCGTTTGATGTAGGGTGTGCCGGTGCGGGCGGTGACATTCCAATCGATAGCGCGGACATCGTCGCCGGGCTGGTAGGGCCGTGCTTCGTCGAACTCAATACCGTTGCCCTTGAAGACGGAATGGTAGTCGCCCGAGAGCTGTTCATCCAGGAGCCGGCGCGTGAGAATGCGAATACGCCCGACCTCGGCCATCAGGTCGCGCGTGCGCTCGGCGGCGGCGTTTGCTTTCATCGGGGGCCTCAGGGGACGGGCACCTCGGCGAGGAGGCGGTCGATGACCGCGTCGGGCGTGAGGTTTTCGGCCTCGGCCTCGTAGGTGAGCAGGAGGCGGTGGCGAAGGACCTCGTGGGCCACTTCCTTGACATCCTGCGGGGTGGCGTAGGCGCGGCCGCGCAGGAGGGCGTTGGCGCGCGCAGCGAGGTTAAGGCAGAGCGTGGCGCGCGGGGAGGCGCCCAGCTCGATGGCCTCCTTGAGTGAGGCCAGGCCCTTGAAGGCGGCCGGATCGCGCGTGGCAAAGACGAGGTCGAGGATGTAGTCGCCCACCTTCTCATCGCAGTAGACATTGTCGACGGCCGAGAGGAGGAGGGGGATGTCCTCGGGGGAGATGCAGCACTTGGGGGCGGCAGGCTTGCCTTGGGCAAAACGCTTCATAATGCGCCGCTCGTCCTCGCGGCTAGGGTGCGTGACCACGCACTTGAGCATAAAGCGGTCGGTCTGCGCCTCGGGGAGGGGATAGGTGCCCTCCTGCTCGATGGGGTTCTGGGTGGCCATCACCAAGAAGGGGCGGGGGAGAGGATAGGTCTCGTCACCCAAGGTGACCTGCCGCTCCTGCATCGCCTCCAAGAGAGCCGACTGCACCTTCGCCGGCGCGCGGTTGATTTCATCAGCAATCAAGAGGTTGGCAAAGATTGGCCCCTTGTGCGGGGTAAAGGTCCCCTCCTTCTGATTGTAGATGAGGCTGCCGATGACATCGGCCGGGAGCAAGTCGGGCGTAAAGGAAATGCGCTTGGTCTCCAACCCCAACGCGGCGGCCAACGCGCGCACGGCCGTTGTCTTGGCCAGCCCGGGCACGCCCTCGAGCAAAATGTGCCCGCCTTGGATGTGATTTCCGGTGAGCAAGGCTATGAGCAGATTATCCACCAGGCGCTCCTGCCCCACGAGCGTTTGATTGACCTCGGTGCGAATGGTGTTCAACAATTGCGCGCAACGCGCCACAAGCGTATCCGTTTCGGGCATAACAAATCCTTTCACTGCCGTTAGTATAGCACACGCCCGGCCAGAAAGGAAGGCGTTGGCGACGCCTAAGGCGCGATTGCTGAAGCCTGAGCCTAAGACTCTGCTGGTTTTCATCTCCGCCCTGGTGCAACTTTGCCTTGCGGCGGGGTGATTTCGTAAGTCCTGGACTTATCGCCGGTAAGTGGGGGACTTATCGTCGATAAGTCCGGGACTTAATTCCGATAAGTGGGGGACTTATCAATCGTGCCAGCCCGAGGCGTAAATCCGACTAGCCC
>SFJE01000014.1 GCA_004555175.1 Lentisphaeraceae bacterium | reverse complement strand
GGGGGAGGTAAGGGGACGAACTCCGTTCTTCCCCTTATACCCTTTTTCCACACGAATTGCACGGTGGTAAAAAGTTTCGGGTTGATTATACAACTCGCGTACAACTCGCGTCCGGTGGGGCGGCTTGCAGTTTTGGAGGCGCTTTGGTATCTTACAACGGAATTGCCACCCGAGGTCTCTTGACAATTTTGGTTGAGGGGTTGGGCGGCAAGGCCTGAAGCGGTTTTTAGAACAGTAAGGATAGGCTATGGACAAAGTCTCTTTCGGAATGCAGATGCAAGACCTGATGGAAAGCGCGTCGGTTGATGTGGCGCGCGGGTTGGCGTTGGTGGGCGAGTTCCTGCCGGTGGATGCCAAGGGTGCGACGAAGGGGTTTGCGATGTTGACCGAGGCCGTGGTGAAGGGGAAGGACCTTCGCGGCGCGGTGGCGTGTGTGGCGTTTTACGCTGATCACGGGGCGCAGATGCCGGAGGTGACCTTGGCGCAGTTGCGCGAGGTGGTCAGCCGCGCGCCGGCGAATGCCGATGAGAAGCTGCTGATTGATTCGATCGGCCTGAATACGGCGATTGCCACGGCGATTGCCAAGCGCCTGGGGGTGCTGTTGGCGCTCAAGCCGGGGGTGTATGTGACGAGCCAGTCTTGGGGCTTTGGTCAGGTCCAGGCGATTGACACCTTTTATGGGAAGGTGATCATCGACTTCGAGGGGAAGAAGGGCCATGCGATGAGCCTGACGGTGGCCGGGCAGAACTTGGAAGTGGCCCGCGAAGGGCACTTGATGACGCGCCTGACCGAGAATCGCGCGGAGATTGAGGATTTGTGCAAGAAGCATCCGGCCGCGTTGGTGCGCCTGACGCTTGAGAGCTACGGTCCGCTGACGGTGCAGCGTTTGGCTGAGCGCCTGGCGAGCTGTGGGTTGGTGAGCGAGAAGGCGTGGAAGAGCTTCTGGGAGGCCGCGCGTCGTGGGCTCAAGGCCGATAAGGAGCACCCGGTGGAGATTCCCACCAAGCGCACCGAGCCGATTCGCCTGTTGGAGGCCGATGAGGACTTTGGCGAAAAGTGGCTCAAGCGCTTTGCCAAGGAGCGTGACCTGAAGGCGATCTATGAGGGCATCCTCGGGCTCCTGGTCGCGAAGAAGGACGCGATTCCCGATAGTTATATTGCGGTGGTGAAGAACCGCCTGGACTTTGCAATCAAGGGCTCGGAGAAGTCCGACTTCCCGCGTTATGCGCAGTTGGTCTGCCTGGCGCAGAAGTTGCAGCTCTCTTCTGCCGAGGAGCAGCTCAAGCAGGCCGAGACGCTCCTGGAGAAGGATGAAGAGGATAACCTGCTCTTGGCCGTCAAGGGGCTGGCCGCGCGCGATGTCTCGGCGATGGTCTCCTTCATCCTGGCGGCGAAGCCCGAGGCGAAGGCCGTGATTTTGGCGCACCTCGAAGCCTTCGGCAGTGTGGCGTTGGGGGCGACGCTCTCGACGCTCGCGGGCGATGCCGAGACGGGTGAGGCGCTGCGCGCGCTGCTCACCCAGCGGCCGCGTCCCTTGCCGACGGTGGTGGTCTGGGCGTTGCGCAACCGCAACGAGGCCGAGGCCTGGCAGTTGCCGAAGATCAACGACCTCATCACCCAGTCCATCCACATCATCGAGCAGCACTGGACCGGCGAAGAGCTGCGGATGCGCAACGCGTTGCAGGGCTTCTTCGATAGCGCCAAGTGGCTGGAGGAGGTCTGCAAGGAGCTGAACACCTTCCAGCGCGAAGTGATGTTCGAGCGCATTCAAGCTTCGACGGTGTGGGACACTGCCTCGCAGCGCAACATTCTCATCCGCTTGGTGCGCTTCGACCCCGAGCTGGGCAAGCTCCGCCGCGCCACCAAGGCCTTGGAAGAGCACCCGCACCTCACCTCCGAGCGTTCGCTCACCGCCTTCAAGTTGGCCTACGACCACCTCATCAATGTGGAGATCCCCGCCAACACCCGCGACATCGCCACCGCCCGCAGCTACGGCGACTTGCGCGAAAACGCCGAGTATCAGTTCGCCAAGGACCACCAGCGCGTCCTCCTCTCCAAGCAGGATGAGATGGATCGCACCCTTAAGCTCCTCAAGACCACCGACTTCTCCGGCGTGGGCACTGAGGTCGCTGCCATGGGCACCCGCGTCACCGTCGAGACCAAGCACGGCACGCAGTGCTTCACCATCCTCGGCGAACTCGACCGCGATGAGGCGCTCAACATCATCTCCTGCCGCTCGCGTTTGGCAATGGCCCTCATCGGCCAGCGCGTCGGTGCCACCGTGGAATTGCCCGACGAGCGCGGCCTCACCGCCGCCACCATCAAGGCCATCGAGCCGCTCGACGAGGCCACCCGCGCCTGGCTCGCCCAGATCCCCACGGCCTACGAGCCCAACGCCTAACCGATGGCCGGCACGCTCGTTGTCCCGCGCACGCGCGGCTCAATCCGGAAGGTGGCCGAGGCCCTCGCGCCCTTCCGGAAGATTCTCGTGACCGCGCACATGCGCCCGGATGGGGACGCGGTGGGCTCTTCGGTGGCAATGGCGCGCCTGCTCAAGGCGCAGGGCTATGAGCCCACCGTCGCCCTCTCGCCCATTGGTATGGGGCCGACCAAGTTCTTGCTCGACTACGCCCCCGCGTGCGTGGCCCCCACCAACATCCGCGCCAAGGATTACGATTGCGCGCTGGTGCTCGATTGTAGCGGCTTGGAGCGCCTGCCCGAGGGACCGCTGCGCGATGCCGTGGCCAAGCTCCCAATCCTCAATATCGATCACCACGCCACAGCGAACGGTGCCTTTGGCATCGCCCGCTGGGTTGTGCCCTCTGCGAGTAGTACGGGCGAGCTGGTCTACCGCTTTGCCAAGCGCCTCAAGTGGGGCTTCGACCGTGAGACCGCTGAGGCGCTCTGGGTCTCGCTGGTCACCGATACTGGGCGCTTTGCCTACTCCTGCACCAGTCCGAGCACCCTCAAGGCCGCCGCCGAACTTCTCGCCTGTGGGCTCGACTCCTCGGACCTCAACGACCGCCTTTACCTCTACTCCAGCGAAGGGGCCATGCTCCTCAAGCGCAAGGCCTACGATTCGCTGACCACCTGGTTCCGCGGTAAGGTGGCCCTCATTTGTCTGACCGCTCGCGACTTCCGCCGCGCCGGCGTGCCGAAGAGTGAAATCGAGGATGCCATCGATATTCCCCGCTCCATCCCCACCGCCAAAATCTCCCTCTTCTTCTACGAGACCAAGGACAAGCCCGGCGTCACCCGCCTGAGCATCCGCACCCGCGGCCAGACCCCCGGCTACTCGGCCGCCTCTATCGCCGAGCACTTCGGCGGCGGCGGCCACCTGCGCGCGGCCGGTTGCGAGTTCCAGTTGCCCCCCAAGGCCGCCATTGAGCAGCTCAAGGCCTACCTCGCCACGCTCGAAGCGGTAAGCAACTAAGCATGCGCGGCCTGCCGGCCGCGCGAGAGGGAGGCGGCTTTCGCCGCCGCGAGGTGCGCGGCAGTTGCCGCGCGTTTTTTATGCCCCCGCCCTCTCTCAGCCCGAAGGGCCCCCTCGCGAGCGCGGATCCTCTCACTATCAAGCAGCAATGGAAAAGTGTTTGACAAAACCTGGCGGTGTGTACTACAATCGCACTGTCTTTCAGATGCTGGTCGTATTCTGAGAGGCAAGCATAGCTTGAGAACTGAAGCCTGTGGTTGCATTGACTTCCACCCTTAAGCGCTTAACAACCGCTGCAAAGCGATCGTCAGTAGAAATGTAGGAAGTTTCGTGCATAGACGATACCTTGCGAAAGACGCGCATATATGCGTGCCTCTCTCTGTATCTATGCTAGGCCTTCCTACAGCCTCTACTGAAAGCGGAGAGAGGCCGTTTTCTTTTCTCCGTGATTGTCAAACAGGGGTGAACAATCAACGGTGCATCCTCGTGATGCACGAAAAGGAGAGCCTGTATGTCTGTCCGTGTCATAAGAAGTTCCATCATCTTGGGACTTTGTCTGTTGTCAGGTTGTACTATCTTTAATGAGGCCACGCTAAAATCCGGATCGCCGGAGGAGGTCCGTGAAGAGTTGAGCGCGATGCTGAATGAGACGAATGCGTCTTCCCAGTTTCGACTCTTTTTAGGCGCAAATAACAATTCATATCTGAGCCTCGGAGTTAGAGATCTCGTCAGTGTAATGAACAATGAGTCATTGGCAACGTCAGACTGTAGCAATTATCCCGAACAGACACGGTTAGAAGCGATTAGACAACTGATTGAATACTCCAAAACTCCGAAAGCAAACACCCCGTGTGGCGATAAACAAAAAATTCCGGCGGAAGGCATCCGCGCTGCGCTTGTCTACACCTATAATACGACCGCGACCGATGCGATGAAGCGGGAAATCCTGCGATTCTTTGACAAGCCGGAGATGTACCCAGAACTTATCTCAAAAGGCGAATTGATATCGGGCGATCTGGATGGTTGGATACCTATGGTAATACCTGTGGTAATCCTCGGAACCCCTAGTTACCTAGGATCTTCGAGCCACTACCACGGCACATTTACCCCGTCAATTTCCGACTGGAGGGGTGTGTTTGAGGCATGTCCCTCGCAGGCACAATGGGGCGCATTGTTTGACAAGGTGGCGGTTCCGCTCGCGCAAAAGTTTGAAAGAGGTGAACGGCTTGATCTGCAACGACGAGGCCGTTGGGGGAATCGCTGGTGGCAATCGCTGGGAGAGCTTTATAACAAAATTAAGCAGCCGACTTATAACCAGAAGAAGCTTGCTTTGCTTCTCTGTCATACGGAGGATTTCATTCCAGATCTTCAATTTATAGAGCTTAACGTACGTCAACTTCTAGTGGCTGGCGGATTCGTAGACGGCGTATCCGACACACGCTTGAAGGTAATGTCTGACTATCAAGCATATGTCAACACAATTACGCCGTATCAGAAAAAGATTCTCAGTAGTATGCCCAAAAGTGAGGTGCAGAAAGTGCTGAAGGAACTTGAGCCCCTTCAGCAGAAAAAAACTGCATACTATTACCTTTATGCGTGGATCTGGATGGAGCGTGTCGCAACCCATCAGCAACAAGAGGCTTTTCTTGCGCAGGAACGAAATAAGGTCCAGCAATTCAATCAACCAAAGATTGATGCCTGCCGCAAGGCGTTACTTGCCAGTCGAGAAAGAAACAATCGAAAAACCGTAGGCATTCAATGTAAATATTGCGAATGTGGTTGGATGACTAACGCGACTGAAGCTTATGCGTGGTTGCTGAAGAAGAGGATTAATGATTTAGGTGACTTGGAGCCATTTGATATGGATGACAGAGAGTATCTTGACCGTTTTGTCATTTGGTGTAATTGCCCCCACGCGCGTTCCAATCACAGAATCATCAGTAAGTGACACCAGTCGCGTCTACACAACACTTTCCAATTTATTCACTAACAAAGGAGTTATTCACATGAAACGTATGTTGTTGCTATGCTGCGCTGCGATGTGTGGCACATTGTGGGCGAAGCCCCAGATTACCGACATCCCGTCGCGGTCGGATATGGTTTTGGTTGTTCGAGACAGTCATAATCCGCAGTCGCGTGCGACCTTGGAGCGTATGCTGGCGCAGTTCGGCATCAGTGCCAACTCGCCGCAAGCGGCCGCACTTTGGGGGCAGCTGCCGCCGGAAGCGCAGTCTCTACTACGGATGATGGGCATTCGTGGCTTCACCGATTACGACATCCAATCGTTGACCTTCGGAGTTATTGTTCCGAACGACTGGAACGACCCCAAGCATACAGGGATGTTGATATCCCTTAAGATTGAATCGCCTACGCTGAATGGTCAGCAGGTTTGTGCTGAGGTGCAGGCGCTTCTTAACCAAAAGAAGAAGCCGGAGGAAGATGTCAAGAGCGGGAAGAAGAATGGATGGACCTATCTATACGGCACGACTGATGGCCAATTCTTCGGTCTTGCCATCTCGCCTGCTCCGGGAGGACTGTCTCTAATGGTTGCAGTTGATCGAAATCGCTTTAAGCAGTTGCTTAAGGGTGAAATTCGGATGGCGAAGGAAAATCATCCGCTTGCGGCGGCATTCATCGATCATCCTGACTATGTGGCCTTTGGTATCAAGGGGTATGCCCCTATAAAGGGGGCGATGTGTAGGGATGGTACGTCCGCGGCGGAGGTTGAGGCCGAGTTTGCGGATTTTCCTTGGTTTAAGGAGGTGAAAGCGATGACATTGTTGCTGCCGTACGATGCAAACAGCGTGAGCCTCGTCCTTGCGACAGGCTTCAAGGATGTTACGCAGGCTCAGGCGATGCAGGCGATGATCGCGCAAATTGCTCCTAAAGTTGCGGAGCTCGGCATTACGATTCCGGAGGGGCAGATAACGAATATCGCAGGGTTGCAGTCCCTGGTCTATTCGCTGTCGTTCTCTCCGAATGAATTGGTGGGGCTGATTCAGAAGTTGATGGCCGGACAGCAGGGGAATGCGCCCGGCGCGTTTGAAGAGGAGGATGACGACTTTAGTTCATCTTCTTTCGACGATGATGACGACCTGCTAGACCTCTAACTCCCAGGCACCCAGGTGGCGGCTAGGAGCGAACAAGAAGGGGAATGTCATGCCTCTCTGCGTGATTGCCATCATGTTTGCCATGTAGCCTGTTGCCTGGGTGCTCTTTATTGCCGGTGGGGTGGAGGCCAGTCTATTTAGGTTGAATAGCGAAGAGACGACTCCTGCAACATTGCGGGAGTCCCTGCGCCACATAGCGATTCATAGTCAACCTCACGCAAGCGACAGCGAGCCCCTTGCGCGCCGTAGGCGCACCTCATGGCCCGAAGGGCCCCCCTCGCGGCGCGGAGAATGCTTGCACTCCGCGCCAAAAAGGTTCATAATACACTTCACGACTTCACACCATACAAGGAGATACGCAATGAAGAAGTTGGAAGGTTTGATTGCTGCGCCGCACACGCCGTTTTACGCTGATGGGCGAGTCAATTTGGATTTGATCCCCAAGCAAGTGGAGGTGCTGGTTAAGCAGAAGGTGATTGGCGCCTACATTTGCGGCACGACGGGCGAAGGGATTTGTTGCTCGGTGGAGGAGCGCAAGCAGGTGATGAAGGCGTGGGTGGACGCCGCCAAGGGGAAACTCTTTCTCATTGCGCACGTGGGCGCGCTTTCGGTGGTGGATGCGCGCACCCTCGCGGCCTACGCGCAGGAGATTGGCGTGGATGCCACGAGTATCGTGCCGCCGAACTTCTTTAAGCCCGGCTCGATTGATGCGCTGATTGACGACTTGAATGCCGTTCTGGTGGCTGCCCCCGAGCTGCCCTTCTACTACTATCACACCTCGATGAGCGGTGTGACCTTTGATATGGAGCAGTTCCTCATCAAGGCCGATGGGCGGATTCCGCAGTTGGCGGGCATCAAGTTCAACTATCCCGACCTCTATATGTTCCAGCGCTGCCAGCGTGCGTGCGGCGGGAAGTTCGACATTACCTGGGGCATTGACGAGTGGTTCGCCGGCGCGCTCGCCTGCGGCGCTAAGTCCGCCATTGGCTCCACCTACAACTACGCCGCGCCCCTCTACTACGGCATTTGGGAGGCCTACAAGCGCGCCGACCAGGCGGCGATTGACCGCGGGATGGCGAAGGTCTGCCGCATCGTCGACCTGCTGGTGAAGTATGGCGGCGTGGTGGGCGGCAAGGCGATGATGGCGATCCACGGCCTGGAGATGCCCACCGTGCGCCCGCCGCTCACCAACCTCGCCCCGGCCGATTGCAAGCTCTGCGCCGACACCGTCGCCGCCATCCTCGCCGAATAACCCAAGAGGCACATTATGCTGAGCAAAGAGAGACTCGAGAAGCTCGAGCGCGTCTACCGCGATGGGCTCCTCTGCGATGTGGTTCCCTTCTGGATGGAGCACGGACTCGATCGCGAGTTCGGCGGCATTATGACCGGTGTCGACCGCCAAGGGAACCGGATTGACGACGATAAGGGCGTCTGGCAGCAAGGCCGCTTCGCCTGGACCCTCGGCTTCCTGTGCAACCACGTCGAGCGCCGCAGCGAGTGGGAGCTCGCCGCCAAGGGCACCCTCGACTTCTTGCGCAAGTATTGCTACGACCCCAAGGACGGGCGCATGTTCTTCCACATGACCCGCCGCGGAGACCCCATCCGCAAGCGCCGCTACGCCTTCTCCGAGAGCTTCGCCTCCATTGCCTACGGCGAATATGCCCGCCTCACCGGCTCGGAGGAGTATGCCGAGCTTGCGCGCAAGACCTATAAGCTCTACGGCGACCACGTGGACTTCCCCCCGAAGTTCACCGACATTCGCCCCACCCGCGGCCTCGGCCACCCGATGATTAACATCGTCACCTGCCAGCGTCTGCGCGAGAGCATTGGCTATGAGGAGGCGAATGAGCGCATCGACCGCGCGATTGCCGACATCGTCAAGTTCCACCTTAAGCCCGAGATCCGCTGCGTAATGGAGACTGTCGCTCCCGATGGGCAGATTATCGACCACATCGACGCGCGCACCCTCAATCCCGGCCATGCCATTGAAGGCGCCTGGTTCATTATGAACGAGGGCAAGATGCGCAAGCGCCCGGACTACATCCGCATCGGCCTAGACATGCTCGATTGGTCCTGGGAGCGCGGATGGGACACCGAGTTCGGCGGCATCCTCTACTACCGCGACGTCTACAACCACCCCGTCAGCGAGTACTGGCAGGATATGAAGTTCTGGTGGCCCCACAACGAAGCGTGCATCGCCACGCTCCTCGCCTACCAGCTCACCGGCGATGAGAAGTACGCCAAGTGGCACACCCTTGCCCACGACTGGACCCACTCGCACTTCCCCGACCGCGAGTGCGGTGAGTGGTTCGGCTACCTCGCCCGCGACGGCCGCGTCTGCTCCGACCTCAAGGGCAACCTCTACAAGGGCTGCTTCCATGTGCCGCGTATGCAGTATGAGTGCTGGCAGCTCTGCAAGGAGTTGCTCAAGGATGGGACGCTGAACCTTGTCTGAGGCGCTTAACGCCCTCATCGGGCGCGTAATGGAGCCCAAACTCTTCTGGGAGCTCTTCTGGTACCTCTTTGCCGGAGGCTGCTCCACGGTGGTGAGCTTCGTGGGCTACTCGCTGTGCTTGCGCAAGCTCGCCCTCGGCAACGTCTGGTCCAAAGCCCTCTCCTGGTTTGCGGCGGCTACCACTGCCTTCGTGCTGATGCGCCTGTTGGCCTTCAGCGCCACCGAGAGCGGCTTCTGGGCCTCCGCTGCCGCCTTCTACGCCACGCGCGTGGGCACCGCCCTCCTCACCCTCTTCCTGATGTGGTTCATCCTGGAAAAGTGGCTCGCTTGGAACCTCTCCGATCCCGATCGCGTCCGCCTGGAATACGGCTGGTGGCCCGAGGTCCTCAATGGCCTCGTCACCATCCTTGAAATTGCCATCAACTACTTCATCGCCAAGTTCTGGATCTTTTGACCCTCGGCCACGCGAGCGAACCTTCCCTTGACCCGTCTAGCCCTCCCCGGCTCAGACGGGTTTTTGCTTTAGCGTCCCCCTAACCGCTTGTAACAAGATGGCGCAAGCTCCGCGAAGGGGGCAAGCGCATGCGGGTGTGTGCGCGGGGCGTGAGAGTGTGATAGAATGGCGGCGTTTTGTGAGTTCTATTGGAGTGCGACATGCGCGTTTCGCTGAGTTGGCTGAATGAGTTTGTGGATTTGAGCGACCAGACGGTTCAGGGGGTCTCGGACCTGCTGACCTTTTCGGGCGTGGAGGTCGAGGGGATTGAATCGACCGGGGTGGTGCTGGATGGGCACTTTGTGGTGGGCGAGGTGGTGGATTGTCAGGCGCATCCCAATTCGGATCACTTGCATGTGTGCAAGGTCTTTGATGGCACCGAGACGCTGCAGATTGTCTGCGGGGCGCCGAATGTGCGCACCGGGGTGAAGGCGCCGCTGGCGAAGATTGGCGCGGTGATGCCTGGGCCCGAGGGCTTTGCCATTAAGAAGGGGAAGCTGCGTGGGGTGGAGAGCTTCGGGATGCTCTGCTCGAAGGACGAACTGGGGCTGGGCGGAGCGCATGATGGGATTTGGGAGTTGCCGGCCGAGGCGGTGGCGGGGGCGAGTGTGCAGCCGTTTATGCCGCCGGCGGAGACGGTCTACGACTTGGAAGTGACATGGAATCGCTCGGACTGCCTTTCGGTGCGCGGGATTGCGCGCGAGTTGGCGGCCCTGTTGCATCGGCCGCTCAAGGCGGTGGCGGTGGACTTCCCGGAGGCGGGCGCGCCCGTCGAGACGATGGCCAAGGTGGTGGTGGAGGCGCCGGAGCTTTGCCCGCGCTACACGGCGCGCGTGGTGACGGGGTTGGATCCGAAGGCGCCGACGCCGGCGTGGATGGTGCAGCGGTTGGAGGCTTGCGGGCAGCGGTCGCTAGGGCTGGCGGTGGATGTGACGAATTATGTAATGCTCGAGCTCGGGCAGCCGTTGCATGCCTTTGACCATACGACCTTGGCCGAGCGGACGATTGTGGTGCGCCGGGCGAAGGCCGGGGAGACGCTGCGTACGCTCGATGGCAAGGAGCGCGCGCTCGACGAGACGATGTTGGTGATTGCTGACCCGCAGAAGGCCACGGCCGTGGCGGGGATTATGGGTGGCGAGGAGACCGAGGTGGAGAATGCCACCGGTACGGTGCTCCTGGAATCGGCCCTCTTCGACGCGGCGAGCGTGAAGTTCACGGCCACGGCCTTGGGGATGAACTCCGAGGCGACTTATCGCTTTGCGCGTGGGGTGGATCGGGATTTGGCCGACGAAGCAAGCCGCCGCGCGGTGAGCTTGCTGGTGAAGTATGGCGGGGCGACGGCGTGCGCGGGGGTGATTGATGTCGACAACCGCCCGACCGAGCCAATCGATGTGCCGCTCTCCTACAAGCGCGTGAACGAGGTCATTGGCGTGACCGTGGCGCCGGAGCGAGTGGATGAGATTTTGACCTCGCTGGGGATTGAGAAGGTCTCGGGCGACGGCGAGCGGGCGATCTTCCGGAGCCCGAGCTGGCGGTATGACTTGACGCGCGAGGCAGACCTGATTGAAGAGGTGACGCGGATGAATGGGCTGGACGCCATTCCCACGCAGCTGCCTACGCTCGCGGCCGTCTCGCAGTTGCCCGAGGAGAGTTTCCGCGCCAAGTGCGCCGTGCGCCACGCGCTGCTTTCGCTGGGCTTCACCGAGGCGATGCACTACTCCTTCCTCTCCGCGGGTGAGCTGGAGGCCTTCGACCCCACGGTCAAGAACCGGCTGGCAATTCCTAACCCGGTCTCGGCGGATTACGGGGTGCTGCGCGAATCGCTGCTGCCGCAGTTGATTGCCTCGCTGGGGCGGAATGCCTCACGGCAGGTGGAGAGCGCGGCGCTCTTCGAGGTCGGGCGCGTCTTCTCGGTGGATGCCAAGAGCGGCGCGCCGGTGGAGGCGGAGAAGGTCTCGCTGGGGATGATGGGGCCCTTCGGGCGCGATGCGCTCAACCGCCGTGCCCCGGTGCGCGACGAGGAGGCGTTGCTGTGGCTCAAGGGCGCGGTTGAGGCGCTCTGCGAGCGGCTGCACGCCCCGCGTTTTGGCTTCTTCGCCTGCAACCATCCGGCCTTCGCGCCGGGCTTTGCGGTGGAGATTTGCTTGGGGCGCAAGCGCGTGGGGTTGATGGGGGCGGTGAGCGCGGCGATGCGCCACAAGTTCCGCTTGAATACGCCCTTGGTGGTGGCTGAGCTCGACCTGGCGCAGCTGACTAAGGGGCTCGACGCCCTGCCGCGCCTCAAGCCGGTGCCGCAGTTCCCGGCTAGCCGTAAGGATATTGCCTTCATCGCGCCCGAGTCGCTCACCCACGAGACGATCGTCAAGACGATTCGCAAGGCCGCGCCTGCGGAATTGACCGATGTGGCGCTCTTTGATATTTTCACCTCGAAGGCAATCGGGGCCGGGAAGCGCTCGATGGGCTATACCCTCGAGTTCCGCTCTGCCGAGCGAACCCTGACCGATGCCGAAGTGAACAAGGCTTTCGCGAAGATTGCCGACGCCCTCAAGGAGACCCTGGGCGTGGAGATCCGCGAGGCCTAAGGGAGAAAGATTGTGAAGGTGTGCGCCGAAGTGCAGAAAGGCCCTATGTGCGTCCCCCTTGGGGGGCGTGAAGGGGCGTGTGCTTTCGGTGGCGCAGGAACCCATTTGCGGGAAACCGCTCACTGTAGTGCGCCCTGTCCTAAGCGCGAATCGGCTGACATTTTTCCGGCCTACACGTTTTTAGGATGGCTCCAGGGCACGACTCGATTGGCGCGGCCGTATAGGTTGCACCGGGTAGTCGGGCGAGGGGCTGTCACCTTGGATCGCCAGGGCTTCCGGAGAAGGAAGTGTTACGCCTGGATGGGGCTTTTTTGTGAGGTTGCAGGCGCTTGAAGCGCGTGCAGAGAAGGGAGCAAGACGATGGTTAAGCAGTTGCTGTTGGGGCTGGCCCTCTGCGGGGCGATGGTGCTTTCGGCCACGGAGGGCGTCTCCGATATGGCCGTGCAGTTGTTTGGCAAAGAGGCCGCAACCAAACGTGTGGATAAGGGCGTGGTCTTCATCGATGGGCTTTATGTGAAGGCACCCTACTCGGTCACGCGCGAGGGGAACGTGATCCTCATCAATGGGCAGATTGCCAGTCGCTTCAAGGTGGAGTCGGCCGTGGCCGGCGCGATGGCCACCGCGCGTGAAGCGGCGAAGAACGATCCGGCCATGCAGGGTGGGGAGATCTCCGAGGAGGCGGGCGCCACCATCGGCAGCGACGATACGCCGACCCTTGAGAGCACCTCGAAGGGGACCAAGGCCCCGGCCGGGAAGAAGCCTAGCGCACTGGAGGCCAAGATTGCCAAGCAGTATGCCAACGGCACCGGTCTGGAGGCTAAGATTGCCGCCCAGAAGAAGGCCAAGGAGCTGAAGGAGGCATCGGCCAAGGGTTCCTTCAATGAGTCGAGCTCCGGCACAGGCGAGACGATGGCCCTCTTTGAGGAGGCCGACTACACCTACACGCCTCCGGCCAAACCCGAGCCGCCCGCCGTCCCCTATGTCCGCCCGGCGGCCAAGGCCTCCTTCGCCGAGACCGCCGCCAAGAACAAGGCCCGCGCCGAGGAGGTTGCCGCCAAGGCTGCCGCTGCCGCCTCTGGGGCCAAGGAGGAAGAGGAGAGCGAGGAGATCGCCACCGAGGACTTCGAAAACCTCTCCGAAGAGGAGATTGCTGCCATCACCAAGAAGGTGGCCGACCGCCGCGCGCTCTTGGAGAAGCTCCTGGAAGCCGACAGCTTGGTCTTGCTCTCGGCCAACACCTCTGCCGCCAAGACGCAGAAGAAGGCGGTGATGCTGCGTTTTGTGGCCAGCCTTGAGAAGCTCTGCTCGGCCTCTAGCGCCGATGCGCTCGTCAAGCAGTGGGGCAAGACGCTCCCAGCGGGTTACCTGCGCAAGATTTACGATAACCGCGAGAGCAACGCACCGGAGATGAAGACCCTCATCCTGCGCGTCAATCGCGAACAGAAAGAGGCTAAAGAGCGCTCGAGTCGGCGTCTCTAATTCCCCCGCGGTCGGCCGCTATGGCTCGCCCCCTCGCCACGTGTCCTACCCTGCCTGCCGCCTTGACGCAGGATGCGGTGGCTACACTCTGCCGCGAGGGGGCTTTGCTTTGGGCTGAACAGGCGGCCGGTGCGCAGACGCTTGATTGCGCGGCGGTTACGGTGGCCGATGGCGCGGGAGTGGCCTTTCTGTGGGTGCTGCAACAGCGCGTCCGGGCCCATGGCGGCGAGTTGACCTTGGTGAAGCTCTTGCCCGAGCTCTCCGCGCGGTTGGAGGGCTACGCGCAGGCTCAGACCCAGGCGGCTGCCTCGCCCGAAGTCCTCGGCGCGCAACCGCCGCGTGAGCATCCCATTGCCGCGCTGGGGCGGCGAGCCTGCGAAGGCGCAGCGGCTTGGGGCGCTTCGGTGGCCTATTTGGGCGAGGTCATCTGTGCGCTTGGTTCGCTCTTCTCCCGGCGCTTCCGGTGGGGCGATTGTCGTCTGGCCTTCCAACGCTGTGGCGCGGAGGCGGTGCCGGTCTCCTCGCTGATAGGCTTTCTCCTGGGGCTGATTCTAGCCTTCCAATCGGCGATCCCGCTTAAGATGTTCGGTGGCGAGGGGTTTGTCGGCGGGTTGGTGGGCATTGCGTTGGTCCGCGAACTCGGGCTCATCATCACGGCGATCCTGATGGCCGGGCGCACGGGCTCGGCCTTTGCCGCTGAGCTCGGCACGATGAAGGTGAATGAAGAGATTGACGCGCTTGAGACGATGGGCCTTAAGCCGGTGCACTTTTTGGCCCTGCCGCGCATTGTGGCCGGCACGCTCGCGCTGCCCTTCCTTTCGCTCTTTGCTACGGCCGCAGGGCTCTTGGGCGGCTGGGTGGTGATGGCGGTCCTCGGCTTTCCTCCGCAGTACTACCTCGATCAGCTCCAGGCCTTTGTGGCGCTGGGCGACCTTCTGGGCAGCCTCGCCAAGGCCTTCCTCTTCGGCTTTATGGTCTCGGCCGTCGGCTGCTGGCAAGGGTTGCGCGCAGGGCGCGATGCGGGGGCGGTGGGCACGGCCACCACGGCGGCGGTCGTCACGGGCATCGTGCTACTTGCGCTCCTTGAAGGACTCCTCTCGGGCGTCTTTTACGCGATGGGTTGGTAGGTGCGGGCAAGGAGGTTGCAGATGGAGCGAGAGGTCGTTATTTCCTGCGAGCACCTGGCCACCGGCTATAATGGCGTCAAGCTGATGGCCGATGTCAACCTCCAAATCTACCGCGGTGAGATTGTCTTCATTCTCGGCGGCTCGGGCTGCGGTAAATCGACCCTCCTCAAACACCTCATCGGCCAGGTTCCGCCCATCGCCGGCACCATCCGAATCCTCGGGCAGGACGCCACCGCCGCCGAGGGGCCCGCACGCGAACGCCTCCAGCGCGCCTTTGGCATGATGTACCAGAGCGGCGCGCTCTTTGGCAACCTCTCGGTCCTCGAAAATGTCCTCCTGCCTCTCGAAGCGTTCACCCCCTTCCCGAGTGACCTGCGCGAGGCCATTGCCCGGATGAAGCTCGCCCAAGTCGGTCTCCTGGAGCGTGCCGATGCGATGCCCTCTGAACTCTCCGGCGGCCAACGCAAGCGCGCGGCTATTGCCCGCGCTATGGCCCTTGACCCGCCCATTCTCTTCCTCGACGAACCTGGCGCCGGGCTCGACCCCATCACCGCCGCCACCCTCGATGCCCTCATCCGCCGCCTCTCGCGCGAATTGGGCATGACCGTGGTCATCATCTCCCACGAGCTCGCCAGCATCGAAGCCATCGCCGACCGCGCCATCTACCTCGACCGCACCGCCCAGGGCGTCCTCGATCAAGGCCCGCCGCGTTATCTGCGCGACGAATCCCCCCACGCCGTCATTCGCAACTTCTTCAATCGCCGCGCCGATGACGCCGACGCGTAACCCCCGGAGTCCCGCCCTATGAAGTCCTCCACCCGCCACTTTGCCATTGGCCTCTTCCTCCTTGTGGGGTTTGGCCTCTTTGCCCTCGCCTGCATTCTCTTTGGCGGCAGCCAACTCTTCGCCAAAAAGCTCACCTTCGAGACCTACTTCGCCTCTTCGGTGCAAGGCCTTGATGTCGGCGGACCGGTCAAGTTCCGTGGAATGAAGATTGGCAAGATTGAAGAGATTGGCTTTGCCGGTAGCCACTACGGCGAGCGGCCGGAGATTGACCTCACCGCCCCCGGCATCCACCGCGCGCTCTCCTACATCCGTGTGGTCTGCTCCATCGACCTCAAAGCCCACCCCCATTTTGGCCTTGACCGCATTCAAGCGATGCTCAAGCGCGGCCTGCGCGCCAACCTCGAGATGCAGGGCATCACCGGCACCGTCTTTATTAACCTCGACTTCTTCCGCGATGGTGCGCTCGCCGCCGAGGCCAAACCCCTCTCTGTCCCGTGGACCCCCGACGAGCTCTACGTCCCCTCCGCCCCAAATACGCTCCAGAGCTTCCTCTCCGTGGCCGAGAAGATTGCCGCCAAGCTCGAAGATCTCGACTTCTCTCGGACCGTTGATGCCCTGACCTCGCTCGTCCAAAGCGCCGATTCCGCCATTGTTCGCGCCGACCTCCCCAAGCTCACCGCCACCTTCACCTCCTTGGGCCAATCCCTCTCCGCCGAGCTTGAGAAGCTTGATGCCCTCATCGTTGCCATTGATGGCCCCGCCCTCAGCAAGGATCTTCACGCCTTTTCTTCCCAACTCGCCGAACTCTCCACCGAGCTCCGCGCCGCCCTCCCCGGTCTCGTTTCCTCTGCGGATAAGACCCTCGCCCAGGTCAATACCACCCTCGCCGACGTCTCCCCCCTCCTCACCGAAGCCACGAATTCCATCCGCACCCTGCGCGAAACGCTCTCTCCCGAAGTCGGCGAGGACCTCGCCCAGATGCTCTCCGCCCTCGCGCGCACCTCCGCAGTCCTCGAAGCCCTCATCAGTGAATTGCGCGAGCGCCCCTCCCGGCTGATCTTCGACGACAAGGAATAACCCCGAAAGGTCCCTCCCCATGCACCGCTTTACCCTCCCGCTTCTCGCCCTCCTCTCCATCCTCTGCGCTGGTTGCTTCTTCTCCGCGCCCCCCGCGCCTGCCCCCGTCTACACCCTCGCAGATCCCCCCGCCACCCCCATCGCCCAGAACATCCTCCCCGCTGTCCGCCTCGCTGCCGACCTCCGAGCGGCCCCCGGCCCCCTCCACTTCCACCCCGATGGCACCGTCACCCCCGTCAAGGGCCTTACCTACTACGCCCCCCTCGAGCTCGCCCTTGAAGTCGCCCTCCGCGATGCCACCGCCCTCGATCCCGAGCTCGCCCCTCGCCGCCTCCCCATCACCGTTCTCGCCTTCTGCCGTGATGACCGCTCCGGCACCCCCCTTGCCGTTGTTCGCCTCGCCACCCCCGCCCCCAATGGCGCCCCCCGCGAACTCCTCGCCACCCGTCCCCTCCCCGTCAATCCCTCCCCCCGCGAACTCCGCGAAGCTCTCGCCTCCGCCCTCCTCGACGCCTACGCCCAGCTCACCCGCTAAGCCCTCGCCGCGCCGGTCTCTCTGCTGCTGCGCCCAGTTCACCGCTCACCGTTAGCGCGCTGCAGGGGCGCTTTTTAGGTGTCCGCCGAAGTTGGCTCCCTGCGGCCGCGCAGCTGCCAAGCGGTTTCTGCTTGCAAGGCGAGCGGGTTTTTGCGATACTACGCGCAGACTTACGAACAAAGGAAGGCGACTGTGTATATTCATATTGCCGGAACGGGCTCGGCCGTGCCCCAGCGCGTTCTTACGAATGACGACCTCTCAAAGATGGTCGATACGAGCGACGAGTGGATTGTTTCCCACACTGGGATTCGCCAGCGTCACGTGGTTGGCCCCGACGAGAATGCTTCGACCTTGGGGTGCGAAGCGGCTCGCCGCGCACTTGAGGATGCCGGTGTCGCGCCCGAGGAATTGGGCACGATTATCGTGACCTCGACCACGCCGGATTATGCCATTTATCCCTCCACTGCCTGTGTCATCCAGGGGATGCTCGGGGCGAAGAATGCGGCAGCCTTTGACTTGAGCGCCGCTTGCCCGGGTTTTGTCTATGGCGTGACGGTGGCCAAGGGGCTGTTGCAGATTGATGATCGGCCGATCTTGGTGGTCTCCACCGAGATTATGAGCCGCACGATCAATTGGTCCGACCGTAATACCTGCTGTCTCTTTGGTGATGGCGCGGGTGCGGTGGTTCTGAAGAAGAGCGAGCAACCTGGCGGGCTGGGCTTCCACCTGATTGGCGCCGATGGCACTGGCGCGATGGCAATCCATCGCGAGGGTGGCGTACGCACCGAAGAGACGGCTCGCAACGCGCCTGGCGACCTAAAGATGGATGGTCGCGCGGTCTTCAACTTTGCGGTGCGCAGCTTTTGCGACATCATCGCCAAGAGCCTCGAGCACTACGGCTACACCGAGAAGGATATCGCCTGGATCGTCCCCCACCAGGCCAACACGCGTATTATCGATGCCGCCGTCAAGCGCATCAATGTGCCTGTTGAGAAGTTCTATGTGAATATCGACCGCTTCGCGAACACCTCGAGCGCGTCGATCCCCATCGCCTTGGACGAGATGGCGAAGAAGGGGTTGTTGCATAAGGGTGACCGCTTGATCTTCGCGGCGTTCGGCGCGGGGTTGGTTTACGGCGGTCTGTTGGTCGAGTGGACCAAGTAAGTTTTAGAAAGGAATACGCCATGGATAAGAAGAAAGTCGTCGTCACCGGCCTGGGCTGCATCACGCCGCTGGGCAATGATGTGAAGACCTTCTGGGAAGGCATCCGCGCGGGCCGCTGCGGAATTAACACCATTACGCACTTCGACACCTCGCGCTTGAACGTGAAGGTGGCTGGCGAGGTCAAGGACTTCGATGTGGGGCAGTACATTGACCCCAAGGAAGCCAAGCGCCTGGCCCTCTTTGCGCAGTATGCCGTGGCTGCCGCCAAGCAGGCGTGGGTGGATGCTGGCTATGCCAAGCTGCCCGAAGCCACCGAGGAAAATCCCACCCCTTGGCGTTCGGTGGGCACCGTCCCGGCTGAAGGCATCGACCCCACGCGCGTGGGCTGCATTCTGGGCGTGGGCATCGGCGGTAAGGAGGTCGACGCACCCTCCTACAAGACGCTCTTTGAGAAGGGGCCCCGCCGCCTGAGCCCGATGACCATCCCGATGCTCATCGCCAACGAAGGCCCCGGCAACGTCTCGATTTACCTCAAGGCCAAGGGCCCGGTTCTTACCGTCTCTACGGCCTGCTCGGCTTCCACCGACGCCATTGGCGTGGCCATGGATATGATCCGCGCCGGCCGTGCCGACGTGGTTATCGCTGGCGGCGCTGAGTCGACCATCGAGGAATACTGCGTGGGCGGCTTCCAGGCCATGCACGCGCTCTCCACCACCACCGACCCGATGGCCGCCTGCCGCCCCTTCGATAAGGATCGCAATGGCTTCATTATGGCCGAGGGTGCCGCCATCCTCATCCTTGAGAGCGAGGAGCACGCCAAGGCTCGCGGCGCGAAGATCTACGGCGAAGTGGCCGGCTATGGCGCCGGCGGCGACGCTCACCACGTCTGCGCCCCCGACCCCGAGGCCTCTGGTATCATTCACGCTGAGAAGATGGCCATCGCCGATGCCGGCATCCAGCCGACCGATGTGCAGTACATCAACGCCCACGGCACCTCTACCGGCCTCAACGACCCGATGGAAACCAAGGCCGCGAAGGCGGTCTTTGGCGAGCACGCCTATAAGCTGAAGATGAGCTCGACCAAGTCGATGACCGGCCACCTCCTCGGTGCCACCGGCGCCCTGGAGGCGATGGTCTGCCTGTTGGCGATTGGCGATAACTTCTATCCGCCGACCATCAACTACCACACGCCCGACCCGGAGTGCGACCTTGATTGCGTTCCGAACAAGGGCATCGAGGCTCCGTTGGACATCGCGATGACCAACACCCTCGGCTTCGGCGGGCACAACTCCTCGCTGATTCTCCGCCGTTACTAAGGCATTCGCGTCCCCGTGCCGCCCGGCGCGGGGACTTTCCTCCCTCTTTCCCTGCTATCCCAAGGAGCCCTATGTTCGACCAGGAAGCCATCAAGACCGTTCTCCCGCACCGCGACCCCTTCCTCTTCTGCGACCGTATTCTCGAAGCGACCCCCGAGCATGTCGTCGCTGAGGTCGATTATGGTCCCGAGCGCTACTTCTTCAAGGGGCACTTCCCCAGTTACCCGGTCTGCCCGGGGGTTATCCTGGTCGAGTCGATGGCCCAGTGCGGTGGCGCGGGCTACCGCTTGGGGGCAACGGATGAGGAGAAGAAGCTCTTCCTCTTCGCCAAACTCAACGAGGTGCGCTTTGTCAACCAGGTGCGTCCGGGCGATACCGTGCGCTACGAAATCGAGACGGTGAAGGCCACCGGCCGCCGTCTGGAACAGAAGGGCAAGGGCATCATCGTGGGCAAGGTTGATAAGCGCGGCAACCCGTTGGTGGCCGTTGAGGCCTCTTGGTTCTGCCTGGTGGTCCCGGCCGACGCGATGACCGAATAATCTCTTACAAGAAGGAATCTATCCATGTCCGAGACTCCGAAAGTCCGTGGCGGCCTTTGCCTCAATGTTGATGGCGAGGGTTGCAAGCAGTTTGTGGCGCGCGATATTCAGCGCGAACTGGCCAAGGCCCCGATCGAGAACGGCCCCAAGAGCGTCTTGGTGCTGGGTTGCTCGGGTGGCTATGGGCTCGCTTCGCGCATTGCAGCGGCCTTTGGTGGCCCGAAGGCTGACACCTTGGGCGTCTCCTTTGAGCGCGCGCCGACCGATCGCAAGGCCGGCTCGCCCGGGTGGTACAACAATGAAGCCTTTGATGAAGCGGCTAAGGCCGCCGGTCTCAAGGCCGTGACCATCTCTGCCGATGCCTTTGCCGACGCCACGCGCGAGACGGTGGCCCAGTTGGCCGCAGACAACGGCTTCGCGCCCTTCGACCTGGTGGTCTACTCGCTCGCTTCGCCCATGCGCACCGATCCCAAGAGCGGCATCACCTACAAGAGTGCCATCAAGCCCATTGGTAAGCCGCATGTGGCCCGTACGCTGGACATTATGACCTGCGAGATGAAGGAAGTCGCAGTCGAGCCCGCCACCGATGACGAGATCGCCGCCACCGTGAAGGTGATGGGTGGCGAGGACTGGGTGCTCTGGATGGACTTCCTCAAGGCCAAGGGGCTGCTGGCCCAGGGCTGCAAGACGGTGGCCTACTCCTACATTGGCCCGAAGTGCACGCAGGACATCTATCGTTCGGGCACCCTCGGCCGCGCCAAGGAGAACCTCGAAGCCTCCGCCAAGGCCATCACCGATGCGCTTGCCGACCTCGGCGGCGTGGGTGTGGTGAGCGTGAACAAGGCCCTTGTCACCCGTGCTTCGGCCGTCATCCCCGCGATGCCGCCCTACATCTCCTGCCTCTTCAAGGTGATGAAGGCCCACGGCCTGCACGAGGATTGCCTCGACCAGATCGACCGCCTCTTCCGCGAGCGCCTCTACGCACCCGATGGCGCTATGCCGGTGGATGAAGCTGGCCGCATCCGCATTGACGATTGGGAGATGCGCCCGGAGATTCAGGCCGAGGTCGATGCCCTGATGGCCGCCCTCACCCCCGAGAACGTTGAGGCGACCACCGACATCGCCGGCTACCGCACCGACTTCCTCGCCCTCCACGGCTTTGTGGGATAAGAGATGACAGAACGCGTGCCGCGATAGGCGCTCTTGCGTTCTCTATCATTTCCTCAACGCACACGCGGCGACCTCAAGGAGGTTGCCGCGTGTGTTTTTACCGTGGGTACAGCGCACACGCTATTATCGCAAGCGTAGAGAGCGGACTCTCAGCCAAAGGCCGAAGAGGAGGAGGGCGAACTCGAGGAGGAGGGTGACCGTGATGCCCGGGCGCTCCATTGGCGCGAGTTCAACCGTCGAGCCGGGGAGGGAGAGGGCGACCTCCGAGCAGAGATCTAGCACTCGCAGGAGCGCCACTCCTGCGCGATTGCAGAGCACCGAGATCGGTGCCACGCAGAAACCCGCCACCGCACTCACGCACGCGCACCAGACAATGGCCAGCGTCAACCCAGGGATCAGCAAGTTCAGCACCAACCCCACCAGCGAGAGGCGGCCAAAGAAGTAGAGCGAGAGCGGTGCGGCTGCCAGCCAGGCCGAGAGCGTCAACGCCACGAGCGAGGCCACATGCTGCCGCAAGCGCACATGCCAACTTGGCGGCGCAGGTAACTCCCCGGGGTCGCGCTCGGGCACCTCGGCACGCAGCCACTTCACCAAGACGCCCTTCAACGGCTCCATGCACAGCAAGATTCCGCCCATCACCGTAAAGGAGAGGATGGCCCCCACGTTCGCCACCCAGCTCGGCTCGATCAGCAGCACCCCGGCGGCGGTGGCGAAGAGGGCCGCCGGCGCGCTCGCCTGCCGAAGCACGGTCGGCGCCAGACAGTAGAGAATTGCCATCGTACAGGCGCGCGCGGCCGAAGGCGGAATCCCGGTTAGGAGCAAGTAGCCCACCAAGGCCGGCGCAAGCACCAACGCCCGCCAACGCAACCGCACCCCCAGCGCAGCTAGCGCCCAAATCAGAAAGCCCGCTACAATCCCCACATGTAGCCCCGAAATCGCAAAGATGTGGATAATCCCGGCATCGGCGTAACGCTGACGCGCTGCATAGGGCATTGTGGTCCGCCGCCCCAGGAGCATCGTCTGCAACAAGAGCGCCTCCTCGCGCTCTACGCCCAGAGTCAGATGCCCGGCCAGACGCTCGCGCGCCCCCGCTAACCAATACTGCGCCCGTTCGGCCCCGCCGCCTTCGGCCAGACGCTCGGCCGTCTCACCCCGAGCCGAGAGTGAGAGCCGGTAGAGAGGCACGCCCCGCCGCGGCTTGACCTGTAGCCGCCAGCGCTCGCCCACCTGCGGAAAGTTCCCGGTTCGATCGTAGTAAAGGACCCGCAAGTTCGCGCCGTGCACGGCCGTTCCATCGGCGAACCACGCGTTGTCCACCGAAAAGCGACAGTAGGGTCCGCCCCGCTTGCGCGGCACAATCTGCCGATCGTTCGAGACGGTGACCACCAGCGGAAAGGTGTTCCCGAGCGTCTGCTGCTCGCGCAAGCGCGCCAGAACCGCGGCATTGCGATCGTGATAAAGCCCTGCGCGCCAAGCGGTCAGCAGGAGGAGCACAAACCACAACAGACACGAGAGCTGCACTGCCGAATAGTTCGGCCGCCACCAAATGCGCACCACCACCCCAGTGGCCCCCACCAACCACACCCACGGCAACCCTGCAAAGAAGCCCAGTGCCGTCCCCAAAATAATCGCCACGGCCCAACCATAAAGCGGCCGATGGCGGCACAGCCCGGCCGATGAATCGAAGAGCCGCTCTAGGAAGGTCACTGTGCGCCGGAAATCGACTTAAGCTCGGGATTGTAATCGGCGTGCGAAAGGTTCTCGTCATGCGAGGTAACCCCCTGCTCCGCCTGCGAACGCGATGTTGTAATCAAGTCTGCCGGCACAAGACCTCCTTAACTTCTGACCAATGCCGCCAATCCGGCGCGCAACCGTTCATATGATACCCCGCCCGCCACACCCCTGTCAAGCATCTCCGTGCCCCAAAAAACAACAAAAAAGGCGAGCCTTGCTCGCCTTTTCCCATCTTCGGTTCCTTCTTTATGGTGGAGGTAAGGAGAGTCGAACTCCTGACCTTTTGAATGCCATTCAAACGCTCTACCAACTGAGCTATACCCCCAGGAAAGGAATGGCATAAAGTGTAGCATAGCAAAATGCAAAATGCAAGCACTTTTTTCGTGCGCAGATGCGCTGACGCGACGTTCTCAGGCATAAGGTTCTATTTCAGATCTCTTAACGCCCAAATCTCTAACGGGCCTAAGGGGTTCTTGTTCGACGTTAATGGGAATTGAAGGGTTCTTGAAGGATTTCGCGATAGAAGCGCTCGGTGAAGCGCTCGGCGGCGGGGCGAGTGAGATGAAAACTATCAAAGAAGTCCCGGTCTTCGCACCAGGTTCGGAGATCGTGGTACGGGATGCCTTGCGCGCGAATGAAGTCGGTGAATTGCAGGAGAAGCACTTCAAGTTCGGGCGGAGTGGCTTGGCGATAATAGGAGGTGAGTGGGGCGGTGAAACAGACAAGGCGGATGTTGTGGCGAGCGCAGAGTCTCTGGATTTCAACAAGTGCTTCCTTGAGAGAGGTTTGCCAGTTAGGCGCCATTACTTCCGGGCTTGAGATCCACTTGAAGTGTAGGTAGGCGGTGTCTTGGAACTCCTTCTCTCGGCGTTCTTGGGGTTGGTCAAGGATCGAGGTGGTTTGTGTGGGCGGGGGTTCCACGAGGTGCATTGGGGCGGTTAGGTGCGTGACGAGGTAGAGGAGGAACTGTTCGGGCACGAGCGGAAGTCGCTCCAGGTGACGCCACGTAAACCCAAGCGAGCGGAATGTGAGTTCGTTCAACCGTTCAATCTTTTGCTGGCCGAAACTTTGGAGACCAATGTCGAGCACGAGCGTTTGGACGGGGCCCAGGGTGCCGAGGCGTTCCATATCAAGCAATCTCATCAGGGTAAACTGCTGGGGGAGCGAAGAGGCCCAGAGGACGCGATTGTGGAACCGAGGCGCTTCAACGAAGGTGCAGCCGATATGCGAATCCCCAACGAAGAGAATGGTCTGTCCCGGCTTTATTGCGAGGCTGTTGCGGAGTGCGGACTGCTGTGCGCCGATGCGCCAAACGAGAACCCCAAGAACAAGGAGCGTGACGAGACTGCCAAAGCAGAGGACGGTGCGTAGAAAGCGTTTCATCGGGGCGTTAGAATTGGAAGTAGATGAAGGGTTGCGGGGCGACCTGCCAGAGGAGGATGAGGAAGATTAGCGCCAGGTAGATGGCCCAGCGAAGTGGTAGGAGTGTTGGGAGGCGCGGCGAGGTGCGGTCTCGGTTGAGCCAGGTGATGAGAAGGAAGAGAAGCATCACGGGAAGCGCTTTGGCAAGGTTTCCGAGGCCGACTTGACGGTAGGTGAGATCACAGAAGGTGAACATTTTTCCCAACCAAGCGCAGGCAGTGGAGATGTCCGGCGCGCGGAAGAAGGTCCAGCCGATGACCGCCAAGAGGAAGGTGGAGCAGATTTGCCAGGCTTCAAGTCCGGAGGGGAGGAGACGCCCTGGGGCGACGACATCGCTGGTGTGTTTGCGATTGCGGTTGCAGAGGAGAAGCGGCAGGAAGCAGCAGGCGTGGAAGGCTCCCCATGCGAGGAAGGTCCAGTTTGCGCCATGCCAGAAACCGGAAACGAGGAAGATGATAAAGGTGTTGCGAATACGCTTGAACGAGGAACAACGGCTACCGCCAAGCGGGATGTAGAGGTAGTCCCGGAACCACGTAGTCAGCGAGATATGCCACCGGCGCCAGAACTCTGCGATGTCGCGTGCGAAGTAGGGGTGGCGGAAGTTGGTCATCAGGCGAATGCCAAAGAGTTTGGAGCAACCGATGGCAATGTCGGAGTACCCCGCGAAGTCGCCGTAGATCTGAAAGGCAAAGCAAATCATGCCCACCCAGATCGAGAGCGTAGAGGCGTTTGGCTGATCGAGCAATTGATTGGCAACATAGGCACAGCGGTCGGCCAAAAGACACTTTTGGGCAAAGCCCCAAAGCATCTGTCGGCACCCCTCAACAGCAAGTGCGTAGTCAAAGGTCCGCGGACGCAGGAACTGTGGCAACAGGTGCGTGGCGCGTTCAATGGGACCGGCGACTAACTGCGGGAAGAAACTAACATACGCAAGAAAAGCCACGGGGTCGCGTGTGGGTTGAAGCGCGCGGCGATAGGCGTCAATAACATAGCTTAAGGCCTGGAAGGTGTAGAAGGAAATCCCCACCGGCAGAAGCAACTGAAGGCTCGTCAAATGGACCTGAAAGCCGAGCATTTGCAATAACGCGGCGCAGTTCCCGATAAAGAAGTCGGCATACTTGAACACGCCCAAGATGCCGAGGTTGACCACCAACGCCAGCCCAACGATAACCTGTGCAGCTCGTTTTCCTCCTTCTGGGCGCTCCAAACAGCGCGTTACAAGCAAGCCACTTCCCCATGCCCACAACGCCGTAAAGGAAATCAACCAAAGCAACTGCCAATTCCACCAGCCATAGAAGAGATAGCTGGCCGCTACCACCCACAGATTCTGCAACCGCAGAGAGCCCTCGCGATGGCGTTTGGCCAAGAACGGGCAGGCGAGCGCCCAGTAGACCAGAAAGACGGTCGGCAAAAAGAGGAAGAAGGCAAAGGAGGTAAACTGCATAACCCGGCGGCTCCAGTTCAACGAGTGCCGCCCGGGGGACAATAAAGGCGTGCCTCGACTCTTCTGTTCTCCACTGAGGCCGACCAAAGCCCTACAAGAAAACATCCAAATGAAGACACGCCCGGGAAAACTTCCCAAGCGCGCCAACGCTGGAATGTCTCGTTCTTGTAGTGAAATTTGGTCGTTTCAGTGGAACGATACATTCGCGTAGCGAACGCGTAATAAACGTTTAGGCGGGGCGAGAGCCCATCAGGATCGCCGTGATAACCCAAACTATGGCTTGCTCTTGGAACCCAAAAGCGCCCCCAATTTACCATAACACCCCGCCCGTTGTAAATGGTCGGTCCCTCAAACGCGCATTCGGGGAGGACGACTTCCGCCTGCGCGGCGGGGACGGTCGGTGTCTCAATTGGGGAAGTGGTGGCGGGGGAGAGGGGATTGGGGCTTCGCTGGAGGCGAATTGGCGCCTCGCCGGGGGGGAACTCATAAGACGGGGCCTTATTGGCAATAAGACGGGGCCTTATTGGTAATAGGACGGGGCCTTATTGGTAATAAGACGGGGTCTTATTTATTGCCCTTCGCCCACCTCCAAATCCAACTCGCCCCAAGGACAACTCCAACCCGGGGCGAGTCCGAGAATTAAGAGGGCCGCTTAATTCCAATAATTGGTGGACTTACAATTTGGCCTCGCCCCCGGGTGGTGGCTACTCGCCCCCACGCCCCTCGGGAGCGCAGTGCGCTCCATCCCGGCCGGTGCGCCTTGTGGGCACGCCGGCTAGAAGGTCGCTAGCCACACCGCCGCCCTCCGCGAGTGCAGCGTGTACCTCTCGCCTTTCTGCGCGGCTGAAGCCGCACGCTACGATGCCTCCTCACGCGCGCAGCGAGCACCTCACGGTTTACTGTTTACCTCTCACCGTCCACAATGTGCTATACTTCTGTCGTGGTTTGGGCGCGGACTGCGCCCGCACAGTGAATGAAAGGATAGACTTATGGCACGTTTCACCCTCCCGCGCGACCTCTACTTTGGTCCTGGCGCGATGAAGGAACTCGCAGTTCTTGGTAAAACCCGCAAGCGCGCGATGATTGTCTCGGGCGGTAGCTCGATGAAGAAGAGTGGCGCCCTTGACCGTCTGGAGAAGATCCTCAAGGATGCCGGGCTGGAAGTGGCCCACTTTGAGGGTGTTGAGCCCGATCCCTCCGTCGAGACCGTGATGAAGGGCGCCCAGGCGATGCGCGACTTTGGTCCGGATGTCATCGTCTCCATCGGCGGCGGCTCGCCCATCGACGCGGCCAAGGCCATGTGGGTCTTCTACGAGCACCCCGAGAAGAGCTTCGACGACATCAAGGATCCCTTCACGATGCCCGTCCTGCGCCAGAAGGCCATCTTCGTGGCCATCCCCTCCACCTCCGGCACCGCCACCGAAGTGACCGCCTTCTCCGTCATCACCGACTATTCCACCAAGGTCAAGTATCCGCTGGCCGACTTCGAGATTACCCCCGACATCGCCGTGGTCGATAGCGAGCTCGCCGAGACCATGCCTCCCAAGTTGACCGCCCACACTGGCCTCGATGCCCTCACCCACGCCATCGAAGCCTACGTCGCCGGCTGGCACTCGGACTTCTCCGACCCCCTCGCCGTCAAGGCCATCCAGATGATCGATGACGACCTCGTGGCCTCCTACAATGGCGACATGGCCGCTCGTGGCCGGATGCACATCGCTCAGTGCCTCGCCGGTATGGCCTTCTCCAACGCGCTCCTCGGCATCACGCACTCCATCGCTCACAAGATTGGCGCCCAGTTCCACCTCCCCCACGGCCTCTGCAACGCCATCTGTCAGCCCTTCGTTATCCAGTTCAACCGCAAGGCCTGCGAGAGTCGCTACGCCGACATCGCCCGCGCCCTCGGTCTCCCGGGTGCCACCGAGAAGCAGCTGGTCAATGTCCTGGTCGACAAGATCTGCGCCCTCAACGATTCGCTCGACATCCCCGCTACCCTCGAGGCTGCCGGCGTCTCCCGCGAGGTCTTTGAGGCGAACCTCGACTTCATCGCCCAGAACGCGGTCCTCGACCCCTGCACCGGCTCCAACCCCCGCACCACCACCGCCGAGGACATCCGCAAGATCCTCCTCGCCGCCTACGATGGCACCCCCGCCGCCATCAACTGGTAAGGAGCGGTTAGCGATTAGCTGTTAGCGGTTAGCTGATAGCTGTTAGCAAAAGCGACGCGGCGCAGGAAACCCTGCGCCGCGTTTTTCTGGCATCTGTCATCCGTCATCTGTTATCTATTATCGCGCCCAAGAGCAGTCCCACGCCCCACGCGCCCAGATGCGCGCCATAGGCCGTCCCCTGCGGCCAAAGGGTTGCCTCTAGGGCCATCAAGAGCACGAGCAAGCCGCCCAGCCAAATGCCTTGCACGGCCAGCGGCAAGCCAAACAGATAGACCCGTAGTTGCTCGCGCGGCCAGTGGCCCGTCACAAATCCCAGCAATGCCGAAAGGGCTCCCGAGGCCCCCACGCATCGCATGCCTGGCCCCAGCCGCGGATCCAGCGCCAATGTCACCAAAAAGCCCAACGCCCCGCCCGCGATTCCCAAAAGCCCCACCGCCGCCACGGTGCGCGAGCCCACCTGCCGTTCCAGCCACCGCCCCGTCATCCAAATGCCGACCCCATTTGCCACCAAGTGCCACCACGCCCCGTGCACCAGCGCATAGGTTCCCAGCCGCCACACCTCCCCGGCTGCCACCGCGCGCGCCTCAATCCCCAAGGCCTGCGCTCCCGGCAGACCAAAAAAAGCGGCCCCCGCCCAGATGAGGCAGAGTCCGCAAAACCACGCGCTCACCGGCGCGCCAAGACGCATGCTTGCGTCCTTATTTACCGATAAACTTTGTCAGCGGGTCCCATTCCAGATAGGTGACCGCTGCCGTTGCGGCCGCCAGGATCACGGCCACAATCGCGCACGCTCCGCCAATCCAATCGGTCTTGGCCTTCGCCTTCGGCTTGGCGGCGGCTTCCTCAGCGGGGTTCCGCAAACGAGCGGCGATAAAGGGTTTGTCTGCCATAATGCTTCCTCCTTGATACGCCCCTAGTATAGCGCGTCTTTTCCCCTCACGCAAGGAAAAGTTTGTGCGCGCCGCGCGCTGGCGGGGTGAGGGCTTTCCTTGGCCCGGGAAATATGCTACCTTACGCGCAATGGACGAACGGATTGAACTTTCCATCGAGGAGACGCGCTGGCTCTATGCCTTGCAGCGGCCGTGGCCTTTGGTGTCGCGGCCGCTGGCTGTTTTGGGGGAGGCGCTTGGGGCGAGCGAGGCGCAGTTGGAGGCCTTTGTGGCGCGGTTGCGCGCGGCGGGGATGGTGCGGCGCGTAGGGGCGGTCTTTGATGCGCGGCGGCTGGGTTATCGCAGTTGCCTCTACGCGATGCGGGCGGAGGGGGCGGCGCTGGCGGCGGCTGCGGCGCGTGTTTGTGCTTTGCCGGGGGTGACGCACGCTTACGAGCGGGCGTGGCCGGCGGACTTTGCGGTCGAGGGCCTCTCGGCGCAGGATTACGCGCCCTATCCGAATCTGTGGTGGACTCTCTCGGCGCCGGCCGATCGCTTTGAAGCGGAGGCCGCAAAGTTGGCCGACTTGGCGCCCACGCCCTTCCCGGCGCTGACGCGCTACAAGATTGATGTGGTCTTTGATGCCGGCACGCGTGAGCGTGATGAGCGGACCGAATATCGCGTGCCGGCGGCAGCTCTGGGGCCGGAGGTGGTGCCCGCGCCGCCGCTTTCGCCCGAGGCGGTGGCCATCATTCGGCGTTATCAAGATGACACGGACGCCTTGGCCGAGCCGTGGCGGGAGGCGGATTTGCCGCAGCTGCGCGCCTGGCAGGCGGAGGGGACGCTACGGCGCTTCGCGCTCCTGCTGCGTCACCGCGCGGGAGGCTTTATGGCCAATGGCATGTGCTGCTGGCAGGTGGCGCCGGAAGCGTGCGATGCGGCCGGGCGCCGGCTGGCCGCCGAGGCGGAGGTGACGCATTGCTACGCCCGCCCGGCAAGCGCGGACTTCCCCTTCACCGTGTATGCAATGATCCACAAGCGCTCGTGGGCGGCGGGCTACGAGGCCTTCTGCCGTTTGGGTGACCTGATTGGCGCGCCGGCGGGCAAGGTCTTTTTCTCCACACACGAGTTCAAGAAGAGTAGCATTCGCTTCTTTACGGAGGAGGATTAAGCGATGAAACAGCTGATTTGTGGGATGGTGTTGGCTGCTTGGGCGACCGTGGCCGCGGCCCTGGAGGTGAGTAATCTCACCGACGAGATGCACGTGAGCGGGCCGAAGCTCAAACCGGCCGATCTGGAGGGCAAGGTGGTGGTGGTCGAGGCCTTTGGGTTGACCTGCCCGCCGTGCCGCGCGGTGTTGCCGCATATTGGCGAACTGGCCCGGAAGCTGGAGGGTAAGCCGGCAGTGGTCATCGGCACGCATCTCTGGCAGCGAAATGACGAGGCGGTGCGCGAATTGCTCAAGCGCTCGAAGTGCAACTATTCGGTCTATCAGCAATTCGCGGTGGCCGGCGGTCCGCGCATCAATGGCGTGCCCTATGCGATGATCTTCGACCACAAAGGTCAGCTCTTTTGGGGCGGTCACCCGGCCAATAAGGACTTTGATGCCAAGGTGATGGAGGCCGTCAAGGCCGTTCCCGTGCGCCGCACGGCGGGCGTTTCGCTGGCCGATGGGCTGGAGCTCAAGTACTGCAAGGATTTGACTCGCCGCCTGATGGTGGGGCAGAATATCGAGCCGGCGCTCGAAATCCTGCGTCAGCGTGTCCAACGCGGTGGCGCGGCAGGCGAAGAGGCTCAGACACTCCTGGAACAGAGCACGGCGTGGATTGAGCAGGCCGAAGAAGAGATCCGCGAGACGCTGGTAGGCACCCCCTCCAAGGCCTTGCTGTTGGCCAAGACCTTTTCGCGCACCGTTCCCAGCCGCGCCGCCGAGTTCAAGGAGGCGATTGCCCTGGCCGCCAAGAACACCGCCACCACGCGTTTGGCCGCCTCGCGTCAGACCCTTGAGAAGTTGCGCCAGACGGCCGCCAAGTCCGCCGCCGCCCGCCGTGCCCTCCTTGCCAAGGTGCAGATGCAGCTCAAGCAGCTGGGCCTACAAAGTGAAGCCGCGCTCGATACCGATTTCCAGGACGTCAAGGCCCAATGGGAGGCCTTTGCCGCAGAACTTTCGCAAGACTAAGGCGTGCCCCGGGCCGCTCAGAAAGGAACCCACCCATGATTAATGTGCTGATGAAGACGAATAAGGGCGACATCAAGTTGGCGCTTGACGAATCGGCCGCTCCCAAGACCGTTGCCAACTTCCTGCGCTATCTCGATGAAGGCTTCTATAATGGCACCATCTTCCACCGCGTCATCCAGGGCTTTATGATTCAAGGCGGCGGCTTCACCCCCGAACTCGAGCAGAAGCCCACCCACGAGCCCATCCCCAACGAAGCGGCCAACGGCCTCAAGAATGTCAAGTACGCCATCGCCATGGCCCGCACCCCGGAGATTCACTCTGCCACCGCGCAGTTCTTCATCAACACCGTGGATAACGACTTCCTGAACTTCCGCGCGCCCAATCCCTCGGCCTATGGCTACGCCGTCTTTGGCCATGTCACCGCCGGCTTCGATGTGGTCGATGCCATTGAAGCGGTCTCCACCGGCACCGCCGGCTGGATGGGCGATGTGCCCAACACCCCGGTTGTCATCGAATCCATCACCCGCCTCTAAGTCCTTGGCGGAGAAGGGGGGAGTATGTTCGAACCAGCCCGTTCTGTGCGTGAGGTGATTGCGTTTTCGCTCTTGGCTTTGACCGGCTGTACGGTCGGCCCGGATTACACACCCCCGGCCGCCCCCGAACCCGTCGCCCCCATCTTCTATGGCGAAGACCCCGAGTTGGAGAGCCTCGCGCAGTGGTGGCGGAGCTTCCAAGATCCCCTCCTGGCCGAACTGGTGGAAGAGGGGCTCCGCGCCGCCCCTTCGCTCGAAGCCGCCCGCCAGCGTATCATCGCCGCCCGCGCCAGTCGCGAGCAGGTGGAGGCGGGCTTTTACCCCCAGTTCTCGGCCGATGGCTCCTACACCTGGAGCCGTGGCTGGAGCGGGAGTGGCCACACCGGCGGCTGGGATAAGCGCCTCTCTGCCTCCGCTGACGCCCGCTGGGAGATTGATATCTTTGGCGGCATCCGCCGCTCGGTAGAGAAGGCCGAGGCCGAAGAGGCCGCCCTGGCCTATACCTTCCAAGATCTGCGCATTGCCCTGGCCGCCGACATCGCCGAAGCCTACGTTCAGGTCCGCCAATACACCGCGCAAATCGCCATTGCCGAGGCCAATCTCGCGCTCCAGGAGCGCAATCTCTCCCGCGTCCAGAAGCGCGTTGAGAGCGGAGACCTGCCACGCTATGACCTTGTCACCGCCGAGTCGCAAGTCTCCCAGACCCGCTCCTCCATTCCCACCTACCGCCAGCAGCGCGCCGCCGCCCAGTTCCGCCTCGATCAACTCGTCGGCCGCACCCCGCACGCCACCGAGCCACGCCTCTCCGAGACCCTCGACGCCCTCCAACTCCCCGAGGCCCGCCCCAAGGTCCCCGCCAACGAACTCCTGCGTCGCCGCGCCGACATCCGCCAGGCCGAAGAGAAGGTCCGCGCGCAGAATGCCGCCCTCGGGGTGGCCATCGCCTCCATCTATCCCACCTTCTCCCTCAACGGCTCCATCGGCCTCTCCTCGCCCGACCTCTCCCCCTGGAGCGCCTACACGCGCTCGGTCAGTTTCGGCCCCGCCGTTGCGTGGAACATCTTTGGCTTCGGCACCTGGCGCAAGCAAATTGAGTCCGCCCGCGCCACCCTCGAGGCCACCATCCAGGACTACCGCGCCACCGTCCTCACAGCATACCAGGAGGCCGAAACCGCCTGGCTCGCCTACTACAACGAAACCTGCCGCACCGAGGACCTCCAGCGCACCGTCCAAACCTGCGCCCAAGCCCTCGATATTGCCGATAAACTCTATGAGTTCGGTGAAAAGGACATTGAGGATGTCCTCTCCCGTCAGAGCGCCCTCCTTTCGGCCCAAGAGACCCTCATCACCCATCACGCAACCCTCTTTACTGACATCATCACGCTCTACAAGGCCCTCGGCGGCGGCTGGAGCGATGAAGAGAAGACAGAAGACAGATAACAGAGGAGAGGAGCGGGCCTCTCGGCCCGCGTGAGGGGGGCGGCAAAGCTGCCGCGAGGTGCGCCTCCGGCGCGTGAGGGAGTCCCCGGGTTTTCCGGAATCTTCGGCTTTTCCGGGCCGCGCCCTTCCCTCCGGGCCGTGCGTAAAGTGCTTGACTTCTCGGAAGGGCTTTGTTACTATCGCGCGACTTTCAACCAAGTGGGGTTTTGACCCCTCGACAGACCTTAAGGAGGTTCAAGATGAGCCAACACAGAAGCCTCAAGGGCTCGGGCAAGATTACGAGCAAGCGCAACGTGCTCAAGCGCTTCGAGCGCATCAATCTGCTGATCAAGCGTGGTCAGTGGAAGGAGGGCGATCGCGGCCAGGGTCTGCGCAAGACGATGCCCGAAGCCTAACTCGCAGGAAGATTTCCGGGAAAGGAGGTGAGCAAAGCATGATCCAGGTTCGTTTGAAAAAGGGCGAATCGGTGGAGCGCGGTCTCAAGCGCCTGAAGAAGATTCTCGACAAGGAGGGTCTTATCAAGCAACTGCGTGCAACTCGTTACTACGAGAAGCCTTGTGAAAAGGCCCGTCGTAAGTCCGCGCGTGCTCGCATCCGCGCCAAGTCCCGTAGCGCGATGGCGCAGTTCTAAGCGCCGGACGCGATTCCGATAGAGGGGGCAGCGACAAGCTGTCCCCTTTTCTTATCAACGCCGGAAGCGGCATCTATGCTATAATGCGCGCGCTATGTTCTACTTGCTGAGTGATTTCTTGCGTGAAGTGTGGGGGCCGTTCCGGCTATTGAAGTCCCACTTGGTGATGATGGGGGGCGGCGCGTTGTTGGCGGCGCTCTTGGTGTGGTGGCGCTTGCCGCGCTTGGCGAAGCGGCTGCCGGTGGACCGCGGAAAGGCGGTTAAGACGGCCGAGGGGCAGTCGGTGGCGGTGGCGGGGGGCGCGGTTTCGGCGGGGAAGCCGACGGGCGCGGGCTATCCGTTGGCGCTCTTGTTGCTGCCGGTGCTGGCGTGTTTCTTCCCGATTTACGCCTGGGAATCGCTGTGGGATATTGGGGTGATTGCGGGGATTTACCTGTGCATGCTCTCGGGGTATTTGGATGACCGCGCGGATGTGCCGTGGGGGGGGCTCAAGAAGGGGCTCTTCGATGCGGGCATTGCGCTCTTTACGGCCTTTTGCCTGACGCATGGCCACGCGATGCGGGCGTGGTGGCCCTTCACGCAGGTGGAGACATTGCTGCCGGTGTGGATTTATGTGCCGGTGGCGGGGCTGCTGCTCTTTGGCGCGATTAACACGACCAACTGCTCGGATGGCATTGATGGGTTGGCGGGGCTGCTGACGCTACTTTCGCTGGTTTCGCTGATTGTGCTCTTGTATGTGGTGGTGGGTCACAGCACGGTGGCCGATTACCTGCTCATTCCGCATAGCAACTCGGCGGCGAAGTGGGCGGTGCTGGTGAGTATCTTCACGGGGGCGATGGGCGCGTATCTGTGGTACAACTGCTATCCCTCGAGTTTGTTGATGGGCGATGCCGGCTCGCGAATGTTCGGGATGGTGATTGGGTTGGCGGCGCTGGCCACGGGGAACCTCTGCGTGCTGTTTGTGGTGGCGCCGATGTTGCTAATCAATGGCGGCGGTGGACTGGTCAAGCTGGCGGCCTTGCGGCTCTTGGCGGCGGCGGGGCGCCCGGTGCGGCGCCCGGCGCCTGGCGAGAAGCCCACGACCTTGCAGTGCATCTTCTTCACCTTCACCTTCCCGCTGCACGATCATTGCCGCAAGGTGCTCGGGTGGTCCGGCCAACAGGTGGTCATTCGCTTCCTGCTGTTGCAGGCGCTCCTGCTGCCGATTCTCTTCCTCCTCTTTATCAAGGTGCGCTAGGATGAAACGCCTCCTTTGGCCAGTGCTTCTCGGCGTGGTGGTGCTGGCGGCAGACCAGGCGAGCAAGCTGTGGGTAGCGCACGCCTTTGAGCTGGGCGAGAGTGTGGCGGTGCTGCCGGGTTGCTTTGCGCTCACCTATGTGCGTAATCAGGGTGCGGCGTGGGGGATGTTCCAGGGCGCGCAGTTCCTCCTCGGGGGCTTGGGCGTGGTGGCGGCCGGGCTGTTGGCCTGCTTCCATCGCGTCATCCTGGGCGAAGGCCACGCCGTGCGGTTGCTGACTGCGTTGCTCGTCTCGGGCATTCTCGGCAATGTTATCGACCGCTTCTGGCACGGCTATGTGATCGACTTCTTCCACGTCTACTGGCGCACCTGGCACTTCCCCTGCTTCAATGTGGCCGATAGCGCCATCTGCCTGGCCGTGGGCGTGCTGTTGCTCCTCCAAGTTCTGCCGCGCCGTCATGGCTGATCGCTCTCCGCCCCGCTGCTGCCTCGCCGGTGCCACCGCCACGGGCAAAAGCGCCCTGGTGCAGGCCTTGGCTGAACGCACGGGCGCAGCCATCCTCTCGGCCGACGCAATGCTCGTCTATCGCGGGATGGATATTGGCACCGCCAAGCCCTCCGCCGAGGAGCGCGCGCGCGTCCCCTACTATGGTCTCGACTGCGTGGCACCCGACGCGCCCTTCTCCACCGCCGCCTGGCTCGACCGCGCCCGCGCTGCCCAGGCCCAGTGCGAGCGCGAGGGCCGCGCGCTCTACGTCACGGGCGGCACCGGGCTCTACTTCTCCGCCCTCTTGCGCGGACTCGACCCCGCCCCGCCGCGCGACCCCGCCCTCGCCGCCGAGCTTGAAGCCCTCAGCCCCGACGAGCTGCGCGCGCGCCTCGCCCGCCACCGCGTCACCCTCCCCCCCGCCGAAGCGCAGAACCCCCGCCGCCTCGTCCGCACCCTTGAGCTCCTCGAACGCGGCCACCCCCTTCCCTCCGCCTGGCTCGGCGCCCCCAAGCCCCCCCTCCTGGCCCTCACCTGGGAGCGCAGCCTCCTCCACGAGCGCATCGCCCGGCGCGTTGACCAAATGTTCCGCGAGGGCCTTCTCGACGAGGCCGAGGCCTTGCGCGCGCACTTCCCCGAGTGGTCCCGCACCGCTTGCCAGGCCATCGGCTACGCCGAAGCCTTCGCCTGCCTCGACGGCCGTCTCACTCAGGCTGAAGCCCGCGAGCGCATCATCATCCGCACCCGCCAACTCGCCCGCCGCCAGGAGACCTACTTCCGCCACCAGTTCGCCGTCACCTGGCTCCCCCTCACCCCCGACACCCGCCCCGCCGACCTCCTCGACCGCCTCCAGCGCCTCTGGGCGTAACCCCTTTTGCGAGAAAAGGGCTTGACTTTTCCTGGAGAAAGCGTATTATGCTCCTCATTCGCGACCGACCAAGTAGGCTATGAAGGCCGAAGGGCTTGGCGGTGGTTAGAGAAAGGACGTGAGAGATGGCACTTTACGATCGACTTCCGGATGCAATTGGGCGCACGCCGTTGGTGCGCTTGCATCGTTTCAATGATGGCGCGGCCGAGGTGCTGGCCAAGGTGGAGTACTTCAATCCTGGCGGGAGCGTCAAGGACCGCGTGGGCTGGGCCATGATCGAGGCGGCCGAGCGCTCGGGGGCGCTCAAGCCCGGCGGGTTGATTATCGAGCCCACGAGCGGGAACACGGGCATCGGCCTGGCGCTGGCGGCCGCGGTCAAGGGCTATCGCCTCATTCTCACGATGCCCGAATCGATGAGCGTCGAGCGGCGCCGGCTGCTGGCGGCCTATGGCGCGGAGTTGGTCCTGACCCCTGGCCCGGCCGGCATGAAGGGCGCCATCGAGAAGGCCGCCGCGCTCCACGCCGAGAACCCCGGCAGCATCATTCCCCAGCAGTTTGAGAACGCGGCCAACCCCGAAATCCACTACCGCACCACTGGCCCGGAGATCCTGGCTGACCTCGGCGGCTCGCCCGATGTCTTCATCTCCGGCGTGGGCACCGGGGGCACGCTCACCGGCGTCGGCCGGGCTTTGCGCGAGGCCAATCCCGCCGTTGAGCTCATCGCCGTTGAGCCCGACACCTCGCCCGTCCTCAGCGGCGGCAAGCCTGGTCCGCACAAGATCCAGGGCATCGGCGCAGGCTTCATTCCCAAGATTCTGGACACTTCCCTGATTAGCCGCGTGGTGACGGTCAAGGCCGAGGAGGCCGGTGCCGCCGCCCGTGCCGCCGCCAAGCAGGAGGGGCTGCTCGTGGGCATCTCCGCCGGCGCCGCACTCCATGTGGCCCGCGAGCTCTCGCGCAATCCCGTCTACGCCGGCAAGAAGATTGTCGCCCTCCTGCCCGATGGTGGCGACCGCTACTTGTCCACCTGGCTCTTCGAGGGCTAAGGTGGCGCGTGTGGGGGCTGTTGACATAGCTCCTTCGGACTTCTCGCCCCCACGCCCCTCGGGAGCGTGGGACGCTCCACCCCGGCCGAGGTGCCCTTTGGGCGCCTCGGCTGTTGTTTAGGGGGCTTGTTAGGAGTCGCTCGGGCCCAGGGTTTACCTGTTTCGGAACGCGTGCTAACCGCTAGCGGCTAGCCGCTAACCGCTGTTCTCTGCCGCTTCTGGCCGCGATTGGGTGGGGGCGTCTTGGGTCCGGGCGGTGGCGTTTCGGGGCTGAGCTCGGGGGTGGGGGTGCGCGTGGGGCGGCGGGGGCGGCGTTGACGCTGGCGGAGGTACTCTTCGCGAGCCTTTTCGAGCGTAGCGCGGGCGGCGGCGATGTCGCGATTGTTCGGGAAGCGCTCGGCAAGGGCTTGGGCGGCGGCGAGGGCACGTTTGAGCCCGGCATCGCGCTTGTCCAGGTCCTCGGGGTCGGATTCGGTCATAGCCTCGGCGAGGGTTTGCGCGGCGTTTGCGGCCTCGCACTCGAGGAGGCCGAGGGCGGCATCGGCGCGTCGGTAGGCCACGGCCAGGGTGATGAGCAGGGCGCTCAAGCAGGAACAGGCGGCCAGGATGGCTGCGGCCGCGGCGGGGTTACGGCGCGACCAGAGACCGAGGCGGCGGAGGAGACCTGCCGGGCGGGCGGCGACCGGTTCGTGGGCTAGGCAGCGGCGCAGGTCGGCGGCCATAGCTTCGAGGTTCGGGTAGCGTGCAGCGCTTTCGGTGGCGGTGGCCTTGTCGAGGATGGCGCGCAGGTCGGGGTTGTTGGGCAGGTCGGGGTGTTTGGCCAGGAGCTCAAAGAGGGTGGTCCCTAGCGCGTATTGGTCGCTGAGGGTGGTGGATTGACCGTGTTCGCGCTGTTCGGGGGCCATATACTTTCGGGTGCCGGCGGAGGAGGCGGGGGTGGGCTGAGTGCCCATGAGGCAGGAGAGACCGAAGTCGCCGATTTTGGCGGTGCCGTTGGCCGCGATGAGGATGTTGGAGGGTTTGATGTCGCGATGGATAACGCCGCACTGGTGGGCGTAGGCGAGGGCCTCGGCCATGCTGATGGCAAAGCGCAGAAGGGCGTCGAGCGTGGGGAAGGGGGCGAGGTCGGCCGAGACGCCATCGATGTATTCCATTGCGAAGAAACAGTAGCGCTCGGTGGTGCCGGCGGCAAAGACCGGGATGATGTTGGGGTGGTGGAGCCGCGCAACGGTCCGCGCCTCATGCTCGAATTGCGACTTGAGCGAGGGCACCTGGAAGAAGGAGGCGGCCAACACCTTCACCGCCACAACGCGTTCCAAGGACATCTGCACCGCTTGGTAGACGGTCCCGAAGCCGCCGCTACCGAGCTGCGCGGTCAGGCGGAAATCGGTCCCCGAGAGATCCGGCAACCCATCGACGGCCAAGTTTCGCACGGAGCGTCCACTCAGGTGATCCAACTCCGCAGCCAACTGCTGCAAGGCCGGGGGCAACGCCTCCTCTTCGCTCACCGCGTCTCTGTCGTCTGTCATCTGTTCGCTGTCCTCTAATTCCTGAAACACGAGAGCTCCATCAACCGCCGCTGGAGTCGCTCCAGGGCCCGCTTGTAGCGGATTGAGGCGGCCTTGGGGTCGATCCCCAGAATCTCGGCGCAGGCGGCATTGCCCATTTCATCAAAGTGGCGCAGCACGAGAATCTGCCGATCCTGCTCGGGGAGCGCGGCAATCGCCTGGCGCAGCAACCCATTGCGCTCCACGCGGGCCATGTGCGACCCGGGCGAGGAGACCTCCGCGACGATCTGCCCCCAGTTCATTCGCCCTCCCTGTGCTCCCTCGGCCGACCCCACGCCCTCGGCCAACTCCTGCTCGCGGAAGGCATCGCGGCTCTTGGCCTGCAAGTGCTTACGCTCCAAATCCGCCAACACCTGCAGCACCACCGTCCGCAACTTGAAGTAAATCGGCACCTCGGGCGAGACCTCAAAGTACCCCAAGCGCTTCATCGCCTCCTCGCACGCGCTCTGCAGCACATCCTCATACGCCAGGCGCTTGAGCAACACCGGGTGCAACTGCCGCTGAATCACCGCCAGCAACTGCGCGCGATGCGCCATAAACGCTTCAGCAATCTGCGCTTTCGTCACCTTGTCCATACCCATAAAATACCAAAAAACGCGCTGCGAAGAGCTCTCCGCAGCGCGTTTCCCAACCAAACAGGTCTTACTCCGCCACAGGCGCCTCGGGGGCCGGAGCCGCCTCGGGAGCCGCTTCAGGAGCCGGAGCCGCCTCAGGCGCCGGACGCGGACCGCGGGGACGGCGGGGGCCTTCGCCCTTCATGCCGCGCTCACCCTTCGGGCCACGGGGACCTTCGCCCTTCATCCCACGCTCACCCTTCGGGCCGCGAGGGCCACGGGGGCCTTCAGCCTTCGGGCCCTTCCCGCACGCCGGGCAACCGCACGCGCACGCCGGCTTCTCGCCCTTGGGGCCCTTGGCTTCCGGGCGCTTGCCCTCGCCCTTGGGGCACTCGCCATCCTTGGCCTTCGGGCACTTCCCCTCAGCCTTCGGGCAACCTTCCTTGGCCTTGCACTCGCCCTTGGGGCCACGCTGCTTCTTCATCGCCGCGCGGCGGCGCATCTTGCGGACCTCTTCCGGAGCGGGCTTACCCGCCTCAGCCTCAACCGCTTCACCTTCGGCCACGGCCTCAACAGCCGGGGTCTCGGCCACTTCGGCCGGAGCTGCTTCCTGCGCATAAGCCATCTGCCAAGCCCCAAGCCCCAAAGCCAACGCCGCAACCATCATCATCGTCTTCATTGTATGAACCTTTCAACTTGAATCACTATGAGCACCATGCTCACACCCCATAAGAACGCACCCTTCCGCAAAAATCTACAGCCTTTTTCACTTTTTTTCGGAAGGCGCTTCCTGCGTCCGCTTGCGCTGGTCTTTCCGCTCCGCCCGGCGCGTGAGAGGGCCGCGAGGACGCGGCCCGTCAGAACGGGCAACGCCCTTTACGGCCAGCCGCCGCGTAGCGGCCTGGCCACTCTCACGCGCCTCCGGCGGAAGAATTGTGCTACAATGGGGGGCGTTTTTTGCAGAAGGAGAGATCGCGATGGAGCGAGCAGCAATAACGATGGTGATTTTGGGCGCCGGCGACCGCGGGCGGACCTATGCAGCCTATGCCGCAGCCTACCCGCAGAAGGTGAAGGTGGTGGGTGTGGCGGACATCAATCCGGCGGCGCGCGCGGCGGTGGCTCAGGCGCACGGGTTGGGGCCCGAGGCGCAGTGGGGCGATTGGTCGGAGGCGGTGGCGGCGAAGCCCAAGTGCGATGTGATGGTGATTGCGATGCCCGATGCGCTGCACGTGGAGCCCGCGATTGCGTGTTTGGATGCCGGCTATCATCTGTTGCTGGAAAAGCCGATGGCGCGGACGTGGGCCGAGTGCGAGAAGTTGGCGGCGAAGGTGCGCGAGGTGCAGCCGCGGCTGGTCATCCTGGGCCACGTGCTGCGGTATACGGTCTACTTCAAGAAGTTGCACGATTTGCTGCAGGGTGGGGCGATTGGGGAGGTGGTGAGCATTCAGCACCTTGAGCCGGTGGCCTATATGCACGCGGCGCACAGCTTCTGCCGGGGGAACTGGGGGAATACCGAGCGCGCCACGCCGATGATCTTGCAGAAGTGCTGCCACGACTTCGATCAGTTTGTTTGGTGGTTGGGCGGGAAGCGTTGTACGGGCGTCTCGAGCTTTGGGAGCACCTTCCACTTCAACGCGGCGCACAAGCCTGCGGGCGCGGCCGATCGGTGCTTGGATTGCCCGGCGGAGGTGGAGCGCGCGTGCCCCTACTCGGCACGGAAGATTTACTTGGAGCGGCAGGACTACCGCTATCCCTTTGTGGATAAGCGCGATGAGGCGATGGAGGCGATGTTGCGCGAGGGGCCCTACGGCCGCTGCGTCTATGCCTGCGATAATGACGCGGTCGATCACCAGGTGGTGAATCTGCAGTTCGAGGGCGGCATCACCGTGGCCCACCAGATGGAGAGCTACACCTACACCGGCGGCCGCGAGACGAAGGTCTTTGGTACGCGCGGCGAGATTGTGGGCAATGGCCGGACCTTGACGATTTACCACTTCGACACGCGCACCACCGAGGTGTGGGATAGCGTGTTGGAGGCCGGCGTGCCGATGGGCTCGGGCCACGGCGGCGGCGACTTTGGGCTGATGGACGAGCTGGTGCGGCAGTTGACGGCGGCCGACCCGGCGGGCTGGGGCGAGATCTTTGAGGTCTCCCTGGAGAGCCACCGGATTGCCTTCGCCGCCGAGGAGAGCCGCCGCCAGCAGGGCGCGCTGAAGCTGGCCGGGCGGTAGTCGACTTTGCTTACTAAGGAGAGAGAACGATGGAGAAGCGGAAGATTGTGGTGACGAGCGCGCTGCCGTATGCGAACGGGGCGCTGCACTTGGGCCATTTGGTGGAGTATTTGCAGACGGATTTCTGGGTGCGCTATCAGAAGATGATGGGCAACGACTGCGTCTACGTCTGCGCGGATGATACGCACGGCACGCCGATTATGATCCGCGCGCGCAAGGAGGGCATCACTCCCGAGGCGCTTATCAATCGCTCCTACCGCGCCCGCGTCAAGGAGTTTGGTGCCTTTGAGATGGGCTTCGACCTCTATGGCTCGACGAATTGCGACGAGAACCGCGCCCTCTCCGAGTCCATCTATCTGCGCTTGAAGGAGCGCGGCCTCATCTCTCGCCGGAGCGTTGAGCAGCTCTACTGCGAGCACTGCGGGATGTTTCTCCCCGGGCGCTTCGTCAAGGGCACCTGTCCGAAGTGTGGCGCAAAGGACCAGTATGGCGACGGTTGCGAGGTCTGCAACGCCACCTACAACGCCAATGAGTTGGTTGAGCCCTACTGCGCGGTCTGTGGCGGGAAGCCGGTGATGCGCGCGAGCGAGCAGCTCTTCTTCGAGCTCGAGCCCTTCCGCGACTTCCTCAAGGCCTGGATCCCCGCCCATACCGACGCGGCCACCGCCGGCAAGCTCCTCGAGTGGTTCAACGAGCCGCTGCGCGGGTGGAACATCTCGCGCGATAAGCCTTACTTCGGCTTCGCCATCCCCGGCGAGCAGGACAAGTTCTTCTATGTGTGGCTCGACGCGCCGGTGGGTTATATGGCCACCCTGGAGCGCTGGGCCAAGGCGCATGGGCAGACGCTCGAGCAGTGGTGGCAGGATCCTAAGACCGAGGTCTATCACTTCATCGGCAAGGACATTGTCCGCTTTCACTGCCTCTTCTGGCCGGCGCTGCTGGAGAATGCCGGCTGGCGCACGCCCTCGCAGGTCTTCGTCCACGGCTTCCTGCAGGTCAATGGCGAGAAGATGAGCAAGAGCAAGGGCACCTTCATCTCCGCGGCCACCTACCTCAAGCACCTGAACGCCCAGGCCCTGCGCTTCTACTACGCCTGCAAGCTCAATGGCACGGTCGACGATATGGACCTGAACCTGCAGGACTTCGTTGGCCGCGTGAACTCCGACCTGGTGGGCAAGATCACCAACCTCGCCTCCCGCGGCGCGCAGATGATCAACAAGAGCTGCGGCGGCACCCTCAGCGCGATGGACCCCGAGAGCCGCGAACTCCTGGAGGCCTGCCGTGCGCAGTTGCCCGAGGTCCTCGCTGCCTACGAGAAGCGCGACTTCTGCCGCGCGATGGTCCTGGTGCGCGAGTGGGCCGATAAGGCCAACCAGCTCTTCGATGCCAAGATGCCCTGGAAGCTGGTCAAGGAGGATGTCGAGGCCACGCGCGCAGTCCTCTCCGGCACCCTCAACCTCTTCCGCTTGATGGCAATCGCCCTCAAGCCCGTCCTTCCGAGCTACGCCGAGAAGGTGGAAAGGCTCTTTGGCGAAGCGCCCTACACCTTTGCCGATGCGGCCAAGACCCTCGAGAGTGGCACCATCGGCGCCTACGAGCACCTGGCCGCGCGCATCGACCCCAAGGCCGTCGAGGCGATGGTCGAGGCCTCCAAGGAGACGCTCAAGGAGACAGCTAAGACCCTGACCGAGAAGGATGTGAAGAAGGGCGCGCGGCAGTTGGCCACCAAGCCCGCCGAGACCGCCTTCCCCGAGCCGTTGGCCGAGACCATCTCCATCGAGGACTTCGCGAAGGTGGATCTGCGCGTGGCTACCGTGCTCACCGCCGAGGCGGTCGAGGGCTCGGATAAGCTGCTGCACCTGACGCTCGATGTGGGCGAAGCCAAGCCGCGCAACGTCTTTGCCGGCATTCGCAAGAGCTACGCCCCCGAGGCGCTTATCGGCAAGCAGGTGGTGATGGTGGCCAACCTCGCCCCGCGTAAGATGCGCTTTGGCGTTTCGGAAGGGATGATCGTGGTCTCCACCGATCCCGACGGATCCTTCCGCGTGATGCAGCCGGTCACCCCCACCGCCCCCGGCGCGCGCCTGCACTAATTGAAAGGAAGCTCCATGCAAACCTTCACCTCCCCCACAGAACTCCACGCCTGGTGCATGGAGCAGAAGCGCCTTGGGCGCGTCATTGGCCTGGTCCCCACGATGGGCTACCTCCACGAGGGCCACCTCTCGCTCATTCGCGAGGCGCGCAAGCGCTGCGACACGGTCGTCGTCTCCATCTTCGTCAACCCCACGCAGTTCGCCCCCAACGAGGACTACGATGCCTATCCGCACAAGGAGGCCGACGACCTCGCCCTCTGCCAGGCTGAAGGCGCCGCCGCCTGCTTCCTCCCCCAGCCGGGCGATATGTACCCGCAGGACGCCAGCACCTGGGTGGAGGAGACGCGCCTCTCCAAGGGTTATTGCGGCGCGCAGCGGCCGATCCACTTCCGCGGCGTCTGCACCGTGGTCGCCAAACTCTTCAATATCGTCGCCCCGGATGTTGCCGTCTTCGGGCAGAAGGATTTCCAGCAGGTGGCCGTCATCCGCCGCATGGTGCGCGACCTGAACTTCCCCATCGAAATCGTCCGTGCCCCCATCGTGCGCGATAGCGACGGCCTGGCCAAGTCCTCCCGCAATACCTACCTCACGCCCGAACAGCGCGCCACGGCCCTCTCCCTCAGCCGCTCGCTCTTCGCCGCCAAGGCCGCCGTCGACGCTGGCGAACGCAGCGCAGAGGTGCTGGAGACCGCCATCCGCCAGACCGTCACCGCCGCCGGCTGGGCGCCCGATTACGCCACCGTGGTCGATGCCGAGACCCTCGTGCCCCTGCAACAAGTGGCCCCTGGCGCCTCCGCGATCCTCCTCGCTTGCCGCAAGGATGGCCTCCGGCTGATTGATAATATCTTGCTTTAAGTGCAGAAAAGTCTTGCAAGTGCGAGCGGCTTCCGCTAAACTTAAAGGTGTTGTGAGAGATTACAACCGAATACTCGAGGTAGAAACATGAATATTCTTCTGCGTATCTTGGTCATCTTGACCCTTATGCTCAATGGCGTCTCGCTGTGGTTTGCTATGGCGAGTTATGCCAAGAAAAACCTGTTGATCGACCGGAACACCGCCTTCCGTGACTTCACCGAGAGCATTGCCCGCACCTTCGAGGCCGATGAGCCCGAGATCACGAATGTCGCTGGCGACCATGAGGCGCGCGATATCTCGGATGTCACCCTCGCCACGGCCGACATCACCCCCGACACCTCAGACTTCTGGGAAACCTATAAGCAGGCCTACGAGAAGATCGACGCCAAGAGCTACGCCATCCCCAACCCCAGCGACCTCGATGAGGTCTATGTGCTCAACGCCGAAGGCAAGCCCGAGCGTGACTATCAGGGCAACCCCGTCACCGAAGGCGCGCCGATGGCCACCGCCCTGGAGGAGATTCTCAAGAAGGCCACCGCTCAGCGCACCCGTATGAACAATATCCGCGACCAGCTCACCAAGCTCCGCGAGGAGTATGAAGAGACCGTTGCCGACCTCAACAAGGTCAAGAAGCAGGGCCGCGAATCGCTCAAGACCATCCAGGCTAAGGAAGAGCAGATCGCTCAGCTCGAATCCGAAAAGGCCCGCCTCGAAGGCGAAATCGTGGAACTCAAGGATCAGATCTCGACCCTCGAGAACGATAAGCAGGCCCTCCAGGCCGACCTCGACAAGGCCACCGAAGAGCTTGAAACCCTCCGCGCCGAAAACGAGAAGCTCAAGAAGGTCATCGAAGAGTTCGCCAAGAATGGCGCCACCGGCTCCGGCCCTGCCGCTGCCACGGCCAATATGGTTGCCGGCGTCAAGGGCACCGTCGTCCGCGTCAACAACGAGTATAACTACTGCCTCGTCAAGCTCTCCGATGAAGCCCTCAAGGAACTCATCGGCGAAGAGGGCGATCGCAAGCTGCCCGAAGTTGAATACTTCCTCCGCCGCGCCAGCAATGACCACACCATCGTTGGCAAGATTCGCCTGCGCTCGGTCACCAAGGAAATCGGCACCATCGTCTGCGACATCCTCGCCGATTGGAAGCAGGATGAGATCAAGCAGGGCGACGAAGTCTTCTTCCTCGACTAATCCTCGTTCCCTACTCGGAACACACCAAAGCGGCGGTCGCTCCTTCAGCGGCCGCCATCTTTTTTGCCCTTTTCCGCGTGATGGCTGCTTGCCTCCACACCTCGGGGAGCGCAGGGCGCTCACTTCGGCGAGATTGACCGGGCGCTCCAATGGCCGTGCCCTGGCCTCCGCCCCGCCCGGCATGTGGCCCCCTTACCGAATGGCCAGCCCTCCACTTGCCGTCAACGGTGTTGGCATAGCGCCTTCGGCCTTCTGTGGCGCGGCATATTTGCCGCGCAGCGAGCGTCAGCGAGCGCCCGGCTTCAAGATGCCCCCGCGCCTACCTCGCCTCGACCTAGGGCCTACCTCGCCTCGACCTAGGGCCTACCTCGCCTCGACCTAGGGCCTACC
>SFJE01000060.1 GCA_004555175.1 Lentisphaeraceae bacterium | reverse complement strand
CCCCCTTGTCCCGGGCACATTTTTTTGCATACAATGTCGGGCATGTTACAAATGATATACGCCTCACGCAACGGGCTACTACGCACCGCCCACAAGCACCTGAACGCCGTCCGATACATCGTCGCCTTCACCCGCCGCAAATTCCTGCCCCATGAGCATCGCGCAGAATGATATTGAGGCCCTGAAGGGCTACGACATCGCCCGCGCCTACTGCGAGACCGCGCTCGGCCAACCCGTGCGCAAAGGGCGCGTGCCGGTATTCCCCTGTCCCTTCGGGGCGCACACCCGCCCGCATCTGGAGCTTGCGGACTTGGGCGGGGTGGGCATCACCTTGTGCCGCGCCTGCAATCGGGGCGGCACCGTGCTGGATGTGGCCGCCGCCGTGCTGGGGGTGGATGTGCGCCGCCATTTCGCCGCCTGCGTCCGCGAGGTGGCCGCGCGGGTGGGTTACATCCTGCACGAGTCCCCCGACGGGAAGGTCGTGCGGAGGCGCCGGGGGCAGCACCTGCCCCGCCCGCAGTGCCCTGCCGCACCGAAGCCTGACGAGCCGCAGGAGCTGCCGCCGCAGGAGCAGGCGGAGGCCCTGCACGCCGTGGCCCGCGCCCGCCGCAACCCGCAGGCCATGCGGGCGCATGCCGAGGCCCTGGGGTTGCCCCTGGAGGACATGATGCCGCTCACCGACCCGACCGCGGCCGGCTCTCCGGGGCTGCTGGGGCTGGATGCCGCGGGGCGCCTCCTCTACATCTACACCCGCAGGGCGGCGGACGGCGTGCATGTGCTGATGGTAAAGACCCGCAGCACCCCCGCCGAGGTCGCGCGCGGCAAGCCCAGGTTCCTGTGCCGGGGGCGAAAGTGCGCCCTCTTCGGGGCACAGGCCGCCCGCGGGGCCGGGGATGTCTACATCACCGAAGGCGAGAGCGATGCCCTGGCCGTGCGCGCCGCCTTCCGGCAGTGGCTGGACTACATGGCCCACAACGCGCCGGACATCTACCCCGCCGTCGGCGAGTTGCCCACCGTGCTCGCCAAGCCGGATGCCGGCACCTTCCGCGCCGAGTGGGCTGCCCCGCTGGTGGCCGCGAATGTGACGCTGATTTCCGATGCAGACGCCGCGGGGCTGGAGGGGGCACGCCGCACGGCCGCAGTCCTCGCCGCCGCCGGCGTGCGGCATCTGTACCGCTGGACCCCGAGCCGGGGAGCCAAAGATGCGCGGGCCGCGCTGCGGGCGGGTTGCCCGATGCAGCTCGCAGAAGATATTCTAACCAATAGAAAGAAAATACACCCATGATAAACGAACATATGACAGACAGTGATCCCATGCAATCAGTCATCGCCAAGCTGCAGGCAGACGCCGAGCTGGCCGCCGATAACGCCGCCGCCGCCGAGGAGGCCGAGAACGCACGCATCTGGCCGGTGCCGGAGGGGTGCTGCCCCTTCGTGCCGCTGGGCTACAACAGCAGCAGGGATATCTGTTGCTGGTCGCACGCTTACCGCACGATCGTGTGCTTCCGGAAGCTCGCGAATACCTACGGCGATGTCGTGCAACTTGCGCCGATCGAGCAGTTGACTGCCTGGCTCAACAAAACATACAACCTGTCGCCGCTCTTCCCCCGCTGGTCGGAGTGTGAGACGAGCATGAGGCGGCGCCTTGTCGAAATGATAACGGAGTATGTACAGACCGAGTGCGCGCGCCGCCGCTTCTGCGAGGAGCGCGTGCGCTACAGCGGGGTGTGGCCCGGCCCGGCCGGCTCCGTCATCTACAACTCCGGCCGGCGGCATTGCTACCGCTTCGGCGCAGACGGCGCGGCAGAAGAGTTGTCCGGATGCGTCTCGGGTAAATACATCTATGACACCCGGGGCAGCCTCGGCATCCTGCCCGCGGATACGGCCATGACGGACCGCGAGGGGGCACAGTTGTCGGAGCTGATCCGCCTGCGCCCGTGGCAGTCTCCCCTGTCGGCGGAGCTGGTGGTGGGCTGGATGGCCTGCGCCGTCCTCTCGGGCATCATACCCGTGCGCCCCCAGCTGTGGATCAACGCCCCCGCCGGCACGGGCAAGAGCAATCTGCAGGATGATATCACGGCGGCGCTGGGCGGTGACCGCGGCCTGCTGGTCAAGGTCGACGGGCGCAGTACGGAGGCGGGCATCCGCCGCATGCTGGACAGAAAGGCCCTGCCGCTCATCTTCGATGAGGCCGAGCCGGATGCCTCCCCCGGGCGACCGGGCGGCGGCAAGGGGCGCATGGAGAGCATCCTGGAGTTGATCCGCTCCGTGGCCACCGAGGATTCGCCGAGTATCACGCAATCCGCCCCGAACGGTTCCGTTATCATCTACAAACCCCTCTTCTGCTCCATCCTCTTCTCGGTCGATAACGGCCTGGAGAGGGAGACGGATATCTCCCGTTTCATCGCCCTGAACCTGACGAACAGGGAGACCCGGGCCGAGCGCGAGGCGCGTTACAACAAGCAGGAGCCGCTCAAGAAGATG
>SFJE01000013.1 GCA_004555175.1 Lentisphaeraceae bacterium | reverse complement strand
GCAAGGCCCCCCGCGTGATCGCGCGACCGCGAAGGCCGAGCAAGGCGAGGCACCCTGCCGCATAGACAATTCACGATTTGCTTTACAACTGGGGTGCGCGCGGCGCGCGGGGAATTATTAACCCCCCGTCTTATTTGAAACAAGACGGGGTCTTATTGCAAATAAGACGGGGTCTTATTTCAAACAAGACGGGGTCTTATTAATCCGGGCGGGTTGGGGGAGAGGATGGCCCGGGTGGAGGCTTAGGTGCGGGGAGGGTGGTGTCCCAGGCTCCGAGGGTTTGGTCGTTGGCGTGGCGGTCGATGCCCGAGTAGGAGAGGCTGGCATCCTCGTAGCGCTTGAAGTTGAGGATCGCTTCGTTCATCAAGCCGGCATTGAAGACGCCCAGGGCGAGGAGGAGGTCGAAGTCGGCGAGGGTGAGGCCGGTGACGCGCTCGAAGAGGGGCGCTTCAATCTGGCGGATGACCTCCTGCAGGGAGTGCTCGCGATCATCGGTGAGGTACATAAAGATGGGAATACGGGTGGAGAACTTGACGAGCTTCTCCTGGACTTGCTTACGCTTGGATTTGAGGGCCTTTTCTTCATCGGAGAGTTCGCGTTTACTCAGCACATCACTGGGCAGGCGCTCGCGCTTGACGGCCTTGATGGCCTCGCTGCGGTTGACGATGGTCTCGATGACCTCCCGGCCGAGTTCGCGAAAGCCCTCGATCTTCTCGATGGCGGCCAACGCTTCGGGGCTATTGAGCACGCGCGTGAGGGTGGCGTTATCCACATTCACCAAGAGGGCGCTCTGCCACCGCCGTGCGAGCAGGGTGGCGCTGGTGCCGGAGAGAACCAAGTCCAAGATCTCCCCGGCGCTGACCTGCTTCATCGTAAAGCCATCGTAGGTGAGCACTGGGAGGAAGTTCAGGAAGTCTCCCAAGGTCTCCTCGGGCGAAGGCGGGGCCGAGGTGTTAAGGATGAGCTTACAGCCATAGTCGGCCACCTGGCGCAGCGCGCGGTTGGGCGCAAAGTCCAGCAAGTAGCACACGGGCTTGACCACCTCCGCCTCGCCGTCGCCCTCGCCGGGGGCCGTCCAGGGGCTCTGCACGCGGAAGGCGGCCTGAAAGTAGCTCTCGGGGCTGGTGAGGTTGCGGAGCATCAGGATGCCGCCCCACGGCCGCACCGTCACGCCGGTGGTGAGTTTCCCGCAGGTGAGGGTAATCGTGCGCGTCTCAAAGGGGTTGCCCATTGCGCGTTTGACCGGCGGAAGCGCGGCCAACCCAATCCCCGCCCCACTTCCGGCACAGACCACCACCCGATAGCCACCGAAGAGCTTGCAGCGCGCGATGAGTTCGGCCATCGCCTGGCAGGCGGCCACGTTGGGCAGATACCAGAGCGTGTGCCGCAGGGCGCCTAGGAGCGCCCCATCACAGAAGGGCATCGGCGGCGCTTCACTCCCGGCGTGTAGCCCGCGCGCTGGCAGGTAACGCCCGCAGATGAAGTTGAGCCAGCCCAGGACCTCCTGTTCAAAGCGAAAGCGCGGCGGGGCATTGCGCACGGGCTTTTCGGTGGCGAAGAAGGCATTGAGGTCAAAGGCGTTGAGTTCGCCGCCCAGGGCCACGCGCTTGAGCTCCGGGGGCAACTCGTAGGCCAGGAGCTTCATCTGCGGCAGGGTGCGATAGGGATTGGGCACGCCGGGGTGGTCGGCGGCCCACTGCGCCTTGGCCTGCTGCTCATCGGCATAGGTCCAGCCAAAAATCTGCTCCTCGATAAAGTCGCCCTCCAGGAGTGCGCGGAAGGGGGTGCCCGAAAGGAAGAGATAGTGGTGGGTGGTGAGGGGCAGGTCGTGCTCATCGGTGCCGCTGCCCAGCGTAGCCTCGGGGCTCGGGAGCGGCTGCTCGGCCTCCTCATCCTCCTCCTCGAAGAGTTGCTTGGCCCGCTCGCGCCACGCCCCAAAGTGGTATTCATCAAAGACCACCAGGTCCCAGTTTGTGGCGTGGATCCACGCGTTGCGGGCCTTGATGCCGCCGCTCTCGCGGTCGTAGCCCAAGAGGTCCTGGAAGGAGCCAAAGCAGACCACCGGCCGCCGCCAATCGGGCTCGGCCATCTCCTCAGCCGCGCGCGAGACGAATTGCCACCCGGCAAAGTCCACATGCGTCTCCAAATCCTCCTGCCACGCACTCTCCACCGCCGGCTTGAAGGTCAACACCAGCACCTTCCTAAAGCCCATCTCGCGCGCCAGCTGATAGGTGGCGAAGGTCTTGCCAAAGCGCATCTTCGCGTTCCAGAGGAACTTCGGCGCGTGCGCGGCCCCCGTGGCGGCCCACTGGCGGAAATAGGCCGCGGTCTTCTCCACGGCCGCGCGCTGCTCCGGGCGCATCGCAAAGGCCTGCGTCCGATCGCGCACGGCCGCCACCCCCGCCTGTACCGCCGCCACGGCAGACCGCACCGCCGCCACCGAGCACCGGAACCACTCCCCGGTCACGCGCTCGACCCCCAGGCGTTTGAGCTCGGCGTGGACCGCCCGGTCGTCGAAGCTCGTCCCATCCTGCCGGACGGCCAGCCCTTGCCAGCGGATTTCGTAGGGCGCCAACCCCTCGGGCAAGGTGATATTCCCCACCTGCTCGCGCACTCGTTCGGCCACCGACCGCGTGGTATAGCCCACCTTCAAGAGCCCCTCAAAGCCTGCCGTACGCAGCGCGTAGGCATAGATCTGCGGCACCACCCGCTCGGCCGCCTCCAACTTCACCGCTCGCCCCATCCTACGCCTCCATCGGTTTGACCAACTGCGCAATAAAGGCCTGCTCTTCTGCCGTCAGACCATACTTCTCGTAGAGCGCCTCATCCGTCCACGCCACGCTAAAATCCTGCTGAGGCACAAAGCGGAAAGAGACCTTGCTGATGTGCTGCGTAGTGGCGAGCTGGGCAATGAGAAAGCGGACGAAGCGGGTTTTGAGGTAGGTGATGCAGTTACGCGCCTCCTGCTCGGTCTCAAAGACCCCGGCAATCAGATAGGTCTCCGTACACACCTGCCCAGGCGGCAAGAGGTCGACGATTGCCAAGATACGCCGTTTGCCCTCCTTGTCGCCTTGTCCGGCGTGGTCGGCCGTAAGACAGGAGATAAGCACCTTCCACTTGGGAATCCAGGCTGTGTTTGCCGTCACCAGGGCGCTCAAGAAGGGGCCGATCCCGCCGCGCCAGCGGAGCGTAATGTCGCCCGGGCCTTGGACGGGTTGCCGCTTGGTATCCAATCCAAAGGGTTTACGGCTACTGACCCATTCACTTAGGTTCGCTTCGTGGAGGGCGCGCACCTTGTGGATAATCGAGAGGGCTTCGTTGGCGCGGACGAAGGGGGTGGTCTCGGTCAGGCTCCGGCGAAGGGTCTTGCGGTAGGTTCCTTGGATATTGGTCACTTCGCACAGCGGGGTGGGGTGGTCGCGGTCCCACAAAAAGTAGCAGACGCCCCCGGCGACATCCACGCCCGGGAAGCAATCGCGTGAATCCGGGAAGTCGACCAAGGTGACGATGCGCTGATCGGCGAGCATGGTTTGGCGGAACTCCTCGAGGCCCTTTCCCCCGGTGTACCACCGCGCGGGAATGACGAAGGTGAGGTAGCGTGGGTTCAACCGTTTGGCCATCTCTACAAAGAGGTGGTAGATGGGGCTGGCACTGGCGTTGTTCCCGCCATCTTCCAACTGATAGGGCGGGTTGCCGAGGATGACATCGAACTTCATAGCGAAGAGCCTTTGAGGGTTGAGACCGTGGATGGGGGCGTAGGCGTGCTGTTCGGCGCGCTGGGCAAAGGTTTGCTTGGTCGCGCCGCAGAGCGTGCAGCGGCCCTGGGCATTCCAGCAGTGGCGCGTCTCGACAAAGCGAATGTTGCCTTCGGCCGTCTCGAAGTGGGTGAGGGAGTATTTGCCGTTGGCAAAGCGCGAGCAGTAGACCGACCGCCGCGCGAGCAGGCCGGTGAGTTCGGTGATGGCCAGGGCGAAGAGTTGGCGGTGGAAGATGTGGTCAAGGCGCGCTTGGAGGTCGGGGATTTGCCCTTCTAGGCCGCGAATGAGGCGCTTGGCGGCCTCGCGGAGGAAGACGCCGCTCTTGCAACAGGGGTCGAGGAAGGTGGCTGTGGGGTCGGACCAAATTGCCTCGGGCAAGCGGTCGAGCATGGCGTTGACTACGGCTGGCGGGGTGAAGACCTCGTCGTTGGAGAGGTTGGCCAGGCAGAGGAGCACATCGGGGTTGTGCTGTGGGGTGGGGGTGGGCTCGCTCATGATTGGACCTCCCAGTAGGGGCGCGGCGGGTGGGTGGCTACCGGCGCGGGGGTAAAGAAGAGCTCGTTGGGGCGCGCAAAGAGGTCGCTCAAGCGCCACTCTAGCTGCGTGACGGCCACCTCGTAGGCGCTGGGCACGGCGGCGGGCGTGCACCCCTCGGCCGAGGGCAAACACCATTCGCAGAGGAGAATCGGCGCGGACTCCGCGTTGCCGTTGGGCGAGAGGGTGTTGCCGCAGAGAATGTTGCGCGCGAGCACGGTGCGGATGGCCGCGGCTGTGGCATCGAAGCGGCGCTGACTGCGCCGCCAACGCCACGGCGGAATATCCGCAGCCCAGAGCGCATAGAGCCGTTCGCGGCAGGTGTGGACATTGTCGGGCAGCAGGTCGATGCCATAGAGCGAACTGACCGCGCGGAAGCGTTCGAGCTGCGCGCGGGCACTCACGCGCCCATAGCGCCGATGGATGGCCGCGAGCTTTCGTTGGAGCACTTCGGCCAAGAAGTTCCCATCCCCGCACGCCGGCTCAAACACCCGGCTGCCAATCTCTCCCACCGCCGGTTCGGCTAAATCGCACATCGCCCGGACCAACCACGCCGGCGTAAAGACCTCCCCGTGGTCCCGCACCCGCGCCCGGGACTTGATGAGTCGCTCGTCTTGCTCTCCAGCCATATAAAAACACGCCTTCTACTTGCGTGCTCCTGTCGTGGCCTTCGGAGCCTTGAGAAATACACGCAAGAAGAAGACGTGCCGATACGGCACACCTTCGTCAAGCACGCTGCATTTCTCTAGAAAGTTCCGAAGTTTCGACAGAAGCAACTTGCTTGCACTAAGTGCAAAGAGTTCGCTGCGGCTCACCCGCAACACGCCTGCAGTATATCACAACCCCCGCGCTTTGGTTTGATTGTGTGCCTTCTCCGGGCGCGGAGCACCTCGCTGTGCTATACTACCGGCGTGAAGAGCGTTGCGGAGTTGGCGGCGAAGGCCGTGAAGGCGTTTGGCGGGGTGGTGCCTCGGCAGGCGGAGGCGCATTTTGCGGTGGGGGCGTTGCCGTTGCCGGTGGGGGTGATGGTCGCCGCGGCGATGGGGAAAGGGAAGGTGCTCTTGGTGACGGCCTCTCCGGCGGAGGCGGAGCGGGCGGCGGCGGATGCGGCGGTGCTCTTTCCCAAGTGGCCGCAGTTTCTGATTCCGCCGGCGGATGATGAGGCCTCGCTGACAACTGGGGAGCGTCAGGCGCAGGTGCAGGCATTATTGGCGAAGCGCGGGGGCGCGCTCGTGTGCCTCTCTATTCACGCGCTCTTACAGCCGATTGCCGAGCCGAAGGCGTTGGCGGCGGTTTCGCGGCGGCTCTCGGTGGGGGAGGAGGTGCCCTTTGAGGGGTTTTTGGCGGCGCTGGTGAAGTTGGGGTATGCGCGCGCGGAGGCGCCGGTGGTGAGCGAGCCGCTGAGCTTTGCGGTGCGCGGGGGGATTGTGGATGTTTGGCCGGCGGGGGCGGAGCGGCCGGTGCGCGTGGAGTTCTTTGGCGATGAGGTTGAGCGGCTGAGGCAGTTTGACCCGTTTACGCAGTGCTCGGTGGGGGCGGTGGCGGAGTTGGAATTGCCGCCAGCGCCTGGGGCGAAGGTGAAGATGACCACGCTCCTCGCACGCTTGGCCGACGCGGCGGTGGTGGTGGCGGACGCGCCGGCGGTGGATAGCGCGCTGGCACAGTTGCAGCCGATTGAGGCGGGGGTGGAGAATCCGGTGGCCTTTCGGGCATTGCTCGCGCGGCAGCGGGGGCAGGTCTGTTGGAGTGGCGAGCCGGTGGAGCCGGAGTTGCCGCGGGTGGCGATTGTGGCTGAGCCGGTGGCGGGGGTCTGCGCAGAGGGCGAGGCGCTCGCGCATCATCCGGAGGCGCACGCACGCTTGCGGCGGACGCTGCTGACGGCCTTTGATGAGCGCGCCAGGGGACGCGAGGCGGTGTTGCTGTGCGCGGCCACGGCGGCGGTTCAGACGCTCCTGACGCAGGCGCTGCCGCCTGATACGCCAATCCGCGTGGTGGGCGAGGCGCTCTCGGAGGGCTTTTCGTTGGCGCGGCCGGCGGTCTCGGTGCTGACGCAGAACGACCTCTATCCCACGCAGCGGAGTTACCGCGCGGTGCGGCGGGCGGCTGTGTCGGGTCAGCGGCTGGAGTATGCCTTCGATGTGGAGCCCGGGGAACTGGTGGTGCATGTGGAGCACGGCATCGGGCGCTTCTTGGGGCTCGAGGAGATTGCCGTGGGCAATCAGCGGCGCGAGGTCTTTGCGCTGGAGTATGCCGGCGGGGCCAAGCTCTATGTGCCGACCACCCACGCGCACTTGCTCTCGCGCTATATTGGCCCGGAAAAGGGCAAGGTCAAGCTCCACGCCCTCGATGGCAAGCGCTGGCAGAGCGAGAAGGAGGCCGCCAAGCGCGGAATCGAGGATCTGGCCGTGCGCCTCTTGGAGACCCAGGCGCGGCGGCGGGCATTGCCGGGATTCGCCTTCGACCTCTCCAGCCCTTGGATTGCCGAGTTCGAGGCGCTCTTCCCTTGGCAGGAGACCCCCGACCAGGCGCGCGTTATTGCCGAGGTCAAGCAGGATATGGCCTCGCCCACCGCGATGGATCGCCTTCTCTGCGGCGACGCGGGTTATGGTAAGACCGAGGTGGCGATGCGCGCGGCCTTTATCGCCGTCTGCAACCACAAGCAGGTGGCCCTGCTCGCGCCCACCACGGTTCTCGCCGAGCAGCACTACGCCACCTTCTGCGAGCGCATGGCCCCCTTCCCGGTGCGCATCGAGGTGCTCTCGCGCTTCCGCACCGCCGCCCAGCGCACCGCGACCCGGCGCGCCGCCGCCCAAGGGCAGATTGATATTCTCATCGGCACCCACGCCCTCCTCACCGAGAATGTGCCCTTCAAGGACCTGGGGCTGCTGGTGGTGGATGAGGAGCAGCGCTTTGGTGTGGCCCACAAGGAGCAGCTCAAGCGCTTGCGCGCGTTAGTTGATGTGCTCACGATGAGCGCGACCCCCATCCCGCGCACCCTCTACCTCTCGCTCACTGGCGCGCGCGACCTCTCGCTCCTGCAGACCCCGCCGCAGAACCGCGTCGCCGTCGAGACCGTCATTCAGCGCGACGACGATGCGCTCGTGGCCGCCGCCATTCGCAAGGAGCTCGCTCGCGGCGGGCAGGTCTTCTTCCTGCATAACCGCGTCCACACCATCGGGCGCCTCTTCGCCCGTCTGCAGCTGCTGGTGCCCGAGGCGCGGATCCTCGTTGCCCACGGGCAGATGGCCGCCGAGGAGCTCGCCGCCACAATGCGTACCTTCGCCGCCGGTCAGGCCGATCTCCTCCTCTGCACCTCCATCATCGAGAGCGGTATCGACATCCCCCGCGCCAATACCATTCTGATCGACCGCGCCGACCGCTTTGGGCTCGCCGAGCTCTACCAGCTGCGCGGGCGCGTCGGCCGATCGGCCACCCGCGGTTTCGCCTATCTCCTCCTCCCCGGCGAGGGCTTGGTCGATAGCGACGCGCGCAAACGGTTGCAGGCCCTCAAGCGCCATAGCGGGCTTGGTGCCGGCTACGCCATCGCGCTGCGCGATCTGGAGATCCGCGGCTCGGGCAACCTCCTCGGTGCCGCCCAGAGTGGGCACATCGCCGCCATTGGCTTTGGCCTCTACTGTCAGCTGTTGCGCCGGACCGTGGCCCGCCTGAAGGGCGAGGCCGTGCCCACCTTGGTGGATGTCGAGCTCGCCCTCGAGCCGCTGGATACCTCCCCCGGCGCTAGCGGCCCAAACGCCGCCGCGCTGCCCTACGATTATATCGAGGACGAGGCCCAGCGGATGAATGTCTATCGCCGCTGTGCCGAGGCTGTTACCGAGCGCGAGGTCAAGGCTCTGCAGGCCGAACTGGCCGACCGCTTTGGTCCGCTTCCCCCCGCCGCTCAGCGCGCTTTGCGCCTGACTCGCCTGCGCATCCTCGCCGCCGAGGCCGGCCTCTGCAAGCTGGAGGTCGCCGCTGGCACCCTCACCGCCTACGACCGCCGCACCCGCGCCCCCCGTCGTGGCCTCAGCGCCTCCCCCTTGCCCCCCCGTGCGCTCACCTCCCCCGAGCTCCTCCTCTCCCACCTCGAAAAGCGCCTCTCCGCCCTCCTCTCCCCCCGCCCCTAGCGCGGCGCTGGCGGCCGCGGTGTGCTACAATGCGCCTTAGGAGGTACACAGAGGATGAACGAGCGAATGCTTCAGCGGTGCCGCACGTGGGATTATCGCGCGCGGGGCATCTATATGATTACGCTCACCACCCTCAACCGGCGGCCGCTCTTCGGTCGGCTGGTGGGGGGCGAGACGGCCCCTGCTATCTGCCGGAGCACGCTGGGGGAGTTGGTAGCGCGGTGCTGGGAGGCTATTCCTTCGCATTTCCCAGATGTGGGCGCGAGCGTGGAGGCACCGATGGTGATGCCCGATCACTTCCATGGCGTGCTCTTTGTCTATAAGGAGCAGGCCAAGCCGCTGGGGGCGATTATCCGCGGCTTCAAGGCGGGCGTGAGCAAGGAGGCGCGGGCGTTGGGGCTTGCCGAGGGGCCTATCTGGGCGCCGGGCTTTCACGATCGCATCCTCTTCCAGAAGGGGCAGCTCGAGCACATGCTCGCGTATATTCGCGACAATCCCCGCCGTCTGGCGGTTAAGCAAGCCCATCCCGAGCTCTTTCGCGTGGTGCGTGATCTGCCCTTGGTCGGGCATACCTTCGCGGCGATTGGCAACCATTTTCTGCTGGATCGGCCGGTGCGCCTGGCGCTCCAGTGCTCGCGCCGCATTTCATCCGAGGCGCTCGCGCACCAGCAGGAGCAGCTCTTGGCTCAGGCACGGCAAGGTGCGGTGTTGATTTCGCCGTGCATTAGCCCGGGTGAAAAGCAGATTGCCCGGGCGGCCCTAGAGGCCGAGCTGCCGCTGGTGGTCTTGCTCGAAAATGGCTTTCCGCCCCTCTACAAGCCGCCCAAGCGCTACTTTGAGGCCTGCGCCCAGGGGCGGTTGCTGATGCTCGCGCCGTGGCCCTATCACTCCCAGAAGCGCACCATCACCCGCGAGCAGTGCCTGGCCCTCAATGGCTTTGCCGCCCGCCTTGCAAGCCCCTAACCGCGTGCGCGGCAAATATGCCGCGCCACAGAACCGCCACTTGGGCTGGCGCCCTTGCAGGGGCTCCGCCCCCGCTACCCCCGCCCCTAGCGCGGCAAATATGCCGCGCCACAGAACCGCCACTTGGGCTGGCGCCCTTGCAGGGGCTCCGCCCCCGCTACCCCCGAAAAGGTATAAAGGCTGCCCCCGCCACCCCCGAAAAGGCCCGGCGGGGGGCTTAGAGCTCCAAGCCGAGGTTGGAGAGGAGGTAGGCGGGGAGGTCGTCGATGGCGATGGGGGTGGGCTTGGCTTCGCCGAGGGTGGGGGGCTCGGTGGTGGCGGGGGTGAAGGGGATGAGGACATCCTGGCCGCCGAGTTTACGGCATTGGAAGCCGAACTTGGCCGAGGGGTGGGCGGTGCAGGAGTTGGGGCAGCCGCTGATGCGCACTTCGGTGGTGACGAGCTGGGCCAGGAGGCGGCGCTCGGGGGTGTTGGCCGGGAGGTAGGCATCGAGGACTTTGGCGAGTTTTTCGCCGATGCGCGGGGAGTCAGCCGCGCCAATCTTGCAGATGGTGTTGCCGATGCAGGTGGGGATGTGGCCGACGTAGGAGCGCAGGGTGAGGTCGAAATCTGGGAAGCTCTGGACGAGGGCTCGGTAGAGGGCGGTGAGGCACTTGGCGTGGACGCGCGGGAGGGTGAGGTCTTGCGAGATGAGCAGCTGCAGGCGGGTGAGGCCATAGTGCTCAAGGAAGTCGCAGAAGCGCACGAGCATGGGCTGGGTGAAGTTCCCGAAGGGCACGAAGAGGCGGACGGAGTAGGTGCCATCGTGGAGGGGCTTGCAGGCGATAGCCTTCCAGTCCTCAAAGCCGGGGAGGGGCTCGACGCCCTCGGGGAGGGTGGTGATGGGGTAGACTTCGGGTGAGAGGGTGCTCTCGGGGCAGGCGGGATAGCCCTGGGCGTCGGCCTTGGCGTAGTATTCGTGGAAGAGGGCAGCGAGGCCGTCGTCGCCGAGCTTGGCGCGCAGGAAGCGGAGGCGGGCGGTGGCGCGGCAGGCGCGGTCGCCGTGGTCATTGAAGAGGGCGGTGACGGCCATTGCCACGCGGATGCACTCGCTGGCGGGGAGGGCGTCGAAGAGCTTGAAGCCGACGCGGGGCTTATTGCCGATGCCGCCGCCGAGCCAGACCTCGAAGGTGCGCGTGCCGTTGGTGTTGGTGGCGACGAAGCCGAGGTCCTGGATGGCACAGAGCATACGGTCGGCGGTGCGGTCGGCGAAGGCGATCTTGATCTTGCGGGGGAGGGCGTAGGCGAGGTCGAAGGCGTAGAAGGCCTTGGCGAGGGCGCGGGCGTAGGGGAGGACGTCGAAGGCGGTATCGGCGTGCAGGCCGCTATCGGGGTTGACGAGGACATTGCGGAAGGTGTTGCCGCCGCCGCCGCGGAAGTAAAGCCCGGCCGCTTCGCAATCGGCGAGGGCGTTGGCGACCTCGGTGGGGGCTACGCCGTGGAGCTGGATGGCCTGGCGGGTGGTGATATGGGCGAAGGGAACACCGTACTTGGCGAGGAGCCCGGCGATGGTGCGCAGGTCGGAGAGGGTGACGATACCGCCGGTGCGGCGGATACGCATCATCACGGCGTCGTTCTTCTGCTGATAGATGCCGAAGCCCGAGGAGACGGCCTTGAGCTGGAGGGGCGTGATGCGTTGGGCGTTGAAGTCGGCCCAAGCGCCGAGCAGTTGATCGTGAATACCCATGAGGAAGGTCCTTTCTAAACTTGTGGGGGAGCGGGCGTGAGCGCGCGTTCGGCGAAGGGGTCGTGGTGGCGTTTGAGGGCCGCGATGATGGTCTCTTCGCTGACGGCGAAGTAGCGGGCGAACTGGGCCGGCGTGAGGGGGTGCCGCCGGGCAAGGGCGATGAGGGCCTCTTCGGAGTAGGGCTCAGGGGCGGCAGGGCCGGCGGCGTGTTGCTCGGCGGCGAGGGTGGCGAAGAGGGCGCGCAGGCGTGCGAGCTCGGCGGGGGGGACGGGCTTGACGCAGGCTTCGGCGGGAGGCCGCTCGGCGGAGTTGACGGTGATGGTGTCGGGGTGGAGGCGCTCGGCGAGCTCGAGGATGGCGTTGACCTGCTCGGGGGCGGTGTTAAGGCCGGGCATCGCGAAGAACTCAAGGTCGAGCTTGCCGGAGAAGTCGGCGCGGAAGCGCTGCCAGCCGGCGTAGAGGTCGGCGAAGTGGAGCGAGGGGTGGGGGCGGACCGTGGCGCGGAAGGAGGCTTCGTCCCAGAAGTGCAGGGAGATTTTGACGCGGGAGGCCCGTGCGGCGGCGGCGCGGACCTCGGGGTCGGCGAAGAGGGCGCCATTGCTCATCAGGAGCGAGGGCTTGCCGGTGTGGCGGGCGATCCAGTCGAGCACCTCGCCGAAGTGGGCATGGAGGGTGGGTTCGCCTGAGCCGCAGAGGGTGAGGATGTCCACCGGTTCGCCCTTGGCGAGCCAGGCCTCTAGCTGGCGGAAGACCTCGCGGAGCGGGACGTAGTCGCGGCGGGTGCAGGTGGTTTGCGGGGTGGGGCCAAGTTGACAGAAGAGGCAGTCGTAGCAACAGGTCTTCATTGGCACGAGGTCGATGCCCAAGCTTCGGCCATAGCGCCGCGAGGGAACCGGACCGAAAAGCAGGGTGGGTGTGGGCATCGTGGGCTCCTGTGCGGACTATTTGGTTGGCGGGACCTTGAAGTTCTGGCGCTCGCGCAGCTGGCGGCGGGTCTTCTTCTCTTCGGGGCAGGCGGCGAAGTCGAGCTCGTCATCGCCCGCGCTATAGCGGTCGCCCAAGTTCGGGCTGCCGAAGAGGTTCTCTTGCTCGGCGGTGGAGGGCCAGGGGACCCAATCCTGCGTGAAGGCGTAGGCGGCCTTGGAGAGGGGCAGACCCCACATCTCGAAGTAGGGGGTGAGGTCGCGCTTGACGGCCTTGGACCAAGTGCAGCAGAGGCGGTCGCCCGTTGCGGAGGCGGGATACTTCTCGTACTTATCGTTGGCCACGGTGACCACGCTCTCCACGCCGAAGTGGTGGGCGAGGGTCATATAGAAGACCAGGCGGGTGGAGTTATTGCCGGTGGCCCAGAGGTCGCGCTTGCCGGCCTTGACCGACTGGGCGATTTGGTTCCAGGAATCGGCCATAATGCGCGGGAAGGCGGTGCCGTTGAGGAGATTCATCACGCAGGTGCCGAAGAAGTTGTTGACCACCTCGGTGTTGCCCGGGAGCTTGAAGACGCCGGTGACGCCGTGGCCCATGTTGTGGCCGATTTCGTGGAGCGCGCCCCAAGCGCCGGATCTCTGTAAACCGGCGAGGTTCATCATCGAGCCGCCCCAGTGGATGCACATGATGGGATAGCCCGAGTGGCCGGCGCCCACGGAGATCTGCGTGTCATCGACAATGCGGATGGGGGTCCACTTCGGCTCGTTCTCACGCGAGGGCTTCTTGATGGCCTTGGGGCCGTTGCTGTAATCGTGGACGGGCTCTTGCTCGATGACCTCCGCATCGCCATAACGGTTGACCGTGGGCTTGGGCGCCTCCGCGGCTTCTCCATCGCCGGCGGCGGGCTTGGGGGCGGGGAGCGTAGCGGCGCGCACCAGCTCCTCGGTGTCGGGCGTGGCATCGGGGTTCATCTGGACCAGCTTCTTGTGGAGGATGCCCCACTCGCGCTTGGCGGCGCGGTAGTTCTTTGCCTCGCTATCGGTGGGCAGATCGCGCCCCGAGACGCGGTGCATAATGGCCGCCGCCTTGCCCCACCACTGCGCCAGGGCCACGATATTCTTGACCTTGCGCAGGTGATGCGACTGCACGGTGATGATGATATTCTTGGTCTGCAACTCACTCCACGGGGCGGGATACTTGGAGATGCGCTCGTTCCAATCCTGGTTGGTGTCAATGCCCAGGCGGAACCAAGGCATGAGCACGCAGCCGGAGACCTCCACCTCCATCGGGCGCGAACCGCCGCTCCACTGGAACCACAACACCCCGCCGAGCACGTGGCCAATCTCCTGGCGCTTCTTGGTAATCTTGAACGAGCGGCACATCTCCGGCCAACGCCAGAGCGGGCGGTTATCCGTGACTTGCTCCCAGCCCATCTTGATCTTGGAGATACTCGGCACCACGGGGTTATAGGGGTCGTCCATCGGGTTACCGTCCTCATCGAGGGGGACGATTTTGGGGTTGAGCGCGTCGGTATGCACGCCGATTTGGGCGGTGAGGTTCCCCGAGAGGCTGCCGCACTTGACGGTGACCACCTCGCCCGGCGGCACATAGAGCCCGGTGCTGATCCAGCCGCCCTCGCCAGGATAGAGCGTGACCTTCTTGGTCACGCGCTCGGCATCATCGGGCACTTTGCCCGGCCAGAGCTCGGCCGACTTGGCGGCATAGAGCTCATCCATCGGCAGCGACTGCGCCTTCCAACTCTGATAGCGCACCAGTAACAACTCGAGCGGATACTTGATGCTCACGCCCCGGCTCGGTCCGCAGACCACCTCGCCCCCGCGTCGGTAGAGCAGCTCCTCAAGCGCGGCCTTCAACTGCCGGGCATCGCGCGAGACCGAGCCGCCCTCGGTGGTATTGCTCTGGAAGACGCGCATCGCCTCAATGTAGGCCACCATGCCGGCGCCGGTCTGACCAACGACCTCCTTCACGCCGTCACCAGCCATACCGCCGCCATCCTTATCGTGCTTCTCCTCGCCCTTCTTTTGGTCAATCTCCAGCCGCTGGATGGCATCGAACCAGGGGCCGACCTTGGCGGCCACCTTCTTCATCCGTTCGCGCTCCTGCAATTCGGCGCGATATTCGGCGGCGGTGGGGATGCCATTGGTGGCCACGAGCTTACGGTCGTAATCCAACTTCTCGATTACGTGGCCCTTGGAATCGGTCTCCACCTTGGCATTCTGATAGGTCAACTGCGCCTGCAGCCCCCCGCAGAGGGCCATCATCAGGGCGAAAATCCACATGTGTTTCGTCATAAGCTCTCCTCTTTTTCGATCTGCCAGCGGCATATTACCAAACCTTCGGCCGGGCCGCACGAGCCCCGCTGCGCGCTCAACCCCAAGCGCAACGCCCGCAGGCTCGCCGTCTCTTCGCCCGCCGGCTTCAATCGCAGCGCCGTCTCCACGCGCCCTTGCGCATCGAGCGTGATCTGAAAGACCGCTAGCCCTCGCCCAGTTATGGCAGTTTCGCGCGGGAAGTCTGGCGCATACCCGGCCTGGCGCAGCGCCTCCTCCACCTGCACGGTGCGGTTCTCGACCGTGGCCGGCGGGGTGTAGCAAGGCGGCAAGAGCGCCTCGGGTTCAACCCCCGAAGCGCCCACCGAGATGGAAAGCGTCAGTTCGGGCAAAGGGTTGCCGCCCAAGCGCTTGGGCTCAGGCAATTTACCGGCCAGCGAGATGCCCACCTCGCGATCGCTCAACGCCATCGCTGCGCGGCGGGCGGCGCCTTGGCGGCGCAGTTCGGCCACTTCGCGGGCCGAGGCCCGGCGTAGGGTGAGCCCCGGCTCGGGGAGCGCCCAGCATGCGCGCTGGGCCGGCCCTTGATGGAGGTGCTTCCACGGTCCGAGCACCAACAGCACGAACACGCCTAGCGTCAACATCGAGAGCAACGCGCTCCCCCACCAATAGGTAAAGGCGCGGCGAACGGGCGACCGCCGCCGCCGCATCGCCTGATAGTGGCGAATGAGCTTGCGCCGCCGCTCAATGTTGAGGTTCCGGGCCATGGGCCTACTTACGCTCCTCGCTTTCGGCTTGAGTCGGTTCGGCTAGCACCAGGTTGACCCGCTCGGCCCCGCATCGGCGCAACCGCTCAACCCAACGGAGCGCTTCGCCATAGGGCACCAGGTCATCGACCATCAAGTTCAGTTCCCGCCCGGGGCGGGTGCGCTCGAGCGCTTCAAGCTCGGTGGGATTATCGGAGGTGTAGCGCCCCTCTTCGAGCAGGAGCACGGTCACCTGTTCTCGCCCTGGGGTCATCAGCCGTTTGACCACCGCCGCCGGGCAGGTGGCTTGCAAGCCCTCGGCGGTTTCACCTGCAGGCAGGCGCACCACATGGCCAGGTTGGACAACGGTTTTGCCCAACAGGCAGTAAATCAGCAAGGCGGCCAAGGCGAGGTCGATCCACGGCACGATGAGCAAGAAGGAGCGCACCACGCGGCTACGCGGCCAACGCCGTCCACTGAAGGAGTGGCGTTGCCAAACGAAGAGTTCACCGGCGGCGGGTTTGATGGGCGGTTGCGCATGGGCCATGGGTTTCCTCCCTTCGCGAGCGGTTAGGCCTCGGCGCTCTCGCCGGCGGATTGGGTGGGCAGCCCCTCGTTGCGCGCTAGGTATTCAAGCATCAGGGCCATGCCCATATCCATATCCAGACAGAGCGCATCGGTGCGCAGCACCAAGATGTGATGGGCCACATAACAGAAGGTCGCGCCGATGAGTCCGGCCAAGGAGGTGCCCAGCGCGCTGGAGATGGCCTCCACCGTCAGCCCCGGGCGGATGAGCGGGGCGTGCGCGTCAATGGCCGAGACGGCCAGGAAGCCACCGAAGAGCGTGCCAATCAGCCCGAGCAGGGGCAGGATTTGCGCGAAGAGCGAGAGAAGCATCGCCCGGCGTTCCAGACGCGAGAGTTCGGCGTGGGCAGTGGCCGCGAGCACTTCGCGCAAGTGCGCTTCGTCGCTCTCGGCGTGGACAACGGCCTCGGCGACCAACGCGGCCAGGGGGCCGGGCGTCTCGTCACAGATGGCCAACGCCTCGGCGGTCTGCCCCTTGTCGAGGACATTGAAGATGCCCTGTAGGAAATCCTGCGGATCGATGGCAATCTTGCGCAGACGCAACATGCGGTCGATGAAGACCCCAAAGGAGGCCACAATCAGGGCCACAATGCCCCAGAAGAAGACGCTATCGGTTAAGAACTCAAACATAGGAACTCCTAATGTACTCGCTGCCCTCTGTCATCTGTCATCTCTCTTTGCCGCACAAACTGCTTCAATGGCTTCGCTTCGCCAGCGCGCGGGGTAGTCGCGGCACTGTTTGGGGGCGGCGCTGTGGACACGGCAGAGGTTCTCCGCCGTCAGAAAGCGACAGGGGGCGTTGGGTTCGCCCTTGAGGACCAGCCCGGTCCGCGCCGGGGCGAGGTCGGTCTCTTCGGCAATAAAGGCTTCCACACTCACGCCCAACAGGGCGGCCAGTGCCTCGCAATCGGCTTCGGTGACGCGGACATACCCTGGCACGCGGCAGCACGCGCCGCACCGCTTGCATGTAAAGGTCTCTGCCGCTTGCATCGTCCTTCTCCACCCGCTCGCCTAGAGCATCAAGAGACTGAGGGCCATCAAGGCCATCCCCGCCACCAGCCCGCAGAGTGAATCGTGCCCCTGCCCATAGGTGCGTGAGGCTGGCAAGAGCTCATCGAGGCTGATAAAGACCATAATCCCCGCCACACCCCCTGAGACCATCCCCAGCAACATCGGCGGCGGGGTGAAGGAGAGGCTCCGGTAGCAGAGGGCCATCACCGCCCAAAGCGCGAAGGCCCCCACCGGCTCGGCCAACCCCGAAAGGCACGCCCACGCGAAGGCCCGACTCCGGCTTCCGGTGGCATAGAAGATCGGCACCGAGACGGAGATCCCCTCGGGGATATTGTGCAGGGCAATGGCGATGGCAATGGCCACGCCCAGCTGCGGATTTTCCAGCGCCGTCAAGAAGGTGGCCAGCCCTTCAGGGAAGTTGTGGATAGTAATTGCCAGCGCGGTAAAGACCCCCATCCGCAGGAGGTGACCGTGGTTGTGGCGCGCGGTCTCCTCCACGTGATGGCGCGCCTCGGGCGGGGTGGGGGCGTGCGCATCGCGCAGTTCGGCATACTCGGCCTCCTCATGCGCCTCGTGGGGGTTCTCCGCCTCGGGCACCAAACGGTCAATCGCAAAGATGAGGCCAATGCCCCCAAAGAAGCCCAGCAGCCCCCACACATCGGCCCACGGTTTGGCCCACCCGGCCGCGCGTAGCGTCTCAATCCCCTCAGGCAGCAGTTCCATAAAGGAGACATAGAGCATCACCCCCGCCGAGAGGCCTGTGCAAATCGAGAGGAAGCGCAGATTGGTTTTGCGCACAAAGAAGGCGATCACCGCCCCGATGCCGGTGGAGAGGCCCGCGATCAGCGTAAGCCCAAAGGCCGCTAAAAGGTTCCCAGGTGCCATCTGCTTGCCCCTTAGTTCAACGTCTGGGCAATGGCCTTGGCCGCGCGCGCGGTGGCCCCGCCCTCGCCCAACTTCTCGCGCACCTCTTGATAGGCCGCCAGGAGTCGCTTGCGCTCGACCGTCGGCCGCAGGAAGGTGAGCAACCACGAGGCTGCCTCGTAGGTCGTGAACTGCCGCTGGAGCAGCTCGGGCATAACCAAGCGCTCGGCAATGATATTCACCAGCCCGGCAAAGCGCAGCGTCATCCCCGCCGTCACCACTCGCGCCACCAACTCCGTCGCCAGGCTCACGCGATAGGCCAAGACCGCCGGGCAGTTCATCAGGCACGCTTCAAGCGTGGCCGTGCCGCTGGCAATCAAGGCCGCATCGGCCTGCGCGAGCACGTGCCGCGCCTGCCCTTCCACCACCGTCAGATGGCGCGGACCCTGCCCCCGGCGCAGGATGCGCTCGACCTCTGCGCGCATCTTGGGCGTGGGCGTAGGCAGAATGAAGGAGCAATCGCCGTGCTTAATCGCCTCCACCCGCCGAGCGGCCTTCAGGAAGGTCGGCAGAATGGCGCGGATCTCCCCGGCGCGGCTTCCGGGCAACAGGGCAATCTTGTGTGCGCCATACCACGGCAGTTCTGGCGCCGGCTCGGCACGCGTTGCGGCTGCCTGCTCCACCAGGGGGTGGCCCACATAGACCGCCTTCAGGCCGCTCTGCGCGTAGAGCTTGGGCTCAAAGGGAAAGATACACAGCAGCAGATCGAAGGCCTTGGCAATGCGCTTGATGCGCCCGCGCCGCCACACCCACACCTTGGGCGAAATGTAGTGCACCGTTCGCACGCCCAACGCCTTGACCCGCTCGGCCAACGCAATATTAAAGGAGTAGTAATCGAGCGTGATGAGCACATCCGGCTGCCAGCTGCGCGCCAAGGCCACCATTTCATCGAGCACCCGCTTATAGAAGCGGATTTTGCCAAGCACCTCAAAGATGCCCATCGAGCCGAGTGCATCGGTGTGATAGAGCAGTTCGGCCCCCGCCGCGCGCATCGCATCGCCACCCAGACCGCGCACCTCAATCGCGCGCCCCGGAAACTGCTTGCGCAGCTCGCCAATCAGCGCGCCCCCGTACATATCGCCGGAGACCTCCCCGGCGGCCATCAACACCCGCAGCGGCCTGTCGTCCATCGCCTTGTCTACTCCGCTAGACGCGTCACCACCCGCTCAGGCCACTTCGAGCCCTCGGGCGAGGTGACATAGAGGTGCTTCCAATCCAGCCCCACCACCTGCCCGGGCTTCAGTCCCTCCAACGCCGCGCGCAACGCCACAGGCATCTGCGGATCGGGTGACCCATCGCGCAACGCCACCCGGCACGCAAAGACCGGCTGCTTCTCGTCGCCGAGCTGCCCGGGCTTCTCGTAGCCGGTGTATTCCACAATTGCAAAGCGCGCGTACTTGCCCCCATGCGTGCACGCATTTGGGCACTGACTCGTCAGATGCTGGCATGGCACCTCCTCAAAGCCCTCAAAGCGCGCCACCGTCCGGTGCACCGAAAGCACCTCGCCCGCCGGCTCGCCCACGCGCTCATAAATCACACTCGCGCAGCCCGACAACAGGGCCGCAATCACCATTAAAGGAAGCATCCGTTTCATAGTGCTTACACTATACCACAAACGCCGTTCGCAAGCGAGCGGCGGGGAGAGAGAAGAGAGGAGAGATGACGGATGAGAGAGGCACCTCGGCCTTGCGCAACTTTCCGCGCCCTGGGCAAAAACATTCTCCCGGGGCGGACGGGATTAATAAGACGGGGTCTTATTACAAACAAGACGGGGTCTTATTTCAAACAAGACGGGGTCTTATTTCAAACAAGACGGGGTCTTATTAGTTTGCCCACGGGCGAGCGGCAATCTCTTGGCGGTGGCCTTGAAGTTGTCCGCGCGTGCGGTCTGATTAGGCGTCGCCAATGCCCCCTAGCGCAAAGCAGGGGCATGTTGGGGGGGGAGGAGCGTTGATAGCGGGGAGAGGCCCTTCGGAGCGCGACGGTCATTCGCCTTGCGGCAACGCTTCCGGCGTGCCGCGCAAGGTGCGCGCCAGGGCCTCCAAGCCCATGGCCTGGGCGCAGGTGGCAGCGCGTTCGCGGGCGGTGGGCACAAAGGCGAGGAAGCGCGGTTGCCCCACGGAGGCGAGGCGGTGGTAGGCGCCGATGGCTTGCATCAGGCGCTGGACGCCGGCATAGGGGAGGCGTTGAGCGAGCGCAGCGGCATCCTGCCCGGAGGCGGCGGCATAGGCGGTAAGCGCCTCGGTCTGCTGCTCGGGGGACCAGGTGACGTAGGGATCGTAGAGGAAGGAGGCCAGATCGTAGAGGGCGGCGCCGCGGCGCATCCCTTGGAAGTCGATGGCGTAGACCCGCTGCTTGTGGAGGAGGAGGTTGGTGCTCTGGAAGTCGCGGTGAACCAGGACGGTGGGCTCGGCGAGGAGCGCGGTCTTGACCTGCTCCCACTCGCGCTTGGCTTCGGGCGGCAGGGGGCCGACAAACTGCTCGTAGAGGCCGCACTCCCAATCGTAGAGCGCGCCATCAAAAGGCGGCTCCAGGGGCAGATCGCCTACCTCGGCGGCGTGGAAGCGCGCGAGGAGCTCCATCGCCTGAACGAGGGGCGAAGGGGCGTGCGCGTGTTCGTGGTGATGATCGTGGCAGGAGCAGCCTTCGCCGTGTTCGTGCTCGTGCGGGAAGAGCGTCTCCAGGACCTCGGTGCGGTGTTCGGCCTCGGCCTGTTCGGTCACCAGTTCGGGGGTGAGCGTGGTATCGCCCAGATCTTCCAGGATGAGGAGCCCGGGATTATCGACCAAGACGCGCGGAACGGCCACGCCGGCCTTGGCCAGCGCGGCGGCGCAGGCGGCGTAGCGACCATTCTCGGGGCGGCCTTCGGTTTCGTAGGCAATGGCGATGGCCGAGCGCTTGGCGTTGACCAACCGCCAGAAGCTCCGGCGCGAACCGCGCGCGCCCAGGGGGATGACAATCGTCTCGCGCGCCTCCCAGCGCAGCGCGGCGAGGGCGGCGGCGACCTCCGGGGCCGGGGCATCCTCCACGCCGGCGCAGTAGGCGGCCAGGGCGGGGAGCTTGCGGGCATCGCGGTGGGCGGCGAGGTAGCGCTCCAGGGTGCCGGCGTCATTCCAGTAGGCGGCCTTGTCGACCGCGCCTTGGACGAAGCGCCCCTTGAACATGGCCGCCTCGAAGGCCTCGATAAGGGTGCAGGCGGCCTTCTCCTGCGGCAGGAAGTCGAGCACCTCGGGGCTGAGGAGGCTAATGCCGGTGAAGGTGTAGGTGTGCTCGACGGCCGGGGTGGGGGAGTGGTAGCAGGTGATACGCCCGGCGTAGTCCATCTCCACGGTGCGCGGACCGCGCTTGGGCTCGAGCCAGGCGGCGGCGAAGTTGCCTGAGCGCGCAAAGGCCTCCTCCAGGGCGGCGGGCTGAACGGTGAAGAGGATGTCGCCATTCACCAGCCAGAAGGGTTGACCGTGCAGGTGCTTGGCGAGGTTGCGCAGGCAGCCGCCGGTGCCGAGGATCTCGGGCTCGGGCAGTTCGTGGAGCGCGAGGGGACCGCGATAGGCGGCGATGAAGCTGCGCACGGCCTCGGGGAGCCAGTGGGTGTTGAGGTAGACTTCGCGCACGCCCCAGGCTTCCAGCGTGGCGAGGGTGTGGGCCAGGAGCGGACGGTTCCAGAGCGGCAGGAGCGGCTTGGGGGTGGCCAGGGTCATCGGGCGCAGACGCGTGCCCAGCCCGGCACAGAGGATGAAGGCGGTGGTGGTGAGCATAGGGGGAGCGTTAAAGCGTGGTGACGAGTAGGCGCGTGGCGGCGGCCAGGGGTTGAAGCAGAAGCGCTTGGCAGGGCGGAATGAGCACCAAATCGCCCGGCAACAGGGTGAGCGGATGCGGGCCGTTATGGGCCAGCGAGGCCTTGCCCTCGGCGCAGAAGAGCACCATCAACGAGAGGTTGGTGGTGTGGAGGGTGCGCGTGCGCTTGAGGTCGAGCGTGGCGAAGGTGAAGGTGGGCGTGGCGAGGCGCAGCTGCAGATCGCGGTGGGTTTGCTGTGTGGCGCGCAGATGGCGGGCGGCCACCGCCGGGCGGATGCACTGGGCGGCCTGGATGGGATGGAGCTCGCGGCCGCGCCCCCAATCGTCGATGCGGTAGGCCGCCTCGCTCGCTTGCTGAACTTCAAAGATCAAGTTTCCGGGGCCGGCGGAGTGGACGATGCCAGCGGGCAGGTCAAAGATGTCGCCGGGGTGCGTCTGGTAGGCCTGCAGGTGCTCAAGCAGCGTCTCCGGGGTGACGCCCGGGGTGAGGCCGGCCCAGACTTCCGCGCCGGGCGCAGCATCGAGGATGTACCACAGTTCGTGCTTGGTGCGCACACCGAGCTCCAGGGCGGCCACATCGTCGGGGTGGACCTGGACGGAGAGGCGATCGTGCACATCCAGAAGTTTGATGAGCAGGGGGAAGCGCTCGGGCTCGGGGGCTTTGGTGCCCAGGAGGTCGCGCCCGAAGGTCTGCGTCAGCACATCCAAGCCGATGCCCTCGAAAGGGCCGTTCGCGACAATACTCTCCGAGCCGGGCAGGGCGGAGAGCTCCCAACTCTCGGCGCAGGGGTGCGGGGTGTTGGCGCGGTTGTATCGGCGGGCGATGGTGTTGCCACCCCAAAGGGTGTCCTTGTAGACCGGGTGGAACATCAGCGGATAGAGCGCGTGAGTCTTCATAAGGCGTTGGGGTTAGCGGGAAAGGGCGCGGACGGCTTCCTCGGCGCGGCGGAGGATCTCCTCGAAGGGGGCCGGGCCGGCCTCTAGGCCGCGCTCGATGACGGCGGCAATGCCGTCGGCCGAGATGCGCCCGGCGAGGAAGGCCTTGACGGCCACTTCGTTGGCCAGCGTGAGAATGGGGTGGGTCCAGGCGCCTTTGGGCAGGGCCTCGAAGACGAGCTTGAGGCAGGGGAAGCGATGGAGATCGGGCTCGGCGAAGGTGAGGCCCTGCATCTGCGCGAGGGTCATCGGCGCAACGGGGGCGTGGAGTGCGCGGTCGGGCCACGTGAGGGCATACTGGATGGGCAGGGCCATGTCCGGCTGGGCCAACTGCGCGAGCAGCGCGCCATCCTTGAAGTGGACGAAGGAGTGAACAATGCTCTGCGGGTGGACCCAGACGCGCAGTTGCGCGGGCTCGAGGGCGAAGAGGTGGAGCGCCTCGATCATCTCCAGGCCCTTGTTCATCATGGTGGCCGAGTCGATGGTCACCTTGGGCCCCATCGACCACCGCGGATGGTTGAGCGCCTCGGCCACCGTCACCTGGGCCCAGTCGATGGTCACGCGGCCGAAGAAGGGACCGCCGCTGGCGGTGAGGATGACCTCGGCCACGCGCGCCTCAGCCTTAGGCGCGGCCGCATCGGTGCGCACGCACGCTGGTTGCGTGGCGGCGCTCTGCAGACATTGGAAGATGGCCGAGTGTTCGGAATCGAGCGGCAGGATGCGCACGCCCTTCTCGGCGCGCCGGCGCATCACCTCGGTGCCGGCCATCACCAAGACCTCCTTGGTGGCGAGGGCCACATCGTGCCCGGCCTCAATGGCCGCGAGGGTGGGGGCGTAGCCGGCCATCCCGGCAATTGCCATCACCACCAAGTCCGCCTCGGGGAGGGCTGCTAGTTCGCAGAGTGCCGCCTCCCCGGCGGGGATGCCGGCCGAATTGGGCGCGGCCAAGGCCAAGTGTTTGACGCCAAACTGCGCGGCGAGGGCTTGCAACCCCGCCGCATTGCGTCCAGCGGCCAGCCCCACCACCTCAAAACGGTCGGGATGCGCTGCCACCACGCGCAACGTGCTCGCACCGATCGAGCCCGTGGCCCCCAGGAGGACGATCCGCTTACGGCTCATAGATAGAGGTTAAAGTCCAGACCGCAGAATCGGGCGATGAAATAGCTCAGCAGGAAGACGCCCGGGATGAAGATAATGCTATCGAAGGTGTCGAAGAAGCCGCCCATTGCCGGGAAGAGGGCCGAGGAATCCTTCACGCCGCACTGGCGCTTGAAGAGCGACTCCAGGAGGTCGCCCAAAATCCCCACCGTGACCAGCAGGACCACCGTCCCCAGGAACCAAAGCATCTTCTCGGGCGTTTCGGTGAGGCGGTAGAAGCTGCAGAGCAGGTTGCTCCCCGGGAAGGCGTGCGAGAGGCCAATCATCGCCCCGGCCGAGAGGAGCGAGAAGGCGTAGCCGCCAGCGGTGCCTTCCCAGCTCTTGCCCGGCGAGAGGCGTGGACACATCTTGTGCTTGCCGAAGGCCGAGCCGATAAAGTATCCGCCCGTGTCGCTCATCTTCGTGACGAGCACCAACACCAACGCCACAAAGATGCCGCTTATCAGATTCGTCGAGGGGTCGCAGGCGCAATCCTCGGGGAAGACCGAGAGCCCCGCGACGATAATTAGGAAGAGCGAGAGCGATGCGGGAATGTAAACCGCCGCGAAGAGCGAAAGCGCCAACGTCTCCAGCGGCTTCTCAATCTTCGCGCTCAAGAGGTGCCAGAAGGTTAGCCCAAAGAAGAGCGCGATCGGGAGCAGAATCAGCCCGAGGCTGTAGCCCTTGTGCGGGATGCCCGTTTCAGGCGTATGCAGGAACCAGGCCCCATACATTCCCACGAACCAGAGTGCCGTGGCCACCGCCAGCGTCTTGAACGGCAGCGTGTAGCCCCGGTGCTTGAGCATCGCGCACAACTCATAGAGGCAGACGATTGCCCCGGCCGCGAGCACCCCCGCCAGCGCCCACACCGGCAACAGGAAGATGGCCGCCAACCACACCGCCGCCACGCTCAGCCCGCACACAACTCGCTTCTTCGATGCCATACGCCTGCTCCTCGCTACAACCTGTAGGTGCGCTACGCTTAGCGCTTCTTAAAGGCGTCCTTCAGCCCCTGACCCAAAGACTTGAGCTCCTGCTTGGTCTCTTCGATCGCTTGCTTGGACTCCTCAGGCGTCTCGGCGGAGGTCAGGGCACTCAAGCCGCTGCTTACCGAATCCATCGCATTAGAGCCGAGCGAAGCGGCCCCCTCACCCAGAGCGCCCAAGCCGCTGCCCACGCCATCCAAGAGCCCGCTCGCGCCCGAGCCCAGCGTCTCGATGCTCTTCTGCACCGGCGCGATGATCGCCATCAACCGCTCCATAAAGGTGTGGTTGTCAATGTCGCGCAGGGTCAACGGCGGCACCGGAACCGGCACGGTGACGAACTTACGGATCGAGACGCTGTTGTCCTCAAAGTGCACATACGCCAGGCGAATCTGCTTGGCTTCGCCGGCCGGGGGCTCTTCGGCCGGGAGCTCGGTCTCCGGCTCAACGGTCGTCTCGGCCTTGCCCTGCGGCAACTGCGCGATGAGCGCATCCACATTCGTCGTCTCCAGATCATACGCGTAGAGCGCGCGCAGGCCCGTCAACTGCAACGAATCAATCACCAACTCCTTAGAAAAGAGCGTGCGCACGCCAACATCCGCCTCAACCATTCCAATGGAAACCAGCGGCGTCTTACCATACACATCCGGCTTCGCGTTCACGAAGGTCGTCGGATTCTCCACCTTCACCCCTTCCAGGCGCACATACCCGCCAAAGGGCAAAATCACGCACTTCTCAATCGAGAGCGGCACCCCAAACATCTTCGCCACCGGCGGCGCCACGTGTTTGACCAGCGGACCCAACCCGCCCGCCGCCGCAAAGATGAGTAACACGGCCAGGAGAATCAGCACGGTCAACACCACCGCGCGAACAAACTTCCAAAGACCTTTCAACAACTTCATAACTTCCTCCTATCAATTCAAGGGAACAGCCCCATCATAGCACACTTCTTCCGCCTCTGCACGGGAAATGTGTGGCGGCGGGGCCCTGCGGCGCGTGAGGAGGCGGCTACGCCGCCGTGAGGGGCCTTGCCTCCTGGCCCCTGCGCGCGGCAAATATGCCGCGCCACAGAACAGCCCCGGCCGCTCCATTGGCCGCACCCGCCCGGCACTCCATCGGCGGGCCGCCTCCGGAATTTCCGGAATCTCCGGATTATCCGGACCCTCCGGCCTCTCCGGGCCCAGCCGCCGGCCTTTCACGGTCCGCAGGGCCGCGCGCTCACGCGTAGCGGGTGCATGGGGGGCGTCTTTTTGACGGATTGGGGGTGAGGATGGTATACTTTGCCCGTTTTTGTTCTTTCGTATTGGAGGCAGCTGCAATGGCATATCAGAAGATTACGGTTCCGGCGTTTGGCGAGAAGATTGTGATGGGCTCGGATGGGAAGCTCCAGGTGCCGGATTGCCCGATTATTCCCTTTGTGGAGGGCGATGGGACCGGGCCGGACATTACGGCTGCGGCGATGGTGGTGTGGAATGCGGCGGTGAAGGCCGCGTATGGGGAGAAGCGCAAGATTGCGTGGATGGAGGTCTACGCGGGCGAGAAGGCCAACGCGGTGTACGGGCCGAATACGTGGCTGCCGGATGAGACGCTGGAGGCGTGCCGGGATTGTCTGGTCTCGATCAAGGGGCCGCTGACCACGCCGATTGGCGGGGGCATTCGCTCGATCAATGTGGCGATGCGTCAGGCGTTGGATCTCTACGTCTGCTTGCGTCCGGTGCGGTGGTTCAAGGGGGTGCCCTCGCCGGTGCTCCATCCGGAACTGACCGATATGGTGATCTTCCGCGAGAATACGGAGGATATTTACGCGGGCATTGAGTGGATGAATGGTACGGCCGAGGCAAAGAAGGTCATCGACTTCCTGACGCGCGAGATGGGGGTCAAGAAGATTCGCTTCCCGGAGAGCTCTTCGATTGGCATCAAGCCGGTTTCGCTGGAGGGAAGCGAGCGGCTCATCCGCGCGGCGTTGGAGTACGCGGTGGCCAATGACCGCAAGTCTGTTACGCTCGTGCACAAGGGCAATATTCAGAAGTTTACGGAAGGGGCCTTCCGCGACTGGGGCTACGCGCTGGCCAAGCGCGAGTTCGGCGCGCAGGTGATTGGCGAGGGTCCTTGGTGCAGCTTCAAGAACCCGAAGACCGGCCGCGAGATTGTGGTCAAGGATTGCATTTGCGATGCCTTCTTGCAGCAGATTTTGACGCGCCCGGCGGAGTATGATGTGGTGGCCACGCTCAACTTGAATGGCGACTACGTCTCCGACGCGCTGGCCGCGTGCGTGGGTGGCATTGGTATCGCCCCCGGTGCGAACATCAACTACCAGACCGGCGTGGCGGTCTTCGAGGCCACCCACGGCACCGCGCCGAAGTATGCCGGGCTCGACAAGGTCAACCCCGGCTCGCTCATCCTCTCGGGCGAGATGATGCTGCGCTATATGGGCTGGACCGAGGCCGCCGACAAGATTCTCGAGGCGATGGATAAGGTCATCGCCGCCAAGGTGGTCACCTACGACTTCGCGCGCTTGATGGAGGGGGCCACGGAGGTGAAGTGCTCGGCCTTTGGTAAGGCCTTGGCTGAGGCGATGGCCTAAGGGAGGCGTTATGCGGAACCTTTGGACAGACCCCACCACGCTGGCTGTCACGTGCGGCAAGGGAATCGTGCCCTTCCTGAAGCAGGAGCTGACAGAGCTGGGCTATGAAATCCTGGGCAACAACGAGACGATGGTCGGCATTCGCGCGAAGCATGCCTGCCGCGACATCTTGCGCCTGAACCTCTCGCTGCGCACGGCCCAGCGCGTCCTCTGGCCCTTTGTGCAGGAGGTGCGCTGCCGGACGCTCGAGGACCTCTATCGCCTGGCCTACTACGCGCCCTGGGAGCAGGTGCTCTCGGTGGACGAATCCTTCTTTGTCAACAACGCCACGCACGATGTGCCCACCGTCACCGATACGCGCATGACCACCCTGAAGGTCAAGGACGCCATCGTGGACCGTCTGCGCGAGAAGTGCGGGAGGCGGCCGAATGTGGGCGATAGCGTGCCGGTGCGCGTGGTGGCCGAGGGCGAGACGCTCTTTGAGAAGAAGACGCCTCTGCGCAGCGCGATGCGCGTGGTCCGCGCGGCCCTGGAGGATTGGCTCAACACGCTGAGCGAGGAGCAGGAGCGCGCTGAGCTGCTCATCGAGATTGATGGCTACGACCTGATGTCCGGCTCCTTCTATCTGCCCAAGCTCGACCTGATGGTGCTCAAGCGGCGCTTTGAGCGGACCTTTGGCGCGCGGCTGACAGGCGGGACCCCCGGCGCGGCCGTCTTCGTCTACTGGGAAGGCACGCACGCGAAGATCTATCTGGATACCTCGGGCAACTCGCTCTCGCGCCGCGGCTATCGCAAGGAGGGCTGGGTGGCCCCGATGCAGGAGGCCCTGGCCGCCGCCTGCGTGATGGCTACCGGTTGGGATAAGCGCGCGCCCTTTGTGGTGCCCTTCAGCGGGTCGGGCACGCCGGCCATTGAGGCGGCGATGATGGCCCGCAATATCCTGCCGGGCACCCTGCGCGCCGATTACGCCTTTATGCACCTGAAGGGCTGGACGAATATCATCCCCGGCGAAAAGGCCGGCGAGAGCGTCCGCAAGCGCTTTGGCGCCACGCCCCAGGCGATTTGGCGCGAGATGGTGGCTCAGGCCCGGGCGGCCGAGGTGCCGGCCACGGATCCTGCGCTGCCGACGATTGTGGGCGTGGATTGGGAAGAGCAGGCCGTCGACATCGCCGAGGCAAATGCCGCCGCCGCCGGGGTGGGGGGGAACATCAAGTTCTTTGTGGACGACTTCACCGACACCTCGCTCCCCAAGGGGCCGGGGGTCATCTTTATGAACCCGCCCTACGGCGAGCGGCTGGAGGATGAAGAGAGCCTGGCACCGCTCTATGAGGGCATTGGCCAGTGGCTGCGCACGCAGGTGCCCGCCGGTTGGCGGGCGTGGGTGATCACCTCCTCCAAGCCGCTCTCCTTGAAGATTGGCCTTAAGACCTCGACCATCCTGCCCTTCAAGAATGGCGCGCTCGATTGCCGTCTGCTGGGCTATGAGGTCTTTGAGCCGGCGGCCGAGGGCGAGGAGCCGGAGGCGAGCGAAGCGTGAGGCTGGGGACCCAGGTGCTCAAGCGGCTGCCGCTCTATCTGCGATTGTTGCGCGAGATGGAGCAGGGCGGCAATGTCTATGCCTCGGGCGCAGCCCTGGCCGAGGCCTTGAACCTGGATCCTATCGTGGTGCGCAAGGACTTGGCCAAGACCGGTGTGCGCGGTACGCCGCGGCTGGGCTTCCCCATCGCACAGCTGATTGTGGAGATTGAGCGCCTGACCGGGGCCGACGCGGAGATGACCGCTGTCTTGGCCGGGGTGGGCAAGCTCGGCTCGGCGCTCCTGGGCTATCCGGGCTTCCGGCGGCAAGGGCTCTCGATCGTGGCCGGCTTCGATGCCGCGCCCGAGCGCTGTAATATCATCCTCTCGGGCACGCCGGTCTTCCCGGTGAGTACCTTGACCGAGACGGTGGTGCGCCTGGGGGCGACCTTGGGGATTTTGACGGTGCCGGCCGACCGCGCCCAGCGCGTGGCCGAGATGATGGTAACCGCCGGCATTAAGGCGTTGTGGAACTTCACGCCGGTGCAGCTCGATGTGCCGGCGGATGTGCTGGTGCAGCGCGAGGACCTGGCCGTAAGCCTGGCGGTGCTCTTGCACCGGATGCGTGAAAGGAATGACTGATGTTTGCGCTCTTTAAGTGGTTGTTGTGGTTGTGCATGCCGGTGACGGCGTGCACCGTGATTTTAATGGCCGTGGCGCTATGGCTCTTCTGCCGCCGGCAGTGGAAGCCGGCCATCCTGATGGTGTTGGCCTTGGCCGGGTTGCTGACCCTGAGCACGCCGTGGATCTCCATTCGCCTGGGCACGAGTCTGGAGCGGCGCTATCCGCCCCAACCGCTGGGCGTGCTCCCCAAGGCCGATGCGATTATCCTCTTGGGCGGCGGGATCGGGCCCATCGAGCCGGGCACCTACTTCCCCGAGTGCTTCCCGGCGGCCGACCGCGTGGTAATGGCCGCGCGGCTCTATCATGCCGGCAAGGCGCCGCTGATTATCCCCACTGGTTATGGCGCCACGCGCGCCGAGAAGCCGCTCCTCGAGGCGATGCAGGTGCCGGCCACGGCCATCCTCTGCGAGACCGCCGCCCGCGACACCGCCGAGAATGCCACCTATACCTTCGACCTGCTGCGCGCGCGTAAGTGCAAGCGTGCCCTTGTGGTCACCTCCGCCTGGCACCTGCCGCGCACGATGATGCTCTTCCAGGCCGATGACATTGAGTTCATCCCCGTGGGCTGCGACTACGAGGCCACCCTGGCGGCCATCCAATTCGCCCGCTCGCCAATGTGGCAGAAGCTCCCGGCCGTGGCCACCCTCGCGCAGACCAGCATCTATATCAAGGAGTATTTGGGCATTCTCTTCTACTCCTTCCGCAAGAAAAGTAAGGCGCCCCTGGCCAAGAAGCCGCGCATTTCGATTACCATCGAAGAGCCAACGCAACCCGCCAAACAGCCGGCCTCTAAATGAAGGTCTTTCTCTCGCCGCCCTATATGAATGGTCTGACCGAGCGCGACTTGGTCGACCAGGCCTTTGCCTCCAACTACATCGCCCCCTGTGGGCCGATGGTGGATGCCTTGGAGCAGGCGGCGCAGGCGCGCTTTGGCTTTGCTGGCGCCCTGGCCACGGTCTCAGGTTCGATGGCTTTGAGCCTTCTGGCGCGGGCGCTGGAGATTGGCCCCGGCGATACGGTGGTGGCCAGCGACCTTACCTTCATCGCCTCGGTGGCCCCCTTTGCGACCCTGGGCGCGCAGGTGGTGCTGGTGGATAGTTTGCCCGAGACGTGGTGCATCGATCCGGCGCTCGCCGAGGAGGCCCTCGCGCGCCACCCCGGGGCCAAAGCCCTCATCGCCACCGACCTCTATGGCCAGAGCTGTGACATCGATGCCCTGGCCGCGGTCTGCGCGCGCCACGGGGCCAAGTTGATTGTCGATGCGGCCGAATCGGTGGGGGCCACCTATCGCGGGCGCTCCGCCGGCAAAGGCGCTTGGGCGGCCATCCACTCCCTCAATGGCAATAAGATTATCACCAGTGGCGGGGGCGGCCTGCTCCTCTCCGACGACCTCGCGCTCCTGGCGCTCTGCCGCAAGCTCGCGGGTCAGGCTCGCGAGCCCTTCCCTTGGTATGAACACGCGCGCTTGGGCGACCACGGCCGCCTAGGGAATATCCCCGCCGCCATTGGCTTGGGCCAGTTGCGCCACCTGGAGGATGCCCTGCGCGATAAGGCGCGCGTCTGGGAGCAGTGGAACGCACGCTTCGCCTCGCGGCCCTGGATCCACCCGATGCCCACGGCCGACTATGGCGAGCCCAACCGCTGGCTCACCGTGGTCACGCTCGAGGGCCTTTCGCCGTTGGAGGCGGTTGCGCAATTGGCGGCGCGCGGCATCGAGGCGCGGCCGATCTGGAAGCCGATGCACCTGCAGCCGGTTTTCCGCAATGCCCCGGCGGTGCTCACCGGCGTGGGGGCCAACCTCTTTGAATATGGGCTCTGCCTGCCCTCCGGACGGGGGCTGACGGGCGTTGTGATGGACGAAGTGCTTGAAGTGTTGGAGCGCATGAGATGATTGTGAACTTGGCGAAAGCGAGTGCAATGGGCGCGTTGGCCTGCGGGGTTTCGCTGGTATTGACGCCTTTGGTGCGCGGCCTGATGCGCCGGTTAGGGGCGGTGGATCAGCCCGACCCGCGGCGGGTCAACCGGGTGCCGGTGCCGCGCGGGGGCGGATTGGCGGTGGTGGTGGCCGTGTTGGTGGCGCTGGCGGTGGCGTGGGGGTTGTGGCCCGAGATGATGGCCGCGCAACCCTTTTCGAAGGTGTTGTGGCCCTACTTGGCTTCAACGGGGATCTTGGTTGCGGTGGGGGCGGTGGACGACCGATGGGGGGTGCCGGCGAAGGTGAAGCTGCTGGCGCAGGGGGTGGTGGCGTGCGTGATGTGCTGGGGTGGGGCGCGGCTGATTCTGCCATCGGTGCTGGGCGCGTGGGTGGCGCTCCCGTGGGTCTATGTGCCGCTGACGGTTATCTGGTACATTGGGGTTATCAACGCCTTCAACCTGATTGATGGGCTCGACGGCCTCTCTTCGGGGCTGGCCATCATCGGCACGCTCGGGATGCTTGGGGCCATGCTTGTTACCACGCCCACGCTCTTGCCGGTGGCGAGTTTTGCCTTCATCGGCGCGCTTCTGGGCTTTTTGCGCTACAACTACAATCCCGCCTCGGTCTTTCTGGGCGATTCGGGGAGCCTCTTTGTGGGGCTGACGGTGGCCACCTTTGCGCTGGTTTCGCGCCGGGGCGATGCCTTTCTGGCCACGATGGGCCTTTCGGTCCTCTGCGTGGGCGTGCCGCTCATCGATACCTCGCTCGCCATTCTGCGCCGGACCCTGCGCTACATCTTGGCTCGGGGCGAAGAGACTCAGGCCGCCGAGGGCGCCAGCGGAGAGGCCTCAGCCGTGATGACGGCCGACCGCGACCATGTCCACCACCGCTTCCTCCAGTGGACTCAGGGCAATCAGCGCCTGGCCGTGGGTGGACTCTATGCCCTGGCCGGCGGGTTGGTGCTCTTGGGCTTTGCCACGCTGCTGCTACGGGCGGGCAACGCCACGGTCTTCCTGCTGGGCTTCTTGCTGATGGCGGCGGTCATCTTGCGGGCAATGACGAATGTGGAGTTCTGGGATGCCGGGCGGCTCTTGACCAAACCCGGTGCGCGCAATGGCCGCCGCGCCATCGCGGTGCCGCTCTATGTGATGGCCGACCTTGTGGCGATGTGGGGGCTCTTCCGTGTCCTGCGCTGGCTTTTGGCGCCCATCCTCCCCGTATTGCCCTATGTTGCCTGGCTGAATCTTCTGTTGGCCTACGCCGTTCCGGTCATTGCCGGGTTGGTGCTGGTGCGCGCCTACGACCGCATTTGGGGCCGCAGCACACGCAAGGATTCCTTCTCCATCTTCGTGGCGGTGTTGGTGACCTCGGCCATCTCGCACCTCGGGATTGTCTACCTCTGCCCGAGCTTGGCCAAGCCGCTGCTGCGCTTCCACCTCTTCTACGCGCTCCTGCTTCCGCCCGTCCTCGTCTGCCTGCGCCTGGTCAAGACCGCCTTCCTGCAGTGCATTGCCGTGGCGGAGAATGACCGCCTCAAGCGCGCCTCGGTCCAGGATGCGACCATTGAGCGCGTCCTCTTCTACGGCGCCGGGGTTAACCTGCGCGCCTACATCACCCTCTACGAGGTCAACGTCACCCGCAACCGCGTGGCGATGATGGGCGTGCTCGATGACAACCCTGGTCTGCGCGGGCGCATCTTCCGCGACTTGCCCATCTTTGGTCCCCTGGAGGTGCTTGAGGACGAACGTCTCTTCCGCCGTCTGCGCCCCACGCGCATCATTCTCACCACCCCTGCCATCGGCCCGGAGCGTTTGGCCGACATTGAGCGCTTCTGCCAGGCGCGCGGCATTGCCATCAGCCGCTGCACCATCGCCGAGGAGGAGATTCTCCCCCACGCCCCTTCCGCAATCCTTTAACCCCCATCGGAGCACGAGATGAAACAGTCTGTCAATCCCTTCCTCGACAACGCTTGGATGCCGAACTACGCCGCCATGACCCCCGAACTCTGCGAGCAGGCCCTTCGTGAAACCCTCCCCAAGGCCGAGCGCGCCCTCTCCTTCGTGGAAAAGCAGCTGGACATCTCCTGGCAAGGTCTCGTTCTGGCCCCCATGCAGGCCCTGCGTGCGCCCTTCTCCGTCTGGGGCATCCTCACCCATCTCACCAGCGTGGTTCAGAATGACGCTTGGCGTAAGGTGGAAGAGACCTGGCAGCCGGCCATCATCGAGCTTGGCCAGAAGGCCGCCCAGAGCCGCCGCATCTACGAGGGCCTCCTGGCCCTGCTCGAGAGCGACACGCTCCTCCCCTGGCAGCGCCACGTGGTCGAGCGCGAGGTCGCCGCCATGCGCAACGCCGGCGTGGGCCTGCGCGGCTCGGCCAAGACCGCCTTCAACCGCATCCAGAAGGAGCTCGCCAAGCTCTCGTTGCGCTTCTCCAACAACGTCCTTGACGCCGAAAGGGAGATTAAGATTGAGGTCCAGCCCGAGGAGGCCGCCGGCATTCCCTCGGATCTCCTGCAAGGCAAGGGCCCCTGGACACTGGGCATCGACTTTGCCACCTACGACGCCGTGATGCGCTATGCCGAGGATGAGGACCTGCGTCAGCGCTTCTGGCAGGCGCGCGTCACCCGCGCCTCCGCCGGCAAGCTCAACAACGCCCCGCTCATTGAGAAGATTCTCGCCCTGCGCCAGAAGAAGGCCGAGCTCTTGGGCTACCCTGACTACGCCCACCTCTCCACCGCCACCAAGATGGCCGGCACCCCGCAGGCCGTCCTCGACCTCCTCACCCCGATGGTCGCCATCGGCAAGCCCGCCGCCAAGGCCGAGGATGCCGAGCTCGCCAAGTTTGCCAAGGTGCAGGGCTTCATTGGCAACCTCCGTCCCTGGGACAAGGCCTACTGGATCGAGAAGCACTCCCAGGCCCTCTTTGGTTATGACGAGGAGGCCTTGCGCGATTACTTCCCGATGGAGCACGTGCTCTCCGGCCTCTTCGCCCTCATTGCTAAGCTCTTCGGCGTCACCTTCGAGCCGGTCACCAAGTCCCTGCGCGCCTGGCACAAGGATGTCCGCTTCTACCGCGTCCTCGACGCCAAGGGCCAGCTTGTCGCCGGCTTCTACTTCGATCCCTACGCCCGCCCCGGCACCAAGTCCGGCGGTGCTTGGATGAACGAAATCCACACCCGCGACTTTGAGCTCCGCCAGCAGCTGCCCATCGCCGTCATCTGCTGCAACCAGAAGCCTCCGCGCGCCAAGTCCCCCGCCACCATGTCCTTCTACGAGGTGGTCACCCTCTTCCACGAGATGGGCCACGCCCTTCAGGAGATGCTCACCACCATCGATTCGCCCACCTGCTCGGGCATCAATAATGTGGAGTGGGACGCCGTGGAGATCGCCTCCCAGTTCCTCGAGCAATTCCCCTACGAGCCCGAGCTCCTCCGCTCCCTCTCCAAGCACATCAAGACCGCCAAGCCCCTGCCCAAGGACCTCGCCGAGCGCATTGTTGCCAAGCGTACCTACCGCGCCGGCTCCGCCCTTGTCCGCCAGCTCCTCTTCGCCCATACCGACCTCACCCTCCACGCCAAGGCCTATCCCCGGAAGTTCCCCAATGCCAATGCCTGCAAGGAGGCCTTCGCCAAGAAGTTCCTTCCCAAGCCGATGCACCCGGCCGACCGCTTCCTCAACGCCTTCACCCACATCTTCGCCGGTGGCTACGCCGCAGGCTACTACTCCTACAAGTGGAGCGAGGTCCTCTCGGCTGACATCTATGGCGCCTTCGCTGGGCAGACCGCCGCCAAGCGCAAGGCCCTCGGCAAGCGCTATCGCGACACCCTCTTGGCTAAGGGCGGCTCCGAGCCCGCCGGCGACATCTTCCGCGAGTTGATGGGCCGCGCCCCCGACACCTCGGCCATCCTTCGCCTCACCGGCCTGCTCAAGTAGGCCGCCGCGCGCGCTCCGATGTTCCGCCCCCTCCCGCCCCCGGTGTCTGCCTTCCAGGGCTACACCGTGCGCGCCTATCGCCAGGGGCGGAGCAACGCCCCCCTGCGCACCCTCCGCGAGCCCTGCATCCACTTCGCCCCCCAGTTCGGGCGCGTGGGGATCTTCCTCCCCCACACCGCCCCCGAGCTCGGCGAAGCGGCCTTGCGCGAGGCCTGGCTCGCTGCCGGCTCCCCGCCCCCGCACCCGCTCGGTCCCAACGAGGCGCTTCTCTTCGGCCGCGTCCTCCCCTTGCGCGTCCTTCCCTTCTCGGGCTATGACGACCTCTGGCTCGATGAGACCCAGGGCGCGCTTTGTTACGCCTGCCGCCGTCAGCCCGACCCCCGCCGTCAGGCCGCCGCCCTCGCCGACTTTCAGGCGAAGGTCCTTCTCGCCCGCGCCCAAGCCCTCCTCGATGCCTGGGCCCCACAGCTTGAACGCCGCCCCGCGCGTCTGGTTATCCGCACCACTTCTCCCCGCATTCTTGGCCAGTGTACCCGCGAGGGCGAGATTCGCCTCGCCCCCAAGCTGATTGCCTGGCCCGAAGCAATCCTCGCTGAGACCCTCGCCCACGAGCTCACCCACCTCTCCCACTTCAACCACTCCCCCGCCTTCTGGCGCGAACTCTCCCGCCTCCTCCCCGATTGGCTTCCCCGCTCCCTCGTTCACTACCTCGCGTAGACTGGCGTGTGGGCCGCTTGCCCAGCAGTGAAGGCCCCGCTAGGCCCCCCAATGCAGGGCGGGCCCGGAATCTCCGGAAACCCCGGATTATCCGGAAGCTCCGGATCTCCGGTCGCTCCGGGCCCGCCCGATACGCCCCTCTTGCGCCCACGCCTCTCCCCCACCCGTGCCTTGGCCCGGTGCCCCCGGCCACACCCCTGGCCGCGCTCGCCCGGCACCCTCAGCCGCTCCAATGGCCGCGCCCAGGCCTCCGCCCCGCCTGGCGCGTGAGCTGCTTACCGAAAGGCCAGCCCTCCTCCTGCCGTTAACGGTTCTGTGGCGCGGCATATTTGCCGCGCAGGGCGCGCAGCGCCCGCCTGGCCAGCACCCCCCAGCCACACCCCTGGCCGCGCTCGCCCAGCACCCCAGCCACACCCCCACCCGCGCCCTGCGAAGTTCAAGGGGTTATGCTTTTTGGTTTTTCGATTTTGCGCGGTGTATCTTGTTGTATTTGGTGAGGGTTGTGCACTTTGGCATGGGCGGGTTTGCAGAAAAGTGTTGACAGGGACGCGCGGGTTGCGCTATGATACGCGCCACTTTTCGCCATAGGAGGCGGAAAACCCCTTTTGTTGAACCTTATTAAAGGAAGAACACATGGAAGCATACGCAGTCGTTGAGGCCGGTGGCGTCCAGTGCCGCGTGAATGTGGGCACGGTCATCGAAGTCAACCGCATGGCCGTTGAGACGGGCTCGGATATCGAGCTGGCCTCGGTGCTCGCGTTGAACACGGGCGATGAGTTGAAGATCGGCATGCCGCTGGTCGAGGGCGCGAAGGTTGTGGCCACCGTTCTGGGGCACAAGCGCGGCGATAAGCTCATTCATTTCCGCAAGAACCGCCGCAAAGGCTATGAGCGCCGCGTCGGTCACCGTCAGGAGCTGACGGTTCTGAAGATCAAGTCCATTGCCTAACCGGAAGGAGTCACTCTTATGGCAGGTAGCACTGGTAACGGCCGCGACAGCAATGCCAAGCGTCTCGGCGTCAAGCGTTATGCCGGGCAGGTTGTGACCGCCGGCTCGATCATTGTCCGCCAGCGTGGCACGAAGTTCGCCCCCGGGGCGAATGTGGGCTGCGGGCGTGACTTCACGCTCTTCGCGCTGATTGATGGCGTGGTTGAGTTCCAGAAGAACGGCAAGGTTGTGGCGATTAAGCCGCTTCCTGAAGTGGCTGAGTAATTGCGGCTTTAGGGCTGTAGATTGGCGGCATGAAGACGAGGACCTTTGTAGATTCGGCGACGGCCGAGGTGCGCGCGGGGCGCGGTGGCGACGGGAGCGGGAGCTTCCGGCGCGAATCGCATGTGCCCGAGGGCGGCCCGGATGGCGGCGACGGCGGGCGCGGCGGGAACGTTGTGCTGCGCGCGAGCACGCATGCCGATAGTCTGCTGCGGGTCTTCTACGAGCCGCGGTTGTTTGCCGAGAACGGCGTCTCGGGCTCCGGGCAGAAGATGCACGGGCGCAACGGGGCCGATCTGGTGGTTGATGTGCCCTGCGGCACGGAGGTCTACAACGCCGATACCGGCGCGTGGCTAGGGGAGGTGCTCGAGCACGGGCAGACCCTGGTGATTGCGCGCGGCGGTCGCGGCGGTTGGGGGAATGTCCACTTCAAGAGCGCCACGAATCAGGCGCCCGAGAAGTTTATCCCCGGGGACGAAGGCGAGGCGTTTATGGCCCGCTTCGAGCTCAAGACCATCGCCGATGCGGGGCTGGTGGGCTTCCCGAACGCCGGGAAGTCTTCGCTGCTGGCCGCCTTGAGTTCGGCCAAGCCGAAGATTGCGAACTATCCCTTCACCACGTTGCACCCGATTGTCGGGACGGTGACCTTTGAGGATTACGCGACGCTACGCGTGGCGGACATCCCGGGGATTATCGAGGGCGCGGCTGATGGGGTGGGGCTGGGGCTCACCTTCCTGCGGCACATCTCGCGTTCGCGGATGCTCGTCTATGTGCTGGATATGGCCGACACCGAAAATCTCCCCGAGGAGGCTTATCGTGTGTTGCGTGCCGAGGTGGAGAGCTACGATCCTGAGCTCGCCGCCCGCCCAGCCTTGGTCTTGGCCAACAAGATGGATGAACCCCAGGCGCAGGCACACTACCCCGAGTTCGTCGCGGCCACCGGCATCGAGCCGATCCGCCTCTCGCTCGTGGCAGCGGGTAAGCCCGGGCTGGACGCGGTCAAGCGCGCCTTGCGCGAAGCCCTTCAGCCGCGCGCCAAGGGCGCCAGCGAGCCGCGCGAGCGCTCCGAGGAGCCCATCGACCACACCGAAGTCTCGGCCGAGCGTTTTCGTAAGGCCACCTTTCTTACGCCTTAACCCCTAAACACCCTTTAATCTTAAGGAGAAATCATCATGTCTCGTATCTGTGAATGCTGCGGCAAGAAGCCCATCGTCGGCGCCCGTATCGTCCGCCACGGTTTGAAGAAGGCCAAGGGCGGCATCGGTCTGCACACCACTGGCATCTCCAAGCGCCGCTTCGAGCCCAACCTGATGAACGTTCACGTTCGCAAGCCCAATGGCCAGACCTGCCACATGACGGTCTGCGCCGCCTGCCTGAAGGCTGGGCGTGTGACCAAGGCGTAAGGAGAGACCCCGTGCGCGGGCGCGCCTTTTTGCCCGCCCGCGCAAAAAGGTCTTGCTCCCGGTGTGGAGCCTCTGCTATAATACGCACTCGATTTTATGTGGGCGCAGAGCCCAGGGTCAGTAGCTAGGCCCTGTTCCGGAGGACGAGAGCCCCGTCCCATTTCGCTCCGGCCCCAACCCGAACGCCCGCCCCGCGGGCACTGAACTTAAAGCATCCGTAAAGGATTCGATAGAATGCCTACGATTAACCAGCTGGTGCGCAAGGGCCGCACCCCGCAGCGCAAGAAGAGCAAATCTCCTGCGCTCGTTGCCTGCCCCCAGCGCCGTGGCGTCTGCACCGTCGTCAAGACGCAGACCCCTAAGAAGCCGAACTCCGCGTTGCGTAAGGTTGCCCGTGTGCGCCTGACCTCCGGCTACGAAGTGACCGCCTACATTCCCGGCGAAGGCCACAACCTTCAGGAACACTCCGTCGTGCTCATCCGCGGCGGCCGTGTGAAGGACCTTCCGGGTGTCCGCTACCACATCATCCGTGGCTGCCTCGACAGCCTGGGCGTGAATGGCCGCGGGCGCTCTCGCTCCAAGTACGGCGTCAAGAAGGACGCTGCTGCCAACGGCAAGAAGAAATAAGGAGGGCACTGAATCATGAGACGCCGTCAAGCTGTCAAGCGCGTGCACATGACCGACCCTCGCTTCAATAGCGAGCTCGTCGCCAAGGTCGTTCGCACTCTGATGAAGTCTGGCAAGAAGACGACCGCCGAGCGCATCGTCTACGGGGCCATCGAAGAACTCGCCAAGGAGACCGGTAAGGATCCCCTCGAGGTGATGGACGCCGCGATTAACAACATGAAGCCGAAAGTGGAAGTGAAGAGCCGCCGCATTGGTGGTGCCACTTATCCGGTGCCGGTGGAGATCAAGCCCGGGCGCCAGCTCGCCCTCGCCCTCCGCTGGATGGCCCAGTACGCCTCGGCCCGCCGTGGCGTGCCGATGCCGCGCGCCGTGGCCCTTGAGCTCATCGATGCCTACAACAACACCGGCAACGTTCTCAAGAAGCGCGATGACACCCACAAGATGGCCCAGGCCAACCGCGCCTTCGCCCACTACGCGTTCTAATCAACGCCGGCGCTTGCGCCGAAAGAGACCGGGTTCCCCGTGGGGGACCCGGTTTTTGCTTGCCCCAGTTGTAAAGTAAATGGTGAATGGTCTATGCGGCAGGGCGCCTCGCCTTGCTCGGCCTTCACGCGAGCGACAGCGAGCACCTTGCAGCGAGCACCTTGCGCCCGGTTTTTGCTTGACAGCCCCCCTGTTTTTCGCTATGCTTGCAATCATACTTTGATTGGGGCCGCTGCCCTTCACCTCGCCCAGCGAAAAGGAGAGAGTTCTATGGGTCAAGAGTTAAAGAAGCTGACGCCGGAGTTGCGTGAGTTTATCGCCGAGTGGAAGCCGAAACCCGGCAATTTGATTATGGTGCTGCACCGGATTCAGCAGACCTATGGCTATATGCCGCGCGAGGTCATCCTGGAGTTGGCCGACCTGCTGGAGGTGCCCCTGGCGAAGATTTATGGCGTCATCACCTTCTATAACTTCTTCAAGCTCAAGCAGCCTGGGCGCAACCTCATTCAGGTCTGCCTGGGCACCGCGTGCTATCTGAAGGGCGGCGATGATATTATGAAGGCCCTCGAGGAGGAGCTGGGCGTGGGCGTGAACACCGTCACCCCCGATGGCGAATTCTCCACCGAGGCGGTCCGCTGCTTGGGCTGCTGCGGCTTGGCGCCGGTTATCGTGATCAACGGCGAAGTCTTCGGCAAGGTGACGAAGGCGGCGGTGCCGGGGATCTTGGACAAGTTTCGTCAACACTAAGGAGCGTGCGTTATGGCAGAGAAATTGACGCGTGAGACGTTGGACGCGCTGCGTGCGAGCTTGGTGGCGGCCAACAAGAAGGATGCCGAGGGCGGCAAGCAGTACTTGCTGGTCTGCGGCGGAACGGCCTGCGATAGTAATGGCGGCCTGGGGCTCTACTCGGCGCTGTTGAAGGCGGCCGAGTATGCCGGGGCGAATGTGAGCATTGTGCGCACTGGCTGCATGGGCTTCTGCGAGCGCGGCCCGATCGTCAAGGTGCTCCCCTCCGACACCTTCTATGTGGATGTGAAGCCCGAAGACGCGGCGGCTATCATCAACGAGCACATCGTTGGCGGCAAGGTCGTCACCCGCTTGCTCTACGATAAATCCCAGGCCGAAGCCGGCCACGAGGGCAAGGATATTGACTTCTACGCCAAGCAGCACCGCATCGTTCTGCGTCACTGCGGCCTCATCGATCCTGAGAACATTGAAGACTACATCGCCCATGACGGTTATGCCGGGCTGTCGAAGGCCCTCTTTGAGATGACCCCCGAGGGGATCATTCAGGAGATCCTCGATTCCGGGCTGCGTGGCCGTGGCGGTGCCGGCTTCCCCACCGGCAAGAAGTGGCAGTTTTCCGCCGGCGTCCAGGCCGACCAGAAGTACATCGTCTGCAACGCCGACGAGGGCGATCCGGGCGCGTACATGGACCGCTCCACCCTCGAGGGCGACCCCCACGCTATCCTTGAAGCGATGATGATTGCCGGCCGCGCCACCGGGGCCACCAAGGGCTTCATCTACATTCGCGCCGAGTATCCGCTGGCCATCAAGCGCCTGCAAATCGCCATCGAGCAGGCCCGCGAGCGCGGCCTCCTTGGGTGCCCGAACATCTTGGGCAGCGACTTTACCTTTGATATTGAGCTGCGCTTCGGCGCCGGCGCCTTCGTCTGCGGCGAAGAGACCGCCCTTCTAGCCTCCATTGAGGGCAAGCGCGGCCAGCCTACGCCCCGTCCGCCCTTCCCGGCGGTCAAGGGCCTCTGGGGCAAGCCGACGATTATCAACAATGTCGAGACCCTCGCGAACGTGGCGATCATCATCACCAAGGGCGCCAAGTGGTTCTCCTCCATCGGCACCGCGACGAGCAAGGGCACCAAGGTCTTCGCCCTCACCGGCAAGGTCAAGAACTCTGGCCTCATTGAAGTGCCGATGGGCATCACCTTACGCGAGATCATCTTCGACATCGGTGGCGGCATCCCCAATGGCCGCAAGTTCAAGGCCGCGCAGACCGGTGGCCCCTCCGGCGGCATGATTCCGCCCGAGTTCCTCGACATGCCCATCGACTACGAGTCCCTCGCCAAGATCGGCTCGATTATGGGGTCGGGCGGCCTCATTGTGATGGACGACACCGACTGCATTGTCGACGTGGCCAAGTTCTACCTTGAGTTCACCGTGGATGAGAGTTGCGGCAAGTGCATGCCCTGCCGTATCGGCGGGCGCGCCCTCCTCAACACCCTCACCCGCATCTCCGATGGTCGTGGCACGCCTGCGGACATCCAGAAGATGCGCGACATCTGCCAGGCGATGAACCGCGCCTCCCTCTGCGGCCTCGGGCAGACCGCCTCCAACCCCGTCCAGGCGATGCTCCGCTACTTTATGGACGAGGTGATGGCCCACATTAACGATAAGCGCTGCCCCGCCGGCAAGTGCAAGAAGCTGGTCCAATACCGCGTGAACCCCAGCCGTTGCGTGGGCTGTACGATGTGTGCCCGCGTCTGCCCCGTCGGCGCCATTGCCGGCAAGGTCAAGGAAAAGCACGTCATCGACCCGGCCAAGTGCGTCAAGTGCGGCCAGTGCTACAACACCTGCAAACTGCACGCCATCGAAATCGCCTGAGGAGAGCGCCATGGAAAATCTGATCCATCTTGAAATCAACGGCATCGCCGTCGAAGTGCCCAAGGGCACGACCATCCTCGAAGCGGCCAAGAAGGTGGCCGTCCGCATTCCCACCCTCTGCTATCACCCCGACGTGAAGGCCTGGGCGGCCTGCGGCATCTGCGTGGTGCGCAACGGCTCCTCGCCCAAACTCCTGCGCGCCTGTTGCACCGAAGCGACCGAGGGAATGAAGATCACCACCCACGATCCGGACATCGTCCAGATCCGCAAGACCGTGGTCCAGCTCATCCTCAGCACGCACCCGAGCGACTGCCTCCGCTGCCCGCGTTCGGGCAACTGCGAGCTCCAGCGCGTGGCCGCCGAGTTCGGCATCCGCGAGGTGCCCTTCCAGCGCCCGGCTATCGACCGCATTCCGAAGGACGAGAGCACGCCTTCGATCGTCCTCGACCCCGATAAGTGCATCAAGTGCGGCCGCTGCGCCATTGTCTGCCAAGAGATGCAGAATGTCTGGGCCCTTGAATTCATTGGCCGCGGCGAGAAGATGAAGATCGCCCCCGCCGCCGATGTTCCGCTCAACGATTCGCCCTGCATTAAGTGCGGCCAGTGCTCGGCCCACTGCCCCGTTGGCGCCATCTACGAGCGCGACGAGACAGCCATCGCCTGGGACGCCCTGCGCGATAGCGAGCGCTTCCCCGCCGTGCAGATCGCCCCGGCCGTCCGCGTGGCTTTGGGCGAAGCCTTCGGCATGAAGCCCGGCGAGCTCTCCACCGGCAAGATCTACACCGCCCTCCGCCGCCTCGGCTTCAAGGCGGTCTTCGACACGAACTTCTCGGCCGACCTCACCATTATGGAAGAGGGCACCGAGTTCGTCCACCGCTTCACCCAGGGCGGCGAGCTCCCGCTCATCACCTCCTGCTGCCCGGCTTGGACCGACTGGATGGAAAAGTATGCTGCGGACTTCATCCCGAACTTCTCCACCGCCAAGAGCCCCCAGCAGATGCTTGGCGTGATGGCCAAGACCTACTTCGCCCAGAAGATGGGCATCGATCCGGCCAAGCTCTACATGGTCTCGATCATGCCTTGCACGGCCAAGAAGTACGAGATCACCCGCTCGGAAGAGATGCACGCCTCGGGCTTCCAGGACGTGGATGTGGTGCTCACCACCCGCGAACTCGCCCGGATGATCAAGATCGCCGGCATCGACTTCAACGCCCTGCCTGAGAGCGAGGCGGATAACATCCTCGGCGAATACACCGGCGCGGGCACCCTCTTTGGCACCACCGGCGGCGTGATGGAAGCGGCCCTGCGCACCGCCTACCACCTCATCACCAAGGAAGAGCTTGCCAACGTCGACTTCACCGAAGTCCGCGGCCTGGCCGGCGTCAAGGAAGCGACCATCGACATCAAGGGCACCAAGGTCTCCATCGCCGTGGCCCACCAGATGGGCAACGTTGAGCAGGTCCTCAACGCCATCCGCGAAGACCGCAAGGCTGGGCGCCCGCCCCGCTGGCAGTTTATCGAAGTGATGGCCTGCCGGGGTGGCTGCATCGGCGGCGGCGGTCAGCCCACCTTGGCCACCGACGAGGTCCGCAAGGCCCGCATGGAAGGCCTCTACAAGGACGACCGCGAGAAGGCCATCCGCTGCTCCCACCAGAACCCGCAGATCAAGCGCATCTACGCGGACTTCCTTGGGGCTCCGTGCAGCGAGAAGGCCCACGCCCTCCTCCACACCCACTACAGCGCCCTGCCGGTCTACCAATCCTAACCGGCGCTTACGCTCGTGCAAAGGCGCGGTGGCCCTCCGGCCGCCGCGCTTTTTATTTGTCAGGGTCGCTTAGTTCAAGTCTTCGGGAGGGCGACTCAGCGTTGGGCCTGGGCGCAGGAAAAGAGGGCTTCGCCGTGTCTGGAGAAGGCGGAGTGTATTTTCGCGTGGGGGCCAAAAGTAACGAAAGCACACGTTCACGCTTCACCAAAACCGCAGGACGCGAAAGAGAAGGGCTATTTTCTTTCGCTTCAACACTTGACTTTGGGTTGGGTGTTTGGATATAGTTTAACTAGTTGAGAAAACCCGTTTGCCAATCAAAATTATCCTAACACTAAGTCAAAGAGCCAAACAGAGGGAGCCTCTGGGCATTCAGATCTCCATGCTTCAGGATTTGCAAACGAACATGCCGAATGGATTAATTCACGAATTCCATTGTTGAGGCCATTCGTGAGACAATACCTAAAACAGGAAAATAAATGAAAATGTTGGTAATCACTTCTTTATGCTTAGCCCTCAATTTGCTATGCGGGTGCCTTCTCGTTGTCCCAGAGTATCGAAAAGACAAGCAAACCGAATGTACATATTATGGGTTCAGTGCCACATGTCTGCGGCAAACGTATGAAAAAGAGGAGACATTTGTTGGCATCGATATGTCGTTGATTGATGGACAAGAGGATTACATTCGTCTTCGAAAGGGCGGAACATACGGTATAAGTATGTCCGCCTATTCGCATAAAACAAGTGTTTCAGGCTCACAAATAGGGGGGTGGTGCCTCTCGGAGAGAATGAACGGTGGACAAATCGGAGGCATCAACATTGCCTTTTTCCTGAACGGCGTTCAATGCGCGTTTATCGGAAACATAAGCGGGGTGCAACTCTCTGGACTACAGGTTGCGCCTCTATGCAATGCCACATTCTCGGTAGCAGAGAAATCCTCTTTGGGTGGCCAGATTGCCTGTATTAATTCTGCAAGAGATTTCAAGGGACTTCAATGCGGAATAGTCAATTTTATGGAAGATGGCAATGGCTTACAGATGGGACTTTTCAACTATAACTTCACCCATCGCAAAACGCCTTCAGAGAAGAGACCGTTACAGGTTGGACTTCTCAATAGGACTTCGGCAGGTTGGTGGCTTCCAATTTCCAATTTTGGTTTTTGAAGCATAACATTTCTATTATTTCACTTCATCATTTTACTTGTCAGATAGAGGCTAGCGGTGCCGTGGCCGGGGATTGTGAAGATGAAGGTCTTTGGCGTTTTCCAGGAGCCGAGGTTTTCTTTAGGGATGGAGAGGCGAATGGGAAGGCCTTGGGGGGTGACGAGAGGGCCGGAGGCTTCCTCGGCCGCCCTGACCTACGCCTATGAGTTCGGTATCGAGGCGCTTACCGCCGGGACTGTGACCGACGAGGGGATTCCGCTGACCTCCGTCACCATCGGCCTTAAGGAGGGCTCTGGGGCCGCAGCCTCCGCCCGCAACGGTCGCCTTAATGGCACGCTCAATGTTTATGCCAATGGGCAAAAGATTGAGGCCTATACACTTAAGTCCCCTGTGTTTACCAATGGTCAATGCAAGATTGAGCCGGCTCAAGCGCCGGTCCTCGCGCTCGCGACCGGTGAGCAGGCGGTCAAGTTGACCGTGAAGTTGGAGCCCTAGTTCTCATTCCAATTCCTTAACTCTCATCCTAAATATATAATTCCTCTCCCCGCGGACCCCCCGCGGGGATTTTGTTTGTTTCCGCGCTTGCTGCGCTCGCGAAGGAGGGATGGCGGAGGAGAGATCTCGCGCTTCTGTCTACACACCCTTATCCCGGAATATTCCGGGATAAGGGTGTGCAGAAGGAAAGGAACGGCGGCGCGGATTATCACGCGGCGCGGAGAGAACTAACCGCTCGGCGAAGCGCAACTAACAAGACCCCGTCTTATTGGTAATAAGGCCCCGTCTTATTCGCAACAAGACCCCGTCTTATTGGCAACAAGGCGGGGCCTTATTCATTCAAGTCGCTCGGGAAGCGAGTTAACCTAGCGCGGAAGTGTGATATGATGGCGGTGCTTGAACGGTTGAAACTGTCTAATGTGAAAGGAGTATGATAATGAGCAAACAGACTGATACGACCGGCCCCTTCTTCCCCAAAAAGCGCTTGACTTTGGGTGGGGTGTTTGGATATAGTTCAACTAGTTGAACAGGGTTATGTTAAAGAAGTGAAGAAGCGCGGAGCTTGAGAGGGTGTACAACGCCGAGAACCGGCCTATCCGTTGGACGCAGGGGGCGAAGGTCATCACGATGGCCTTTGACCGCCTCGGTCGCCGCGTCTCCTACCGCGAGATGAATGGTACCACGCAGCTCGCCCACACCGTCTTCCTCTACAACGGCTACCTCTGCATTCAGCAGCTCTTCTCCAACAGCCCGTGGAACATCTACAAGGAGTTTATCTGGGACCTCACCGAGCCCGTCGCTACGCGCCCGCTCGCCTTCCGGCAATATGGCAAAACCGCCACCCTCCTGATGCACGACGGCAACAAGAATGTCACCGATGTCGTCACCGTCGGCCCGGCCAACGCCCCCGTCGCCCACTACGACTACGCCCCCTTCGGCGCCTGGGAGAAAGGCGCCATTGAACGCCACAACCGCCTCCTGCGCACCTACTATCCCAAATCCACCGACTTCGCCAAACTCACCCCGCGCGCACTCAAACAAATCCAAAATCTCCTCATCCACTATCCCAGAAAGGCATCCTAACCTATGCGCATTTTTCAAGTTTTCCCAACCGCCCTCGTGCGCAATTCTATTGACATTTTACAAACCGATTGTAAGTAGGATTTTTCGATATGAAATCTGTTTTGTTGTTTCTTTCTCTCATTATATCGCTCATTGGTGTAGGTTGCTCTTTATTACAATCCAATCTAAGGTTTGGGAATGCGTATTATATGAGTTTTGAAACCTTTCCCAAGATAACCTTTTGGGATTATTTCCCTGTAAATATCAATAACCCAATCTTTGATACCATTATCATCCGTGATGATAATGATTCCTTGGGGGTGAAATATCTGTATAATGGCAAGCCCATCGAAATGGCTGGCGATATAGATACTATTGGTGATGATATAGCACACCTAACAATTACTAAACTTAACAATGGGGAAAGAGAGGTTTGTATAAAATTGAAAGGAAGTACTACTTCAACAATCGACTTGATATATCAAGGAAGAAAAATAACATTACCGTTAAGTAAAAATGAATGCCTACTATTACTTTCGCCTTTTCCATATACA
>SFJE01000059.1 GCA_004555175.1 Lentisphaeraceae bacterium | reverse complement strand
TGGTTGTCGACCGCGGCGGTGAGCAGGTCCAGCTTGCCCTCCAGCGACAGCGTCTGAGCCCTCATCGCGGCGTCGATGGCCGCCAGCCTGGTCTCGAGGGTGGCCTTCTGGTCGGCGAGGACGCCCCTGATCAGATCCAGCTTCCCCTCCATCGAGAGGGTCTGCGCCTTGAGCGCCGCCTCGATGGCGATGAGCTTGGTCTCGAGGGTAGTGTTGACCGAGTTGAGGACATCGCGGATGGCCTGGAGCTTGTCCTGCTGGTCGGAGTTCATCCTGTCGATGGCGGCCGCGAGTTTCGCGATGGCCTCCTCGTTCTTGAGGGAGCCCCTGTCGATGGCCTCCACCACCTTGGTGAAGTCGTTGATCACCGACACGTTCATCGTGTAGTTGATCTCGGGCGCGTCCTCCTGGCATGAGGTGAGGAACGCGGGTGCCGCCAACAGCATGGTGACGGCGAGCGGAATGAGTTTTATCCGTTTCATAAGTCTTTGGCCCCTCCTTGACCCTCCGCGCGGGGAGGGAACGCTGCCGGGGCGCGGGCGTTCGTGTTATTATTGCGTTACTTCTTACTCTTTGACTACGGTGATGGTCACTCTGCGACCCTCTGCCGACGGCTTGCCGTTCCTCGCCCCGATGGCGGTCGCGGGCCGCAGGTCGCCGGCGGAGAGTCCCTCGCTGACGAGGATCTCGACCACGCGGCGGAGGCGGCGCTCGGAGAGGCGGACGTTGTAGTCCTCGCCGCCCGGCGTGCTGGCCTCGGCCACGAGGGCGAGCCTCTCGCCGCGGACACTCCGGGCGAAGGCCCTCAGCCGGTCGGCCTCGGCGTCGCCCACATAGGAGCTGTTGTGGTCGAACTGCACGAAATGCGACGTAGGGGCGGCGGAGGCCACGGCCTCGGCCCTGGCCCTGCACTCCTCGCAGTCGGAGAGGAGGCCCTGGAGGTCCGCGTTCTGCGTCTCCGCCAGGCGGAGCGCCTCCTCGGCCTCGTCGGCGCGCGCCCTTGACCGGTCGGCCTCAAGACGCAGGGCGTCCAGGCGGCCGCCAAGCGCGGAGATCTCGCCCTCGTAGTAGGCGCGCTGCACCCTGGCGCGGCTTGGCACGAGGTTGTAGCGCAGGGTGACAAGGGCGAAGGCGTACCCCTTCGGGGCTATGTCCCCGCGGTTCAGGAGCCAGTCCATCTCCCCCTTCAGCCCGACGGTGAGGCGGCGGCCGAGGTCGGCCTCGACGTGGAGCGAGGCGGGGATGTAGAATGTGTTGAACCTCTCGTGGCGGTTCGTCGTGCGGACGTTGCCCGTGATCGTTATCGCGTCGTCGTTGCTGATGGACGCGCCGCCGGTGAGCGGGGTTGTCTGGCCGCCCTGCGTCAGGGTGTTGCTGAAATGGATGCCGTACTCGTTGCCACGCCCGAAGGTGTAGCCCGCGCCCGTCCCGGCCCAGATGTTGAGCCACTGCGCCTGGCGCTCCGGCCATATCTCCATGAGGTTGAGGCCCACGCCGAGCTTGGCGTTGTGGAGGTTCATCATGTAGTTGCCGTAGGCCTTCACGGGCATGGTCTCGGCGTCGAGCGCAGAGAGGCGCTGCTCGCGGCGGTAGCGCGACCAGATGTACTCGGCGCCCACGCGCACCCATGGGCGGATGGTGAGGTCGAATCCGCCGCCGGCCGCCGCCGACTGCCTGTAGCTCCTCTTCGCGTCGAGGTTCCGGTACCACACGCCGGTGGCCCAGGACAGCCCGCCCTGCGTGTAGAAGCTCCACGTGCGGTGGCGCAGCTCGCTGTTCAGGTCACGCGGCGGCGTCAGGACGATGTCGCCCGCGGTCCGCGACGGCGTGCCGCCCTCCACGGCGGTCCGGTCCTGTGCGCCTCCCAGGCTGTCAGCACATGCCCGCGTGCCGCTCTCGCAGGTGGCCCGCGCCTGTGCGCCGACGGTGACGACCGCGGTGAGCAGCGCCGTCAGACACACTCTTGCCCATCGGCCGCCAAGCGGCCGGATGAGAGGTTTTGTTAGACTTTTGTTCATACTGCTTTTGATTTAGATATTGATGATTTGTATCATTGTTTATGGATTGATGTCACGCCTTGCTTGCCGCGCCGGGTTGTTATATTCAGTCCTGGCTTCCTTGGCTTCGATCTGCCTGGCTTGCTGCCGTATTGTTTCATGATTCCGGTCAAGTTTCGTCATGAGTTGCCGCTGGGTTCATTGGTGATTCAAGGGATGTTCCTTAATCATCATATTCCGTCCTGCCTACAGTCTATCCCTTTCAACTGACTGGTTCCTTTCCGACTTGGTCATAATAATACGTGCTATCATTCGCAAAAATAAAGGAAAATCGAAAAAAACAATCATTTTGGACAAAAAATTTATCAAATCGGACATTTTGCTTCCGCCCCGGCTGCTCCAATCGGACATTTTATGCTTGCAACTTGCTGATAATCATAGGAAACTCATAAATGGTTTTTACCCTTTTCAAGGACTGGGCTTTTTAGGCTTCAAAGCAAGCTCGTTTACCCACCGAGCTTCCTCCCCCGAGAATGGTTTCCATAGGCGAACACGAAGGCAGCACTTTCAATAGTTTGGACAACTGTTTCCGCAAGTCTG
>SFJE01000042.1 GCA_004555175.1 Lentisphaeraceae bacterium | reverse complement strand
CAGCGGCAAAAAAGAGAGCGGGCTTGGGGCCCGCTCTCTTCGCCAAAGCGCTTACTTCTTGTGGCGATTTGCCTTGATGCGTTTGCGATACTTGTGCTTGGACATCTTGGCGCGACGTTTCTTCTTAATAGAACCCACGGTCGTGCTCCTTGGTGTTGGTTAACGTTAACGTTTAGAAAATGACCTTGTTGAGGGCCAGTTCGATGATCCCCTGCGCACCGGCGGCGCGCAAGGCAGGGATGATGTCACGGACCTCATCCTCGAGAATGACGGTTTCAATGGCCACCCAGCCTTCGGAGCTGATGCGGTTGACGGTGGGGGCGTGGAGGGAGGGAAGGAGTTTGGTGATCTCGGGCACCTGACCCTCGGGGGCGTTCATCTTCAGCAGCACGCGGCTCTCGGCGGCAAGGGCGCCCTGCAACAGCATGGCAATCTGCTCAATCTTCGCGCGCTTCTCGGGCGTGGTCCACGCCTGCTTGTTGGCGATAAGGCGGGTGGTGGAGGTGAGGACCGTGTCGACGATGCGCAGGTTATTCGCGCGCAGCGAGGAGCCGGTCTCGGTCAGCTCAATGATGGCATCGACGAGTTCCGGGGCCTTGACTTCGGTAGCGCCCCAGGAGAACTCAACGGTGGCCTTGACGCCGTTCTGCTCGAGGTAGCGGCGGGCCAGACCAACGGCTTCGGTGGCAATACGCTTGCCTTCGAGATCCTTCACCGACTGAATGGGCGAATCATTGGGCACGGCCACAACCCAGCGCACGGGGCGGCTGGTGGCCTTGGAGTAGCACATCTCGCAGACTTCGTGCACATCCGAGCCATTCTCGTAGATCCAGTCAAAACCAGTGATGCCCGCGTCCAGCAGCCCGAGCTCCACATAGCGCGCAATCTCCTGCGGACGGATGAGCCGGCACTTGAGCTCGGGGTCATTGACCGTCGGCACATACGAGCGCGAGGAGCAGGTCATCGAAAACCCCGCTCGCTTCATCAGGTTGAAGGTCGATTCCTGCAACGAACCCTTCGGCAAACCAAGAACAATAGACATAGGGCAACTTCCTTCTGAACGCATAAGTCCTCATAGTATCGCACACTCATTCGAAAAGTGCAAGCGGTGCTCGCCGCAAGGTGCTCGCTATCGCTCGCGTGAAGGCCGAGGCGCGCTAGGCCGGATCATCCGGAGATTCCGGAGGCGGCCCGCCAATGGGGGGCAGGGGGCAAGGCCCCCCGCGTGAGCGCGCTGCGCGTGGGGGACGTTAGAGTTTGGCGAGTTCGGCGGAGGTGAGGGGGCGGTAGGTGCCGGGGCGGAGGCAGCCGAGGGTGAGGGAGGCGAGGGCCACGCGTTTGAGGCGGCGGACGCGGAGGTGCGCTTGTTCGCACATCAGGCGGATCTGGCGGTGGCGGCCTTCGGTGAGGGTGAAGCGGAGGGTGTCGGGGGAGAGGGGGTCGACTTGGACCGGGCGGATGCGGTAACCTTCAAGGACCATGGGTGCGCGCAGGCGGCGGAGGTGCTCGGGGGTGGGCGCGGGGGAGACGGTCACTTCGTAGACCTTGCGGTGGGCGAAGCGGGGGTGGGTGAGGCGCTGGATGAGCGCGCCATCGTTGGAGATCAAGAGGAGGCCTTCGCTCTCTTTGTCGAGGCGGCCGACACAGACCAGGCGCAGGCCCAGGGAGCGGAAGCGGTCGAGCGCGGTGGGGGCGCCTTGGCCATCGGTGGAGCAGACTTCGCCGACGGGTTTATAGTAGAGGAAGGTGTGATGGGGCTCGGCCTGGGTGCGGATGGGGCGGCCATCGAGGGCAAGGGCGGCGGCGGGGTCGACGCGCGCACCGGGTTCGGTGACGACGGCCCCCTCCACGGTGACGCGGCCGGCGCGGATGAGCTCGGCCGCGCCGCGCCGCGAGGCCACGCCGCGTTGGGCAAGGAGGTTTTGCAGGCGCTCGGGGGAGGCTCGCTGCGCTTGGAGTGGACAGTGGACAGTCGACAGTCGACAGGAGGCGCTTCGCGCCGGGTGGCCGGAGTCTTCGGTCATCGCTTCCTTGCGCGGAGCGTTAGATGGTGCGCGAGGCGGCGTCACCGATATAAGCGGCGGGGGTGAGGGCCTGGAGGCGGGCCTTGTCGGCCTCGGGGATGTCGAGGGAGGCGATAAAGGCGTGAATGGCCTCGGGGGTCATGGCGTGGCCGCGGGTGAGGGCCTTGAGTTTCTCATAGGCGTTGGGCACGCCGTAGCGGCGCATCACGGTCTGGATGGGCTCGGCGAGGACCTCCCAAGCGTGGTTGAGGTCGGCCGCGAGGGCCTCTTCGTTGGGGGACATGCGGCCGAGGCCCCGGAGGGTGGAGGCGACGGCGATGAGGGAGTAGGCGAAGCCGGCGCCGACATTGCGGATGGCGGTGGAGTCGGTAAGGTCGCGCTGCATCCGGGAGACGGGGAGCTTGCGGGCGAGGTGGCCGAGGATGGCGTTGGCCAGGCCGATGTTACCCTCGGAGTTCTCGAAGTCGATGGGGTTAATCTTGTGGGGCATCGTGGAGGAGCCGACTTCGCCGGCCACGACCTTCTGCTTGAGGTAGCGCATGGAGACGTAGAGCCAGACGTCGCGATCGAGGTCGAAGAGGACCTGGTTCCAGCGCTGGAGGGCGTCGAAGAGCTCGGCCATGCCGTCGTGGCTCTCAATCTGCGTGGTGAAGGGGTTCTGCTCGAAGCCGAAGCCCTCGATGACGCGGCGGGCGAGGGCGGGCCAATCGACCTGCGGGGCGGCGGAGAGGTGGGCGTTGTAGTTGCCCACCGCGCCATTCATCTTGGCCGGGAGGCGCACGGCGTCGAGCTGCGCGGCCTGGCGGCGGAGGCGGTGGACGAAGACGGCGAGCTCCTTGCCCAGGGTGGTGGGGCTGGCGGGCTGACCGTGGGTGTGGGCGAGCATCGGCAGGGCCATCGTGGCGTTGGCGAGCGTGGCGAGGGCCTCGGTGAGGCGCTCTTGCTCGGCGCGCAGGAGGCGCAAGCCATCGCGCAGCTGCAGGGCGTGGGAGACGTTGTTGATGTCCTCGGAGGTGCAGGCGAAGTGGATGAACTCGCTCAGGTGCGCGCAACGCTCGGGGAGCTTTTCGCGGATGAGGTATTCCACGGCCTTCACATCGTGGCGCGTGGTGGCCTCGATCTCCTTGACGCGCTGGGCGTCGGCCAGGGAGAAGCCATCGGCAATGGCCTGGATGGCGGCGCGCTGCTCGGCATCGGGGCAGGAGGCCTCGGGGAGGGCGGGTTCATCGCAGAGGGCCAGGAGCCAGGCAATCTCCACCTGGACGCGGCGGCGGATGAGGCCATACTCGGAGAAGACCTCGCGCAAGGGCGCGGTTTTGTCGGCATAGCGCCCATCGATGGGCGAGACGGCGGTGAGGGCGGAGAGTTCTAACATCTTTGGGCTCCTAACGTGCGGTGAGGGGATTACTTGCGCTTGGCTTCGCGGGCGGCGGCGAAGGCCTTGGCCGCGGTGGCGAGGCGGGTGCGTTCGGGGAAGGTCTTATCGCTTTCGCTCTTGCGCAGGGCCTCGAGGGCCTTGGTCTGCTCCTTGGTGAGCGCTTGCGGGGTCTCGGCGATGAGGACGACGTGCAGGTCGCCGGTGGCGAAGCGGCCGATGCCGCGCACGCCTTGGCCGCGCAGACGCTGGACCGAGCCATTGGCGGTGCCGGGCTTGACCTTGAGCGTGGCCGTGCCGTTGGGCGTCTCGATCGGCAACTCGCCGCCGAGGGCCAGGAGGACGGGGGAGACCGCCTGGCGGAGGATGAGGTCCTGGCCATCGCGCTCAAAGAGCTTACTTTCGGCCACCGAGCAGCGCAGATAGAGGTCGCCACGCGGGCCGTTGTTGGCCCCGGCGTTGCCCTTGCCAGCCACGCGCACGCTCATGCCATCGGCCACGCCGGCGGGGATGGGCACGGAGATCTGCTCATCGCTGGCCACAAAGCCATCGCCGCGGCAGGTGTGGCAAGGCTTTTCAATGACGGTGCCGGTGCCGCGGCAGACCGGGCAGGTCTGCTGGATCATCCCAAAGAAACCGCCGCGCTGCTGGATGACGCCCGAGCCGCCGCAGTGTTTGCAGGTGGCGCGCTTGCTACCCTTCTCGGCGCCGGTGCCCGCGCAGTCGGGACAGGCGACGGCAGCATGGACGCGGATCTTGGCCTCGGTGCCAAAGAGGGCCTCCTCGAAGGTCAGGCGGATGGATTGCTCGGTATCTTCGCCGCGCTGGGGGGCGGTGGGGTCGGCGCGGCGTCCGCCGCCAAAGCCCCCAAAACCGCCGCCGAAGCCGCCGCCGAAGAACTGGTTGAGGATGTCATTGAGGTCGGCGCCGTGGGTGAAGTCGCGGGCGAAGTCGAAGCCGCCGCCGCCGAAGGCCCCCTTCATGCCCTCGTGGCCGTACTGATCGTACATCTGGCGCTTTTGGCTATCGGAGAGGACCTCATAGGCCTCGGAGGCCTCCTTGAACTTCTCCTCGGCGCTCTTATCGCCCGGGTTGCGGTCCGGGTGATACTTCATCGCGAGCTTGCGATAGGCCTTCTTGATGGTTTCGGCATCGGCGGTTTTATCGACGCCGAGCACTTCATAGTAGTCGCGCTTGGCAGCCATGGCCTTACGCCTCCTCGTGCGTTTCCTCGGCGGGGGCCGCAGGGGCACCGGCCGAGACAATCACCTGCGCCGGGCGCACCACCTTGCCGCCCAGCCTCCAGCCCTTGCGGAACTGGCTGACCACGCTGCCCTGGGGAATGGTGGCGTGGGGCGCGGTGGTGAGCGCCTCATGGGCCATTGGGTCGAAGGCGGTCCCTTCGGGCGCGTCAATGACCTCTGCGCCGGAGTTTTCGAGCACCTTGCGGAACTCGCCGGCGATCATCTGCACGCCCTGGGCAAAGGCATCGCCAGCGGGGGCGGCGGCGAGGGCCATCTCAAAGTGGTCGAAGACCGGCAGGAGCGCGGTGAGCAGCCGCTCGTTGGCGCGGGCGGTGCGCTCCTCAAGTTCGCGGGTCTGGCGCTTGCGCATATTATCCATATCGGCCAAGAGGCGCAGGTAGCGCTCCTTGGCGGCGGCGAGCTCGGCAGCAAGCGGGTTCTCGGGCTCGGCCGGAGCGGCCGGCGCTTCGGCGGGGGTTTCGGGGGCGGCCTCGGGCTGGACAGGGGTTTCGGGCGCGCCTTCAGGGGCGGCCTCGGGGGCGGTTTCAGGCTTCACTTGGGGCTCTTCAGCTGTCATCATAGGGTAAATCCTTCTTTCTAAAGGCGCGTAGTATAGCACAAGCCGCGCGCGGCGGGCACCTTAGGGCTCGAGCACCACATAGGTGGGCAGGCCTTGGATGGCGAAGCGCTTCTGCGCCGGGGCGATGGCGCCGACGGCCAGGTCCATGCGCACCTTGAGGAAGACGAAGCGCTTGAGCTCGGCCTGGACGGTGGCCTCGGGGAGGGTCTTGGCCTCCATCTCCTCACAGGCTTTGCACGCCGGACCCCAGAAGTCGAGCAACACGGGCTTGCCCTCGGCGTGGGCCTGGGCGATGGCCGCCTCAATGGCCGGCAGGTCGCTTCCGCTCAGCCCCTCGCTCGGCAGCAGCCCCTTGACCGCCACCCAACCATAGTGCGCGGCAAAGAGCAGCACCACCACGCCAAAGACCTTCTTCACCCACACCATCCACGCGCCCGGCTTGGGCAGGAAGGAGAGTCCCGCCCCCGCCACCGGCCACGGCGCGGCCATCCCCAGCCCCAACACGAAGGGCAGGCACAGCGCCCAATACGCGCCGCTGGCCACGTAGTCCGCCGTCAGCAGCAACACCGCAATCAGCACCGGCGCCACGCATGCGCCAGCCAAGACCGCGCTCACCGCCCCAGCCACAAAGGCCGCCACGGCCCCCTGCTTCCCGCTCCCGGCCCCGGCAAAGCGCGTAAAGTCAATCATAAAGACGTCGAAGAGCGCCAACGCCAGCGCCACGAAGACCGCCGCAATTGCCGCATTGAACCACCACGCCGATTGGATTGCCCCAAAGGCCGCCCCCGTCAGCACCGGGATCAGCGCCAGCACCCCATAGGCCAAGGCAATCCCCAGCCCGTACGCCCCGCCGCGCAACGCCCCACGCAGGCGGCTCCCGCCTGCCGCCCCGGCGCCAATAATCGCCAGGTTGATCGGCATCATCGGCAGCACGCACGGCGTTAGGTTCAGCGCCAAGCCGCCCAGGAAGACCACCGCAATCAGCAGCCAAACCCCATGCTCGGCCACCCACGCCTTGGGATCCTCAAAGAAACTTGCCGCCGCGCCCTCGGTCGCCGTTGCCGCCTCACCGCGCAGAAAGGCCACAAAGCGCTCGGCCGGCACAAAACCGCTCAGGCTTCGCGCCTTCACCGGGGCAACCTCGGCCGCCGGCCCCTCCGGCTTGCCCTCCACCACCTGCCCCTCGGCCGTGATGGTAAAGGTCAGCTCCTGGGGCATGTGGCACTGCTCGGCATCGCAGCCCTGATAAGAAAGGGTAAAGGTGGTACCCGGCGCGGCGGCCCAGGCGAAGTCCGCCATCCCTTCATAGATCACCCGGCCATCCGCATCGCGCGTCTCCTGCGGCGGCTTGACGGCCGGCGCGCCGAGCGAGCAACTGAGCATGTCGTCGTAGAGGTGCTGATCGGCCTGCGCGCAGAAGAAGCTCACCTGCACCTGCCCCGCAGCATAACTCACCTCCGGAAAGAAGGGATCGCCCGCGCGCCCATACCCCCACACGCCCCCGGCCACAGCCAACCCGGCCACCAACATCGCACGCTTCAACCACGCCAATCGCATACCAAAACCTATCCTTTACTACTGTCCAATCCAGAGCGCCCATCGCTCCAAGTGCCTGCCATTGTAGCATATTAGCCGTTAGCAGTTAGCTGTTAGCTGTTGGCTGTTGGCTGTTGGCGGCGGCGGGCGCGTGAGGGGGCCCTTTGGGCCGAGAGGGGGCTGCCCCTCCCGCGAGCAAGCTCGCGGGCACGCCGGGCGGCGCCGCCGTTGGCGGACGCCTTCGCACGCCCCTTTTCGCCCCCGCCTGCGTTATTTCTGCGTGCTTTGTGGTTCTCCTTGTGCGCTTTGTGATACAATGGGGGGCGTTTTTAAGAAAGAAAGCGAGACATTATGCACCCTTATCGCACGCACACCTGCAATGAACTCCGCGCGGCGGATGCCGGCAAGACGGCCCGGATTTCGGGTTGGGTTTTCCGTAAGCGCGACCACGGCGGCATTCTGTTTATTGACTTGCGCGACCATTATGGTCTGACGCAGGTGGTGGTTCACCCGAGCCGGAGCTTCTTCGGCGAGATCGAGAAAATCAAGCTCGAGAGCGTGGTCACCTTCACCGGCGAGGTGGTCCTGCGCGAGGCGAGCACCATCAATCCGGAGCTGCCGACGGGCGAGGTGGAGTTGGTGGCCAATGAATGCACGGTGGAGGGTCCCTCGGAGACCACGCCGCTCTATATCCCCGACGAGAATGACCCGGCCGAGGATATGCGCCTGACCTATCGCTACCTTGACCTGCGCCGCGAGCGGGTGCACAAGAACATCGTCCTGCGCTCGAAGCTCATCAGCTTCCTGCGCAAGCAGATGGAAGCGCACGGCTTTAATGAGTACCAGACCCCCATTCTCACCTGCTCGAGCCCCGAGGGCGCGCGCGACTACTTGGTCCCCTCGCGCGTCCACCACGGCAAGTTCTACGCGCTGCCCCAGGCCCCGCAGCTCTTCAAGCAGCTGTTGATGGTCGCGGGCTTTGACCGCTACTTCCAGATTGCCCCGTGCTTCCGCGATGAAGATTCGCGCGCCGACCGCTCCCCGGGCGAGTTCTATCAGCTCGATATCGAGATGAGCTTTGCCACGCAGGAGGACGTCTTTGCCGTGGTCGAGGACGTACTCAGCAAGGCCTTCGCCGAGTTCTCCCCCAAAGATTGGCAGATCGACCAGGCCCCCTGGCGCCGCATCCCCTACCGCGAGGCGATGCTCACCTACGGCTCGGACAAGCCCGACCTGCGCAACCCGCTCAAGATTATCGATGTGACGGACCTCTTTGCCGCCTCGGGCTTCGGCGCCTTTGCCAAGGCCATCGCCAATGGGGCCATCGTCCGCGCCCTGCCCGTGCCGGGGATCAAGACCAAGCCGCGCAGCTTCTTCGACAAGCTCGAGCCCTGGGCCAAGCAGGAACTCGGCGCGAAGGGTCTGGCCTACCTCGTCTGGGATACCGACAAGATCAAAGGCCCGATTGCCAAGTTCCTCAAGCCCGAGGAGCTCGACGCCCTGGCCCAAGCCGGGAACCTCAAGGATGGCGACGCGATCTTCTTTATCTGCGACGCGCCCGACAAAGCCCCCACGATGATGGGCGCCTTCCGCAAGAAGATGGGCCAGGACCTCGACCTCATCGAGAAGAAGGCCTACCGCTTCTGCTGGATCACCGACTTCCCCTTCTTCGAGAAGGACCCCGAGACCGGCGCGACCATCTTCTCGCACAACCCCTTCTCGATGCCCCAGGGCGGCCTCGAAGCGCTCAACACCAAGGACCCCCTCGACATCCTGGCCTATCAGTACGACGTGGTCTGCAACGGCATCGAGCTCTCCTCGGGCGCCGTGCGCAACCACCGCCCCGACATTATGTACAAGGCCTTCGAAATGGCCGGCTATGGCCCGGAAGTGGTGGAGGAGAAGTTCTCCTGCCTGCTCAACGCCTTCAAGTTCGGTGCCCCGCCCCACGCCGGCGTCGCTCCGGGCGTTGACCGCATGGTGATGCTCCTGGCCGGCGAAGAGAACATCCGCGAGGTGATCGCCTTCCCGATGAACCAGAAGGCCGAGGACCTGATGATGCACGCCCCGGCCGAGGTCACCGAGAAGCAGCTGCGCGAGCTGCACATCACCGTCCGCCCTCACGGCGGCCAGCCCAAGCCGGTCCAGGCCTAAGCACTATGGCCTCGCCCACAATCTTCTTCGACCTCGACGGCACGCTCATCGATTCGCGCGGCGACATCGCCAACAGCGTGAACCTGACGCGCGCAGACTACGGTCTGCCGCCCCTGCCGCTCGAGGCGATCACCAAGATGGTCGGCAACGGCGCGCGCAAGCTGATGGAGCGGGCGATGCCCGACTTCGCCGATCGGCTCGATGAGCTCGTGGCCAACAACAAGCGCCAATACGCCGAGCACCTCGTCGAGCGCACCTACCTCTATCCCGGGGTGGCCCAAGCGCTGGCCGAGCTCAAGGCAATGGGTTGCCGCCTGGCCGTCACCTCCAACAAAACCTCCGAGCTCATCCCGCGCATCCTCGAGCGCCTGGGCGTGCTCGCCTACTTCGATGTCACCGTCGGCGGGGGAGATGTGCCTGTGCTCAAGCCCGATCCCGGCCTCCTCCACCTGGCGGCCGAACGGATGGGCGTGGCCATCTCCCCCACCGACTGGGTGGTGGGCGATAACTACACCGACCTCGAAGTCGGCCGCCGCGCCGGGTTGCGCGTCTGCCGCTGCGTCTACGGCTTTGGCAATCCGCGCGAGGAGACCTGGGAGGTAGCGGTCGACGACCTGCGCGAGTTCCCCGCCTACCTCCGCCAGTTGTAGCCCGCTTCCGCCCGGAAAGGCCCGCCGAACGATGCTCCGCCGGCTCACCGCCCACGCTTGCCGCGCCCGCCATTGGCTGTGGACGCTCCTGCTGGGGGGAGGGCTGGCGGCTTCGTTTTGCGTCACGCGCCTGGCCGTGCCGCCGACGGTGGCCGTCGCCTCCCCGGCGCTGGCCACGGTGATGGTGGCCCTGGGCGGCAGCCGCGGCATTCTGGCCGAAATCCTCTGGTGGCGCCTGGCGGACCTGCAACAGCAGAGCCGCTACGCCGAGATGCTCCCGCTCACCGAGCTGCTCGTCACCCTCGAGCCGACCTCCGCCGACGCCTGGGCCTACAACGCCTGGAACCTGGCCTACAACCTCTCCGCTGCCCATCGCGACCCCGCCGAAAAGTGGCGCTGGGTCAAGCGCGGCGTGGGGCTGCTCGAGCGCGGACTCGGGGTGATGCCCCGCTCGGTCGTGCTCCTGCGGCAGATGGGTTGGCTCTGGGAAGATAAGCTCGGCGGCACGAATGACGAAGCGGCCGGCTTCTACCGTGCCCACCTCGCCGAGCTCCCCCCGCCCGAGGCCGCCGAGGCCGCGGCCTTTGCCCAGCGCCTCCACCTGGCCGAGGTGGACTGGAACCATCCGCGCCTGCGCGCGCTCTATTGGTATGCCCGCGCCGAGCACAATCCCGATCAACTGCGCGTGCTCACCGCCCTGCTGCGCGAAGGCGGCCACGCCGGGCTCTTGCCCTACTTCCGCGAGCTCCTTGACCGCGCTTGGCCCGAACTCTCGCCCCTGCAGCAAGAACAGCTCTCGCGCTTCCTCGCCACCCTCCCCTCAGCGCCCTAATCCCCGGAGAAGCCTATGATACGCACCGTGCCGGATATGCTCATTGCCTTCGATTGCGAGTGGATCCCCGACGTTCAATCCGCCCGCCTCCTCTTCCGCGAAGCCGAAGGCCTCCCAGAAGAAGCGCTCCTGCGCCAGCTCTGGGCCGCCAATGGCGCCACCGAGGAGCAGCCCCGCCCCTTCGTCCGCCTCATGCAGAGCCGCGTGGTCTCCATCGCCATGCTCATGCGCACCAAGCCCTCGCCCGCCGCCCCGGCCGAGTTGCGCCTCATCACCCTCCCGCGCAACCCCGACGACCCCGCCGCCCGCGCCGAGCGCGCCATCCTCTCGGCCTTCACCACCTCCGTCGGGCGCAAGCAGCCCCAACTCATCGGCTTCAACTCCCGCTCCTCGGACCTGCGCATTATCGCCCAGCGCGCCCTGGCCCTGGGCATCCCCGCCAAGGGCTTCCTCAACCGCCCCGCCAAGCCCTGGGACGGCGTCGACTACTTCGCCCGCGACAATGAGGCCTCCATCGACCTGATGGAGCTCATCGCCGGCCCCTTCGTCAACCGCACCGGCGCCGTCAGTCTCCACGAAGCGGCCACCCTCTGCGGCATCCCGGGCAAGTTCGACGCCCACGGCGACCAGGTCCTCGACCTCTGGCAGGCCGGCCGCTACCGCGAGATCGTCCAGTACAACGCCTTCGATGCCATCACCACCTACCTCCTCTGGCTCCGCCTTGCTTGGGTCTCCGGCCGCTTCTCCACCGATGAATACCACGAGGAAGAGGCCCTCTTGCGCGACTACCTTATGAGCCTGCTCGACCAACCCGAGATGGCCTTCCTTGAAGCCTACCTCGAAGAGTGGGACCGCCTCCTCGCCGTGAAGGGCGAGTAGAGAATAGCTGACAGCTGTTAGCGGTTAGCTGTTAGCCGCTTACGCGACGGATCAACGGAGGGCTAGGCAATGGTTTCCCACGGCTCAGACGGACTCAACACCTCGAGCGCCAGCACTGTCAACTGTCGACTGTCCACTGTCGACTATTCCCTCATCCTAACCAACGCCCTCTTCCGCGGCCGGCGCGTGGATGTGGCCATCGAGGGCTCCCGCATCGCCGCGGTGGAGCCCGCCGGCACCCTGGCCAACCTCCCCGCCGCCGAGCGGCGCGACTGCACCGGCTTCCTCCTGCGCCCGCCCTTCTATAACGGCCACACCCACCACGCCATGACCCTCCTGCGCGGCATCGATGACGACCGCGCCCTCATGCCCTGGCTCGAAGAGTGTATCTGGCCGCGCGAACGCGAACTCACCCCCGAGCGCGTCTACCACGGCACCCGCCTGGCCATCGCCGAAAGCCTCCTCTCCGGTTGCGTCGCCTTCAACGACATGTACTTCCACCAGCCGGCCATCCTCCAAGCCGCCCGCGACATGGGCATCCGCGCACGCGTCGGCATCGTCTGGCAAGACCAGAATGGCGAGCACTTCCAAAATGCCGAGCTCCGCGCCCTCGCGCCCAGCCTGCCCCCCACCCTCGGCCTCACCCTCGCCCCACACGCCCTCTACACCACCACCGAAGCCGACCTCCGTGCCGTCGCCGCCGAGGCCGATGCCACCGAGCTACCCATCCACATCCACGCCGCCGAAAGCCCCCTCGAACACACCATCGCACGCGAACGCTTCGGCGCCGAAAGCCCCATCGCCTACCTCGACCGCTGCCGCATCCTTCGTCCCGGCACCCTCATCGCCCACGCCTGCCACCTCTCTGACCGCGATCGCGACTGCCTCGCCCAGCGCGGCTGTACCCTCGTCACCTGCCCAAACTCCAACGCCAAGCTCGCCTCCGGCGCCTTCCACTGGGCCAAGGCCCGCGCCGCCGGCATCCCCGTCATCGTCGGCACCGATGGCGCCGCCTCCAATAACGCCCTCTCCATGATCGCCGAAACCAAGGCCGCCGCCCTCACCGCCAAAGCCACCGCCGGCGACCCCGCCGCCCTTCCCTTCGCCGAACTCGACCGCGCCGTCACCGAAACTGCCGCCGCCGCCCTCGGCTTCCCCAACGCCGGGCGCATCGCCCCAGGCGCCGATGCCGACCTCCTCCTTATCCGCCTCGACCACCCCATCTTCGCCGCCGGCGGCAACCCCGATGCCAACTTCATCTACGCCGGAGACTCCGCCCTCGTCGACTCCGTCTACTGCGCCGGCCGCTGCCTCGTCCGCGCCGGCCGCCTCCTCGTCTAGCCCCAGCTTGCAGGGACTCCTCGCCCCCGCACCCCTCGGGAGCGCAGTGCGCTCCACCCCGCCGCACGCGCCCTGCGGGCACGTGCTCATTGGGCAACGGTAGAAACCTCCCTTGAACCGCTCCTTCTTCGTCTTGTGTGCCGCCGGCCTCGGCGGCGTTAGAAAGTCGGCCCCTTCACCCTGCTCACCCGCCCCGCCCGTCGCGGAAGTCCAAGCAACGCGAGGAGCTATGTCAAAACGCGATCCTGTCATCTGTCATCTGTCGACTCAAGCGCCGCTCGTCCGAAACGGTAAAATTCTCGCTTGACACCCAATAGAGGAATCGACTATACTCTCCTTAGCTTGAGGATAGGCATAGCCGGTTGTGTGACTGACTAGGCCTCCTCGCTAAACGAAAGGAGCAAGCTATGAAAAAAGTTCTGTCCATCCTCGCCCTCGCGGCCCTCGCCAGCGGGTGTATCACCGTCAACAAGAATGACGGCGGCGAGTCGGGCATGGCCATGCCCATCGTCAAGGATACCATCCACGAGAAGATCACCGTGGCCAATACCCCTGTCGCGGCGCAGGACGAGGTCCAGTGCCTCTTCGGCCTCATCTGCTGGGGCTCCAGCGCCACGCACGTCGCTGACGTCACCGACGAGCTCGTGCCCTTCGGCGCCATCGTCAAGGCCAAGAACGGCGCCTACGCCAACGCCTGCGAAAAGGCCAAGTGCGACCGCCTCGTCGGCACCCGCTACACCATCACCACCGAAGATTACATCGTCTACAAGAAGGTGAAGGCTGAAATCAGCGGCTACCCGGCCACCCTCGCCGGCGTGGAAGTCATCCCCGCTCAGGCTCCGGCCAAAACCAAAGTCGACGTCCGCTAATCGCGGCCTTCCATTCCAAAAAGCGCCGGGCTCCCGCCCGGCCTTTTTTTGTCCCCCCGCCCTCAAAACTCCCCCGCACCTATCCCCTTTTGAGGTAGGGCCTACCTCACCTCGAGGTAGGCCCTAGGTCGAATTGACCCCGGCGCGGGGGCAAATAAAGCAACGCCCCCGACGATCCGTCAGAGGCGTTTGGATTACTTGAAAGGAGGCGGATTACGCTTTGCGGCGCAAGGCCAAGCCTGCCACGCCCAGCGCCAACAGCGCCAACACCGTCGGCTCAGGAACCGAGTTCTTTTGAGCCAATGTGTAAATGTTTTCACCAGCGTCGGCATGATAGACACTCACATCTTCAACGGTAAGCGAATTCGATCCATAAACCCAAATGGTATCTGTGGGCGTATTCATTGCATTGGATAGTTCTACCACCGCGACGGAGTCTTTTTTGCCGTTCACATAGAGCGTGAAAGTATTGGGAGTAGCTCGACTGGCTACGAGTGAGAATGTAATTTCTTTATCCGCTTCAACGACAATTGAAGAGACTGTCTTCACTTCACTGCCACCGCCACCATACGCCGCAATCGAAAGATAGTTAGTTCCACCTTGATTGGTCACACCGACAGTTGCGTAGTTTTTTCCCTCATAGGTGCTAGAAGCTGTGTTCACGCGGCCGACCTTGATAATGTTATCTGCAATTACAGACCCGGAAAAAGTGAAACTCGCGGTCACCGCAAAAACACTACCGCCATAATAAGGCAATGCTCCGGTGGTTGTTGAAGTGATGGCACCTGACTGAGACCACTTTGTAGTGACAGCTTGGGCTGTAGCGGCGGCGAGGGTGCCAACCAGGAGGAGTGAGAGCAACTTTTTCATCAACGAATCCTTTCAAATGGTGTGAGAGGAGCTCACAACGGGGTGGATACTAGCACATTATAGGGGGGGGTGTAAAGAGAAAAGTGCGCCGGGCGAAAATCCCGCGAGTTGTATAATCAACCCGAAACTTTTTACCACCGTGCAATTCGTGTGGAAAAAGGGTATAAGGGGAAGAACGGAGTTCGTCCCCTTACCTCC
>SFJE01000012.1 GCA_004555175.1 Lentisphaeraceae bacterium | reverse complement strand
TATTGGCAACAAGACCCCGTCTTATTGGCAACAAGGCGGGGCCTTATTCATTCAAGTCGCTCGGGAAGCGAGTTAACCCAGCGCGGAAGTGTGATATGAGGGCGGTGCTTGAACGGTTGAAACTGTCTAACGTGAAAGGAGTATGACAATGAGCAAACAGATAAGGGTGCGCGAGTGCAGCGAGTTGACAGGACGGATTCTACTATGTTATATTGCGCGCGTTTTCTATTTCCCAGTAGAAGCGTGGGCGCGGGCCTGCGCTTTTTTGTTAGAGCAAAACGAGCGAAGACAGAGGAGTCAGTGCGATGGCAATGAATGGCGAGCTTCAGGCAGTGGTCAACTTCCTTGAGCGGGAGCGTGGCGTAGACCGCGAGACGATTTTGCAAGCTATCGAGAGCTCGATTGAGCAAGCCGCGCGCAAGAATACGCGTGTGTCGTCGGATTTCCGGGTGCGGATTGACCGCAAGACCTTGATGATTTCGGCTTCGGACGAGTATGCGGTTTCGGATACTGAGCGCGGGCCGGGGATTGTCACGGTGGCGCAGGCGCGGCGTTTCGACCCGGAGGTGCAGGAGGGCGGAACGGTTCGCATCCCCTTCCCGGCCGAGAAGCTCGGGCGCATCTCCGCGCAGACGGCTAAGCAGACCATTATGCAGAAGATTCGCGAAGCCCAGCGTAGCAATGTCTACAATGAGTATAAGGACCGCGTGGGCGACATTGTCACCGGCACGGTGAAGATGGTTGCGCGCAAGGATATTTACGTGGAGCTTGGCAAGACGGAGGCCTTGTTGCCGGCCAAGGAGCGAATTCCCTCGGAGGAGTATTCCACGGGCGATGTGATTCGGGCCTATGTGCTGCGCGTGCAGAATGATGCTTCTGGGCCGGCGATCACCCTTTCGCGTTCCTGCCCGGACTTTGTGAAGGCGCTCTTCCGGTTGGAAGTGGCGGAGATTGCCGATGGCGTTATTGAAGTGGTGAGCGTGGCGCGCGATCCGGGCCGCCGGGCGAAGGTGGCCGTGCGCTCGCTGAACCCCGATGTCGATCCGCAGGGTTCGTGCATCGGGATGCGCGGAGCGCGCGTTAAGAATGTGGTCCGCGAACTCAATGGCGAAAAGATTGACATCGTCAAGTACAGCGACGACCCCGAGCTCTACGCCCGCGAGGCGCTCAAGCCCGCCGAACCGACCACCCTTACCGTCGACGACGATGCGCATGCCATCTACGCCACCGTCCCGGCTGACAAGCTCTCGCTGGCCATCGGCCGCGCCGGGCAGAATGTCCGCCTGGCCACGCGCCTGACCGGCTGGAAGATCTCTATCACCGCCGATGAAGTCATCGCTGGCGAAGAGACCGACAAACAGGTCTTTGAGAGCAAGCGCGATGAGATGGTCCACCAGCTGGCCAAGGAGCTTGAGATTACTACGGTTGTCGCCGAGGCGCTCTTCGACCGCGGGTTCCACTCGCCCGAAGGTGTCCTCCACGCCGAGCAGGCCTACTTCCAGGAGACAACCGGGCTCGACAACGAGCAGGTCAAGGCCATCTACGAGCGGGCCCAGGCGCTTGTTGACCAGCAGGGAGAGTAAGCAAGATGAGAGTTTCCGAGTTTGCAAAGCAGGTGAACCTGCCCGCCGGCATCGTGCTGGCCAAGGCCAAGGCCTTGGGGCTAGAGGTCTCTTCCACCCTCTCGGCGTTGGAGCCTGAGGAATTGACCAAGCTCTCGCAGTGGTCCAAGGGCCTGATGGAGAGCGAGCGCACGAAGCTGCTGGCCGATTACGAGGCCAAGCGCAAGAGCCGTAAGACCAAGGGCGAGACGGTGCGCACCGAAGAGGCCCGCAAGAACCGCGAGGCGGTGGAAGCGCACCGCCAGATCGCCCTTGAAGCCGAGGCCAAGAAGGGCGAGCGCGTTGCCCCCGCCCCGAAGCCGGTGGCCCCCAAGGCCCCTGAAGTGAAGCCTGAGTCCGCGCCGGAGGTCAAGCCCGCAGAGGTGAAGACCGAGGCGCCCAAGGAGTCGCCCAAAGCCCCCGAAGCGAAGCCCGAGCCGAAGGTTGAACCGCCCAAGGCTGAGCCGCCGAAGGCCCCGGTTGCGCCGGCAAAGCCCGCCGCGCCCAAGGCCACCTTGACCCCTACCCCGGCCCCCGCGCCCGTTCCGCCGCCGAAGGCCGCACCGCCCAAGCCGAAGTTTACCGCCTCGCTTGGGCCGACGCCGAAGGCCGCGCCGGTCTCCCTAGGTCTCTCGCCCACGCAACCTGCTGGCGGCAATCGCGAGAAGAAGCGGAGTGATCGCCTCGAAGCCGTTCGGTCCCAGGGGGCTAATCGCTTTGCCAACGGTCCGCAGGCCGCCCCGGGTGCCCGCGGGAACGCCGGTGGTGCCCGCCCGGGCGACCGCCGTGGGAATGACCGTTTTAATCGTAACGACCGTGCCGATCGCGCTGAGAAGGATGAGCGTAGCGACCGCTTCCGCAAGCCGGCGAAGGCCGCAACGGCCACGATTGTCACCTCTGGCGAAGGAAAGAAGTTGCAGCTCGATGGCCCGGTGACCGTCAAGGAGCTGGCCGAGCTGATGGGCGTTCGCCCGAACCTGTTGATTATGGACCTGATGGGGTTGAATGTGCTCGCCTCCATCAACCAGATGCTCGAGATGTCGGTCATCCAGAAGGTGGCCGAGAAGTATGGCTTTGCCGCCGAGGTCGAGGAGCGTTCCAAGCGCTCGGCCGAACGCAAGCCGCAGCTCAAGAGCGAAGACGCCGATGACGAAATCCCCGAGGATAAGCCCGAGGATATGAAGTTGCGTCCGCCGGTGGTCACCTTCCTGGGTCACGTTGACCACGGGAAGACCACGTTGATGGACTACATTCGCAAGGCGCACGTGGCCGCTGGCGAAGCTGGTGGTATCACCCAGCACATTGCCGCCTACACCATCGAGCTCGAGCAGCGCGATGACAACGGCAATAAGCGCCTGATTACCTTCGTCGACACCCCCGGCCACTCGGCCTTCGAATCGATGCGCGCCCGTGGTGCGAATATCACCGACATTGCCGTGATTATCGTGGCGGCCGATGACGGTGTGATGCCCCAGACGCGCGAGGCGATCAAGCACGCGCGCAATGCCGGCGTGCAGATGCTCGTGGCCGTTACCAAGTGCGACAAGCCCGACGCCAACCCCATGCGCGTCTATCAGATGTTGCAGGGCGAGGGGCTCACCCCGAGTACCTGGGGCGGTGATATTGAGTGCTGCGAAGTCTCCGGCACCACTGGTCAGGGCGTCGAGGACCTCCTGGAGACCATCCTCATTCAGGCCGACGTGATGGAATTGCAGGCGAACCCGAACCGCCGCGCGAATGGCGCGGTGATCGAGTCGCAGCTCGAGCAGGGCTTGGGGCCGACGGCCACGTTGCTGGTGCAGGGCGGCACGCTCCACGTGGGCGATGTGGTGCTCTGCGGCGAACACTACGGCAAGGTCCGCTCGCTCATCGACGAGCGCGGTAAGCCCACCAAGTCCGCCGGGCCCTCCATCGCGGTCAAGTGCACGGGCCTCTCGGGCGTGCCGGAGGCGGGCTCGGAGTTCCGCGTGATGCTCAACGAGAAGCGGGCGCGCGAATTGGCCGAGAAGACCGCCGAGGCGAACAAGCTTCAGTCCCTCTCCGCCGCCCAGTCGTCGATTATGGCCGACTGGACCAAGCGCCTGGAGGCCGACGGCAAGGGCGAGCTCGACGTTATCGTCAAGGGCGATGCGCAGGGCACGGCCGAAGCAGTGGTCGAGTGCCTCAAGGGCATCGTCTCGCAGAAGGTTTCGCTCAAGATCCTCTATTCTGGCGTGGGCTCTGTGACCGCGGCCGATGTGCAGCGCGCCAAGGGTGCCATCGTTGTGGGCTTTGGCGTGAACTGCGAGCCGGGAGTCCAGGCGATGGCCCGCCAGAATGGTGTGCGCATCAACACCTTCCGCATCATCTACGAGCTCATCGAGCACGTCAAGCGCTGTATGCTTGAACTCATCGCGCCGGAGTACAAGGAGGTCGTCCGCGGCCACGCCGAGATCCGTCAGGTCTTCGACATCAGCAAGCTTGGCAAGATTGCCGGCTGCCAGATGCTCGACGGTTCGCTCACCTTCAAGGGCAAGTTCCGCATCTACCGCGGCAAGACGCAGATCTTCGATGGCGCTGTGGTCACGATGAAGCACTTCAAGGACGACGTCAAGGAGATTGCCCCCGCGCAGGAGTGCGGCCTGGGCTTCGGCTCCTTCGAGGAGTTCCGCGAGGGCGACACGGTCGAGTGCTACGAGATGGAAGAGCTGCCCAAGACGCTCTAAGGGAGGAGCTGCTGCATGTCCGTCAATCGCCTTGACCGCATCAACTCGCTCCTCCAGCGCGAGATTGCCGACGACCTCTTCCGCGTGTTGCAGTCCGACCCGGAGATTGACATCGCCGGTGTGACCGTCACGAAGGTGGCCTGCGCGCCGAACCTGCGCACGGCCGATGTGTGGGTCTCCATCCGCGATGCCGAGCAGCACCCCACCTGGTTGCGCCGCCTCTCCAAGCACGCCCGCGAGCTGCAAGAGCTCATCAACCGCAACCTCACCCTGCGCTTCACGCCCCATCTGCGCTTCCGCCTGGATGTGGGCATCGCCAAGGGTGACCGCGTGCTCGACATCCTCAGCCACCTCGACCTCCCGGAAGAGCCCCCGGCTGAGGAGGCCCCGGCCGAGGAGTAAGCGCGGTGGGTAAGCCAATCAGCGAGTTTCCGGATCCTGACGGCATCCTGGCGGTAGACAAGCCTGCCGGGCTCGTCTCGCATGTTGTAGTGGCCACGCTCCGCCACAAGTTCGGCTTCGCCAAGGTCGGCCACGGCGGCACGCTCGATCCGGATGCCACCGGGCTCCTGCTCATCCTCCTGGGCAAGGGCACCAAGATCTCCGAGCGCGTGATGGGCCAGGTGAAGACCTACACCGGCACCATCCGCTTCGGCGCGGCCACCTCCACGCAAGACCGTTTGGGCGAAATCCTTGAGGAGCATTCCACCGTCGGCTTGACTGAGGAGGCCATCCGCGAGGCCATCGCGCGAGACTTCGTGGGCGACCTCTTCCAAAAGCCGCCGATGTTCTCTGCCGTCAAGATTGCTGGCCAGCCGCTCTATAAGATGGCGATACGCGGGGAAGAGTGCGAACGCGAGGAGCGCTTCGTCCACATCTTTGCCTTCCGCATCACCGCCTTCCGTCCGGCCGAAGCGCACGCCGAGGCGGACTTCGAGGTGACCTGCTCCAAGGGCACCTATGTGCGCACGCTGGCCCACGACCTCGGGCAGGCGCTCGGCGTGGGCGCGCACCTCTGCGCCTTGCGGCGCACGGTCAGCGGCCAGATTACCCTGGCGCAGGCCACGCCCTTCGCCGATTTGCTGGAGATGAGCCGCGCGGAAGTTGAGCGGCGCGTCATCCCCTGCCCGCAATACCTCACCGGCACGCCCTAATGGCCTGCACCCTGGTCAACACCCTCGATGCATTGCCCACGAATGCCGCCTTGGCCGTGGGTTCCTTTGATGGCTTTCACCTAGGCCACCAGGCGCTCTTGCGCGAGATGTTGGCCTATGCCCGTGCCACCGGCCGCGCGGCCTGTGTCCTCACCTTCGGCCAACTTCCCCTCACGCTCCTCGACCCGGCGCACGACCCCGGGCGTATCGTCGATGATGCGCGCAATCTTGAACTTCTGCGCGCGGCGCTCTCCGAGGGCGAAGCCCGCCTTATCCAGCAACCCTTTACTCCCGCCTTTGCCGCCCTGCCAGCCGCCGATTTCATCCGCCGCCTCCGTGGGGCCACGCTCTTCTGCGGCGAAGATTGGCGCTTCGGGGCCGGGGCTAGCGGCTCGCCGGAGACTGCGCGCGCGGCCGGACTGGAGGTCCACATCGTCCCCTACGCGCAGTGGCAGGGCGAGCGCGTCTCCTCCACCCGCATCCGCGCCGCCCTCCAAGCCGGAGAGCTCGCGGCCGTTGCGGCTATGCTCGGCCGACCATGGGACTTTTGTGGCACGGTGCAGCGTGGCCGCGGTCTGGCCGGCCCCTCCCTCGGCTTCCCCACCCTCAATCTCCCCTACCGCGGCCGCGATGGTGAGCGACTGGTCCCCCTCGCGCGCGGGGTCTATTGCGCCCAGGCTACGCTCGGCACTGAAACGCGCCCGGCACTCGTCAACTTTGGCGTGGCCCCGACACTCAAGACCGAAGCCGCGCCCCTCTTCGAAGCGCACCTGCCTGGTTGGTCCGGCGATGCGTACGGCCGCGAAGTGACGCTCACCTTCACCCACTCCCGTCTGCGCGCCGAGCGCCCCTTCGCCGGACTTGAGGCCCTTAAGGCACAGATTGTCGCCGATCTCGAACACCTTTTGGAGGTTTGCAATGGCTAAGGAATCCGACGGCCTCACCCCGATGATGCGCCAGTATCGCCGGACCAAGGAGGACTTGGACGACGAGACCATCCTCTTCTTCCGAATGGGCGACTTCTATGAGATGTTCTTTGAGGACGCCCACCGCGCGGCCCCGATTCTCGGCGTTACCATCACCAAACGCGCCGGCGTGCCGATGTGCGGCGTGCCCTACCACGCGCTCGATAGCTATCTCGCCAAGGTCGTCCGCGCCGGCCTCAAAGCCGCCGTCTGCGAGCAAACCGAGGACCCCAAGACGGCCAAGGGTCTGGTCCGCCGCGAAATCACCCGCATCGTCTCCCCCGGCACGCTCACCGAGGAGAGCATCCTCGACGCGAATGCCTCCAACTTCATCGCCGCCGTCTTCGCCGGCAAGAAGGAGACCTATGGCGTGGCCGCGCTCGAACTCTCCACCGGCGAACTCTGCGTGGAAGACGCCCCCGATGCCGGCGCGCTCATCGAAGCCCTCCGCCGCATTGCCCCCAGCGAGACCCTGGTCTCCGACGAGCAGTCTGCCCTCTTCGCCCCCGCCCTCACGCACGAGGTCGCCGGTACCGTCACGATGACCGACGCCTGGCAGTTTATGCCCGATGCCGCCGAGGACATGCTCAAGCGCCACTTCAAGATCCACTCTCTGGAAGGCTACTGCGGCCAAGGCCCCCGCCCCGCCTGGGTCCAAGCCTCCGGCGCACTCCTCCACTACGTCTGGCAAGAGCTCCATCGCGACATTTCCCATGTCCGCGGCCTCACCGTCCGCCAGGGCAGCGCCTTCCTGGCCCTCGACGAATGCACCTGCCGCAACCTCGATCTCCTCCCCGTCCCCGGCGGCCGCCCCGAAGCCGAGACCCTCCTCGGCGTCCTCGACGGCACCAAGACCCCCATGGGCAAGCGCCTCCTGCGCGCCTGGATTCGTTCCCCGCTCCGCCAACTCGAGCCTATCCACGCGCGCCAAGCCGCCGTTGGCGAACTCATCGCCAACCGCCGTCTCCTCTCCGACCTGCGCGCCCACCTGGCCGACACGCGCGACTTCGAACGCGTGATGACCCGCCTCTCCGGCGGCTCGGGGAACGCCCGTGACCTGCGCGCCCTGGCCGACTCCCTCGCCCAGATCCCCGCCCTGCGTGCGCTCATTGCCCAGGCCCAATCGCCCGCCCTCCAGGAGATCTTTGCCGCTCTCCACGACCTCCCCGAGCTCACCGGCGAGCTTCAATCCGCTCTGGTCGATGATCCGCCCCTCACCATCCGCGAAGGCGGCCTCTTCCGCTCCGGCTACAACGCCGCGCTCGACGACTTCCGAACCGCCTCCCAGGAGGGCCACAACTGGGTGGCCACCTACCAGCTCCAGCAACAGGAAGCCACCGGCATCCGAAACCTCCGTGTCCGCCGCAACAATGTCTTCGGCTTCTACATCGAGGTCTCCAAAGGCCAGCTCGCCAACGTCCCGGCCAACTACGAGCGCCGCCAAACCGTTGTTAACGCCGAGCGCTTCATCACCCCCGAGCTCAAGGAGTACGAAAGCCGCATCCTTGGCGCCCAGGAGAAGGGCAACGCCCTGGAATACGAACTCTTCCAGGACCTCCGCCAAAAGGCCTGTGCCTACCTAGCCGAAATCCAGGCCACTGCCACCGCCGTCGCTCGGCTCGATGTCCTCCAAGGCTTTGCCGACCGCGCCCTCGCCCTCGCCTACACCTGCCCGGTGGTCGACGACTCCACCGAGCTCTTCATCCGCGAAGGCCGCCACCCCATCGTTGAACTCCAGCCTGGCGCCGAACGCTTCGTCCCCAACGACACCCAGGTCAACGGCTCCTCCCAGCAGATCATCCTCATCACCGGGCCGAATATGGCCGGTAAATCCACCTACATCCGCCAAGTGGCCATCCTCGCCATTATGGCCCACCTCGGCTCCTACGTCCCGGCCGAAGCAATGCACGTAGGGCTCATCGACCGCGTCTTTACCCGCGTCGGTGCCGGCGACGACCTCGCCCGCGGCCGTTCCACCTTTATGGTCGAGATGCAAGAGACCGCCAACATCCTCAACAACGCCACCCGCCGCTCCCTCATCGTCCTCGACGAGATTGGCCGCGGCACCTCCACCTTCGACGGCATCTCCATCGCTTGGAGCGTGGTGGAATACCTCCACAACCAGCTCGAGCGCAAAGCCCGCACCCTCTTCGCCACCCACTACCACGAGCTCACCGAACTCGCCGCCGTCCTCCCCGGCGTCAAGAACTACACCGTCCAAGTACGCGACCAAGGCGAAACCATCGTCTTCCTCCGCCGAATCGTCCCCGGTTCGGCCGACAAGAGCTACGGCATCCACGTTGCCCGCCTCGCCGGCATGCCCACCTCCGTCATCGCCCGCGCCAACGACATCCTCTCCAGCCTCGAGAGCCAGAAAACCGTCCGCCTCGAGATCCCCAAGCGCCGCCGTGCCAGCTCTGGCGAAGATCCCGCCTGCCAAATGCAGCTCTTCTAACACTCGCCCCGGGGCCGTCGCAGTTCGCACGCACTTCCGTCGCCCGTTCTGAAAGCCACCGTCCCCGGCGGCCTAGCCCCCACTTGGGCCGCGAGGACGCGTCCCGTCAGAACGGGCACCCCTCCCCGCTCCCTTCCCCAGCCCCAGGCTCAATGCGCTTCCGCCTCGACCTCAACTATTAACCCTTAGTCTTAATTGAATTAAGTCTGAGTCTTATTAATTCCGCCCGGCCCGGGTTCGAGGTCAACCCGGGCCTACCTCGAGGCGAACCCGGGGCGGATGCGAGAAAGCCCCGGGGCAAGGAGGTTTTGCAATGGCCTGCTCCGCTTTCACACCTAGCCCGGGTCAGAAGCCCCGCCCGGGCTCCTTGACAAAGTAGGGCTGGTATACTACACTTACGATGGAAAGTGTTCATTGGAGGTATGAGTTCCGATATGTCCATCGTTGGTGAGGTTGATATGGAGTATGAAGCGGTCTATGCGCATAGCCTAGCAGAGAAACCGCGTGAACAGTGGCAGCCACTGGAGGTACACTCTCGGCAGGTGGCGGCCTTAGCGGGGGACTTTGCCGAAGCCTTTAGGTCACGTGCATGGGGCGAGGTGTTGGGGTGGCTACACGATGCCGGGAAAGCACGGTCAGCGTTTCAGCGCTATCTAGCCCGCGCCAATGGACTGACCGATGAGGCGTATGACACCTCTGAGCACGGCCACTCGGGAGTTGGGGCGTGTTGGGCGAAGGCTCAATGGAAACCCATGGGGCAATTATTGGCCTATTGTCTGGCCGGACACCACGCAGGATTGCCTGATTGGAGTGGCGGAGAAACGCCCAATGGAGCGCTGGAGGCGCGCTTGGAGCAGGAGCAAGCGCAGCTTGCGGAACCTGCGGTCCAGGCGTGGTTAACGGCGCATCTTGCGGCCCTGCAACTCCCGAAGCAACGGCCTTTTCCGTTATCGACGCATAACCTGGCCTTTTGGCTGCGGATGCTCTATTCCTGCCTGGTGGATGCAGACTTTCTGGATACCGAAGGCTTTATGGATGGCGCGCGCGCGGCGGCCCGCGGCGGTTACCAGCCCTTGTCAGAGTTGGCGGAACGTTTCTTCGCACGGCTGGCGGAGAAGGAAAGCACGGCGGCCGGCACAGCCGTCAACCAGGTGCGCTCGGAAATCCGCGCTGCGTGCGAACGGGCGGCTGAAGCAGCTCCGGGACTCTTTTCCCTGACGGTGCCGACGGGCGGTGGCAAGACGCTCTCGGCAATGGCCTTCGCCTTCCGCCACGCGCTGAAGTATGGCAAGCGGCGGATTCTCTATGTCATCCCCTACACCTCCATCATTGAACAGACAGCGGATGTATTACGGGGATTTCTGGGCGAAGAGAGTGTGCTCGAGCACCACAGTTCCTTCGATCCAAAGCGCGAGACGCAGCAGTCGCGTCTGGCGGCGGAGAACTGGGATGCGCCAGTGGTGGTAACCACCACGGTGCAGTTCTTTGAATCGCTGTATGCCTGTAAGCCGAGCCGTTGCCGAAGGTTGCACAATCTTACCGAGAGCGTGGTCATCCTTGATGAGGTGCAGCTTTTGCCAATGAAGTTGCTCAAGCCATGCATTTGGGCGATGGCGGAGTTGGCCACAAACTACGGCACTACCTTTGTGCTCTCCACAGCAACACAACCAAATCTGCCGGGGCTCTCAAATGTGCGTGAGATCATCTCGCCAGAGATGCGCCTCTACGAGCGACTCAAGCGTACGCAGTGGACATTTCCAAAGACGGCCGAACGCCAATCGTGGGAGGAGATTGCTGCGGAATTGACGCGCTTTGAGCAGGTGCTTTGCGTGGTCAATACGCGTCGGGATTGCCGCGCACTTTACGATCTTATGCCACCTGGGACAATTCACCTCTCGGCCTCGATGTGTGGCGAGCACCGTTCGCGTGTCATTGCCCGGATAAAGGCTGCGCTTAACCAGGGTGAACCCATTCGCGTGATTAGCACGCAGTTGGTGGAAGCTGGGGTGGACATCGACTTCCCGGTGGTCTATCGCGCCTTCACGGGCTTGGCTTCGATTGCGCAATCGGCCGGGCGGTGCAACCGGGAAGGGCGCCTTGGCGAACCCGGGCAAGTGGTGGTCTTCTATCCGCCACAAGAGAGTCCGCGCGGCGAACTACGCTGGGCAGAATATGCCACCGCTGAACTCTTGGCGCTTCCCGAACGGCCGCCATTGGATGCGCCAGAAGCCTTTCCGCGCTACTTTGAGCGATTGCAAGCGAGGGCCCACACGCTGGGTGAAGCCTTTGAGGAGTTCCTGGTGAAGGGAGCCGCCTATGCGCGTTTCCAGTTCCGCGAGGCGGCTGCCGCCTTTCAGATGATTGATGATAGCGCCGAGAGCGTCTTGGTGCGCTATGATCGGGGCGAGAAGTTGATTGTGCAGGTTCAGCAGATTGGGGCGAAACGCGGCCTGATGCGCCAGTTGCAGCGCTTTACCGTGAGCGTGCCGCGCCAACGGCTCAAGACGCTCTTGGCCGAGGGCGTAGTGGAAGAAGTCCATCCGGGCATCTATGCGCAAGCCCCGCACGATACGCTCTATTCGGAAGACTTTGGGTTCGACCTCTTTCGTGATGGATTGACGGTTGAAGAAACGATAATGGTATAGGCAAACAGGAGGCGCTATGCGTGGTTTTTGTTTGGAAGTCAGTGGCGACTTCGCGTGTTTCACGCGGCCGGAAATGAAGGTTGAGCGTGTAAGTTATGATGTGATAACGCCCTCTGCGGCCCGGGCTATCTTCTCGGCCATCTTTTGGAAGCCGGCCATCGCCTGGCGGGTGACGAAGATTGAGGTGCTCAACCTTATTCGCTGGGCGAGCATCCGCCGCAATGAGGTGGCCGCCGTAGCCAGCCCTAAAAGTAAGGGCATCTTCATTGAGGATGAACGGCAACAGCGCGCCGGGCTCATCTTGCGCGACGTCCGCTACCGGCTCTTCGCAGAGTTTGACTTCATCCCGCCGGAGCGGCGCGCCAAGGTGCGCAATCCTGCGCCAGATTGGTTAACTGATGAGGCCGAGCACGCGCTCTGCCAGGAAGCGGACCAGGTGCGCGCAGACGAGAAGCCGGCAAAGTATGCCGCGATGTTCGAGCGGCGCGCCAGCAAGGGGCAATACTTTATGCACCCCTACCTCGGCTGCCGCGAATTCTCCTGTAAGGTCGTTCGGCTTATCAAGCAGCCCGAATTAGAAGCCGCACAGCCTATCCCCGAAACGCGCGACCTGGGCTTTATGCTCTACGACTTCGACTTCTCCAACCCCAAGGAGATTCGCCCCCTCTTCTTCCGAGCGCAGATGAACCAGGGCGTTATCCGCGTGCCTTCGCCCACCTCCGAGGAGCTCTTCCGATGATTCTGCAAGCCCTTAAAGCCTACTACGACCGTAAAGCGGCCGACCCCGATTCCGGCATTGCACCCCTCGGCTGGGAACGCAAAGAAATTCCCTACCTCTTTGTCTTGGACCGTGCCGGGAACCTCGTCAACATCGAGGACACCCAAGAGATTGTCGGCAAGAAACCACGTGCCAAGACCTTCCTGGTCCCTCAGGCGGTCAAACGCACCGTTGGCATTGAGCCCTACTTCTTGTGGGACAACGTGGAGTACGTGACCGGTATTCTCTGCAAGGAGACCGGAAAACCCGAGCGCGTGGCCCAGCAACACGCCGCCTTTCTAGAGCGCCTGCACCCCTACCGCGACCTTCCCCCGGTCCACGCCGTCTTGACCTTCCTCTCCGCGCCCAACCTCGCCGAGACCTTGGACCGCTTCCCTGCGTGGCAAAAAGCGAAAGAGGGATGTGCCTTTATGGCTTTTCGCTTTGTAGACGCTTCCGGACTTATCTTTGAGGAAGACTGCATCCGCACGGTCGTTAATCAAATGGCGAGTGCCAGCGCAACGCCAACGATCATAGACCTGGTGACTGGCGAACGCGAAGCTCTCGCCAAGCTCCACCCGGCCATCAAAGGGATTGTTGGCGCCAATACCACAGGCGCAAATATCGTCACCTTCAACTTACCGGCCTTTTCCTCCTTCGGTAAAGAGCAAGGGGCCAATGCACCCGTTAGCGTAACCTCTGCCTTTGCGTATACCACCGCACTCAATACGCTTCTGGGAAAGGACTCGCGCCAAAAATTGGTCATTGGCGATGCCACTACGGTCTTTTGGTCGGAACAATCCGATGCCCTTGAAGATACGCTACTGACCTGGCTGGATGATCCCCCAAAAGACAATCCAGACGCGCTCGTTGAGAGCGTCCGAACGCTCCTAACTTCGCCCCAGACCGGCGTTGGGGCCTTCAGCGAGGATACAACGCGCTTCTATGTCCTCGGCCTTGCGCCCAATGCTGCACGCATTGCGATTCGCTTTTGGCAGATAGGCACCGTAGCCGAAATAGCCGGGCGCTTCCGCGAATACTTTACCGACTTGCAAATCTGCCACGGTCCTAAGGAAAAAGAACATCTGCCGCTCAAGTGGCTCCTCGTCTCCACCGCCGCCCAAGGTAAGTTTGACAATATCACGCCAAACCTCGCCGGCGATGTGATGCGGAGCATTCTCTCGGGGCTTCCCTTCCCCAAGACCCTCCTAAACGCCCTCTTGCAGCGGATCAAGGCCGACCACGCCATCTCCTACCCGCGTGCCAAACTTCTCAAAGGTTTTCTCAATCGTCAATGGCGCTTCGCCAACCCCAACCACGAAAGGAACATCACCGTGAGCCTCGACCCCGAAAACACCGCAATCGGCTATCGTCTCGGCCGCCTCTTTGCCGTGCTCGAACGCATCCAAGAATCCGCCAGCCCAGGCCTGAATGCCACCATTAAGGACAAGTTCTATGCCGCAGCCTCTGCCACCCCGGTCACCGTCTTTGGCAATCTCATCCGTCTGGCCCAACACCACCTGGCCAAGCTCCGCAAGGAAAAGCCCGGCCTCGGCGTTGTGCTGGAAAAGACGATGCAGGAGATCCTGACCGACGTCCAAGACTTCCCAGCCCACCTCTCCTTGGAACACCAAGGCCTCTTTGCCCTTGGATACTACCATCAGCGGCAAGACTTCTTCACCAAGAAGAACGCCGAATAACCCCACCCTCTCACAGAAAGGACTCCCCAAATGAGCGAACTCAAAAACCGTTATGACTTTATGCTCGTCTTTGATGTTAAAGACGGCAACCCCAATGGCGACCCTGATGCCGGCAACCTGCCGCGCGTCGATGCCGAGACCGGCCAAGGCCTCATCACCGATGTCTGCCTCAAGCGCAAAGTTCGCAACTATATTCAGCTAGCCAAAGACGGCATCGCAGGCTACGACATCTTCGTCAAGGAGAAAGCCATCCTCAACAATGAGATTAATAGCGCTTACGCCAAGTTGGGCATCGACCTAAGCACGCCGCCAGCCGATCCCAAGGACGGCAAGAAGCGAAACAAGGAAGGACAAGGCCAGGGCAGCGAAGTAACCCAAGCCCGCCAGAAGATGTGCGCAGACTTCTTTGACATTCGCACCTTCGGTGCCGTGATGTCCACCGGTGCCAACGCCGGACAGGTCCGCGGCCCCGTGCAACTCACCTTCGCGCGCTCGGTCGACCCCATCGTTGCACTTGAACACGCCATCACACGTATGGCTGTTGCCACAGAAGCGGAAGCGGAAAAACAGGGCGGTGACAATCGCACGATGGGGCGCAAGCATACGGTCCCCTACGGACTCTATGTGGCCTACGGCTTCGTCTCCCCAGCGCTCGCTAACCAGACCGGCTTCTCCGAAGAGGACCTCGCTGAGTTCTGGCAAGCGCTCAAGGTGATGTTCGACCACGACCACTCCGCCGCACGCGGTCTGATGGCCACCCAGCGCTTGATTATCTTCAAGCACGCCTCGGCCCTCGGTAATGCCGCCTCGCATGAACTCTTCGACCTTGTCACCATCACTCGCAAGCCCGATGTCGCCGTCCCGCGCAGCTTCTCGGATTACACCGTGAATGTGCGTGCCGACGCACTGCCAGCCGGCGTTGAACTCCTCTAACCCACCCTCTGTGCGGCCGCCCCCGCGGCCGCACAGAGGCTTCTGGCTTGGCCTCGCACAATCATGATACCCGAAGACGACTTCGTGATGATCTCCGCCTTGCAGCACTACTGCTTCTGCCCTAGGCAGTGCGCGCTGATCCATGTTGAAGGTCTCTGGCGCAACAATGCACTCACCGTGGCCGGCTCGCAATTGCACGACCGAGTCGATCAGCAACGCCAAGAGTCGCGCCCCGGCATTAAACACCTCACCGCACTCCGCCTCATCTCTCGCCGGCTAGGTGTCTTTGGCGTGGCCGATATGGTCGAACTACACAAAACCCCAAGCGGATGGCAAGCCTATCCCGTAGAATACAAACACGGCAAGCCTAAAGAACACCGAGCCGATGAAGTCCAACTCTGCGCCCAAGCAATTGCCCTCGAGGAAATGCGCCACGAAACCATCCCCGAAGGAGCCCTCTTCTATGGCGCCACACGCCGGCGGCTCACCGTCCACTTCGACGAAACCCTACGCACCTTGACCGAACACACCGCACGCGCCGTCCGCGCCCTCATCGATGCCGGTATCACCCCTCCCCCCACCTACACCCCCGCCTGCGAAGCCTGTTCTCTCTACCCCCTCTGCCGCCCAAAAGAAGTAACCTCCGCCCACTCTGCCAAACTCTGGATCCAATGCCAACTCGGGGAGGCCGGTCTGTGAAAAAGCTCCTCAACACCCTCTTTATCTCCACGCAGGATGTCTACCTCCGCCAAGAAGGCGAAGCCGTTGCCATCATTAAAGATCACACCACCCTGACCCGCTTCCCCCTCCACGCGCTCGCCGGTATCGTCACCTTTGGCAACGTCTCCATCAGCCCTTACCTCGCCGCCAAATGCGCCGAAATCGGCCTCACCCTCTCCTGTCTTGACATCCACGGCCACTTCCTCGCACGTATTACAGGCCCCATCTCCGGCAATGTCAAACTCCGCCTTGCCCAAGTCCACGCATACGACAACGCCATCCATAAAGGCGAAATTGCCCGTAGTTGCCTTATCGGAAAACTCATCAACACCCGTGCCATCCTCCTCCGCCGCATACGCGACCACGGCGAAACCACCCTGCTTCGCCTCGCCACTGAAAAACTTCTCGACATCCTCCGGCGCGTACGCGATTCCGAACCCGACGCCAAACGCCTCCGCGGCCTAGAAGGCGAAGCTGCCGCCCAATACTTCGCCGCCTTCAACGACCTCCTCGTCCCCGCGAACCCCACCTTCAACATCGCCTCGCGCAGTCGCCGCCCCCCGCTCGACCCCATGAACGCGCTCCTCTCCTACCTCTATACACTCCTTGCCCACGATTGCCGCGGTGCGTGCGAAGCCGTCGGACTCGACCCCCAGATCGGCTTCCTCCACGAAATCCGCCCCGGACGCATGAGCCTCGCCCTCGACCTGATGGAAGAGTTCCGCCCCCTCTTCGCCGACCGCCTCGCACTCACCCTCGTCAACCTAAAACAACTCACAGCCAAAGACTTCGTCACCACCGAATCCGGTGCCATCCTCCTCAAAGATGAAGCCCGCAAAACCCTCCTCACCGCCTGGCAAAAACGCAAACTAGAAACCGCCCGACACCCCTACCTCGGCGACAAAGTTCCCCTCGGCCTCTTCCCCCACCTCCAAGCACTCCTCCTCGCCCGACACCTCCGTGGCGACCTCGACGCCTATCCACCCTTCATCGCAAAGTAGCCCCAAAAATGCTTATCCTCGTCAGCTACGACGTCAACACCGTCACCGCAGCCGGACGCAGACGCCTCCGGCAAATCGCCAAAGCCTGCCAAAACTGGGGCATCCGCGTCCAGAACTCCGTCTTCGAATGTAACCTCGATTGGAGCCAATGGCTCACCCTCAAAGCTCAACTCGAAACCATCTGCGACCCCGCCCTCGACAGCCTGCGCTATTACAACCTCGGGAACAACTACCACAACCACATCCACCACTACGGTGCAAAGCCAACCCCAGACCTCTCCCAAGACCTCCTCGACATCTAATCCTTCCGCGAACCTCAAGTTCACACCCTTTTCCCTACCCCTTCGCACCCCCAAAACACCACCTCTTCCCTCTTTTTAACGCTCTTTGACAATCAAATTCAAACTATTCTGTTAAAATATCTCCGTTTTACACCTCAAATAAGGTGAAAAACGCCGGAAAAGGAGACCTTTTCCGCGGTCGCCCCCCGCACGGGGGGCGCGAATAGAAACCGTCGGCCCCGGTGAGGCAGGAAGCGCGCCCGATGTCGCCCCCCGCACGGGGGGCGCGAATAGAAACTGCACGTCGACGCCGCCCACACGCACGCGGTCTGGTCGCCCCCCGCACGGGGGGCGCGAATAGAAACTCGTTGATGTTGGCCGAGGAAATGATAACCCAGTCGCCCCCCGCACGGGGGGCGCGAATAGAAACGCGCCTTCGCTGGCATCCGCCCTGCCGAGTGTAGTCGCCCCCCGCACGGGGGGCGCGAATAGAAACCCAGCGCGGCCACTTGCGCGTCGTCAGAGAAGTCGCCCCCCGCACGGGGGGCGCGAATAGAAACCATCACCTTTGCGAGGTCAGCGCCGTTTAGAGTCGCCCCCCGCACGGGGGGCGCGAATAGAAACTCCCAGTGGATGGGCATAAAGTTCGCCACCATGTCGCCCCCCGCACGGGGGGCGCGAATAGAAACTTCATTTTGGCTCCTGTGTTAGTTTGCGGCCTGTCGCCCCCCGCACGGGGGGCGCGAATAGAAACCGCTATCGCGCGTGGTGGCGTGGATGTAGCCGGTCGCCCCCCGCACGGGGGGCGCGAATAGAAACGAGTCGGCGCACACGGGCTTGGCGCTGGACCACGTCGCCCCCCGCACGGGGGGCGCGAATAGAAACCAGGCCGCCTCCGCGCCGACCCGCGCGAAGAAGTCGCCCCCCGCACGGGGGGCGCGAATAGAAACCTCGGTGGTTGCGCGCCCGGCCTCAGGTCCGGGTCGCCCCCCGCACGGGGGGCGCGAATAGAAACCGCTTGACAGGGTTAAACAACCGTGCTACATGTCGCCCCCCGCACGGGGGGCGCGAATAGAAACATAATAGGCATCCTTTACGCTGAAGGGGGTCGGTCGCCCCCCGCACGGGGGGCGCGAATAGAAACTCGTAGGTATGGACGGGGGCACAACGATTGTTTGGTCGCCCCCCGCACGGGGGGCGCGAATAGAAACTATGGCGTGCGTATCGAGGAGCGCGAGATGGTGTCGCCCCCCGCACGGGGGGCGCGAATAGAAACCCGATTTCGGAAACCGACCGTGACTCCTTCCGTCGCCCCCCGCACGGGGGGCGCGAATAGAAACTTGGCCGCTCTTTGTTGTGCAGTTTGGCCTGGAGTCGCCCCCCGCACGGGGGGCGCGAATAGAAACCGGGAAATCGTTAGCGCTGGGCGCGCCAGGTCTGTCGCCCCCCGCACGGGGGGCGCGAATAGAAACACATCCGGGGTTTGCAAACCTCATAACGAGGAGTCGCCCCCCGCACGGGGGGCGCGAATAGAAACAGCCAGACCGCGCGGCCTATATGCCGATGGTCGGTCGCCCCCCGCACGGGGGGCGCGAATAGAAACCTTAAAGTCGACACGCGCGAATGGGACAAGGCGTCGCCCCCCGCACGGGGGGCGCGAATAGAAACCTCGGGTGGTGGCTCTAGCGGCTCGGGCACGGGTCGCCCCCCGCACGGGGGGCGCGAATAGAAACATCAAAGCCGGCGAAAACGCGCGCGGCCTACCCGTCGCCCCCCGCACGGGGGGCGCGAATAGAAACTCGCAGCACTCGCCGCCCTCATCCTCGCCGCGGTCGCCCCCCGCACGGGGGGCGCGAATAGAAACCATTGCGCAGGGCCGGCCTATGCGCGTGAGCAAGGTCGCCCCCCGCACGGGGGGCGCGAATAGAAACTTTTATCAATGAATAAAAGTCTAAAAGAGGCGGTGTCGCCCCCCGCACGGGGGGCGCGAATAGAAACAAGGATGGAGCCAACTGACGGAATCGAACCGAGTCGCCCCCCGCACGGGGGGCGCGAATAGAAACGTTGCGGTCGAGCCGCTTACACGAATAAACACGTCGCCCCCCGCACGGGGGGCGCGAATAGAAACGCTGAAGGGGGTCGGCTTAAATCCTCCCTACCGTCGCCCCCCGCACGGGGGGCGCGAATAGAAACTTGCCCTGTCTTACTTCCTTACTCGACAGGAGGTCGCCCCCCGCACGGGGGGCGCGAATAGAAACTGTCTCGCCAAAAACTTTTCGGGAATTATCCGGTCGCCCCCCGCACGGGGGGCGCGAATAGAAACGAGTATGTAGTGGTTCATATCGATAACCGTCCGTCGCCCCCCGCACGGGGGGCGCGAATAGAAACGTCTGTTTCCAGGGGTGTCGATAAGGAGAGACTCAGTCGCCCCCCGCACGGGGGGCGCGAATAGAAACGCGCAGGAAGCGGTCGACGATGGCGGAGAAGATGTCGCCCCCCGCACGGGGGGCGCGAATAGAAACTGACTGCGGAAAAGTCGAGGTCGGTGACGGTCACGTCGCCCCCCGCACGGGGGGCGCGAATAGAAACTCGGCGCGTAGCCACGCAAGTGCGGCGTCGGCTGTCGCCCCCCGCACGGGGGGCGCGAATAGAAACGAGATCCCATCGCCCGACGTATCCATATCCATGTCGCCCCCCGCACGGGGGGCGCGAATAGAAACGCGTCTTACGCTTATGAGGCCACAGGTGACGCGGGTCGCCCCCCGCACGGGGGGCGCGAATAGAAACTCGGCGCGTAGCCACGCAAGCGCGGCGGCGGCTGTCGCCCCCCGCACGGGGGGCGCGAATAGAAACAGGCCGGATCGGCACCACGGCAACGCGACTGGGTCGCCCCCCGCACGGGGGGCGCGAATAGAAACACTGTTTCTAGGGGCGCAGGCAACGAAAGAACTGTCGCCCCCCGCACGGGGGGCGCGAATAGAAACTCAACGCGCGCCGCGCCATTCGTAATGCGCAGGGTCGCCCCCCGCACGGGGGGCGCGAATAGAAACCGTCCACGCCTCTGCCTCCGCGCGCGTAATCGGTCGCCCCCCGCACGGGGGGCGCGAATAGAAACAACAGCTTTATTGAGACCCTTCAGAACAGAGGGGTCGCCCCCCGCACGGGGGGCGCGAATAGAAACTAGGAGCCTAAGCAATGGCGCAGGCCAAACTTGGTCGCCCCCCGCACGGGGGGCGCGAATAGAAACATCGGCCGTTCCGCCCATATCGCGCAGGCGCTGTCGCCCCCCGCACGGGGGGCGCGAATAGAAACACCTCTGCCGTCCTTCATTGTTTGGGCAAGGCCGTCGCCCCCCGCACGGGGGGCGCGAATAGAAACTTCCCAAGCACCAACTCATCTATGCCGCCGCTATGTCGCCCCCCGCACGGGGGGCGCGAATAGAAACAGCAATCTTTAGGTAGTCATCTGAGTCAAGCTGTCGCCCCCCGCACGGGGGGCGCGAATAGAAACTTGGAGACGAGGTATATACACCCGCAGCCCGGGTCGCCCCCCGCACGGGGGGCGCGAATAGAAACTGATATACCAAAGAGCGGGGGAAGAGATGATGGTCGCCCCCCGCACGGGGGGCGCGAATAGAAACTGCGAAGATTTCGTCGAGAAGGAACTCGCCCAGTCGCCCCCCGCACGGGGGGCGCGAATAGAAACCCTGAGGCTCTTGCGTGGCATCCTGCACGGCTTCGTCGCCCCCCGCACGGGGGGCGCGAATAGAAACCAGCGTAGTTTCGGCGTTGCTATCCGCGCCTACGTCGCCCCCCGCACGGGGGGCGCGAATAGAAACAGCATTTCCTGCTACTCCGTTGCGGCGGTATGTCGCCCCCCGCACGGGGGGCGCGAATAGAAACCGAGGTCGGCCATCCGCCGGATAACAGCGTCGATGTCGCCCCCCGCACGGGGGGCGCGAATAGAAACCTAGATCGGCCTCAAGCGCGTCGGCCTTGTCGGGTCGCCCCCCGCACGGGGGGCGCGAATAGAAACTCTGGCCACGCTATTGAGCCAAGCGAGCATAGGTCGCCCCCCGCACGGGGGGCGCGAATAGAAACCATCCGTCGCAACTGTTGAGGTCTTGGCAAGCAGTCGCCCCCCGCACGGGGGGCGCGAATAGAAACAAGCGTGGTAGGCTCATTCCGCACCGCGCCCGAGTCGCCCCCCGCACGGGGGGCGCGAATAGAAACCCCGGGCGCGCCTACAAGCCGTTAGGAGGCGCGGTCGCCCCCCGCACGGGGGGCGCGAATAGAAACTGCCCGGCCTTGAGGATTACTTGGAGCGTGTCGTCGCCCCCCGCACGGGGGGCGCGAATAGAAACTTGATGCAACGAAGAAGTATACATCAACATTATGTCGCCCCCCGCACGGGGGGCGCGAATAGAAACCAATTCCTGGTTGAGATGAAAGATGACGGCTTGGGTCGCCCCCCGCACGGGGGGCGCGAATAGAAACAGTCCTTGGTCTCTATCGATGATATGCTTATTATGTCGCCCCCCGCACGGGGGGCGCGAATAGAAACCTCGCAAGTCCACAAGCAACGGAGACCTCTCGAGTCGCCCCCCGCACGGGGGGCGCGAATAGAAACACGGAGGAAACCCTATGAGCAAGCCCAAAACAGTCGCCCCCCGCACGGGGGGCGCGAATAGAAACAGCAAGGGCAATAATGCGAGATAACGGAGTTGGTCGCCCCCCGCACGGGGGGCGCGAATAGAAACATGCGGAGCTGTTGAAGAAGGTGCTGGAGATGAGTCGCCCCCCGCACGGGGGGCGCGAATAGAAACTACACCCCTTTGCCACCACCACAGCGGCTCGGGTCGCCCCCCGCACGGGGGGCGCGAATAGAAACTTTCGCCCTTATTGTGCCACGGTGGCGGGCGAAGTCGCCCCCCGCACGGGGGGCGCGAATAGAAACAATTGCAGGGTTGTATGAAAATGCGCCATCCGTCGCCCCCCGCACGGGGGGCGCGAATAGAAACCACGCGCTGGACCGTGATGGCGGTTGCGGACGCGTGTCGCCCCCCGCACGGGGGGCGCGAATAGAAACCTGCCTCACAGGGGCCGACGAAATCGCCACCAGTCGCCCCCCGCACGGGGGGCGCGAATAGAAACTTTCGTGGGGGTAGTAGGGGTAGTTGGGGTAGGTCGCCCCCCGCACGGGGGGCGCGAATAGAAACCAGCGTGGTCTCTGCGTTGCTGTCAGCGCCCACGATGTCGCCCCCCGCACGGGGGGCGCGAATAGAAACACGCGCGGCGAATAAGCCCCCACCGCTATGCTGTCGCCCCCCGCACGGGGGGCGCGAATAGAAACTCGCTGGGCACATAGAGGCCTACCTTGGTCACGTCGCCCCCCGCACGGGGGGCGCGAATAGAAACATCGACCAGCTTGTGGCCGATAGCCCCTAATCGGTCGCCCCCCGCACGGGGGGCGCGAATAGAAACATCGCGGCCGAAAGCAAGCAAGTTGCCGCTGGGTCGCCCCCCGCACGGGGGGCGCGAATAGAAACTCTGCGCTTGCGCCTGCGTGACTGGGCGGATGATGTCGCCCCCCGCACGGGGGGCGCGAATAGAAACATTGAGGAACTTGCCGAAATCCTCATCCCCGTGTCGCCCCCCGCACGGGGGGCGCGAATAGAAACATCCCAAACCTATATGCCCCCGCGCGCGCACCAGTCGCCCCCCGCACGGGGGGCGCGAATAGAAACTCGCGCAGTTCCTCGCGTGAGAGGCGCTCGCCGTGTCGCCCCCCGCACGGGGGGCGCGAATAGAAACAACTATGCAGAGGTGCTGGACGCGAATACAGGTCGCCCCCCGCACGGGGGGCGCGAATAGAAACTGGCCTCGGCCTTGGCCTCCTCGATGGCCTCCGTCGCCCCCCGCACGGGGGGCGCGAATAGAAACTTTTACAGCCACGAGTTAGGATGGCAGCCCGCGTCGCCCCCCGCACGGGGGGCGCGAATAGAAACGACTATATCGAGGTCATCGCAGACCCTTACACGTCGCCCCCCGCACGGGGGGCGCGAATAGAAACGAGGACATTGCGCAGAGCAAGAGCGTCGAGAAGTCGCCCCCCGCACGGGGGGCGCGAATAGAAACCAGAAAATGGCCGAAAGCGGCAAGCAACTGCGCGTCGCCCCCCGCACGGGGGGCGCGAATAGAAACACCGTCACGGGACGCATTGACGGCGTGACAGAGGGTCGCCCCCCGCACGGGGGGCGCGAATAGAAACGCCTTGGCCTTGACGCGGGCGCGGCGCGCGGCCTGTCGCCCCCCGCACGGGGGGCGCGAATAGAAACAAAGGCTTGCTCTAGCGGCGTGCCAGATATGGGTCGCCCCCCGCACGGGGGGCGCGAATAGAAACTTGTGCGCGCTGGCACGCTGTGTGAGCGCGGGGTCGCCCCCCGCACGGGGGGTGCGAATAGAAACCCCATAGCAGGCCTTGACATCCCAATAGCCTCAGTCGCCCCCCCCCCGCACGGGGGGCGCGAATAGAAACCGGCCTTGCTGGTGTCGTTTGTAGTCTCGAACGTCGCCCCCCGCACGGGGGGCGCGAATAGAAACAATGACGCTGGGGACCGTGATATCCTTCGGCAAGTCGCCCCCCGCACGGGGGGCGCGAATAGAAACGACCAGAGGCGCTTTGCACTTGCAAGGGCTACGGTCGCCCCCCGCACGGGGGGCGCGAATAGAAACCGCCCCGCGTCGGTGTGACGCTCCAGCGCGGCGGTCGCCCCCCGCACGGGGGGCGCGAATAGAAACCCGCCTTGCTGGTGTCGTTTGTGGTCTCAAAAGTCGCCCCCCGCACGGGGGGCGCGAATAGAAACCTCATCACGAAATAGGCCGCCGAGGTGTTGCGGTGTCGCCCCCCGCACGGGGGGCGCGAATAGAAACGCCGTTAGGTAGCAACAGTAGGTTGAGAATGCGTCGCCCCCCGCACGGGGGGCGCGAATAGAAACCGAATGCCGGCGGTGTGACGCGCTGGAAAAGGTGTCGCCCCCCGCACGGGGGGCGCGAATAGAAACACCCGCCCCCCGCACGGGGGGCGCGAATAGAAACCGGCCTTGCTGGTGTCGTTTGTAGTCTCGAACGTCGCCCCCCGCACGGGGGGCGCGAATAGAAACAATGAGGATGGAGAGGATGACGCGCTGAACGCGTCGCCCCCCGCACGGGGGGCGCGAATAGAAACGCTGACGGCGTTCGGGAACAGGAAGGGCACCTCGTCGCCCCCCGCACGGGGGGCGCGAATAGAAACTGGCGCGCCCCACCTGCCGGCGATAAGGCGCTTGGTCGCCCCCCGCACGGGGGGCGCGAATAGAAACTCCTTGGCGGCCGTGTGCACTTTGCCGCCCGTCCTGTCGCCCCCCGCACGGGGGGCGCGAATAGAAACATAGTCAGCGCCGCGCTTGGCGGCGAGGTCCTGCAGTCGCCCCCCGCACGGGGGGCGCGAATAGAAACTCGCCAATCAGGCCAAACAGCAGCAGGCAGAGGTCGCCCCCCGCACGGGGGGCGCGAATTGAAACCCTTGGTTTTGCGAAGGGCTCCGTGCCCTTTCAAGTCGCCCCCCGCACGGGGGGTGCGAATTGAAACTATCACCTCACACACCTTGAGGTGAAAGACCTTTTACCCCCTTCACGGCCCACAGGGCCACTTCACGCGAGCGCAGCAGCAAGCCGTATTGGCATAACCTCTCGCTTTGCTCAGCCTTCACCTTTCACTGTTCACCGTTCACGCGCATCTTATGACCCTGAAGTTGCGCAATCGGTGCATTGACAAACGGAAAAAGAGATAGTAGAGTATTGATGTTGTTGGACTTCTTTAAGAAGGAGTGTGCATAGTGTTTTGTTCAAGTTGTGGAACGCCTGTTCCCGAGCAAATGAATTTTTGCCCGAAGTGTGGTCAGGCGTTGAAGCCGGTGGTTTCTATGGTCCAGCGGGATGAGGTTGATCCGGCCTTGGTGTGGGTCTTTTGGGCGCTTTTGGGCACCTTGGGGGTTCACCGCTTCTACCTGGGGCACATCGGCTGGGGTGTGCTCTACTTGCTGACCGGTGCATTCTGCGGTATCGGTTGGTTTATTGACCTCTTCTGCATCTCCGGTTGGATCCGCGAGCGTAATTCCCCCACCTATCAACCTTAAGTCTTCTGGAGGTTCCTGATGTTTTGCCCTACCTGCGGGAAAGAACTCCCACCCAACACCCTCTCTTGTCCTTCTTGTGCTGCACGCATGGGCAATCCCATTGCGATGCCGCAATCTGATAATGGGCCGCTTATTCGCGCGGTCTTGGTCACGCTCTGCTGCTGCCTGCCGTGTGGTGTGGTTGGCATCGTCTATGCGTGTAAGGCCGAGGGGTGTGCCAAGGCCGGCGACTGGGCCGGGATGGCCAAGATGCGCCAGCGTTCCAAGACCTGGACGCTTGTTGGTTTTATCGGTGGCCTCATTACGCAAGTGCTTGGCATAGGGCTGCAAGTGTTGGTGGCACTTCTGGAGAATAGTTGAGGTTCCGGCTTTCTTGGCGTTGGTTGGTGCCGCTTGGTTTTTTGGGTGGCGTGGGGGTGTTGTGCTTTGCCGATCCGGCCACCTCCTGGTGGTTACCGGGTTGCTTCTTTCATCGCCTGACCACGCTCCATTGCCCCGGTTGCGGCAATACGCGTGCCTTCCATGCACTGGTTCACGGCGATTGGAGCGCCTGCGTGGCCTATAATCCTCTCTTTTTGCCATTGCTTGTCTACTTGCTGGTGGCGTGTCTCTATCCGCGCCTGACCACATGGCATCGCTTGAACTGGGTCCTCGCCGGGGTGATTATCACCTTCTTTGCGTTACGCAATCTGCCGTGGATGCCCTTTACCCTGCTAGCGCCCCCGGCTTAAGGAAAAATCCCGGCAAAACGGGCGCGTGCGGGGCAGACATGCTCCGCCATTTTATGCTATACTGAGGGGCGAAAGGATCTTGAGATGGACGACGATATGTTGGCAATTCCGAGCAACCACGATGCGAATCTTGTGTCGGTGAATGTTGACGAGGAGATGAAGAACTCTTATATCGACTACTCGATGAGTGTGATTGTGGCGCGAGCCTTGCCAGACGCGCGCGATGGCTTCAAGCCGGTCCATCGGCGCGTGCTCTACTCGATGTACGAGACCAAGAACTTCTACAACGGCCCCTACAAGAAGTGCGCGCGTGTGGTGGGTGATGTGATGGGTAAGTATCACCCGCACGGAGATGCCTCGATCTATGACACGTTGGTGCGTATGGCGCAGTGGTTTAGTCTGCGCGTGCCGCTGGTCGATGGCCACGGTAACTTTGGCACGATTGATGGCGATAGCGCTGCAGCCGCGCGTTACACCGAGTGCCGGATGGCCAAGGTGGCCAACGAGATGTTGGCGGATATTGACAAGGAGACGGTGGACTTCATGCCGAACTATGACGGCCTGGAGCAGGAGCCGCGCGTGTTGCCCTCCAAGTTGCCGAATCTGTTGCTGAATGGTTCGCAGGGCATCGCGGTGGGCATGGCCACGAATATCCCGCCGCATAATCTGCGCGAACTTTGCGAGGGGCTGATTTACTTCATCGACCACCCGGAAGCTTCCATCGATGAGTTGATGCAGTTTGTCAAGGGGCCGGACTTCCCCACTGGGGCGCAAATCTGCGGCCGCGCGGGAATTGAGGCGATGTACAAGCTCGGGCGCGGATCGATCACGGTCCGGGGCGAGACGGAGATCCTCAATGAGGGCAAGCGCGAGGCGATCCTCATAACCTCCATTCCTTATATGGTCAACAAGCAGGCGATGATTACCAAGATGGCCGAATTGGTCAAGAATGGGATCATCGAAGGCATCTCCGACATCCGCGACGAGACGAGCTTGAAGGACGGCATTCGCGTGGTTATCGAGCTCAAGCAGAACGCCAAGCCGGCCAGCGTCATCCTCAACCAGCTCTACAAGCACTCCGACCTGCAGTCGACCTTCGGCGCAAATATGATTGCCCTCGACCACGGGCGGCCGCGCCGGATGAACCTGCGCGATTTCTTCCAGTGCTACGTGGACCACCGCTTTGAGGTGCACACCCGCCGTTGCCGCTATGAGTTGGCCCGCGCCAAGGAGCGCATCCACATCGTCGATGGTCTCTTGATTGCCCAAGACAACCTCGATGAGGTGATCCACATTATCCGCGATTCCAAGACCAATGAGGAGGCCAAGAGCCGCCTCATGACGCGCTTTGGCTTCAGCGACGCGCAGGTCTCCGCCATCCTCGAGATGCGTCTGCGCCAGCTCACCGGCTTGGAGCGCGATAAGTTGCTCGCCGAGCAGGCCGCGCTCCAGGCGCGTATCGCCGAGTTGATGGCAACCCTCGAGGATCCTGCGAAGGTCTTTGCCCTCATCAAGGCCGACTTGGAGGAGCTGCGCGAGGCGTACACCAAGCCCAATGATCGCTTGACGAAGATTATCCCGGCCGCGGGCGACGTCAACCTGGAGGATTTGATTGCCGATGAGCCGTGCGTCTTCACCCTCACGCACCGCGGGTATATGAAGCGCACCTCTCTGGCCGAGTATGCCGCTCAGCGGCGTGGCGGGCAGGGGAAGCGCGGCGTGGCCATCAAGGAGGAGGACTTCATCGAGCGCGTCTACGTGCCCATGACCCACGACACGCTTCTCTTCTTCTCCGACCGCGGCCGGGCCTACGCCGCACGCGTCTTCGACCTGCGCGAAGCTGCCCGCACCACCGCCGGCACCCACGTCTCCAACCTCCTCGAAGGCCTCCAGAAGGACGAGCGCATCGTTGAGATCCTGCCCATTCGCGGCTTCGACGAGGGGCGCGAGATCACCTTTGTCCTGGAAGACGGCACCATCAAGCGCACCGCGCTCGTGGCCTTCAAGAACATCAATCGCCGCGGCATCATCGCCATCAACATCGAGCCGGGCAATGCACTGGTCAAGGTGGCCCTCACCAAGCCGGGTGACCGCGTCTTTATGGCCACACGCGAAGGCTTTGTCAATTGCTTCAAGATTGACGAAGTCCGCCTCGTGGGTCGTAACGCCATGGGCGTCTGCGGCATGCGCTTCAAGGTCCCGGGTGACCGCGTCTGTGGCTTTGCCATCGAGGAGCCGGAGGCCGAACTCCTCTTCGTCACCGAGAATGGTCGCGGCAAGCGCAGCGCCTTCGCCGACTTCCGCGAGACCCACCGCGGCTCGATGGGCGTCATCGGCAACCCGCGCGAGAGCGAAAAGAATGGCAAACTCGTCGGCATCGCCACGGTGAAGGGCGACGAGACGCTTGTTCTCCTGGCCACCAACGGTCTGCTCATCCGCACCCGCGTGAGCGAAGTGCGCACGATGGGCCGCACGGCCGCCGGCGTCAACTTTGTTCGCCTGCAGGAGGGGGCTTCGCTGGCGACCTTCTCGCTGGCTCCGGCCGAGGAGACCGAGGAAGCGCCCGCTCCGGCATCTCCCGAAGCGGTCCCGGCAGAACCCGAGCCCGAGGCCTAAGCCCGCGCGCACCCAGAAGGGGTGGGTTGGCACCAAGCGGCCCCCACCCCTTTCGTTTTTCCTCTCCATGATTCAACTCACGCGCCAGCAGGTGATGACCTGGGCCCCTTCCGACGTGTTGGAAGCGGGTCTCAAGCTCTTGAAGGAAGATGCCGTTCAGGGGATGCAAGCGCAGGGGGAGATTCTGGGTGGATCCCTGCGGCAAGGGGCTTCGCGTATCGTTGTTCGGCTGCGGCTAACGGCGGGGAGTGCGCGACCGCAGGTGATGTGCCCGTGTGCGGAGGGGCGGTCGGGAAAGGTCTGCGCTCACGCGGTGGCTCTGGGGCTCAAGTGGGCCAAGGAGCACGGCACGGAGGGGGAAGAAGCGCTGACCTTCTCGGCTGAACGGGCGCCGACGCGCGAAGAGATTGTGCGCTGGGCGGGTCCCTCGCTTGTGGCGCGGGCCGAGGGACTCATCCGCCAGGGGGCGCTAGCGCAGGTGCGCTTTACCTATCCCACCGGCTCGGGCCGGGTGCGCATTCACGGCGGGGAGCTGGCGGTCACCTTCCGCATGCTCTCCAATGGCCTAGCCGAGGGCAAGTGCCCCTGCGCCCAATCGCGCGAAGCGGGAATGCTCTGCGAACACATTGTTGCCCTCATGTTGGGGGTGATGCAGGCCTATGGCAATGCCGAACGTCGGGCGATCTATGCCCAGGAACGGGCCCGTGCCGCCGCCTTGGCCCAGGCACAAGGGCTCATCGCTCGCGCGGCCAACGGCCGCCCCGCGAGCCTCCTCATCCTCCTCCCGCGCGACCTGCCCAAGCAATTCTGGGCGGGCACCGTCAAGGTAGCTATCCGCGTCTCCCTCAATGGCAAGGCCCTCCGCCCGCAAGATCTCCCACCCGGCCCCTACGCCTTCTCCCCGGCCGATGAGAACCTCCTAGGCATTCTCGAAGACATCGCCGGCGGCCCCTTCCTCGACATCCTTACCCTCTCGGCCCGCGACGCGATGGCCATCCTCCGGTGCAGTGCGCAGAGTTGGGTCGGCTCGGCCGAAACGCGCCGGCGCCTCCTCTTCTCCCCCGAGCCTGTCGCCACGGAGCTCCTCTTGGAGGCCGACCCGGAGCGTGACTCGGTCATCCTCCGCCTCCGCTGCCCCGAGGGCGGTGCCTGCTTAGCCGAAGGCTGCAACGGCTTTTGGGTCACCCCGACCGCCCTCCGCCCCCTCACCAAGGGCCTCCTGCCCCCCTTCCACTCCCTCTACCGCCAGGCCGAATCCATCCCGCGCCATAAGCTGATGGGCTTCTTCCACACCGAGTGGCCGCTCCTCACCGCGCAGCTCCCCGTGGCCGAAGGCAGCCTCACGCCCGACCTCTTCACCACCACTCCTGGCAAACCCCGCTTCCGCCTCGAACTCTCCGGCAGCACCGCCTCCATCTCGGCCACCGCCCGCGCCCTCTACGGCAACACCTGGATCCCCCTCAAAGCGCCCGGCGAAGTCTCCGTTCCCGACCCTGACGACTTCTACCACTGCACCGTCCGCAACCCACCGGCCGAGCGCGAGGCCCTCGAACGCCTCCACGCCATCGGCTTCTTTGGCGGCGACGGTCTGAACCTTGGCGGCCTAACCGGCCAGCGCGCCGTCCTCAACCTCCTCGGCTCGCAGGTGACCGCCCTCCGCCGCGAGGGCTGGAAGGTGGCCCTCTCCGGCCCCATCGCCGACGTCTTCGACGCGGCCGAGGTCATCGTCCCGGTCGTCGACGTGCGCGAAGTGGCGGGTGCGGGCAGCGACTTCGAGGTCTCCACCCGCTACGCCTCGCCGCGCGGCACCATCGAGGTTACGCCCGCCGAAATCGAGCGAGCCCTCGCCCACGGCAACGCCTACATCGAGAAGGCGGGCAAGACCGCCCTGCTCGATATCGGTGCCATCCGCACCCTCCGCCAAACCCTCAACTCTTGTAATGCCCGCGCCGGCACGCGTCCTGGCTCCTCGCGCATCGACCACGTCCACGCCCCATTCGTCCAATCCGCCCTCGATAAACTCGAAGGCATCGACGTGGAGGCCGCCCCGGATTGGCGTGCGCGCGCAGCCGCCCAAAATCGCGAGCGCAGCCTCGAACCCATCCCCCTCGGCCGCCTAGAGGGCACCCTTCGCCCCTACCAAAAGCAAGGCGTCTACTGGCTCCGCTTCCTAGAAGCCTGTGGCTTCTGCGGCATCCTGGCCGACGAAATGGGCCTGGGCAAGACCCTCCAAACCCTCACCTGGCTTCAACTGCCCCGCTGCCGCGAGGAGGCCAAGGACCTCCCCGCTCTCATCGTCTGCCCCACCTCCCTCGTCGAAAACTGGCACCGCGAGGCCGAGAAGTTCGCCCCCTGGCTCCGTGTCCTCGTCCTCTCCGGGCCCGACCGCACCAAGCACTTCGCCGAGATCCCGCGCGCCGACCTCCTCATCACCAGCTACGCCCTCATCCGCCGCGACATCGCCTTCTACACCCAGTCGCGCCTCTCGGCCGTCGTCCTAGACGAAGCTCAGGCCATCAAGAACCAGCGCACCCAAAACGCCCAGGCCGTCAAACTCCTCCGCGCCGACACCCGCCTCGTCCTCTCCGGCACCCCCATTGAGAATGGCGTCTCCGACCTTTGGAGCATTATGGACTTCCTGATGCCCCGCTACCTTGGCCCCTACGAGGACTTCAAGGCCGCCTACGAAGATGCCATCGCCCTGGGTGGTGCCACCGCCGAAGCCGCCCAGGAGCGTCTGCGCGACAAACTGCACCCCTTCCTCCTGCGCCGCGTCAAAAAGGAGGTCGCCAAGGACCTCCCCGACAAAATCCGCTCGGTCACCTACTGCGAACTCACCCCCGCCCAGCGCCAAGTCTACGACGCCTGCCGCGACGATATGCGCGCCAAGATGCGCGGCCTGGTCAAGGAAAAGGGCTTCGAGAAATCCAAGTTCGAGGTCCTTGCCCTGCTCATGCGCCTGCGCCAAGTCTGTTGCGACCTCCGGCTCCTCAAGGACCGCACCCCGCGCCCCAACGAAGCTCCCTCCGCCAAGATTGACGCCCTAATGGAGTGCCTGGAAGAGGCCCGCGCTGGCGGCCACCGCATCCTCGTCTTCTCCCAATTCACCGCAATGCTCGCCCTCATCGCCCAGCGCCTTGAGGCCGAAGCCATCCCCTACTGCTACCTCGACGGCTCCACCAAAGACCGCCTTGGCGAGTGTGCCCGCTTCAACCAAACCCCCTCCATCCCCCTCTTCCTCATCTCCCTCAAAGCCGGCGGCATCGGCCTCAACCTCACCGGCGCCGATACCGTCATCCACTTCGACCCCTGGTGGAACCCCGCCGCCGAAGAGCAAGCCACCGACCGCGCCCACCGCATCGGCCAAAAGAAGACCGTCCACGCCATCAAGTTTATCGCCCTGGACACCGTCGAAGAAAAGGTCCTCGAGCTCCAACGCAAGAAGCAGGCCCTCATCGACGCTACCGTCAACGCCTCCGATGCCTCCCTCCTCTCCTCCCTCACCCTCGCCGACATTGAGGGCCTCCTCAAGTAATCCCCACCCCCTCCCAAAAGACCGGCCTCGCTCACCTCGATCTAGGGTCTCCCTCGCCCCGAAGTAAGCCCTAGGGAAAAATGGTCCTGGGGCAAGGTGAGAGGGGACGGGGGACGAAAAAGGCGCGGCTGAGAGCCGCGCCTAGGTGGAATGGAGGGGAAAATGGAGGGAGAGAAGCCGGGCGAGTAGCCTAGAGCCCATTCGTCATCTGTTCTCTCCCCGATGTCATCGCGAGCGGAGCGAGCCGCTTGCGGGGTTAGGCCAGGGCGAGGATTTCGATTTCGCAGAGGCAGCCCTTGGGAATGTCGCGCACGGCCACGCAGGAGCGAGCAGGCTTGGAGATAAAATACTTGGCGTAGACTTCGTTGAAGGCGGCGAAGTCGGCAATGTCAGCCAAGAAGCAGGTGGTCTTGATGACGCGCGAGAAATCGAGGCCAGCGGCCTTGAGGAGTTCGCCGCAGTTCTTGCAGGCCTGCTCGGCCTGGGCGGCAATCCCTTCGGGGATGGTGCCGGTGGCGGGGTCAACGGGAATCTGGCCGGAAGCGAAGAGGAGGCCGTTGATAATCTTGGCCTGGCTGTAGGGGCCGATGGCGGCGGGAGCGTTGGGGGTACTGAGCGTTTGCATGGGGGAATGTTCCTTTCAATGAGGGGTTAGGCGCGCGCAGCGCTTTCGACGAGCCGGGCAGCGGCTTCCACGCAGAGGGGGCAGGGCGTGTGTGCCTGCGTCTTGATGTCGTGGCAGGTGAGGGCACCGACCTCGCGCGCGAAGGCGGCCTTGATGGCCTCGGCCTGGTCGGGGCAGAGGAGGAGGGCGGCGTGCAGCGCGCCGCAGAGGCCGCCGGGGGCGTGACCGCCGCCGCAGGCAGCCATCTCAGCCACCTGCTCGGGGGTGCCACCGCCGCCCTGCATCACGGCTTGGGCACAGTTGTGCTTCTTGGGGACGGCGGTAAAGAGGGCGTGGGCTTCGGTCATCTTAGAGCCTTTTAAGGAGGAGTTTTTCGACGGTTTCGACGTCGGCCGGGGTGTCGACCCCCACCCCTTCATCGTTGCAGCGAATGACGCCGATACGCCCACCGAGCCAGAGGGCGCGGAGTTGCTCGAGCGATTCGGTCTTCTCCAGGGGGCAGGGCGGGGTCTTGATGAGGCGGGCGAGGAAGTCGCCGCGATAGGCGTAGATGCCCAGGTGGCGCCAGTAGAGGCCGGAGGCGAGGTCGGGCTCACCATCGCGGCGGCAGGGAATGGGCAAGCGCGAGAAGTAGAGGGCGCTGTCGTCGTTGCGCAGGACCACCTTGACGACGGTGCGCGCATTAAGCTGCTCGGGCGATTGGATGGGGCAAGCGGCGGTAGCCATCTCTTCGCCGGTGCGGATCATGCGCTCGGCCAGCGCGTCGATGAGGTCAGGATCCATCAGCGGCTCATCGCCCTGGATGTTGATGACGATGTCGCCGGGCTCGGCTTTGGCGGCGACGGCCACGCGGTCGGTACCGGAAGGGAGGTCGGAGGCGGTCATCGCCACTTCGCAGGCGGAGCCGACGGCCTCGCGAATACGCTCGTCGTCGGTGGCAACGATGACGCGGTCGAGCTTCTTGGCGCGCTTGGCGGCCTCGACCACCCAGAGGATGAGCGGCCGGCCTAGGATGGGCGTGAGCGGCTTGCCGGGAAAGCGCGTGGAACCCCAGCGCGATGGGATAACGCCAATAATCGACATAAGGTCAATCCTTTCTAAACTTAAGCAGGGAATTACTCGGGCTTGGCGGTACGTTCCATCAGGAGCATCACCGCGTCTTCAGCCGAGAGGTTGCAGTAGCACATGCGGTAGACCACATCGGCAATGGGCATCTCCACCTGGAACTGCTCGGCAAGGTCGTGCAAGAGCTTGGCGTTGTCCACCCCTTCGGCCACCATCTGCATCCCCGAGAGAATCTCGGAGATGGGGATACCGCGACCCAGGCGCTCGCCCACCGCGTGGTTGCGGCTGTGCTGAGAGGTGCAGGTGACGATGAGGTCCCCCACCCCAGCCAGCCCGCTGAGCGTCTGCGCGCGGGCACCCATCTTGAGCCCTAGGCGCATCATCTCGGCCAGACCGCGGGTGATGAGGGCCGCGCGGGTGTTGTCGCCAAAGCCAAAGCCGTCACTGGCGCCGACGGCGATGGCGAGCACATTCTTCACGAGGCCGCCAATCTCCACCCCCAGAACGTCATCGGTGGTGTAGACGCGGAAGCGCGGACCGTTGAAGAGCTTTTGGGCCTCAACAGCCAGGGCGTGATCTGCGCAAGCGCAAGTGACGGCCGTGGGAATGCGGCGGGCCACCTCCTCGGCGTGCGAGGGGCCGGAGAGGACGACCACGCGGTCGGTCTTGAGCGTCTCGCGCGCCACCTCGCTCATCCGCTGGTGCGTCTCGGGGCAGACGCCCTTGGTGAGGCTGATGACCAGCGTGTGTTTCACATCCAGGAGCGGGGCAATCTGCTCGCAGATTGAGCGGTAGAACTTAGAGGGAACGGCCAGAACCACCGCATCGGCATCGGGCACCGCCGAGGCAAGCGCAGAGGTCCAGTGAATGCTGGGGGCGAACTTGATACCCGGCAGGTAGCGCGGATTCGTCAAGGTCTTGCGCACTTCGGCGATGTACTCTGGGAAGGGCCCCCAGACGGTGACGGTGTGGCCGTAGGAATCGAGGAGCTTGGCAGCGGCGGAGCCCCAGCCGCCATCTCCGATGACTGCAATGTTCATAGCGTCTCCTTGGCGTTGCGCGCGGCCTCGCGGGCGGCGCGTTGGGCGGCGGTGAAGGCGAAGCGGTTCTCCGTGCCATTCAGCAGGCGAACAATATTCTGGCGGTGCTTGAGGATGGCCAGAGCGGCCAGGATGGTGATGAGCACGCGGAACCAGATGGGCGAAGCGCAGCAGCCGGCGTAGGGATAGAGCGGCGACCAGATGGTGGCGGCTACGATGACCCCCGCCAAGCAGCTGGCCAGCGAGACGTAGCGGCTTAGCAGGAAGATAACCGCCCACCCGGCAAAGCCAATGCCCCCGGCGAGCGGGGCCACGCCAAAGAGCAACCCCAGCGCCGTGGCCACGCCTTTGCCGCCCTTAAAGCGCAGGTAAATGGGGAAGATGTGCCCGAGCATCGCCGCCGTGCCGCACAAGACGCGCAGGAGCAAAAGGCGGTCGGCCGGGATTTCTGCGCCCCACGTCAGCGGCAAGAGCGCGCAGTAGACCCCGGCAAAGCCCTTGAGCATATCGAGCAAGAAGGCAAGAATGCCCCACTTCGCGCCCACGCAGCGAAAGACATTGGTAGCGCCAATATTTTTGCTCCCGCTGTTGCGCAGGTCAACCCCACGGCTCTTGGCGATTATCAACCCAAAGGGCACCGCCCCGAGCAGGTAGGCCGGCACAAGCGCAGCGAGCGCCACCAACGTATAACCGATCATCTCTGTCATTCACGTTCCTCCGCTTACTGCTTTGCCTTGAGGTGGGCCACTAGACCCTCCACGGCCAGCGCATAGCCTTGCAGACCAAAACCCATCAACTGCGCCACGCATACCGGCGCGGTATAGGACACCTGGCGGAAGGCTTCGCGCCGATGCGTATTGGAAATGTGCAGCTCCACCGCCGGCAACTCGCTCGCGGCAATCGCATCACGCAGTGCCACGGAGGTGTGCGTGTAGGCCGCAGGATTGATAATCAAGCCATCGTAGACCCCGCGCGCCGCACCAACCTTCGAGACCAATTCGCCCTCCACATCACTCTGGAAGACATCCAGTTCCGCCCCCAAACGGTGGGCCGTTTCGCGTGCCAATGCTTCGGCATCGGCCAAGGAAAAGCGCCCGTAAATCTCCGGCTCGCGCGTGCCGAGCAAGCGCAGATTTGGGCCATTGAGTAACAAGAGTTTCATCACAATTCCTTTCGTCAGAGGAAGAAGCGGTCAAGCCAGTAAGGGAGGACCTGCGCCGGGGCGATGTTGCGCTCCAGTTGAATGGAGAGCTGCTCGAGCATGGTCAGGTTTTCCAACAGCTTCGCGAGGGGGTAAACCTTGGCCCGAGCAGCGAGCGCGGGAGCATACGAGGGGAAGGAGAGCGTTGGCGCCTCGGGCGAACCGGCGGAGGCGGCCAGGCGAACCAAGTCGCCCATCCACTGTTCCAGCGTCAAGAGCAAATCTGCGCGCCAAGTTTTGGCCCGTGCGCCAACCAGCGCATCGAGGACCTCCTTATCCTCAAGCACAGCGCTATTCTCCTTCGCCTCTTCGCGCACCTGCTTCTCGGCGCTCTTGTTCATATCATCAAGGATGGCGCAAAGCACATCGGCCCGCGCCGTATCTTGCAGGACACTCTTGGAGGTAATCCCCGAAAGAAGCCCCAGGAGCTGCCCACGCCACGGTTCATCCAAGCGCCGCTGCCCCTCCAAGTGCAACACCTGGCAACGGGAGACGATCGTTGGCAGCAAATCGGTCATGGCATCGACCAACAGCAGAAAAAGGGTCTTTGGTGGAGGCTCTTCCAACGTCTTCAAGAAGGCGTTCGCGGCCTCAGCCTTCAGGCGATCTGCCGAGACAATCACCGGCACCTTCCATCCGCCGCAGAGGGCGGATTGCTGGGCCATCGGCAAAATCTGCTCACGCATCATCTCCACGCTGATAATGCGGCTCTTCTTCTCGGGCTTAAACCAGGGCATATCCGGGTGGGCGTGCTCGCCAATGGTCGGCTCATCGCCGATCAACTGCCGCCCAATCCACTCGGCGAGCTCGCTCCCCGCCGTCCGCACCGGCCCCACAATCAAGTAGGCCTGCGCCGGACGGCCAGTGGCAAACGCGTGCAAGAGCCCTGTGCGAACTGCGTCCATCCGCCCCTCACCGCTCCGTGGCACACAGCCGCAAGGCATCAAAGACCAACCCAGCAGCATAGACGAAAACCGCGGTCATCGCCAAGCTCCCGACCAACAGGCGGAGATCCAGCACGCCCCCGGCACAATCGTAGACCATCGCCTGAAAGGGGAACCACGGCCACTGTACCGTTGCCCCCGGCGTCAAAAGCCGTCCCGCCCGGCACATTAACGGCGGCACCAAGGCGCACGCCAAGAGCGAAAGCAGGAAGGTGGAGGCCGAACTGCGCGAAAAGAGCGAAATCAACGTCCCGAGCGCACTCCAAAAGAGCGCCTGCACCGCCAGGGCGCCGCCGGCGAAGAGAAAGCCAAGCCAGGACCACGGCACCTGCGCAGATTCTGGCAAGAGCCACCGCAACAGCACCCAGCACGCCACGGAGAGGCCGCCCAGATAGACCATACACAGCCCCCAGGCCGCCCACACCTTTCCCCACACCCAACCGCGCGAACGCACTGGCGTGGCGAACATCAATCGCAACATCCCCCCCTCGCGATCCTGCGTAAAGCCGCGCGAAGCGGCCACCGCTGCCAAAAAGGGCAACCCAATCGCCGCTGATAACCCCCAAAGCGCCGGCAGCGTCTCCATCGTCCCCTCCGCCCGCTGCAAAAACCACACCAACAAACCTCCCGAGCCCGCCAGCGCCAAGCCCAAAGGCCCCAAGCCGTGCACCGAGTGCGCCAGCTGGAAGAACTCACGGCGGATGATAATGCCCAGTGCCATTACGCCTCCTGCTCCCCCTGGGTCTGCGGCGGATTAAGCACCGCCAGCGCCTCCTGCGCCGTCAACCGCTCGGGAAGCAACTTCCCCTGTCGAACCACGCAAAAACTCGTACAGCACGCAGCCAACAACTGCGGATCGTGCCCACTGATCAGCACATGACTGCGCGAGGCCACCTCACGAATCATCCGGGAGAAGACCGCGCGTTGCCCCGCGTCAATCCCCGCAAAGGGATCATCCAACACCAACACCGGCGGCACCGTCAAAATTGCATCGGCCAAGGCCACCCGCCGCCGCAAACCTAGCGAAAGCCGCCCAATCCGCTCACGCCGCAAGGCCTCCAACCCGCACCGCTCAAGCGCCTCATTCACCCGCCGGCGAATACGCAAAAAGCGCTCCCCGCGCACCTTGGCCCGAAAGCGCAGATAGCGCACCACCGTGAGGTCTTCATAGACCGGCGCAAGCTCGGTCAAATAGCCCACCCGCCGCCGATAGGCCAGCCCCGCGTCCGTCCGGAAGCGCCGCGTGCGCCCGGCCAAATCGGTCAGCGACAGGCGCACCTCGCCCGACTGCGGCACCATCGCCGCTGCGGCCAACCCCAAGAGGGTCGACTTCCCGGCACCATTGCCCCCCACCACGCCCAACACCTCGCCGGGCGCAACCTTGAGGTTCGCCCCGACGATGCCGCGTCCGGGTGCATATTGGAAGCTGGCTTCCAGGAACTCGAGCATCGTGGCCAGACCTTAGCGCAAGAGCACGTACCCGTGCGCCTCGAGGGCGCCGTGAATCTGCCCAATCTGCTCAAAGTTGCGCGTCTCCAGCTGCAAATTGAGCACGCACGAAGCCAGCGCCGTATCGACCCCCGAGGGACCGTAGCTCACGCCAACCACATTCCCGCCGCACTGCGAGACGATCTCCGAGACCTTCGCCAGCTGCCCGGGCTTATCCGGCAGCGTCAGGCGGATCTCCGCCCGCCGCCCGCTCGCCAACAGACCGCGATAGATCACGCGGCTGAGGATGTTCACATCAATATTGCCGCCCGAGAGCAGGCAGCAGACCTTCTTCCCCTTCAGCTCTGGCACCTTGTCGTAGATCATCGCCGCCACCGAGACCGCGCCCGCCCCTTCGCAGACCAGCTTGCGCTGCTCAATTAGGAAGAGAATGGCCGCGGCAATCTCGTCCTCCGAGACCGTGACGATGCCATCGACATACTGTTGCACCGTCTCGAAGGTCAAGTCCCCCGGGTGCTTAACCGCGATGCCATCGGCAAAGGTGTTCGCCGTCAACAGCGTCAGTTTATCCTGCGCCTCAATCGAGCGCTTCATACTCGCCGCCTCGGCCGCCTGCACGCCATAGACCTTGCAGGCGGGCTTAAGCTGCTTGATGGCATAGGCCACGCCGGAAATCAGTCCGCCGCCGCCAATCGGCACAAAGACCGCATCCACCTCCGGCAGCTGCTCCAAGATCTCCAGCCCAACCGTTCCCTGCCCGGCAATCACATCCGGATCGTCGAAGGGGTGAACAAAGGTCATCCCCCTCTCCTTGCAGAGGCGCTGGGCGTAGGCGCTTGCGTCATCGTAGGAGCCCGGAATTAAGCGCACCTCCGCGCCATAGCTCTTGGTCGCCTCAATCTTGGCAATCGGCGCAATATCAGGCATGCAAATAATCGCCTTGGCCCCGCGCTTCTGCGCGCCCAGGGCCACCCCCTGCGCGTGGTTCCCCGCGCTGCAGGCAATCACCCCGCGCGCCAACTCCGCCTCGGTCAACTTGGAAATCTTGTAGTAGGCCCCGCGCACCTTGAATGAACCGGTCACCTGCAGATTCTCGGTCTTCAGCCAAACATCGGCCTGCGCCGATAACTTCGGAGCAAAAATCATATCCGTCTTCCGTGCAACCTCGCGCAACACCTCAGCGGCGTGACGGATATTCTCAATCGAAAGCTTTGCCATATACGTACACTTTCCTTTGGACTGCGCGCAGTATATCATAATTTCCAACCGTGCACACACGCACCGCACAAGCGCAGGTGCTCGCTATCGCTCGCGTGAAGGCCGAACAGGGCGAGGCGCGCCGGTGCACCCCAAAACAGAAAGGGCTCCCGGTCTCCCGGAAGCCCTTATTGCGAATCCAGTTGCTGACGCTGCGACTTAGAGCGCAGCGGCGGCCTTGGCAACGAGCGCCTTGAAGCCTTCGAAGTCCGCAATCGCGATCTCCGAGAGCATCTTGCGGTTCACCGAGATGCCGGCCTTCGTCAACCCCTCGATGAAACGGGAGTAGTTCGGAACCTTGGCATCGGCGATGGAATGCACGGCGGCATTGATACGGGCAATCCAAAGCTGGCGGAAGTCACGCTTACGCAGCTTACGGTGCCAAGTGGCAAGGCGCTGAGCGCGATCGACGGCCTCGGTGGCCAGGCGGAACTGCTTGCTGCGAGCGCCATAAAACCCGCGGGCGAGTTTCAGGCGGCGGCGGCGACGTTCACGGGAAGCAACAGCATTAGTAGCGCGCATAGTTCATTTCCTCCTAGGTTAGGCCTGCAGCATCCGGGCAACCATCTTCTGATTGCCTTCGTAAACAACAGCGGAACCACGGAGATTACGCTTGCGGCCGCGGGACTTGTACCCGTTGAGATGGCGCTTGCCACCCTGCGTACGCATAGCCTTGCCCGTGGCCGACATTTTGAACTTCTTGGTCGCAGACCGTTTGGTCTTGATCTTAGGCATGATGTGAATCCTTTACCTTTGTTCGTTCGCTCTGCGTCGGCGGCAGTCAGCCAGAAAGCCGTCTTCAGCAGATTTGGCCGCGAATTTTACCAAACTCCACCCGCAGATACAAGCATAATTTACGCGTGCGGTGTGCAAGGTGAAGGCCGAGCGAAGCGAAGGCGCTAATCGTAGCGGGTGGCTTTAGCCGCCCAGAAAGGTGTGCAAGGTGAAGGCCGGGCACGGCTTGCACGTTTTGACGGGCCGCGTCCCCGCGGCCCACCCACGCAGAGGCGGAAGCCCCGCCGATCGCGCGGCGTGCGCCAGCGCGCCGCGTTCTCCCGCCCCATCAAAACACGTGCGCGAACGCCAGTGGCGCTCGCGCACGTGTTCGTTTACCACTTCGCGCGCTTAGCTAATGCGCAGGCCCTTGGCCTTAAGCTGGGCGGCGTTGAGGGCGTAGGCCGGGTCGATCTCCACGGGGGTGGCCTCGGGGAGGGAGATGCCGGCTTCGGCGAGCCAGGCGCGCCACTTGGTCTGAATGTCACGCTTGGCGGTGGCCGGGGAGTCGTTGCCCTCGGCATTCTTCACCGGGGAGAACTCCTGCGTGCGGTCGAAGGCCAGGGTGAAGACCCGCTTGGCATTGGGGATGACATCGAAGATGAACTTCTCGAACTTGTAGCCGTTGGGCTTTTCGGGCTTGACGACTTCACCGGCGGCGTTGACCATCGCGATCTTCTTGTGGGCGAGGTGGAGGGGCATATTGCGCTCGGCCTCGGCCTTAAGGAAGGCGTAGGAGAACATATGAATGGCGGGCGAACCGTAGGCGAGCCAGAGCGAACCATCGGGATTGGTGCGCTCCATCTGCTCATCGGAGAGCTCGGAGTATTCCACCATCGCGAAGTGCCCATCGCGCACGACCACCACGCCCATCCCCTCATGCGCATCGCGCTTGAGGCAGACCTTGAGGGTCATCTCTGCACCCTTGGCCGCGTGCAGCCCCACGAAGGCCGGATCGGCGATCTCAACCATCGGGTTATCGACCTGGAAGAAGAAGACCTGCTCGATGCCGCGCTTGGCCATATCGGCCAGGGCGCCGGAGCGGTCGAGGGCCGCGAGGGTGCCACCGTGACCATCGGGGCTCATGAAGATGTGCCCGGGCTTATCAAGGATGATCTTCCCCTCGGGGGTCAACGCCGGCCACATGCCCTGGACGAAGAAGAAGACATCTTCGCGCGGCAGGCCGAAGTAGTCGTGCTCCTCGAAGTGGGCGCGGGTGGCCGCGTCATTGGTCTCGGAGGTCATAATGTAGAAGGGCACATGCGTGTTGTAGGTGCGGTCGAGGCCGAGAATCTTGCGCGCGTGGAACCAAAAGAGCGGCGCATCGGTAATCGGCCCAATCGGATAGGCACCCTTGGGGCCTTCGTAGCCCAGGCGCGAGCCCTGCCCACCGGCCACCAGCAGCACCGCCACCTTGCCGGCGCGGAGCAACGCCTCGCCCTGCTCAACGCAAGCGGCCAAGGCATCCCCCTCAGGGATTTCCACAGCGGCCGGCTCGAAGGCGCCCGCGGCGGCAGCCGGGGTCCCGCTCTGCTTAAGCATCTCCTGCATCCGCGCAATCGCGGCAAAGTCGAGCGTCTCGATCTGCGCGAGCAAGGCGGCCTGCGCGGCGGCATCGAGCTTCTCCCAGAACTGCAACACCTGGGGCTGACCGTTGGCCTCAAGCGCCTGCTTGGCTTCTTCGTACGTCATAAGCGAAACTTCCTTTCTGTTGTTAAGAACTACTGCGAATCTTGCGCGCGCTGCTTCAGGTAGGCTTCAATAAAGCCCTGGACGTACTTACCGTCCATCATCCCCTGCACGTTAGCCGTCTCGTGGCCGGTACGGTGGTCCTTGACCATGGTGTAGGGCTGGAAGACGTAGGAGCGGATTTGGCTGCCCCAGGCGATTTCGCCCTTGTCGCCATAGAAGCGCTCCATCTCCTTGCGCTTCTTATCCATCTCCAGTTCATAGAGCTTGGCCTTGAGGACCTGCATTGCGCGCGCCTTGTTCTGGTGCTGCGAGCGCTCCACCTGGCAGGCCACCACGATGCCCGTGGGCAAGTGGGTCAGGCGCACGGCCGAATCGGTCTTATTAACCTTCTGCCCGCCTGCGCCGCCAGAGCGGTAGGTATCCACCCGCAGATCCTCTTCCTTAATCTCCACATCCACATCGTCGGAGATTTCGGCCACCACATCCAGCGAGACAAAGGAGGTGTGCCGGCGCTTGGCGGCATCGAAGGGCGAAATACGCACCAGCCGGTGCACCCCGCGCTCGGCCTTCAAGTAGCCATAGGCATAGGGTCCCTTGATGACAAACATCACGCTCTTGATGCCCGCCTCATCACCCGGCTGCAGATCCAGCACTTCCACCTCGAAGCCTGCATCCTCGGCATACATCTGATACATCCGGTAGAGCATCGATGCCCAGTCGCACGCCTCCGTGCCGCCAGCGCCAGAGTGCAAGGTCAAAATCGCATTGCACGCATCGAGCTTGCCACAGAGGAGCGACTGCAAGCGCAGCTTATCTTCCAGCTTTTCGGCCTTTTCGAGTGCGGTCTCGGCTTCGCCAGCCATCAAATCCTGCTCTTCACCGGGGGCTTCGGCATCGGCCATCTCCAGGGCCATCTCGCCCTCCTCAATGGCACTGGTCAAGTCGTTGAAGGGATAGATGAAGGCCTTTTCGGCATTGCCCTCGGCAATCACGCCCCGCGCGGCCTCGGGGTTATCCCAAAAGCCGGGCTCGGCCTGCTTGGCCTCAGCGGCATCCAATCGGGCTTGGCGCTCGTCAATCTTCAGGTAGGCACGCATCTCCTCCAAGCTCGTCTGGAGCTTGGTCAAACGCGCAACGATGGCATCGCGGTCAAACATACACGCACTCTCTCAATCGTCACTCACACGCTATCACATTTTCGGCAAAAAGGGAAGCGCGCGCTGCGCTCCCCTTCGCTGAACCTAGGCCTTGAAGAAGGCGTGATAGAGGGCGCGGACGGCGGCCTCGCGATGGGAACTCTGCACCCCGAACATCATCGAAATCTCCGAGGAGCCCTGATTCATCATATCAATCGAGATCCCTTCGCGGAAGAGCGCCAAGGTGGCATGGGCGGCCATCCCGGGGGTGTAGTAGAGCCCTTCGCCAACAATCATAATCAGCGAGGTGCCGCGCTCAATCTGGAGGTTGTCGGGCTGCAAATCGCGCATAATATGGTCGCGCACGCGCCCTTCCACCTCGGGGGTGAAGCCCTCTTCGCGGAAGATGACCGAGACATTGTCGATGCCCGAGGGCATGTGCTCGTAGGAGATCCCCTCGTCCTCAAGGATCTGCAAGAGCTTACGCCCAAAGCCGACCTCGCGGTTCATCATATACTTATCGATATAGAGCGTGCAGAAGCCCGAGGAGGAGGCAATGCCCACCACCGACCCCTGCCGCGCGCGGCGGTGATGGAGGATCATCGTCCCGGGCGCGTCCGGATGGTTGGTGTTACGGATATTGATTGGGATAGCCGCCTTCACCGCCGGGATAATCGCCTCATCCTGGAAGACGCCAAAGCCGGCGTAGGAGAGTTCGCGCATCTCGCGGTAGGTCATCTCCGCAATCCCCTCGGAAACCTCCGGCACCAAGCGCGGATCCACCGGGTAGACCGCATCGACATCCGTAAAGTTCTCGTAGACCTTCGCCTTCACCGCCGCGGCCAAAATAGACCCAGTGATATCCGAGCCGCCGCGCGGGAAGGTGGCAATCTCCCCCTTACGCGTCACGCCAAAGAAGCCCGGAAAGACCACAATCTCGCGCTCGGCATCGAAGGCCAAGTTCGCCAGCCGGTCATACGATTCAGGCAACACCTGCGCATTGCCAAAGTCGTCCGACATCAACAGCCCCGCCTCGCCGGGGTTCTTGTAGGCCGCGCGAATGCCACGCGCCCGGAAGGCTGCCGCCACAATGCGCGCCGAGTTATCCTCGCCCGCCGCCTTCATCGAATCCATAAAGCGTGCGGCATTGGAGAGATCCATCGACGCGACGCGCTGCTCCAAGTCTGCGCGGATCTCGGCCAGAACCCCTTCCGTCTCGCGATTCTTATCCAGCCCCAGCCCTCGGTAAATCTGCGCGTAGCGCTCAACGATGGCCTCGAGCACCTCCTGCGGATCCTTCTGCGTCAGGCACCGCCCGGCGCACTCAATCAGCAGATCGGTCACCTTCGTATCCTGCTTATTCCGCTTCCCGGGGGCCGAAACCACCACAATCCGGCGGGCCGGATCCGAGGCCACAATATCGCAGATCTTGGCAACCTGCACGTCGTCCGCGACGGAGGAACCGCCAAACTTGCACACTTTCATATAAACGCTAACTCCTTGCTCTCTCGCCCAAGGCACCCGGGCATCCGCCCAGCCAGCCCCTGGCGCGACAAAATCCTTTAACTTGCTCGCTGCGCTCGCAGAGGAGAGATGACAGAGAAGGGATGATAGACCGCCAAGCCCTCCGGCCTGTCCGTCGCGGCACGCGACTGTCGGCTGTCCGCTGTCAGCTGTCGGCTATCCATCTTACTCCTCTCATCTGCCGCCTCCCCTCGGGAATGGCGGCGGCGAACTTACAACATGCACATGCTCAGCGGCATGCTCTGCACGATTCCCTGCTCGGTAATCTCCTGCAGGGCCGCCTGCAAATCCCCCGCCCGCGCCGGCTGCGTGAGAATAATCACCGGCACATACCCTGCCTCGCACTGCGCCTCGGTGGCCGCGTGCTGCGAAGCTGCAAAGATGCTCACCCCGTGATTGCCCAAAATCGTTGCAAACCGCCCCACCATCCCGCACGCTTCGCGCACCATCAGGCGGATATAGAAGCGGCTGACGCAATCCTCCGGCTTCTGCAGGGCATATCCCGAAGCTTCAATCGAGGGCAACGGCTCAGCCTCGCGCGGGAGCCCGGCGGCCACATGGCGCGCCACGGAGACAATGTCGCTAATCACCGCACTTGCCGTGGCCGCGCGCCCCGCCCCACGTCCATAGTAGAGCGTATCGCCCGTCATCGAGCCATCCACCAAGACCGCGTTGAAGACATCGCTCACCGAGCCGAGCATGTGCGTCTTGGGCACCAGCGTCGGATTCACCCGCACCTCCAGCCGCTTTCCCGCGCACTCGCGGCAGACCGCCAGGAGCTTAATCACATAGCCCAACTCATCGGCATAGCGCACATCCACCAGGCTCAACCCGCGAATGCCCTGCACCGTCACCTCATTGAGCGGCACGCTCACCCCATAGGCCAACGAGGCCAAAATCGAAATCTTATGCGCCGTGTCAAAGCCATCAATATCCAGCGAGGGATTTGCCTCGGCATACCCCAACCGCTGCGCATCGGCCAACACCTCATCAAAGGCCGACCCCTCCCGCGCCATCCGCGTGAGGATATAGTTGCACGTCCCGTTCAAGATGCCATAGACCGCGCGAATATCATTGGCCACCAACCCATCGCGCAGCGCCCGGATAATCGGAATACCACCGCCCACACTCGCACCAAAGTAGAGATCCACCCCCCTTTCGCGCGCCAAGGCAAACAACTCCGCCCCGCGCTCGGCCAAAAGCTTCTTATTCGCCGTCACCACCGACTTCCCTGCCTCCAGCGCCTGCTTGACCACCGTGTAGGCAATCCCCGTCCCCCCAATCAGCTCCACCACCACCTGAATATCCTCCCGCGCCACCAACGCCAAGGCATCCGTCCCCAAAATCCCCGCCGGCACCGACACCCCGCGATCGGTCGTAATATCCAAATCCGCCACCGCGCGCAACTGAACCGACACCCCACACCGCCGGCTAATCAGCGCCGCCCCCGTGAGTAAACCCTCCACGACGCCGGCACCAACCGTGCCGAACCCAACAATGCCAACGCCGACTTCCTTCATCGCGCCTCCAAAAACAATCTCATAAAACGCCCCCATCTTACCACACTCCCCGCCCCCGCGCAACAGCGCCCGCGCGAACAAGCCGCCCCTGGGCCAAAGCCGGCCCTATAGTTAAGGTGTACGCGCGCACGCGCGAGGCGAGCACTCCCCCCACCCGCCCCTGGGCCAAGGTCAACCCGCCCCTGGGCCAAGGTCAACCCGCCCCTGGGCCAAGGCCAACCCGCCCCGGGGCCGAGGTCAACCCGGGCGGTTAACCCTGCGTCGCCTAAAAAAGGGAGAGGCCCGGCGGGGCCTCTCCTGTTGCTAACCGCTATCCGCTAACGGCTAACGGCTCTCCTCCCGCGTCACCTTCACGCGCAGGGCGCGGGTGCCGATGAAGTCCTCAAGGAGCTTCTGGCTGTTGGTATCGTTGGCATCATCCAAGCGGTCGGCCGGGATCTTGAAGCGCACCTCGCCAGTCGTCTGCTCGAGGAGGTCGCCAGGGGCCATCGACCAGACCATTCCGGTATTCATGTCGACCACCGAGAAGGAGACCCCCTCCGCGAAGTCCACCTCCGCGCTCTGGCCCTCGACCTTCGCCGTCACGATGACCGCGCGATCGGCATCCACCGTGATGTGCGAGACGCCGAAGTCGTAGCAGACCTTCACCTTAGCCGTCGTCCCATCCACCGTCGCCGCGGTGTGATTCTTGAAGCAGGTGAGCAGCCCCTCCAAGGCGCTGGTATCGACCGCCTTGACGGTGGCGCCATCGGCGTGGAGGACCTCAATCTTCGTGGCGATTGTGCCAGTCACCGCCGTATCGGCCACCTTGCAGACCTGCTCGCGGATTCGCTGTTTGGCTGCATCCGAGAGCACCGTCTCCAGCGCCTCATCCTGATACTTAACCTCAAGCGTCAAGTTGCGCGAAAGCTTGAGCGTGGTCCCCTCAACGACCGTGCGGCTATAGCCCGTCGGCTCGGTGAAGTTGCTCTCCGTGAGCGCGTTCGCGGCAACTAGCACAGTGGCATCCGCCAAGCCCGCTGCCGGGGTCACCGTGACGGTTGCCCCATCAGCCACCGTCACCGTGCCCACTGTGAGCGCAGCGCCATCGGCCAAGACCGCCGAGCCGTTCTCGAAGGTGACATCCGCCGCCAGACGCCCCGAGCCCGCCAGCGTCGCCCCCTTCTTCACCGTCACCGGCGCCGTAAAGGTGTTGGTCCCGTCAAAGACCACCGTGCAACTCGCACTTCCAGTTCCAATAATCACAGCCTCTTGAACAGCCGCTATGAGATTATCGGCAAAACGAACCGTAATATAAAGGCTCGGCTGAATGTTCGCTGGCACCTTCGCTACTGTCCCTACTGCAAAATCGATATTCGCCATTGTTGAGAGTGTCGCTAATGCAGTAAAGGGTGCCTCTGACAAGGTGGATGTTAGAGTTACATTCGCCTGAGAGTATGTCAGTGCATAAAGCGCTGCGACCTTCGGCAAGGCTACATCCACCCGCAGAGCCACATCTGCCTCAACAGTCAGATATACCTCTTCCACGAAGGCCCAGTTGATGTCTGTTGCCTCGGTCGACCCATCCGTTGTCCACGGCAACTGAGACCAGGTGGTGACTGTGCCGTCAACCGTCGCGGTTAGGGATGTGTAGACTTTCTTGGTTTTCGTCACATAGAGCGTTTTGCTGTCCGCGCTGAGGGTCAGCTCATAGCCCTCAGGGGCAGTGAAGTTGCCCGTCGAGAGGGTGACATTCTCTGCGGTCGTCTTCACCGCCGCTGTCGAGGGTGTCGTTGGCGTCGACGCCAAGACCACCTGGGCCTTGTCGCTAATCGCCCCATTCAGCGTCAGCGGAGCCTCCGCCGCCGGATCAACCAACAGCTTGGCCCCCGCCTCGAAGATGACCGCATCGCCCCAGGAACCCGACCCGGCGAGAATAACCCCGTCGCCCACCCTCAAGGTACCGGTGCCACTCTGCGCCCCTGTCAGAATCAGCGTCCCCTCGCTCGCCGCATTGGCCAAGGCCGTCGTCAGCGAGAAGGAGGTCGAGTTGAGGGCAGACCTGAGTTCGAGCGAGGCCCCTTGCGAGAAGGTCGCCGTAGCCGACTTGTTCGCATCGTGAGCACCGATCTTCGCGTCAATGACAGCCCCGGGGCCAGTCACCTTAATCGGCACATTCGCCCCGTAGAAGTCCAGCGCAAGGGTGTCAAGCGAGGAGGTCACTTGCGCCCCTTCACCGAGCAAGAGCGTATTCACCGGCAGGAGCGTTGCTTTCGCGTCGATAGCGAGCGTGCCCAGGACATTAATTTGCTGCGGCGAAGAGGTGCTGAGCGAGTAGTCAAAGGCATCACCGCTCTTGAGGCGCAGCGTTGCCCCTTGCGCGATGGTCACATCGCCCTCTAGGCCTCGGGTTGCCCCCTCGCCACCGCCCTGCGAACCGCAGGAGAGCACAGTTTCGCCCGAGAGAACCGAGAAGGAGCCCCGGAAGTAGTTGGAGGTCGAACTCAAGGTCATATCGCCTTGGGTCTTGAAGGCCACCGTAGAGGGCGTCTTAATTGCGCCAGTGTGCGCAACGCCGCGGGTGAGCTCCCAGGTGAGCGAGCCGGTGCCAGTGCCCGAGACCGTGACCGCGGCTGCCGGAGCATAGAGGTCGCGCACCGTGAGGTTGGCATTCGTCAGGGTGAGGGTGCCGGTGGGGAAACCCGCCGAGGTCCCTGCCGCAAGGGTCAACGCCCCGGAGCCCGTGGCCGTGAGCGAGGTCACCGTAGCAATCGGCAGATCCACCGTGATCGTCGCCGCAGCTTCAGCCGTCAGCGTGACGGAGGTCACCTTGCCCCACGTAGGCGTGACGGCGTTCCCATCCATATCCTTCCACGCCAGGGCCGACCAGTTGGCATTCCTCGAGACCGTTGCCTGAACCGCCGTCACATCGGAGATAGCCCCCGCGTAGGTTAAGACCAAGGCATAGGTCGTTGTCTCGGCACCTTCGGCAGAGGTCACCTGCGCCTCGAGCGCATAACCCGTCTTTGACTCGAAGTAGGGCGCCGTGGACAAACCGTAGGAGGTGGCTAGCGTGAAGACGGTGCCCATGGCGGCGGTCTTCATCTCGATAGCCTTCCAGAAGGTCTCGGAGAAGGTAACCTGCGCGCAGGTATCGAGGGAGGCCAAGCCGCTCGTCGGCACTACATCGCCATCATAGGCAATCTTGACGCCCGCATTCTCCCCCACCGTCAGCGCTCTGGTCACCGTCACATTGCCCTTGAAGGTGAGCGTGCTATCCGCCGCAACGGTGTAAGCATCCGAGAGCGTCAGCGTGCCGCCCTTGTTCTCAAAGGTGACCGCACCGCTGATGGTATTCGCCTTAGAACCGTTATCGATGAACTGCAAGGTGCCCTCCTCGACCACGATACGCCCGCCACCACCGACGATACTCGCGTTGTAGAAGCCGAAGGTCGCGCTCCCGCGCTTGGTCAAGGTATGTCCATTGAGCGTCAGTGTCTGCACAGCGTAGTAGTGGTCGATTGAATTAATCTCCTTGGAAGTCTCGATAACAGAATCAGCCGTCAAGGTGATATTGGCCAACTGCCGCGAATTACTGCCAACACCATTCCCCGTATTTGTCAGGGTGCCACCATTGAGCGTCAAGACGCAGGTAGTTGCATAACCGTTCACATCCAGGGCTGCCCCGGTGTCTACGCGAATCTTCGTATTGACCGTGTTATTCCCAAAGGTGTCTGCTTGCACCGGCTGGAAGGTGCCCGTACGAATGGCGAAGCCCTGTTGTGGGGCCTTAAGGGTCTTCCCAAGGGGGAGCGAACTCCCATCAGCCGAGCAGAGGAGACCAATCAGTGCATTCTCCGAGAAGGTGATGGTGCTCGCCGTAAGCGTGCCCAGGAGTTCGGGCGAGGTGCCGAGGTAGGGACAACCCGAAGCCGCCGCGAGCGAGGTTAGGGTGAAGGTGGCGCTGTCGGCCAAGAGGTTGCCGCCCGCCGTGCCCGCGATGGTCACCGCCGGGAGGGTCCGGCTCTCCGTAGCCTCAAGGGTCAGCGTCTTTTCCGTAGCCGCGGTAAAGTCGAGCACCAACTGCCCATCCGTCTTCAGCGCCGGCACACCCGAGAGCGTGGCATCCTCGGAAATGTGGAGGGTGACCGCCTCAAGGGTGGCCCAATCAATCGTGCCGGAGAGGGCTGTGCCCGCCATCGTCTGCCAGGAGAGGCTCTCCCAAGCAGCGTCCCCGTTGACCGTCGCTTGAACAAGCGTCGGAGCCGTCTGCTTCTCCGCATAGAGCGTGTTGCCCACAACGACCAGCGCGAAGCCCTCGGGCAGGTTCTCCGCCGAGAAGGCACTCACCGCCGGCAGGGATGCCGCCGTTAGCAGCGCCACCGTCTCCGTCGGCACCGAGGCCAGGCGCACAATCACCGTGCCCCCTGCTGTCACCGCACCGTTGACCGTCAGCGAATCCGCCGGGTCCGCCGCGAAGATGGCCCCATCCTCAAAGGTCAAGGCCCCCTTAACCGTGCCCGAGCCGCAGATTATCGCCCCGTTCTCGACAGTGGTGGTACCTGCGCCCGTGGTGCCGGTCACGCGCAAGGTGCCGGCGTTGATGGTCGTCACGCCTGTGTAGACATTCTCTGCCGCCAGGACCATCTCGCCCTTATCGGACTTGACAAAGCCCCAATCACCGCTGAGGACGGCATCGATGTAGAACTGTGCGTTCTCCTCCACCGTCACCTGCCAGTTGGCATTGGTAATCATTGCCTTGCGCCAATCGCCGGTTTCGTCGGACGCCTCAAGGGTGAGCTTCGAGATGGTCGGCGACGCGCTTGTCGCCCCATTCACCGCCTTAACGGTTGTCTGCTGCCCATTGAAGATCTGCAGAGCACAGTTGAGGTTGACTTCTGTATGAGGCATTAGGCGGATAATACCACCTGTCATCTCGAGCGGCGTCTTGAAGGTGTCACGCTTGGAAAGTTCGTAGCTACCGCCCTCTTCAAGGATAAGCTTCTGATTAGTTCCGACACTCCAGCCCGTGGCATCGGTATTACTTCCGGTTGCGAGTTTGGCCCGTTCGCCACGCACGGTAATCGTGCGCGCATAGACAGGGCCCCAAGCATCCGCCCAGTTATTACCTGCCACTGCCGAATTGGGAAACTTCATTGTTCCGGAAGAGACCAAGATGTCTCCGGCAAAACGCACCGTGGGCGTGGCAGTAGAAGACTTTACCTGCAAGGTTTCAGCCTTCGGCAACGCCAGTTCCAACACTCCATTACCCATAATCGGAAGCGTTGTCACACCAAAATCGACCACGCCATCCGTTTGTGCGAAGGCGAGGGCGCTAACTTGCGTGGCGCGGAGCGTTGAGCCGGCGGCGAGGTTGAGGGTGCCGGTAAAGGCGCTGTTATCCGCCGAGAGGGTGAGGGTGGCACCGGTGGCGACCGAAAGAGTCCCCGAAGCCAGCGCACGCGAGAGGGCGAGGTTACCCGCAAAGGTGCGCGTACCAACGGTCCAGGCCATCTCACCCGCGAGGGTGACCGTCTCGCCGGTGCCTGTGAGGGTTGTCACGGTCTCCGCGAGCTCGCCATCCATCGTCACCGTGGCATCGGCCGTGAGCCCCTTGAAGGTGACCGTGTTGACAAAACGCCACTCAGGCGAGGCAACCGCCGTTCCCTCGGGGGTCTTCCAGTTGAGCGCCGAGAGGGCGACCGTACCGGAGACCTCAGCCGTTAGGCTATCGTAGGGCATCCACTCCAGGTAGACGGTCTTCTTGATGCCATCTGCGGTCGCTTCGCTCATCACATAGCCCGTGGGCGGCGTGAGCGTGGGCGCGGAGGTCGAGTTGGTCTTGAGGACCGCCGTGGTGCCCGTCGTCGGGAAGCCTTCCGGAACGACGATTGTCGCCGAGCCGGTGACCGTCGAGAGGGTCAGCGCCTCGCCGCTGGCGTTGGTCAGAATCTTGCTACCGTGCAGCGTGACGCTGGAGGCCGTAATCGACCCCGTACCGCCGATAGTCGTCCCGGCCGCAACGGTTGTCGCCTTCGTGTGCGTATTCGCGCCATTAAAGAGCACCGTGCCCGCCCCCGAGAGCGCTAGCGCATACGCATGATCGGTTTCCTTATCGGTGAGCGAAGCCTCAACCGTCAGGGTCGCGCCCACACCCACCTCAATTCGGCTCGGAGCGCTTGTCGAGTTGGAACCGTTGGTGGCACCATCGCAGCCTAACTTCGGCCCGCTCCCACTATCAAGGATGGTCGCCAATCCCTCGGAGACAAGTAGGCGCCCAGCACGCGCAAGCCAGAAATTTCCATTCGGATCGGAGAGGGTGGCTCCATTCTTCAACTCGAAGGTGCGGCGCAGATACTGCTCGGCGTTGTTGACCAAGGCACCGCCATCAAGCACCAGAACCGTCCGGTTGCACTGCGCATCGATATCCTTCCAGCCGAAGACGTGGTCCTCCGAGAGTTTGACCGTCGCACCCGCCTTAACGACAATCTGCCCGGAGCCTTCAACATCGCTCTTGGCAAGTTGGCCATACTGGCCACCACCACCCGCGAGATTGAGCGTGGTTCCAGTCTCGATAATCCAACGCCCAGTGAAGCTGTTATAAGCGAAGGTAGATGCCCCGCCCGCCGCAGACGAAGTGACCTCGCCAGCGTTCTTAAGCGTAAGGGTGCCGGTGCCGGAGAGGGCAGCCGGGATGGTGGTGATGACCGCGCCATCGAGGGTCAGATTGCCCGAGAGCGAGAGGGAGGTCAATGCCGGGAGGGAGCCGCCGGAGAGGGTCAGCGTGCCCGTGCCGGGGAGCGTCAAGGAGGTGATGCTCGAGAAGTTGCCCGGGAGCGTCAGCGAGGCATCGGCGGTGACATTGAGCGTCAAGGCCGTCACCCACGCCCAGCGAGGCGAAGCGATGGGCGTGCCGTCGGGCGTCTGCCACGAGAGTTCATTCCAGCCCTTCGTGCCATCAACCGTCGCGGTCAGGGCCGTGTAGCGGATGAGATCGAGGGTGTGGGTGGTCACCCCATCGGCCGTGGCAGAGGAGATCTGGTAATCGGCCGGGGGAACCAAGGTCACCGTTGCCGTCTCAGCCGTCTTGAGCACCGCCATCGGAAGGGCGCTCTCGGCCACCGATTCGTCCAGGACCACCTGCGCCCTGCCCGTGGCGTCATTGAGCGTTAGGACGCTGCTACCGCCTTCGGCCAAGAGCTTGGAGCCCTCCTCAAAGGTAACCGCCGAATTGGTAACCAATCCCGTACCGCCGATAGTCGTCCCGGCCGCAACGGTTGTCGCCTGCGTGTGCGTATTCGCGCCATTGAGGAGCACCGTGCCCGCCCCCGAGAGCGTCAGCGCGTCATCCGCATTGCTCTGCACAATCGTCGCATCCACCTGCAAGACGGCCCCCGCGGCCACCACAAAGGCCGTGTTCGCATTGCCATCGCACGCATTGTCGCCCTTCAGTTTGATGGCGTTGCCCCGGAAGATGACCGGTGCGGTCGACTCCCCAGCAACAACATTCATCGTAACGCCGCGCGTTAGGTAGAACGTCGTGCCTTGGTTATCAAGCACGGCCCCGGGGTGCCACTCCATCTTGCGGCGGAAGTGCTGCTCGTTTGTGCCGATGGTCACCGTGCCGCCATCGACCACGAGGACCGTGTGGTCCTTTTGGGCGCTCACATTATTCCACCCGAAGGCGTTCTTCTGATTGACCGCCAAGGTGCCGCCAGCGCGAACCTCAATCTGACCAGAATCAGCAACATTGCTATCCCAGTTCAAGAGTCCCAGTTGGTTCTCCGTGGCTGTCTCTGCCAAGGTGAGCGTGGCCCCTCTCTCCACCACCCAACGGCCGGTGAAATCATTATAGGCGAAGTTGCTACCATCGTTATCCCCTCGCGTGGAGGAGACGGCAGCATTCTTGAAGGTAAGAGTGCCCGTGCCGGAAAGGGAGGCCGGGATGGTGGAGATGACCGCGCCATCCAGCGTGAGCGGGCCATTGAGCGTGAGGGAGTTCAGCGTCGGAAGCGTAGCCCCAGAGAGGGTAATCGCCTTGGAGGCGGAGCCAATGGTCATCGTGGTCAGCGCCGTCAGGTTGCCCGGCAGGGTGAGCGCGACCGGCGCGTTGGCGGTATTCGTCAAGGTGACCGCAGTGACCGCGCCCCAGGCAATCGCCGTGGGCTTAGTGGTGTACGCTTCATCGGTGTACCACGTGAGGCCCGTCCAGGCGCCACTGCCAGACACCTGGGCGTAGAGTTTCGTCACCACCTGGGCAGTGAAGGCCACCACCAAGGCACCCGCCTCAGTCTTCTTCAGCGCATAGCCCGCCGGCAGGGTGGTGCACGCTGGCGGCACGTTGCCTGTATAGGCCGAGGCCAGGGTCAGGATGGTGCCCTGCTGGGTCGTCGCTGCCTCGATGGCAGCCACGAGTTCCTCAGAGAAGACCAGCGTGGTGCAGGTGAAGGTCTCGCGCGGAGTCCCCGTAGGCAAGGTCGAACCGGTCAGCTTCAAAGTACCAACGGAGAGGTCTCCCCTTGGAACCGCGAGCATCGACACATCCATCTCCAGCGTGGCGCCACTGCCCGTAATGCCTGCGTAGGCCGCAAAGGAGTCCACCAACTTCAAGGTGGCCCCATTCTCGAGGGTGACATCACCGCAGAGACCGCTCTGCTCACGCGTAGAGGAGAGGGTCACGGTGGCATTCGCGCCGATCGTGACGGCCCCTGTCGGAAAGGCCAGGAGCAAATTGTTGTTATTGGTGAGCGTGTAGGTGCCGTCCGCCGGGAAGATCATCCCGTTGGAGGCGAGGAGCGAGAGGCCGCTCACGCCATCCGCGCGCCAGGTGGCATCGGCGAGGTCGCCCGTCGCGCCGCCCTCCCAGGTGAGCGCCGTATCACCGTCAAAGCGATAGACGTAGGAGAGCTTCCAGGTGCCATCCTCCATCTGCACGACGGCCGGCTTATAGCGTCCAGCGGTTGCCACCATCGTCGTGGTGAGTTCATTCGGCGAGGTGAAGAGCGGGATGGTCTCGGGCTGCTCGGCGAAGGCCGAGAGGTCGATAACCAGATTGGTGGCCGTGAGGGTGCCGCCCAGGGAGAGGGGCGTGTCGATGGCGCGCGGCTTGAGGGTGGCCCCCGTCTCGCAGGTCAACGAACCGGCCAGGGAAGCCGCCGAGAGCGTCGCCCCACCCTGCACGGTGGTCAGCCCCGTGTAGGTGGTCAGCCCCGAGAGGGAGACCGACCCAGAGGCCACCGTCACAGCTCCCTCGCCCGTGAGGGTGGCTGCAAGGTCCATCGTACCTTCAAGCGTAAGGGTAGCGCCGGCAGAGAGCGTGCGCGTGCCGGTCAAGGTGAAGGTCGCCCCCTTTGCCACCTGCACCGAGACATTCCCGGAGAGCGTGCAATCGTCTGCCAACTTCAAGGTGCCGGCCTCAATGTTGAGGACGCCATCTCCCGCCACGGAGGCAGTTCTAAAGCCGAAGAAGCCATTACCGCGCTTGGTGAGCGTGTGACTATTTAGGGTCAACGTCTGCGCATTCCAGTTGCTGGCCACCGAATTGAGCATCTCGGCATTGTCGATAATCGAATCCGCCGTCAGGGTGATATTGAAGAGCTGGCGCTGCGTCTCATCGGTATTCAAGCCATTGCCCTTTGTCCGGCGTGTGTTGTTCCTTAGGGTACCGCCATTCAACGTCGGCTCGCAGGTGATTGCCCACCCATCCACATCGAAAGTGGCATCCGCGTCAATGCGAATCTTGGTGTTATCGCTCGAGCCACCGAAGTTATCCTCGCGACTCGCCTTGAGCGTTCCCGAGCGGATGGCAATGCCGCGCTGGGGGGCCTTGAGGTATCCCGCGATGGAAGAGCCCGAGGCGGTGCAATAAAGCCCCAGCACGGCGTCGCTGGCGAAGGTGTAGGTGTTCGTTCCCGAGGTCAAGCCAGAGAGCATCTCAGCGGTGACGCCAACGTAAGGGGCCGAGGCGGAAAGAGCCGAGAGGGTCAGCGTGCCATCGTTGCAGAGGACATCACCGCCGTTGGTGCCGAGCACATAGAGGGCAGGGAGCGTCTGCGAGGTTGAACTATTGAGTGTCAGGGACTTCTCTTCCGTCTCGCCAAAGTCAATGGCGAGCGAAGCAAGGCTAAGCGTCGGCAGGGCAAGGGTGGCCGAATCGGTCACCTTCAGCGTGACGGCACGGATGTTCGACCAAGTCGGCGTGAAGGCATTGCCGCGCGTATCGGTCCAGGTGAGGCTCTCCCACACGGCCGCGCCAGAGACCACGGCCATCACTTCGCTGCCGACAACGGCCTTAAGGGTGCCGTTGTCCACCGCCAAGCCGTAGCCAGCCGGGAAGTTTGTATCCAGGGCGAAGTTCACCACAGCCACGGTGGAGCCCACCTTGAGCAGGGAGACCCCGTCCGAGATCGACCCCGTTGCCTTCACCGTCGCCTGACCGGTGATGGCCGTGACGGTGTAGGGGTTAGCAGGGTCAACGGCGAGGGTGCCGCCCGCGGTGCAGTCGAGGGCCGACAGGGTAATCCCGGCTGGAGCCGTGAGGGTGGTCCCGGCGGCGAGGGAGAGGGTGCCCGTGTGGTCGGCTGCCCAGGTAACGGTGCCATTGCCCGAGAGGGAGACTGCCGTGGCGCCATCGAAGAGGCCATTGATGGTGGCCGTGGCGCCATTGGTCAGCGCCAAGGTGCAGCCGTTGAGGCGATTGCCCTCGTTGCCGGTGAGGGTCAGCGCGCCGGCAAGGGTCAGGGTCTGAACATTGTAGAGCGGAAGATCGAGGTCGACCGTGGCATCAACGGCCCCCTCCGCCGCGGTCAGCGAGACGCTCTTGACCTGCCACCAGTCGATGGCCTCGGCGTCGACCTCTGTGGAGCTGTCGGTGGTCCAGGTGAGCTCGCTCCAATTGGTGGTCCCACTCGGGACGGTCGCCTGCAGGCTCGTCGGCGCCTCGACAACCTGATCGCCCTGCTTGAGAATCTTCTTGGCATAGAGGACGTTATCGACCACCACGAGGCTATAGTCATTCGTGGGGAAGGCCTCATCCGTCTTGAAGTAGTCCGTCAATAACTTGAAGTTTTCGGCCGTTGCGCGCAGGATGGGGAAGGTCTGCGTGGGCGTGCCAGTGAGGGTGATGTTGGCCCACGAGGTGGTCTGCGCAAAGCGGGAGATGGTCAGTGGCTCCACAACCGCTGGGTCAACCGCCAGGAGGCCGCCCGAGGCGAAGGAGATGGTGCCGCGGACCGTGCCAGTGCCGCAGATCGTCGCCCCACCCTTAACGATGGTCGAGCCCGTACCGGTGGTGCCCGTTACGCGCAAGGTGCCAGCGTTAATCAGGGTGTTGAGGCAGTTATTCACGGTTGTGGCAAGCACCATTTCGCCCGCGCCCGCCTTAATGAGGGTGCGATCGGAGTTGTCTGCGCCCAACGTGGCCTCAATGTCGAAGCGCGCATGCTCCGCCACATTGACCGTCCAGTTGCCCCCACGGACATACGCGATGCGGTCAGAGGCCGAAGCATTCTCGGCGAAGGTGAGTTTGGAGACGGTGGGATTCTCGGCCGTGGCTCCATCAGCTGCCAGGACTGTGGTCGAGGGGCTCTCGTAGAGGTCAATGCCGCGATTAGATTCGGTGGCACCCGCCATTAGGCGGATGGTTGCCCCACAGAGTTCGATAGGCGCCTTGTACGTGTCGCGCTTATAGACCTCGAAGGTGGCACCCTCGCGGAAGATGAACTTACCGCTACCGTAGCTCCAACCGGTGGCATCGGTGTTCGTGCCTGTAGCGAGCTTGGCCTTCTCGCCCTTGACGGTGATGGTACGGTTGTAGACTGGGCCGGTGCCGGAAGAGTTGTTCGGGAACTTCAGCGTACCGGAGGCAACGGTGATGTTACCCGTGAAGAGGCCCTGGTTGCCGACCATTAGCAGGACATTGGCCGCATCCGCAAAGTCGAGCAAAAGGGTGCCGGCCCCGCGGAGGCGGATGTTGGCGTTATTGAGCTGCAAGTTGCTCGCGCTGTTCTTGGCGAAGGCCAGGGCATCGGGCGAGGTGACACGCAAGGTCGCCGCCTGGGGCACCGTCAAGAGCACATTGGCGTTGCTCGTGAGGGCCGAGGTGTCGCTGAGGGTCAAGGTGCCACCCGCTTCCGCCAAGAGGACATTTTTGAGGTTCGGGAACTGCGTGAAGTCCATCGAAGAGAGGGTGGCCCCTTCGCCTTCGGGGACAAGTACCACACGCTCGACAATGGCGTCGGTGGGCGATGTGAGACTCACGTTCACGCCCAACGGGTCGGTCCACTGGAGGTCGCTCCAGGTCTTGGTGCCGGAAATCGTGGCCTTGATTTCGCGCTTGGAGCCGGAGAGTCGCAAGTGCAGGGTCTTATCTTCTTCCAACAACACAAGCCCCCAGGTGCCGCCATCGGTTGTGGTCTGCGGCACCCCGTCGGGCCAACTAAGGGCCGGCTTCGCGGTGCAGTTGGTGAGCAGGACGAAGTCGACCCCACCGTTATCCGTGTAGGCCTGGGCCACCTCGCTATCGAGCGCCAAGGTGGTCACGGTGGCCGAGGTGGCGGTAATCGGCTGGGTGAGGATGGTCGAGCCGGTCAACTGCAACTTGCCGATGTTGAGGGTATCGAGTGTCAGGTTGAGGGAGGTCGGCACCCGGAGTGTGCCCTCACCGGTCACGGAGGCGAGGGTCAGGGAGTCCTCGAGGATATGGGTGTTGCCGACGGCGGAGGTGAGGTCGAAGGTCGCCCCGGAGGACACTTTCACCGGACCGGAGAGGCTCGACCAGAAGCCCGAGCCCTTGTTGGTGAAGGCGTAGCCGCGCGTCGTCATCCAACTATTGGCCTTGAGCAGGGAGCTACTGGCCGCGAGGGTGCGCTCGTCAATGGTCTGCCAGATCTCGCTCTCGTTTTCGGTGGGGCCGGTGTCGGAGGCGGAGGGGTGCCAAGCCTGCAGGTCATTGGCGGCCGAGACATTCCACTTGTAGAAGAACTGATTGGGAATGGTGGGCGTGGCGAAGTCGTAGCCACTAAAGACCACCTCGCGCCCGGCATCGACCACGAAGTAGGTGCGCGGGTTCGCTCCTTGACCGTAAGAGGCATACTGATAGTTGTCGAGCCAACGGAACTGCGTGGCCGTGTTGCCATCGAGGAGGTTGGTGATTTGGCCATCGCAGAAGGAGGTGCGATTGCCCATCCCAAGGACAACGCTGTCGAGCACGCCGCCATCGAAGTAGATAATCGAGGAGCCTTCTGGCCAGGCAAGGCGCTCGCCAGAGAGCGTGAGGGCCACCTCGCTCAGGCCCAGCCAGGTGCTGGGAGCCCAGTTCCAAGAGACCCAGTTCCAAGCATTTTGGGTATTGGCTGTGTCGTTGAAGCGCTCGTAGATCTCGAACTTGAAGTAGCGCGCCTTGAGGGCAATCGTGCCGGAGAGCGCTACCGAGCCCTCCTGAATGGTGAGCGACTCGTTAAAGGCCGTCGGCTGGAGGTAGAGCGTGCCCGTGCCCGTCTTGACTAGCTCGCCAGACTCCGCGCCCTCGGCTGTGCCGCCGGAGAGGGCACCAGAGGGATAGGTGTAATTCGAATTCCCGCCGGAGACCTCGAGCCTGCCGCCGCCGCGCTTGAAGAGGTTGGTGGTAGCGGCCAACTGCTGGGCCGTCACCTTGATGGTGCCACCGGTGCCAGCGATGAAGGTGCCGGTGCCGGAGAAGGTGGTATTCGTGAGGTCAAGCGTGCCGGTGACGGTGACCGTGCCATCGTTGACGAAGGTGCTCAGGGTCATATCCGTCGCGGCCAAGGTGACGCTCGCGCCGGACTGGACCGTGACGGGCACAGCACCAAAGGTCCCCTCCAGCGTAAAGTGCGTGGTCTGCGCCGTGACCATGACCGAGGTCGGGGTCTCAGGCAGCGAGACGGTCGGCTCCCCTACCCCATCGACATCGTGGAACCAAACAACCTTGTTGGCCGTTTCAGTTGCCTCAATGGCGGAGGTGTTGATGACCCACTTATCTGCCCCGGTGCCCGTGCCTGCCCAAGCAATTTGGGTGGAGTCGTAGACGGCGAGGAAGACCTCGCGGCCACGCTGGACCACGCCGGCGCGGTAAGTGTCGCTCGCAGAGTTGGTCGTCAGCCCGAAGGTCGTCTCTGCCGCCTCCTCGGGGAGGGTCATCAACAACCAGAAGCCCGCTTCTTCGGGAATCGCATCGACCGCGATGAAGACCGTGCCAGAAGCCGTGAAGGCATCGGTGACGGTGAGCGGGGCCGAAAGGGGCAGCACGAGGGAGGATGTCCCCGAGAGGTCCAACTTGGAGACGGTGGCCGGAACCTTCGTTTTGAGGGTGCCACCAACGAGGTTGACCCCGGCCGAGGCAGTCGCCGCCCCGAGGCGAAGGGCAAGTTGGCCCTGGTTGACCTCGAACCTGCCCTGGAAGGCAATTGAGCTCGCCCCGAGTTCCAGCGTGCCGGTCACGCGAACCGTTCCATCGCCGGTAAAGCGTCCCTCGTAGTAGCCATCGGCGGAGGAGATGACAGCCGTCGCGCCGGAGGCAACGTCGTAGGAGCCTGCCTTCGGGAAGAGATTCCAAGTGACCTCCCCGGCGCTCTGCGCGATGGCCGGCTTGCTCGTGATGGGACCGTTGCCGGAGAAGGTGTAGTTGCCCACCACGCGGATGGCCGAAGGGGCAATGGCGGTATCAATCGTCACCGCCTTGTTATCCACCGAATCCGGGAAGGAGACGGCGGCCCCATCAGCAGGCACGGTGTCGTTGCTCCAATTGGCGGCATTAGACCAGTTGCTATCGGTGGCGCCAGTCCAGATATTGGGCTCGGTCAGCGTGAGGGTGTAGCCATAGACCCCCGCAGCCGTAAGATAGGGCGTAAGAGTGACCACCTTGTCCGCAGGCGGGTTCTCAAGCGCCAAGGCCACCTCCGTGAGGGTGCTAATGGAGAGGCCTCCGGCTTGGGTGGACTTGAAAAGATCGACCTCCTGCGTCGCCTCTGGCGTGCCGGTAAGCACCACGCGGGTGCCCGGCTCAACGACCAGAGAACCGGTGGCCGAGAAGGTGGCTCCAATTGGCAGGTAAATGACCGATCCATCGCGGAAGACCAGGTCGCCCGAGACCGAGAAGGTCTTTGCCTCGGCAAAGGCAATCGGACCGCGGAAGGTGGCTGAGCCCGCCATCGAAGAGCCGGAGGGCAGGGTGACGCGCCCAGCACCGGCCTTGACGGCCCCGGCGGGCATCGCCCAGGCAGAGGCGAGGGTCAACTTTCCGCTCTTCAGGGTCAGCGAGGAGAGGGCGGAGGCCGCCAGCTTGCCAGAGGTCGGCGGCGTGGCCAGCGTCACCGAGCCCGTGAGGGTCAACCCCTTGGTGGAGGTTCCATTGTCGTCGGTAATCTTCCAGTTTTGAGCGTTGACATTACCGCCGAGGTAGGCAGGGTTCGTGCCAGTCGTTCCGGCAGCGAGGGTAATCACTTGCCCATCTGCGGCCGTGAAGTTGAGGCGGTTGGTACAGCCCTGGCCAATGACAACAGTCGCTCCGGCCTCCACCCGTGCTTCACCCCCGGCGAGGGAGGAGTCGCAGGTGAGCGTCTTCTCAGCGGCCACTTCGATGCCCCCAGCAAGCGTGAATCCGGCGCAACTCCCCAGCGCGTAGTTCACCGCAAAGCGCAGGTGCTGATTCTTGATGGTCGCTTCCTTTAGTTCCTGGCTCGCATGCGAGACCACCATCGTGCCGGAGAAGGCCGTCTGGTTCGTGTAAGAGAGCCGCGCGACCGTACCAAGGTCAAGCGTGCCCGCACCAATCAGGCGCAACTCCGCGATAGTGGCATTATAATTATCAAGCGTCAGCGTCTTACCCTCGGCCACATCAAAGGTGACCTGCGCCAAGGTGCCACCGATCGGCATCTTCAGCGTGGCGGTTTCCGTTGCCCGCACAATCACGGGCGTTGTCGCAGCGGGCACGCTCCCGGTCGACCACTTGGCAGCCGTATCCCAGTCTGTCTGTCCCGAGACCGTCAAGACCGGGATAGTCGAAGAAGCGGGGCGGTTTAGGATTTGCTTAACGTAGACATTTGTTATCTCGGTATTATCCTCCGCCGGCTGGGTTGTAATCTCATAACAGTTCTCATAGGCCGAGGTCAGTCCCGAGACAGAACCCTTCACCTGCAAGACCAGCGTGCTGGTGTTGAGCGGCAGGTCCTTCGCCACGGCGAGAGGCGCGGCCTGTAGAGTGCCGGTAAGGACCGGCACCTCCCCTTCACCCGGGACGGTCAGGGTGTAGGGCGAAGCGAGGTTGAGGGCACCACGATCGGTAAGCGCCTCGCCGTCGGCGGTCGAGAGGGTCAAGCACGTACCGGCCGAGAGGGTGAGGTTTCGTTTGGCGATGGTGTTATAGGCCACAAAGTTACCCGGGCCCAGCGTCAAGCCGCCGGTGTTCGAGGAATCGGTGGTGCCATAGAAGGTGAGCGTCTTCTTGCCATCGGCCACCTCCAGGCGCGACTCGGTGCCGCTCTTGTAGGAGACGTAGTTGAGCGCCTGCGACTCCAAGGCGTGGAAGGTGCCGCCGGCGAGAACCACCGAGCCGTTCGAGCGGCCAATCGAGCGAATCTTCGCCACGCCGCCCTCCAGGCTCAGGGTGCCCGTGCCATCTTGGCCCAAACGCACTTCGCCATTGGGAACATAGAGGGTGCCGCCACGCAGCGAATAGGTGGAGGAACCCGGCCAGTGGGAGATGTGCAAGGGCGCGCTCTTCCCCGAGCCCGAGCCGGTGAGCGTGACGGTGCCGCCAGTCTGAATGATGTCGCCATAGCGCGCGCCCGATTCGTCGCCGGTTTCAATGCGCGTGAGGGTGACATCGGCCCCGGCGAAGACAAGCGCCGTCTGATTGGAACCCTTGGCCAGCGAGAGCTCACCGCCCTTGAAGGTGCCGCCTTCAAGCGAGAAGGTGCCCGTGTCGCGCACGTAGAAGAAGTTGCCGAAGGTGAAGTTGCCCCCCGTCTGGCGGAAGGTGGTCGAGCCGTTGAGGGTGACGTTGGCCGCCTTGATGTCGGCCCCCTCGGCAACGGTGACGGTACCGGCCGAGAGGGTGGTGCCGCCCTGAACAGTCAGGGGACCGGCCAGGACGAGGGAGGAGGCGGCCGACTTCATCAGCGTGCCCGTCACGGTCACGCGGCCGGCCTCGGAGCCCTGCAAGAGGGCGAAGCAGGTATTCACCGTTTTAATCGTCAGCGCCGAGAGCGTCAGGGGCGCATCCGCACGGACATTCGCCTCGGGGTAGCCATTGCGGTCCGCCCAGACGGCAGCGACATTGGCCGGGAGCGCATGGGCCGAACCCAGGGTCATCTGCCGCCAACCGGCACCGGCGAGGTCGCCGTCCATCGAGGCGGCCGAGCCGAACCAAGTCCAGTCGGTCACTGTGGCCGTGCCCTGATACTCATAGGCGCCACAGTCGTAGCCCTGCAAGAGGTTGCGCGGCTGACCGGCCAGGTCGGTCAACGCGCGGTCGGCCTCGGTGAATCCGGGCCACTGGGCAGTGCCGGCGGCATCGATGAGCTCGGAGTGGGCGGAGAGGTGATAGTCCTCGCCTTCCGGGGCGGGCGCCAGGAAGCCGGGCTCAATGCCAGCCCAGCAATCGACTATCTCGGCCCCCGTCTCGGCCAAGCGGCTATAGCGCCAAATGGCGCAGCCGTAGGCCTTGGCCGTTGCGGCCAGGGCGGTGCCATCGGTGTCGGCCACCGTCGAGAGGTAAGCCGTCACATTCGCGCCCAGACCGGCTGCGTTGTTGTGAATGAGCGAGGACTTGACCACCACGTTCTGCTTCACGGCGCCAGCCCCATCGGTCACGCCGGTGACAATGCTGTGGAGCAAGGTGGCCGAACCCGTTTCCGGACCCACCACGGGCGCGCCCGTGACGGTGACGCCCTTCAAGATCGCGCCATCGGCTAGGGTGGCGCCCTGCAGGAGCGAGGAGCTGCCGGTACCCTCGAGGGTCACGCCTTCGCCAACGGAGACGGCAAGATTGTAGTCGCCATCCTGCAACTTGATGGTTTCGCCCGGCGTGGCATCGTCGAGCGCCTGACTAAGTTTGCCCCCAGGAGCCACCGTCAAGCTCTCGGCCTGGAAGGAGAGGTCGACATTAACGGTGTTCTCGGAGGTCACCTGCCAAGTGAAGCCGGCGGCATCCGCAGCGGCGGAAGAGCCCGAGAGCGTGCCCCCATCCAGGAGAATGCCCGAGAGGTCGCGCACGGTTGCAGAGCCCGTCGCCTTGGTCCAGGTGAGCTTGATTTCGGTGCGGGTGGTGCCATCGGCCTTGAAGCGCGGCACGGTGAAGGTGCGCGCGGCCAGGGAGCCATTCCAAGCACAGGTGTAGGTCTGCGCGGTGCTGTCGCCCTCATTGACGACCATCGTGGCCTGACTGCGGCTATTGAAGCTCAGGGTCACAACATAGTCGGGTGCATTCCACTCAATCGCGCCCATATCGGTTCCCGTGCCGTAAGGCCGCTGGGTGCCAAAGACATCCAGGGCGCTCAGGCGCTCATCGGCAGCCGCAGCATTGAGGCAGGCAATCCCCTCGCGCAGACGGAAGTCGGCGCTCTCGGGGCGCACGAAGATCTTGTTTGCCTCGACGGTGATGCCACCGGTCGTGGGCGTGCAGCAATCATCCGGCGCGGGCTCGATGGAGTCGCCCGCCCAGTCGGAAGCGGTGCCGGTGAGGTCGGTATTGAGAGCGATGACGCAGTTCTTGGCCGTGCAGTCATAGAGACCGCCACCCTTTTCGGCTGCGTTGGCGGCCACGGTGCAGTTGAGCAACTCGCTGTTCGAGGCACCACCGCCGCTCGAACGCTGAGTGGCCGAGCCATTGTTGTAAATCAAGCAACTCTCGGCAAAGGCGCCATAGACGCCGCCACCGAAGCCGTTGTAGGTGAGCGTGTTATCGTGGATGATACAACGGCGGACCGTACCGCCGCGCACACCGGCGCCCTCGCTAGCCGCACCGTTGATGATGGTGAAGCCGATAATCTCGGAGTTCTCGTTGAGCGTGACCGCACGCCCCTCGTGATTGGCATCGATGATGGTCTTGGTGGCATCGGCCTCGGCGGCGACGATACGCAGCTTCTTGGTCTTGACATCCACGCGCTCGAGGTAGGTCCCCGCCTGAACGGTGATGGTTTCGCCATCCTGCGCCTCGGCAATGGCCGCAGAGATGGTTTTATAGCGTTCACGCTCGCCAACAGCCAGCCCGGTGAAGGTGACGGTAATGACCGTATTGTCTGCCGTCGGCGTGTAGGTGTAGTGGCTGTCGGTCCCGGAGAGCTCCTCCGAGCCCACCGTGACAACCGGCGTGCCGCGCGTGTGCTTGGGGTCTTCCTTAGCCGTAAAGGTCAAACTCTGACCGCGCACCACCTCCACTGCGCCGCGCGGTTCGACCAAGCCGTGGCCAACCACCGCGATGGTGACGGTGTAGGGGGACCACACATACTCGGCGGCACCGAGGTCGATACGCACATTGTTGACGCGCGGATTGCCGTAGTAATCCAGGTCGCCCACCAGGGTCTTCTGGTAGTCATTGAGTTCAGAGCCGCTATCGACCACGGTCGTGTCGGTGACAGCCGGGGTGTAGTCCGCCTGAACAGCCGAGACCGTGCGCGTGTTGACCGCGCCAGAAGGCAGCGTAATGCCCGAGAGGACGGTGTTGTTGACGTAGGTACCGCCAGTGAGGGTCGCGGCCTCGATGACCGAGTTCGCCACCGTGCAATTGGTCAGCATGCCGCCCTTGACCAAGCAGCGATTGAGGGTGGCATTAGTGAGCGTGGCGTTGAGGGTGATGGCCTCGAAGCGGCCGCCCGTGATCGAGCCGGTAATCGTCACCTCGCTTTGGGTGCCGGTGCCGACAATCTTGGCCTCGGTGGAGACACCCTCCCAGTTATAGGAGCCCTCGCCCAGGGTGATAGTGTCCTTGGAGGTGGCCCCTTCGGGGAAGGCTGCGCCGCTACTCAGGGTGAAACCCTGGAAGGTGGCCGTAAGGACCTGGATGGACTCTTCGGGAATGACGAGGGAGTTCACTTCGGTGCCCAACGCTTCGCCATTGAGCGTCCAACCCAAGAAGGCGCGCGAGGAGGTGTAGGCCAAGGCCAGCGTGTCGCCAGCAAGATAGTCGTGCACACCGGGCTCAGGCGTGAGGGTGGTATACTCGCCCTCGGCCGCGACGGTCATCGCCACATAGAAGCACTCGTGCGCGCCCAGGTCGATAGCGTGCCCCATCGAGCGCGGACGGCCGGCGATATCCAGATTGTCGTAGGGCGTCAGCGAGAGACTCGTGCCGGCATCGATGGAGTCGCTCCCCTTCGGCAGGATGGCCTGCCCCACCCAGTCGAAGTTCTCCGCCGAGATGTCGGTATTCAGCACCAGGCAGTTGATGGCCGCGACCGTCCCCGGCAAATCGCCCGAACCGTAGACCGTGACATTCGCCAGCGTGGCGGTCAGGCTGGTAGGCATCGTCTTCAAGATCGAGGAGGTGACGGTGATATGCTCAATGCCCGTGAGGCCACTCACCAAGCAGCGGTGGAGCGTGACATTGGAGAGCGCGGCCGTGCAATTGACCGTGGCGTTAACGAGGATGGCACCCTTGAGGTCCCCCGAGACCGAGAGGGTGGTCCCGCCAAGGGTCGTGCCCTTGAAGGTAATCTGCTTGCTGTCGGGAACGGTGTTGGCATCCAGGGTGTAAGCGCCATCAGCCAGGAGAAGCTCTTCGCGCAGGGTGGGATGGAGTGCACCAATCTGCGTGGCAAAGTTCTCGGTCGTGGCCGAGAGACCCTGGAAGCGGGCCTCGATGACATCGCTGTTGGTAATGGCCAGAGAGAAGGTCATCTTGGTGGTGCGCAGTTCACCATTGACATAGAAGCCAAGGAAGTCACGCTCATAGCCCGAAATCTTGCTAGCGGTGAAGGTGACCGTGTCGCCTTCCTGGACGGTCTTGGCCGAAGCAGTGACCTCACCGGCTCCAATCACCGTGCAGGTGACCGTGACGGTGTCGGCGATTTCGTAGGGGCCGATATCGATGTCGGTGCCGAGGATACGCGGCCGACCGGCAAAGTCGGTGGCGTGCCAGAGCAGATCGTAGAAGCCGCCGAGGGCGCTATCGCCCTTGTCCTTGAGGGCGGTGTTGACCGTCCCGTGATCCAGGTTGAGGGTGTAATCCCCCGCTGCAGCATCCTTGAAGAGACCGGCCTCGGCAGTGACCACCTTGGCCTCCTCGACCCCATTGACACAGACATCCTGTGCCATCGCCTCGGCCGTCATCGCGGTGCCCTTCGTGGCCGTGTTCTTGTAGAGGAGCATATTCTGCACTGGGGAGGCGAGGGCGCCGGCGGTGTCGCAGGGCGTGGTATTCTCCGCCAATAAGCAGTTGGCAGCCTTCGTGCCGAAGAGCGCGGCCATACCGGCCCCATAGTCAGCGGCGTGGTTGCCAATAATCCGGCAGGAGAAGGCCGAACCGCCATAGAGCGCGTTGCCGAAGAACTCGGCTGAGCAGCCAATCACCTCCGAATTGACCACCTTGGCCTCGTAGGCGCCGCCACCGAAGACGGCCGAGCAGTTGCTGATGGTGCCGTTCAGAAAGACGCCGCCGCGCAGACCGCCGCCCTGGCGGGCCTTGCCGTTCTGGAGGACAAAGCCCTCGAGGGTGATGTTGTCTGGGAGGGTGGCGCAGCGCTCGGTGTTGCCGCCCTCGATAATGACCTGGCCCGGGTTGGCGGCACGCAGGGTAAGGGTGCGCGTTTCGGTGAGCAGGTTCAAGGGCGCATAGGTGCCATTGGCAATCTCCACCACCGAGTCCTCTGCGGCCTCGGCCGGGATGGTGATGACCGGGAGGGCGGTCTCCACTTCTGCGGGCGGATCTTCGGCGACCTCCTGGGCGCGCAACGGGGCGGCCAGGCAAGCGGCAGCGAGCAGGAGTGCCCCACCCCAGCGCGAGGCGCGCTTGAGAACCGGGAGAGCGAAGGAAAGGGAAGCAATCATCTTCATGGTGTATCCTCCTTTCTTCGCTTAGTAGCGGCGCTTGGCAAAGACCTGCACCTTATAGAGGTGCAATCGCAGGCCATCACCATTGGGGTTGGGTCTGCGGATGCGGACATATCGGCTCACGGTCGAGCCATCGTAGGGGACCTGGAGAATCTCCTTGGCTGCGAGCGAGCGGTTGGCCAAGAGGGTGCTCCAGCTATTGCCATCGGCCGAGTGCTCCACATAGACGGTGACAGGCTCATCGCCATTCTGCACCACCACGCCGAAGATTTCGGCATCACCCGGGAGCTGGACCATCACCCAGGGTTCGTCATACTGCTCCTGGGTCCAGACAGCGTAGGTGGCGAAGGCGGAGTCATCAATCACGCGCTGGCCATCGCAGAAGGCCAAGGCCGACTGGTGGAGGTCTTCAACCGTGCCCGAGACGTTGAGCGTGGGGTAAGAGGAGAGGGTGATACAGCCGTTGGCCGAGAGCATCTCCTGCGAATAGAGCGGCTCGTCCTCCGAGACGATGGGATAATTCGCATCATCCTTGTGGAAGAGGGCGCGATAGAGGTCGTTCATCTCGCGGAAGGTAGCCACGGCGCTGTTCTGCGAGGCGGCCAGGAGCGTCTCCATACAGGTGCGCGAGAGGCCGAGGGTGTTGCCATTGGCCTTGTAAACGGCATCGAGCATCGTCTGATAGGCAATGTCCGAGCCATAGTAGGAGTTGCCCCAGTTCACCAACTCGGTAAAGCGCTCGGTGCCATAGCGCGCATCCAAGGTGGTGCCGAGGATCGAGAGGAGCTCGTTGCCGGAGAAGTTGGCAAGCAGCGCGTTGTTGAGCATATAGGAAAGGTAGTCGTAGGATTCGCGCGTCTTGCGGTTGGTATCGTGCATCCGCACCTGCAGTTGCTTGAAGGTGGCCAGATAGGCCTCGTTGCCGTAGGTTTCGCGAATGGGCGTGGCCAGGGGGGTGGCGAGGAGCGTCCAGCCCACCATCGGGTAGCGCCAGAAGCCGTAGGTGACGTCGTCGGCCCAGCGGAGCCAGAGGTCGCCACGCTTGGGATAGTTCGCGGTCAAGAAGTCGCGCGTTTCCGTGATGGCCTGATAGCAGAGCGGGGCGTGCTCGATGGCGCGGAAGTAGAGCTCTAGGGTACCGGGGTCGTTATTACCAAAGCGCAATGCACGCAAGCGGGCGGCCCAGAGAATGCGATAGCCCTCGCGGGTGCGCGGGTCGTCAAAGACGTCATCAAAGCACTCGATGGAGGGATAGGCGGAAAGGCCATAGAGCTGGTAGTGGTTGCCCGTGTACTTGTTGACGTTGGAGTCGATCTCCCAGAAGGAGCCATCGAAGGTGCGGTGGGTGCCGGCGCAGTGACCGGGCTGACCGGCGGTGATCGAGCGGCGGCCCGAGGAGTTCGCCGCCATTGCGCCATACTTCGAGATGCCGCCGCAGACCGCGCCAATCTCGCGGCCGAGCGCCAAGCCCGTGAGGATGGAGTTGGACCAGGGGCGATAGTAATCCGAGCCGAAGATGGAGTCGCCAAAGAAGTTCCAGGTGCGGTAGTTGGTCTGCCAGGCGGTGCCGTTGATGTAGTCAATGCGCGTAGGGGCGGTCTTGACCGAGTGCATCAGGTCGAGGGTAGAATAGGAGAGCGAGTTGTAGGCCATGCGCATCTGGTAGGGCGTCTGGCAATAGAAGTCGCCATGGAGCAGGGCGCGGTTGGCAAAGTCGCGATAGCAGAGCCAGGTGTGGAAGAAGAGGCCATTGCTCTTGGGCGTGTTATTGAGGGCGGCGGCCACGGCCATCCGGCGCAGGAAGGCGTCATAGTAGGTGGTGCCGGGCGCGGCGGCGAGCTTGCCGCGGCGATCGGTGAAGGTGCCGGCCTTTGTCTGCGTGTTCACATAGATCTTGTCAAAGTTCCAGACACAGACGAAGCGGTCGATAAGATCGGCGCGCATCTGCGCCTTATTGTTGCTAAAGTCGGCCGAGCCATTGTAGATGAGCGCCTCGACGGAGCTGGGGCCGGAGGTGAGCAGGTCGGTCAACCAGGTCTTATCAGCCAAGAGGGCGTTGATAGCCTCCTGCGCGTTGAGGTCCTTTTGGAGCACTTCGGCCACCTTGCCGCTAAAGCCGCGTTCAGACTGGTGCTCGTAGAAGAAGTCGGCGTAGGTGAGGGCGGCGATGTAGTTCTCGTTCGTCGAGACCGTGCCCGAGGCATCGGCCTGCAACCCCAAGAGCTCCATCACGCGGTCGCCCACGCGGTCGGCCACCGTGCCCTTCGGCAGATTCTCGAAGTCGGCCACCTTTGCATCGAACGTGGAGAAGGCCGAACCAATCTCCAGCGTGTCGCCATCAACCGTCACCTGAGTGGCATTCGGGGCCGTGGCGGCCGCGGCAGTGCACAGCGGCGTCACCGAGAAGGTGCCGGTGGAGGTGCCGGTGGTGGTGCCGGTAATCTCAATGGCTATATCGTTATACTTCGGCTCGTCGCCCCAATCACGCTCCCAACGCGGGAAGAGGCGTTCGGGATCCTGCGGCATATAGAAGGTGAAGGAGAAGGAGCCGCCGGCGGTGAGCGAGACGCCCGAGCCCGAGGTGAAGTCCAGCCCCTTGAACGCGCCCATCGTGTCGCCGTTAGTTGGCGCGTGCGCAGCGGCGGTGGCCGCCGTGCCATCGAAGAGGAGCGTCGTGTCCTGCGTGTAATCGTCCTGCCGCCCGGTGCCGCGGTAAATCTTAAAGCCGGTGACATTCATCTCCGTGCCACCACTCCCCATCGCCATCTTGACGGTGTACCACCCTTGCTTGGGGAAGAGGAAGTCGTTGCCATAGCGCAGGACCCACTTGAAGGTGGTCGTGCCATTCTCCGTTGAAATCGTCATCCCATCCTGCCGCGCCACCTCCTCGGCGGAAATCTCAAACTTGCCCCCTTCCATCGTTGCGGGCTTGGGCATATCCGTAATCGTGGTTGTGACCGCCGTGGTGGCCTGCAGATTGCGCGCCTTCCAGCCAAAGCCGAGCATCACCGGGCCAATCCCGCTCATCTCCAAGCGCCCACGCGCAGCCTCGCCCCAGAAGCTCGCGGGGCTCTGGCGGACCGCTTCGCGCGCGTAGATATAGGCCGCATTGAGGTAGGGCTCCTTCATCGAAGCGCCCGCCGAATCGCTCGTGGCCTTGTAGAGGTTGTAGCCCAAAAGCAGCGCCTGCTGATACTGGTTGTCCGACCACTTGACCAGCCGCGAGTTATCAATGTAGTTCGCTAGGCTGTTGCGCAGCGCGCTGGTCACCGACGTGCGGAAGGTGCCGGAGATGTCGTAGAACTCCAGCAGCGTGACGCGGCGGTAGGCGCCGGAGACATCATCGGGGTCCCACGCGGCAATCTGGTCAAAGTCGTCCCGACGGTTGCACGCGGGCACAGAGTTGTTGTTTGCAATTTGAGGTGGGGGGTGAGACGGGGGAAGAGGGGGGAAAAGAGGGGAAGAGGGCAGAAATGGCGGGGGTTTGCGGGGATTTTGGGGGCGAAATGGGAAGCTGAGACAGGGCGCGTCATAAGTCTTTGAGAGTTGGAAAAGTTGAAGTGTTTTTGAGACAAGTTGCAGGGGCGTTGCAGGGTGTTTGTTTTACGGGAGTTGCGGGAGTTGCAAGAGTTGCGGGAGTTGGCCTTAAAGTATGGAAGCGGGTGTGGGATGATGGGGGCGTTCTTGCGGAGCGTTTTCCGCGCCGGTGATGCCCCGGGCCGGCCTTGAGGAAGTCGGGGCTTCTTTTTGGAGGCTCCGATGAGTCCGCGAGAGGTGTTTTTAACGAAGTCGGCGCTTCGCGTTTTGGAGGGGGCGGGCACGCCTGGGGTTGGGCGCGAGGCGTGGATGGATCAGACGAGCATTTTGGCGCAGTCGCCCTTGACGACGGCCGATCAGGAGGCGCTGATTGAGCGCGTGTTGCGCAACGGCTGGGTGCAGAGCTACCGCGACCCGATCCTCGAGCAGGTGCGCTACGTGCTTTCGGGCCCGGGTTCGCTAGCGTTGGGGGTGCTGTGATGGATGACGGCATCTCGCTGATGGTCGGCGGCGGCGCGGTGGGCGCGCTGGCGGGCATTGTTGGCGCGTGGATTAAGGCGCGCTACGGCAAGACGAAGGTGGAGCCCACGCCGCTGCCGGTTGAGAAGTCCCAGACGCAAGCTTTGCTGGAGGCGAACGAGAGCGAGCACAAGAACCTCTTTCTGCGGATGGGCAACCTCGAGCAGCGCGTGAGCAACATCGAGGGGCAGATGCCGCACATTCTTGCCGGCATCAACCGCATCGAGCGCAAGGTCGACGAGCTGCCCCGGAGGATGCGCCCGTGAAGAAGCGCCGCCACGATGCCTGGGATGCGCCGCTTACCGAGGCGCAACGCTGGGAGGCCTACGAGAAAGCCAAGGGCCTTTCGTGGAGCGCCTTCGCCGCGTGGCTGGAGGCCGAATACGCCCTCTCGCCCGGCAAGAACGCCATCTACGACTGGCTTGCCTATATGCGCACTCAAGAGGCGGCCCACCGCCTGGAGCGCGCCATCGCCGCGCGGAAGGAACTCAAAGGCCTCTCCGACGCGGGTGCGCTCGACGCGCAGACGGCCGATGCCTATATGGCCTTGGCCAACGATGCCATCCTCGGGGGAGACCCCGACAAGGCGGCCAAGATTGTTGCCGCCGCCGCGCAAATCAATGCCGCCAGTTTGCGCATCCGCGAACAGCGGCTACAGGCCGAGCGCCTTGCCCTCCAAGAGCAGTCCCTCGCCCTCCAGCGCGAGAAGTTCGAGGCCGCCGAGAAGCGCCTTAACGCCGCCACCGAGGCCGCGCAGGATGAGACGCTCACCGAGGCCGAACGCCTCGCCAAAATCAAGACCATTTTTGGGCTCAAATGAACGCGACGCAGTCCATCCTCGAGCGCATCCTCACCCCCTACCAGCTCGCGTGGGTCAAGGATGAGAGCCGCTTTAAGATTGGCCTCTGGAGCCGGCAGACGGGCAAGAGCTTTGCAACGGCGTGCGAGGCGGTGCTGCACTGCCTCTTGCACCCGGGCACGCTGTGGGTGGTGCTCTCGGCGGGCGAGCGCCAGGCCATCGAGTGGATGCGCAAGGCCAAGCAGTGGGCCGAGGCGGTGCAGCTAGCTCTTGCGGCCTACGACGAAACGCGCCCGGGCGGCAACGCGCTGATGACCCGCGCGGAGATCACCTTCGCCAACAAGAGCCGCATCATCGCCATCCCGGCGAACCCCGACACCGCGCGCGGCTACTCGGCCAACCTCGTCCTCGACGAGTTCGCCATCCACGAAAAGCCCTGGGACATCTGGGCGGCCATCTACCCCTCCATCACCAACCCCCTCTCCGGCCAAAAGCTCCTGCGCGTGGTCTCCACCCCCAAAGGAATGGGCAACAAGTTTGCCGACCTCTGGCACAAGAACGCCGCCTACTCCAAGCACAAAGTCACCATCCTCGACGCGGTGGCCCAAGGCCTCCCCGTGAACCTCGAGGAGCTGCGCGCGGGCGTGGACGACCCGGACATCTGGGCGCAGGAATACCTCTGCGAGTTCATCGATTCGAGCAGCGTGCTCCTGCCCTACGACCTCATCGCCCCCTGCGAAGTCCCCCGCCTCAACCCCACCTGCGTGCCCGACGACGCCCCCCGCTTCATCGGTATGGACGTAGGCCGCAGCAAGGACCTCTCGGTCATCCACCTCGGCGCAAAGGTCAACGGCACCACCCACCTCATTGCCACCGAAGTGCTCCGCAAAATGCCCTTTGCCGAGCAGCTGCAGCGCCTCTGCACGCTCGCTGCAGACCGCCGCGTCCGCCGCGTGGCCATCGACGCCACCGGCATCGGCGCGATGCTCGCCGAAGAGGCCCGCCGCGCCCTCGGCAGCAAGGCCGAAGGGGTGGTCTTCAACGCCAAAACCAAGGGCGAACTCTACGCCGCAATGCGCCGCGCCTTCGAGGACAAAACCCTGCGCATCCCCGCCGAGCGCGACCTGCGCGAAGACCTCCACGCCGTCCAGCGCAACGTC
>SFJE01000041.1 GCA_004555175.1 Lentisphaeraceae bacterium | reverse complement strand
TCATACTCATTTTTACTTGTTACACGATTGAAGATACACATCTCCCTTAGAATTGAATGAGTTATTCTTTGTGCTGTTCAAAAACTGGGGAACCTCCAGTTTGTTGTGACAGAGCCAAAGAAAAAGCCTGGAGGAAAAAGCCTGGAGCGATTTAGACATGACTCCAAGCCATGAGGCGTTCGCTCACCTCGGCGCGCTTAGGGTCGACCTTGACCTCATCACTAACAAGATAGGCTGAACCGCAGTGAGAGCAGAAGGCGCCCTCATTGACCTGTGCGCCGCACTCTGGGCAGGCGCGTTCGAGGACCTCACCGCACCAAGCGCAGTGACATTCCCCCTCGGAAAGCACGTGCCCGCGCGGCACGAGCAAGTGTCGTCCCCCAACCGTCATCGGCAGATTACTCGGACACGCCGGGTTGGGACAATAGCTGCGCACCTGTTCGGCAAGCTCGTTTGCACCCTGGGCGGCGGCCAACTCGTGGGCATTCGGCGGCAACAGACCCAATTCGGCGCAGAGCTTCCCAATCACCTGCGCATTCAACGCCGTCTGCCGCCCCCCCTCAAACATCGAGAGGGCCGACTGCTTACAGCCCACCTTCCGGGCCAAAGCACTTTGGCTCAAGTGACGCTGTTGGCGCGCCTCGCGGATCTGACTGCCTAAACTCTTCACGGGTCCATAAGATACCCCTTTCCAAACCGAAAAGCAACCAAAAGTTATCGACAGACTTATCAACAAATGTTGATAAACTTATCAACACGTGTCGATAACCCTGTCTATATCTATCACCCCTTCCACTTCTCTTCAATTTATCAACAACCTTATCAACATCTGTTCATAAATCCCCCACAACTTATCAACACTTGTTGATAATCCTGTCGATAAGTGAACCTTGACCGACACCCGTCTAAACGAACACAGGCGAACCCCTGGGTCCGCCTGTGTTCGTTTTTTATGCTTACGCGTCTTTGCTTAGACCGGGATGCGCAGCGGCATAATCACATAGAGGAAGGGAATGTTCGGCGACTTGATAACCGAGGGCGAGAAGCCGTCCTGACCCAACTCGAAGGTAACCTCCTCGCTATCAAGCGCACGGAGGCAATCCATAATGTAAGTGGGGTTGTAGGTCGACGAGAGCTCGCGGCCGGTGTACTTAATCGGGAGCACATCACTCGCCTCGCCCGATTCGGCATTGGAAGCGGTCAGGGTCAGCGCGCCCTCAGTGAAGGTCAGCTTCACGGCGTGCATCTTGTCGTTGGACATAATGGCCACGCGCTGGATGGAGGTCATCAGCTCCTCGCGCATCACCGTCACGCGCTCCTCGCACGCCATGGGAATGACTGCCTGGTAGCGCGCATAGGCGCCCTCAATCAACTTGCTATAGAAGCGGAAGTTGCCGCAGTCGAAGACAATCTGTCCAGACTGACCATAAATCTTCATCGGCCCCTCACCCGCCAACAGCCGCGAGAGTTCGGCCACGGCCTTCGGCGGCAGGATCATCGAGCAATTGCTCTCCGGCGGGAACTCCAACTCCTGCTCCACCAGCGCCAGACGCTTGCCATCGGTCGCCACCATCGTCAGCTTGCCATCGTTGAACTCCAACAGCACGCCCGTGAGCGTCCGGCGCGTTTCGTCAGTCCCCGCCGCATAGGAGGTCTTGCGCAGCATCTCGCGGAAGAGCGCGCGCTCAATCGTAAAGCAATGGGTCTCCCCCTCCGGCTCGCGCACCTTCGGGAAGTCCTGCGAGCCCATCCCCATCACGCGATACTTCGCCGCCGCCGTCACCACGCGCGTAACATGCTCGCCATCCACCTCGAACTGCACCTCCCCCTCCGGTGCCATTCGCAGAATATCCACCAACTTCTTCACCGGCAACGTCGTCGCCCCAGGCTCATCCACCTTAATATCCGTGCTCTGCGTCGCCTGCACGAACATATCCAAATCCGTCGCCGTCAACCGCAGCGCCCCCTCCGCCGATGCCTCCACCAGCGCATTCGACAAAATCAACAACGCCGGCTTCCCCGGCACAATGCTCTGCACATTCGAGAGCAAATCCAAAAAACGACTCCGAATAACCGTGAACTTCATCGCAAAAGCCTCTCTTTCAATTGCCCAAAATTATAGCACACGCTCCCCTACCCTGTCACATAAAAACCTCCCACCCCACCCCCCGCAAGCGTGCGTGCGCGCCCGAGCCGCTCACCAAGTGCTACTCGCGCCTCGGTGGCGGGGAGCACGCCCGGTCCAAGCACGAGGCCGATACAGGCGTAACGCGTCCGGACCTGCGCGAAGCACAAGAACGATTCACTCCGCTCCCTAGCGCAACTTCGCCTTGAGGCTGGGCGACTGAATAAGTCCGGGACTTAATGCAAATAAGTCTGGGACTTAATTCCGATAAGTGGGGGACTTATCGGTTGCGCCAGCCTGAAGGCTAAATCCACCTAGCCTGAGATCAAGGTCGTCCCCCAATTACCGTACATCAAATACCCACATTGGGAGACCTCACCCCCTTCACCCAAGGTGTTCCTCAGTGCCTCTCCTTATCTACAATGCAATCTCTTAATAACAGAAGATAATGATAAGGCTGTCTATCTTGTCGATAAATAAACAACCCTTCATAAACGCAACGAATTACGACAAAATCTCCTGTTGATGGACTGACGATGAATTGTGCGTAACTCACTTACCCTGTTGAAACTTCCATGCGATAGGCCAGACTAAATGTTTATAAGCCCGTCCTTATCAACACCGTCTCGAAAGTTATCGACAGTTTTATCGACAGCGCCACTTATCGACAGCCCCCCACCCCACTTATCAACATCTGTTCACATGTTTTCTCGAATATTCCTCCCTGTATTCCCGAAATTAACGCATAACTCACTCTTATTTCAACCATAAACCATCCTAACCATTCGCTCACACTTCCCTAACTCATTCATTTTTCGTTCCACTCTCCCCCCTCTCTCATCCCCCTTTAACCTCTTCAATCCCCCTGTCAAACAAAAGTTATCGACAGACTTATCAACACCTCCTCCCCCACTCCCCTGTTCATAATCCCCCCACGCACGAGGGCGGCGCTGGTTGGTGTGGGGTTGCCACCCCACCCCCCGCGCAGGGGGCTGCTCACCCTGCATCCCGGGAGCGCAGTGCGCTCCACCCCGTCGCAAGCGCGCGTTGCGCACTTGCTTTGTTGCACGCGTAGATAAACGCACGAGGGCGGCTCTGGTTGGTGTGGGGTTGCCACCCCACCCCCCGCGCAGGGCTACTCGCCCTGCACCCCGGGAGCGCAGTGCGCTCCACCCCGGCAAAGGCGCCCTTTGGGCACCTTTGCTATCGGCACAGCTAGGCACATCCAGCACGCGCAGCAGGGATTCGCTTCGCGCCTCCCTGCCAGGACCGTTGGGGGCCAACCCCCAAGCCCCCGGCATGCACTTCGCCGTTCCGGCGGATCGGGAGCACTAAGCGTTTTGCTCTGGCCAACCGTGCCTCTGGTGTGCCAAAGTGTGCCAACCCGTGCCAAAAACTGGCAGGGCCTGCCACGCCCTGTGGCAGGCCCTACCTCTCCTCGACCTAGGCCCTACCTCAAGGTTACCTAGGCCCTACTTCGCCCTGTGGTAGGCCCTACCTCGCCCTGTGGTAGGGCCTACCTCGCCTCGGCTTAGGCCTACCTCGAAATGAGCCTTGTGCGGCTGTGGAACACTTCTAGTAACCCTCAGCCGAAGTGCCCGTAGGGCGCTTCGGCCGGGGTGGAGCGTCCTACGCTCCCGAGGGGTTTGGGGGCGAGTAGCCCCCATCCTACCTCCACGATCAACTCGCTTCCTCTATGGAACATCCCCTACACCCCTCAGCCGAAGTGCCCGTAGGGTGCTTCGGTCGGGGTGGAGCGTCCTACGCTCCCGAGGGGCGTGGGGGCGAGCAGCCCCCACACCAACTTCACCTTTTGTCTCATCCTATTTCTCTATAAAATAGTTATATATAACTATAAAAACAAATACTTATGATTTTACTTATAGGCTTTTAGGGCGATTGCGAGCAAAGCGATATCGGCAGGATTGACGCCGGGGATAGAAGCGGCGCGGCGGAGGGTTTCGGGACGGATTCGCTGAAGCTTTTCGAGAGCTTCAAAGCGGAGACCTCGGACAGCGGCGTAGTTGAAGTCTGGAGGAAGACGTTTTGCCTCGTCCTGTTTGAGACGTAGGGCCTGTTGGGCCTCGTGGGCGATATAGCCCTCATACTTCGCGCGGAGGGAGAGCTCCTCCTGCCAATCTGGGGGGACATCTGGGAGGGGGGGAGGGGCGGCGTTCGGTTTGGAGGCGGTTGCGGCCTGAGAGAAGGTAATCCCCTCTCGGGCGAGAAGTTTCCATCGGGAGAGACCGCGTCCATCGAGGTAGTCGGCGCGCCAAAGGCGTTCGGTCTCTTCGAGCCAGGTAGCCTCGCGCTCGGTAAGAGCTAAGAGCTCTGACGAGACGATCCCCAGGCGTTTGGCGTGCGCGTGCAGACGCAGGTGGGCATTTCCGGGACGCAGGAGGAGACGGCGCTCGGCGCGGGAAGTAAACATGCGATAGGGTTCATCGGCGCCCTTGGTGATGAGGTCATCGACCATCACGCCGAGGTAGGCCTCATCGCGTGAGAGGACGAAGGCTCCCCTACCCTGCTGCCAGAGCGCAGCATTGACCCCTGCGTAGAAGCCCTGGGCCGCGGCCTCTTCGTAACCTGTAGTGCCATTGATCTGACCAGCAAAGTAGAGATTAGGAACCTCCGGCAGGGAGAGTCGCTCATCAAGGGCCCGTGGATCAATGCAGTCATACTCAATGGCATAGGCATAGGCCGCAAAGTCGGCTTGCTCCAAACCCGGAATGGCGTGAACTAACTCCCGCTGAACCTCCTCTGGAAGCGAGTTTGAAAGTCCATTTGGATAGCACCAGGGACACTCCGCGCCCTCGGGCTCCAGAATGATATGGTGACCTCCCCGATCGCCAAACTTCACGATTTTATCCTCAATACTTGGGCAATATCTGACCCCTTCCCCGGAGATTTCACCGCCGTAGAGTGCTGAGGCCGCCAGATTATTCCGGATGATCTGATGCGCCAAAAGGGTTGTATGCGTGGTAAAACAGGGTAATTGCTGTGTTTTTGCCCGATTTAAGGCCGCTTTGAGCTCATTTTCAAGCGTTGGAAGGGGTTTAATATCCCCAGAAACTGATCGGTAAGTGGCATAGCCCTCCTGACATTGCCAGATGGTTTGATCTGCTAAGTGTGGAGTTTCACCAAAGGTGGTCGCTTCCCCTACCCCGAGTGTTCCACGTGGAACAGTAGATGATTGGATAGTGGAGGGAATGCTTTGAGGGTTTTGAAGAGAACTTAAAGAGGTATTTAGGTTGTTTTTGGTGGTTGTTTGCTTGTTGTGGAGGCTCACCCCCACGCCCTGAGCAGGACTGCTCGCTCTGCACCCCGGGAGTGCAGTGCGCTCAACCCCGGTCAACACACCTTGCGGGCATGTTGACTGAAGGGATATAGAATGAACAGAAGTGTCAGATGTTCCACGTGGAATATTAGCGCTGAACTCTGTCGACTGTCGACTGTCGACTGTCGACTCCGCTTCGCGCTGTTGTGCAAGTTGTGTGCGGCGGGAGAAGAAGGGAATGGGGTTATTTTCGCCGGGTTGTTGAGGAATGGCAGACCAGTTGATGGTGTGATTCCAGAGACGCGGCGGGGTGCCGGTTTTGAGTCGCCGCCACTGGAGGTTTGGTGAGAGGCGTTTTAAGGTCTCCGGAAGGGGAATTGCGGGGCGGGCATCACCGCCGCCATCGCGTCCATTATGACCGATCCAGATACGGCCGTCAAGGGTGGTACCTGATGTAATAATGATTGTTTTTGCAAGGAGTTGGCGTCCATCGGCGAGAATTACGCCGCGTGGAAGGGGGTTCGGTGGGGTAGGGGAGGGATCGAGCAAGAGGTTGGTGACGAGGCCTTCGAGAAGGGTGAGGGTGGGGAGGGAGGCAGCGACTTGGGCGAGACGTTGGGAATAGGCGGCCTTATCGCATTGGATCCGGACGGCACGGACGGCGGGTCCGCGCGAGGCATTGAGGGTGCGATATTGGAGGCCTGTGAGGTCGGCATTGAGGCCCATTTCGCCGCCTAGGGCATCGAGTTCAACAACGAGGTGGGACTTGGCGAGTCCGCCGATGGCCGGGTTGCAGGGCATGAGACCGAGGGTGTCGCGCTGGGCGGTAATGAGGAGGGTTTTACAGCCCATCCGCGCGGCGGCGAAGGCTGCTTCACATCCGGCGTGGCCAGCACCAACGACGAGGACATCGTAAGGAGTAGGGGAGGAAGTGCTCATAACGGTGGCATTATACCAAGAACATAAGTAACCACAAAGAAGTACAAAGAAGAAGCACGCCGAAATAGACGCAGGATTTAGCAACCACAAAGAACACAAAGAAGCACAAAGGAGCACAAAGGGAAGCACGCCGAAATAGACGCAGGATTTAGCAACCACAAAGAACACAAAGAGCACAAAGAAGCACAGCCGCCGAAACGCACGTAGAATTATTAACCACAAAGAAAACACAAAGAAGAAGCACGCCGAAACACACGCAGATTTATTAACCACAAAGAGCACAAAGATTCTGATTAGGGAAGGGTGGCAGAGGGCGGAAAGAGGAAAAGAGGAGGGGAATCGGTGGGGTGGGGGAGGGATGGATTTGCCTTGGGAGTGCGTTTTATCGCCTGTGAACAACTGCCTTCTTCAAGCGTGGTGCGGGTGCCGAGCGTGTTATGGACAGGGAATGTCGATAAAGGGGGAGGAGCGCTGTCGATAAGTTGTTCACGAAAGTTGTAATCTATTGGTATATAAATAAGTTAGGTATCTGTAGATGGTCGATAACTCTGTCGATAAGGTGTTGATAGATTGTCGATAACTGGTGCTGGACAGGGAGCAGGGAGCCTGCCATAATAGGGTTGTTTTTTAGCAGACATTAGGCAGATTGGATAGATCGCGATGAGTCATTTGACGTTTGATCAGTTGTGGAACGAGGTCCTGAAGGTCCTCGCCGAGATGCTTTCCGAGTTGACGGTGTTGAAGTATTTCGGCGGGAGTCGGGCTCTTCGGGTGGATGGATCAAAGTTGGTGGTAGAGTTGGCAGAGGGGCAGCAGAACGGGAAGCAGATTGAGGGGCTGTTTGGGAACTTCATCTCGGCGGCGTTGGAGCGAGCCGGGGGCGAAGAGGTCACGCAGGTGGTCTTTTGCGAGAAGCCGGTGCCGGTGGCGCAGCAAGTGACGGCGTCGGTTCGGTCAGAGACGGCGGAAGTGGGTGAAGAGACGTTGATGGAGACATTGACCTTCGACCGTTTTGTGGAGGGGCCGAGTAATCAGTTTGCGTTGGCGATGGCCAAGTGGGTGGCGCAGAAGCCGGGCGATGAGCAGAGTGGGACCAATCCGCTCTTTATGTATGGGCCAACGGGGGTGGGGAAGACGCACCTGTTGCACGCGATTGGGAATATGGCTAAGGAACGGAAGCCGACTCTGCGCGTGCTGTATGTGACGAGTGAGCGGTTGACCAACGAGTATATGCAGCAGTGGCGCGGCGATGAGCAGGCCAAGATGCGGGCAGTGGAGGCCTTTCGGCGGAAGTATCGCGAGGAACCGAATATCTTGTTGGTGGATGATATTCAATATCTCTCACGTTCAGAGGGGTTGCAGAATGAGTTCTTCAATATTTTTAACGAACTCAAGGGGGCGGGTCGGCAGATTGTGATGACGAGTGACCGCGCGCCAACGGAGATTCCGAATATTATGGACCGCCTGGTGAGTCGCTTCCAGAGCGGGATCAGCACGAATGTGGATATTCCGGGCTACGAGACGCGCTACAATATTTTGGAGTTGAAGTTGCGCGGGTATCCGGGGGTGACCTTGAGCCGCGAGGTGATGGAGTTTATTGCGCGGCGGGTTCGTAGCAGCGTGCGTGCGTTGGAGGGAGCGCTCTCAACGGCAGTGCGCTATGCGCAGACGGTGGCAAAGGGGCGCGAGCAGACGGTGACGGTGGAGGCGCTTGAAAAGAGCGTGCTTAAGCAGTTCTTGATGAACGAAGAATCGATTGTGCAGCTGACGAGTCGGGATATTATCGAGAAGGTCTGCCGCTACTACGATGTGGTGCCGGCGCGGGTCTTTGGTGAGGGGCGAGAGCGCGAGGTGGCCTTGCCGCGGCAGATGGCGATGTTCCTCTGTCGGAAGATGACCTCCGATTCACTCCCCGAGATTGGCAAGCTCTTCAACCGTAAGCACTCGACTGTCTCGCACGCCTGCACCACTGTCCAGGCCCTCTATAAGAATGGTGACAACCAGACCGTTTCCGCCTTGAAGGCCATTTTGACCGATCTGGGGCTGCCCATCTCCGCGCTGAACTAACATGCGCGGAACGGCGGGGTGGGGGAGCTGATGAGGATGTGGGGGCTGCAGCCCCCACACCCCTGCGCGGGGGCTGCTCGCTCCCGCCCCCCGGGAGCGGGGGACGCTCCACCCCGGCGAAGGAGCCCTGCGGGCACCTTCGTAGCACACGCACAGGAATGCGTTACCGCGTCTGATTACTCGTGCTTTTTGGGGGCGTTGGCATCAAACGCAGGGGCTTCTCGCTCCCACGCCCATCGGGAGCGTGGGACGCTCCACCTCGGTGAAGTCCGAGCGAAGCGAAGGAGCTATGTCAACAGGCATCCTGCGGGTACATTGGCATAGACAGTTCAGGAAAATAGTGCGGAACAGTGGGGTGGGGAATTGTTTGTTTTTGATTAAAAGGGCCGTATGAGCGGGGTTTCTGTAAAAAGTGCTTGACTTTTTAGCCGGAATAATCGATACTTTTATACCGAATTGCCGAAAGCATCTTGACAAAGGAGAAACGTATGGCAACTAAGAAAGCCGCCGCGAAGGCGCCTGCAAAGGCCGCGGCCCCTGTGAACCCCGCCAAGCCCGTGGTCGATGAAGCCGCGCAGCTGGCCGAACTCGATGCGTTGATGGAGCGCGTGAAGAAGGCTCAGGCCATCTACGCCACGTATACGCAAGAGCAGGTCGATAAGATCTTCCGCGAGTGCGCGCTCTCTGCTTGCGCCCACCGTATCGAACTGGCGAAGATCGCCGTCGAAGAGACCGGGATGGGTGTGGTGGAAGACAAGGTTATTAAGAACCACTTCGCCTCCGAATTCATCTACAACTCCTATAAGAATGCCAAGACCTGCGGCGAGTTGGAGTATGACGCGACCTACGGCATCCGCCGCATCGCCGAGCCTATCGGCATCATCGCCGGTATCGTCCCGACCACCAACCCCACCTCCACGGCCATCTTCAAGGCGCTCATCGCCCTCAAGACCCGTAACGGCATCGTCTTCTCTCCGCACCCGCGTGCCAAGCGCGCCACCTACGAAGCGGCGATGATCATCGAGCGCGCGGCTGTGCGCGCCGGCGCCCCGGAAGGGATCGTCGGTTGCATCAAGGAGCCGACGATGGCCCTCTCGGCCGCGCTGATGCACCACAAGTACACCAATCTCATCCTCGCCACCGGCGGTCCGGGCATGGTGCAGGCGGCCTACTCTTCGGGCAAGCCGGCCCTGGGCGTGGGCGCGGGCAACACCCCGGCGCTCATCGACGAAACGGCTCACTACAAGATGGCCGTCTCCTCGATCCTGATGTCCAAGACCTTTGACAACGGCATGATCTGCGCCTCTGAGCAGGCCGTCATCGTGGTCGACAGCATGTATGAGACCGTCAAGCAGGAGTTCCTCGCTCGCGGCGCTTACATCCTCAGCCCTGCCGAGCGCAAGAAAGTCTCCGACGTGATCTTCATCGATGGCCACCTCAACGCCAAGATCGTCGGCCAGCCGGCGTGGAAGATTGCCGAGATGGCCGGCCTCTCCGTGCCGAAGGAAGCCAAGGTGCTCATCGGCGAGACCAAGGAAATCACGATGGGCCCCGAAGAGCCCTTCTCGCACGAGAAGCTCTCGCCCGTTCTGGCCCTCTACCGCGCCAAGAACTTCGAAGAAGGCACGCTGATGGCCAAGAAGCTCATCGAAGGCGGCGGCCTCGGTCACACCTCGGTGCTCTACACCTCTCCGGCCAACACCGACCGCATCAAGAGCTACGGCTCGATCGTCAAGACCGGCCGCGTGCTCGTCAACATTCCCGCCTCCCAGGGCGCGATTGGCGACCTCTACAACTTCAAGCTCGCTCCTTCGCTGACGCTCGGTTGCGGCAGCTGGGGTGGCAACGCCGTCTCCGAAAACATTGGAATCAAGCACCTTATGAACATCAAGACCATTGCCGAACGTCGCGAGAATATGCTCTGGTTCAAGGTTCCGCCGAAGGTCTACTTCAAGTACGGCTGCCTGCCCTTCGCCCTGCGCGAAATCACCGGCCGCAAGCGCGCCTTCCTCGTCACCGACAAGCCGCTCTTCGACCTGGGTTACACCGAAAAGGTCACCAGCGTCCTTGAAGACATGGGCATGGATGTGGAAATCTTCTATGAAGTCAAGCCCGATCCGGACACCGACACCATCGAAGAAGGCCTCAACCGCATGAACTCCTTCAAGCCCGATCTCATCATCGCCCTCGGCGGCGGCTCGCCGATGGACGCTGCCAAGATGATGTGGCTGCGCTATGAGAACCCCGAGGCCAAGTTCGAGGATATGGCTATGCGCTTTATGGACATCGAGAAGCGCATCTACACCTTCCCGAAGCTCGGCGCCAAGGCCATCATGGTCGCCATCCCCACTACCTCGGGCACCGGTTCGGAAGTGACGCCCTTCGCCGTCGTCACCGACTCGCGCACCCACAAGAAGTACCCGATCGCCGACTACGCGCTGACGCCCGATATGGCCATCGCCGATCCCGAGCTCGTGCTCTCGATGCCGCGCGGCCTGACGGCTGCCTCCGGTATCGACGCGCTGGTGCACGCCCTTGAGGCGATGGTTTCGGTGCTCTCCACCGAGTGGTCCAACGCCCTCTCGCTGGAAGCTGCCCGCCTGGTCTTCAAGTACCTCAAGCTCAGCTACGACGAAGGCGCCTCCAATAAGAAGGCCCGCGAGAAGATGCACTACGCTTCCAATATCGCTGGTATGGCCTTCGCCAACGCCTTCCTCGGCCTCTGCCACTCGATGGCTCACAAGCTCGGCGCGAAGTACAACATTCCTCACGGCATTGCCAACGCCCTGCTCATCTGCGATATCATCCGCTACAACGCGGTTGAGAATCCCGCCAAGCAGGCCATCTTCCCGCAGTACACCTACCCGATGGCCCGCAGCCGCTATGCGCGCGTTGCCGATGTCCTCGGTCTGGCCCACGGCGGCACGGATGCCGAGAAGGTCGAAGCCCTCGTCGCTGGCATCGAGGCCCTCAAGAAGTCGGTCAATATCCCCGACTCCATCCAGGCCTGGGGCGTGCCCGAGGAAGAGTTCCTCCGCAACCTCGACTCCCTCTCCGAGGACGCCTTCGATGATCAGTGCACCCCGGCTAACCCCCGCTACCCGCTGATCCCCGAAATCCGCGAGATCTACCTCAAGGCCTACTATGGCCCGAAGTACAAGGCCGCTGAGGGCGCGCCCAAGATCTGGTAAGCGCTGCTGACCTCATCATCCAAATCACGAGGATCGCATCGCGGTCCTCGTGATTTTTTATGGCCACGCAGGAGAAACCACAAGGAAGCACAGAGCCACGCAACGAAACACAAAGGAAAGGGGTGGGGGAGGCGGGGGCGCGTGCCTCCACGCCCCTCGGGAGCGCAGGGCGCTCCACCCCGCCGAAGGCGCCCTAGGTTACTTGAGCCAGAGGCGGTAGCCGGGGCGACGGAGAGGGGCGAGGGCCTTGAGCCACCAATCGCTCCAGGGGAAGGTGCTGGGGGCGAGGATGCGTCCGGAGGCCGAGACGTTGGCGGTGGCCATTGCCGGGGCGTAGGAGGCAATCCAGGGCATCGGGGTGGTGGCGGTCTCTTCTCGCCCGGTGATCTCTGCGCCGAGGCTCCAGACGAGGGTGAGGTTGGTGAAGGTGGGGGTAGCGTTATTGAGGTTACCCACGCAGCCGCCGGCCGAGGAGCTGGTGCCTGTTTCGGCGAGAATACGCGCACTGGGGCCGAGGGTGACCGTGCAATCCGCCACGGTGATGGTCGCGCCATCGGGTCCGCCAATCCATCCGGCGAGGGCACCAACGGCGGCGTTGGCCGGGTTGAAGGCTGTGCCGCCGGAGGTGTCGGCGTAGGCGCGCAGGGTGCCCTCAAGCGTCAGGTTGATGCGGCGAAGCACAACGCTGCCGCCGGCCGGGGCCCAGACGCTTGCCGCGCAGAGGGCGGTCTTGAGCGCACCCTGCACCTCGGCACCGGGGCGAAGGCAGAGGGTGACATCTTCGAGCCGCGCGCCGTTGCCGAGCCCGGCGGCGAGGAGGGCAGTCTCGCAGTCGCTCGCCACGCTTCCGGTTCCTTCGACTGCGGTATCGCCGGCGCGGTCGGCGCGGGTGAGGACACGCCCTTCAAGGACGATGGTGAGGTTGCGGACGGTTCCGGCGAGGGTGCGGAAGAGGGCGCTCTGGCCGAAGGTGCAGATCCAGGTCTCGGCCGGCAGGGTGAGGGTGTGACCGTTCCCATCAAGCTCGCCAGCGAAACGCGCGATGGGGAGCGGGTCGTGGTCAAAGCGAATGTCGGAGACCAGGCGGACATTGCAATCGGGGTGCTCTCGGAACCAGAACCAATCGCTTTCGCTATCGAGCTCGTAGAAGCCGTCGGCCGCGCGCGCGGGCTCGGGGAATGCACCGTGCGGCCAGATGGCCTGTGCCTGATGGCGCGCTAGACTCAGGGGCGAGGACCAGGCCACATCGGAGTAATATCCCCAGCTCATCGCCCCACCATAACCCTCCTCGCGGATGCGACTACACTTGGCGCGGAGAGTCGAGGGACCGTTGAAGCCGATGTAGTTGCCGCTCTTACCATTGTAGCTCCAACTCTCCCAGAGCGTGTCGCAATCGGCCTGCGCGAGGGGGTCGCCCGGGAAGGCTGCCTGCACCTTCGCCGCCAACGCCCCCCAGCCATACTGAAAGGCCGCGTTTGAGTACATTGGCAGCCCCACCACAATCCGCCGCGCCGGCACCCCCCGCGCTGTGCAAACGCTGATCCCTTGACTCATCACCGCGTTACCCAGGAAGGTCGGCCACGGACCGTAAGCCATCGCGTGGATGGCGTCAGCCGCCGCCAGAACCTCGCCGCCGGGGACGTGCCAGCCGCTCTGGTTGGTGCAGAGGGTGAGGGTCCAGCCGCGCGGGAAGAAGGCTTCGGCTAGGTCGCGCACCAGCGCGCCATACTTTGCATACTCGTCATTCTCCACCTCGGTGCCATTAGGCAACAGGTTTGGATACTCCCAGTCAATGTCCAGCCCATCAAAGCCCTCGCGCTCCATCAGCGCCACCACCGCCGCCACAAAGTCTGCGCGGTAGGCCGACCCCGCTGCGTGGCCGAGGGGCGAAGCGGCAAAGGCTGTCCCGCTGCCCATCGAATCGAGCGTCAAGGCTACCTTCCCCTTCGTCAGCCCCAGAATAAGGCGCGTGCCGCGCCCGGCGTCATCGCGCGGCGAGGCGCTTTCCCGGGCCGCGCGCAACGCCGTCCACGCGCTCGCCGTCGCGCCCAAATCCAGCGTAAAGCGGTCCGCCTCGCTATCGTAAGTGGGCGCGACCTCGAAGTGGATGGCCTCGGTCAAGTTCGGCAACCGCTGCGCGGCCTCATTGAGGATCACCGCGCCCACCTTCCCACTCGGCAGATAGGCGCTCACGCGGAAGCAGTAGGGATAGACCCGGTGGAGCCCCGGCGCGTCATCAACGACCGTAAAGACCGAACCGCTCAGGGAGAGCTGCGTATCGGCCACGCGCGCCTCAAGGGTCACGTTCTCACTAATCTCGGGGTCAATCTCCGCCGTCAGCCACACCCGGTCACTCTCCGTGCGCTGCGCATTGCCCGTAATAAAGGGAAAGAGCCACCCCGGCGAGGTCGAGTTGCCCGTTGCCGTATTACGATAGGTCACCGTCAGTGTGCCTGAGGCCGAATCCCACACTTCACTTGCAACCATATACGTTCCATCCAGCCGCACCGCCGTTGCCTCATAGAAGCCAAAGGCCGGCGCCGGCTGACGGTAGAGCCGCAGCTCCCCCAACGCCCCGCGCGCGCAGCCACTCAACTTCAAGGTAAAGGTAATCTGCCTCAAAAAGCCGCCCCAGTTCTCCGCAAAGCGAACCCCCACCAGACTCTCGCGCGCCACCCCCCGCGTTAACCACGGATGCGCTCGAATCACCTGCGCCACCCCAGCTGCCCACGCCGAAAAGCCCACCCCCAAGGCCGCCATCAGCAGCCCCAACCGCAACAAACCGTTTACAAACGCGCTCATCGCCACCTACTGTAGCCCTTTCCCCCGCGCCTTGTCAACCGGGGACACCCGGGGACCCTCACTCTGCACCCCACGCAACCTTCCTCTCGCCCGAAACAGAATTATTTTAATTATCCCGCTCGCCCCTGAAAAGGATTTTCGCCCGGCCCCCAGTTGTAAAGTAAATCGTGAATTGTCTATGCGGCAGGGCAGTTGGCTAGGTAGGCTTGGGAGGCGGTTGTGCCATTGAGTGAGGTTCGGCGAT
>SFJE01000011.1 GCA_004555175.1 Lentisphaeraceae bacterium | reverse complement strand
TTGAATGAATAAGGCCCCGCCTTGTTGCCAATAAGACGGGGTCTTATTGCGAATAAGACGGGGCCTTATTACCAATAAGACGGGGTCTTATTAGTTGCGATCCGCCGAGCGGTTAGTTCTCTCCGCGCCGCGTGATAATCCGCGCCGCTGTTCCTTTCCTTCTGCACACCCTATCTCGGAAATTCCGGGATAAGGGTGACTCACGGGGGGCTACGGCCGCGAACGGTGAACGGTGAGCGGTGAGCGGTAGCGCGCTCACGCGGGGGGCCTTGCCCCCCCATTGGCGGGCCGCCTCCGGAATCTCCGGATGATCCGGATGATCCGGCCTAGCGCGCCTCGGCCTTACCGTTTTGGCCTAGCGCGCCTCGGCCTTACCGTTTTGTCATAGCGTCTTCGCTTCGCTCGGCCTTCACCGTTTTGGCATAGCGCCTTCGCTTCGCTCGGCCTTCACTGTTCACGCGAGCGACACGGCCCGAGTTATACAACTTGCGCGCGATAGTGCTTGACAGTGTGGAAAGCTTATTCTATACTCCAAGGCAATGTAGTCGAAGGAGTTTGCGATGCCAAACATTACGATTCTGAATGGTGACGAGATTGGTAAGAGCTATAGTTGGACGGCGGATCAGATCCGTATCGGCCGCAATAGTGCCAATGATTTTGTGATTTCGAATGCCTCGGTCTCCGGCGAGCACTGCATCATCGAGCGTTGTGATGGTGGGTGGCGGGTCAAGGACCTCGACTCTACCAATGGCACGCGCGTGAACGAGGTGCGCATTACGATGGCCACGGTTCATCGGAATGATGTGGTTGCCTTGGGCGACATTGCGCTCTCCATTCGCGGGGACGATGTGCCTGAGTCTGATCCCGGCGTAACCGAGAGTGTAGATTCCATCCCGCGTACAACGATTGTGATGCGGCCGACCACGGCGCCTTCGCGTCCGGTGGAGGGCTTTGCCAAGAAGTCCGAGAGCAAGAAAGCGCTGAACTTAATCATCGGCGTGTCCATCGTGGTAATTATCGCGTTGGCGGCGGTGCTGGTGTTGAAGTTGCTAGGCATTCTCTAAGTGCATCGCGTGAAGCGTGGGTTCACGCTGATTGAGTTGCTGGTGGTCCTGGCTATCCTTGGGATTGCCGTTGCGGTGGTGGTGCCGCAAATTGGCAACTCGGCAAGTACACAGGTGTCCATGGCGGCAAAGGACACCCTGCGTTTGATGCGTTATGCGCGCAATATGGCGTTGCAGACGCAGCAACCGATGGAGATTGTCTTCTCGCCCGGGCGAATTGTTCTTGCTTCAGCCTTTGATGAGGGGGCCTCGGAGTCTGGTGGGCGCGGAGCGCCTGTGGAGGCGGAGGCAAACGAGACCTCGCTCAAGCGTTCGCCTGGGGTTGCGGTGGAGGCTGGCGAGATTGACGCGGTGGGGCTGACCAAGCATTATGATCAGGTGGCTTTCACCTTTTTGGGTTACGATGATTCGGTGACGCAGGGGCGCTCCGCGGAGGATGGCGCCCCTGCAGACTTTCGCCGGCGTTTGCCAGGGCAAGATCAGATGCAGGGGTTGCATATTGGGCATTTGAGCGCACCGTCAGCCGAGGAGACCTTCACGATTACGGTGCGTGCTAATGGCACCACGCGCCCCTTCTCGCTACGCGTTTTGCCACGCGAAGATCTTGAACGCGGCGAAGAGACAGGCGACAAGATTTCCTTCGACTTTCTTTGCGCCGGAACCATCGGCGAAGAGTGAGGCGCGATGGGCTCTTCGCGGCACCAGCCACGTATTCCCCTGGCGGTCTATGGCGGACTGCGTTTGCAAGGGAATAATCGCGATGCGTGGTGGCGAAAGGCGTGGATTGCATGGCTTGAGCGGTTACAGATGGGGGCGCGGTTGGGGCGTGGGCGAAATTATGCCCAGCGTGGTCAGGTGCAAACACTTGAGGTGCAGCCAGGGGTGTTGCGTGCGCAGGTGCAGGGGATGGAGCGCGAGCCCTACCGCGTGGAGATGCGCTGGGAGCCCTTGCCATGTGAGCCAGTGGAGGCTGTGTTGCGCGCGTCGCCCGTCTTTGCCGCGCAGTTGGCGGCCAACCGTCTGCCGGTGGCCTTTGATCAGGCCATTCGCCAATTGGGGTTTTCGCTCTTTCCCGAGGGCCGCGAGGGGGTGATCTTCCGCTGCAATTGCCGCGACTGGGCGCGCCCCTGCAAACACTTGGCGGCAGCCCTCTGTCTCTTTGCCGATGTCATTGCCTCCGAACCGCAGGTGTTGTTGCGCCTGCGCGGCATTTCGGTGATGGAGGTGGAGGCGGATTGTACGCCAATGCTTCTGCCGCAGCGCGATGTATTGTCGTTGCGTCCGATAACGGATGGCGCGGCTATTCCCCGGCGTTTAGGCGCGCTTCCCTATTGGCGGGGGGAAGAGGAGCTGCGCAAGACATTAGAGGTGGCCTATCACCGGGCGCACGAACGGGCCTTGACGGCCTTGGAGGGGTTGAATGCCGACCTGCGTTTCCCGGAGGATGTGCCGCCGGCGTGAGAAAATCTGTGCCGCGCACACGCGCGCCGGGGAGATATGGTATACTGCCACTTAACTTGATTGGAGAACGACGATGAAGTTGCGAGCAATCCTTTTGTTGATGATGGGCGCCGCTCTGATGGCGGGCTGCAACCGTGAAAAGGTGTCCGAAGCGGAACGGCGTGAGCGTGCGGAAGCGCTCTTTGCTGAAGCCCTGGCCGCTGAAGAGCAGGGCAATATCAGCGCTGCCGAGGCGCTCTATGAGCAACTCTTGCAACGCGATGCCTCGATCGCCTTGGCGCACTTGAACCTCGCGATGTTGCAGCACGATTCGCGGAAGGAATACATTGAAGCCATTCATCATTATCGGATGTATTTGGCTCTGCAGCCGAAGTCTGAGAAGGCAGCCTTGGTCCAGGAGCGTCTGGAGGCGGCGCGTACCTTGCTCGCTTCGCAATTGGCCGCCGAGCGAATCGCCATTGAGAGCCGGGCCGTGGCCGCCGAGCGCGATGACCTGCGCGTTAAACTTGCCGCAGCGGAGAAGCGTGTGGCCGATGCAAATGCGGTCCTGGATGGGCGTGACAAAGAGATTGCCGAGCTCAAGCGGCAGGTGGCGCGTTTGACCGCGCTGGTTGATACGCTCAAGAGCGCAGAAGCGGAGGCTGCCCAGGCCCATGCGGCGGAATTGGCTGCCGCGCGCAAGGCCGCCGAAGAGGCCAAGAAGGCGGTTGAGACCGAGCCCGAGGTCGATGATGAAATTGCCTCTGTGCGGGCCGATGCATTGCGCATGATTATGGAAGAAGATGGCGGCATCCAAGCGCAGAATAAGGCTACGCGCGAAGCCATTGCCAAGTTGACAGGCGAAGAGACCATTGCCACCACCCCCACACCCGGCAAGCGCTACCTTGTGCGCCCTGGGGATACCTTCTCCAAACTCTCTCGCGAAGCCTATGGGAATGCGGCCAGTTGGGAGCGCATTCGCGATGCGAATCGCTCGACCACCAACCCCGATGGGCGTTTGCGTGCGGGCGAAACGATTCTTATTCCATAATTGCAGTTGCCTAGGATAAGGGCCTCAGATGCGTCGGCAAGTATCCTTTCGGCGGCCAGATCGCGATGGCTTTCTGCTGGATACGGCCGATGTGGCTGAGGCGTGTGGGTTTTGGCACAAATTGTTAGGGTTGAAGGCGCGCCCGAAGTCCGACTTCAGCCGATATATCTCCAGCAATAACACGCACGAAGGCCAGATGAGCGAGGTGGAGGCAGACCGCCGCTCGTGGAAGCGTTTTTGGTTGGCATTGATTGGAGTTGTGGTGGTTTGGCTTTTGGGAGCGATATTATGAGGATGCCTTTGCGAACTCCGGCGTTTGTTGTGGATGTGGCGGCCTTGCAGCGGAATGCTGCGGTGTTGGCCGAGGTGGCCGACCGTGCTGGGGCGCGGATGTTGTTGGCCTTAAAGGCCTTCTCAATGCCTGCAGCCTTTCCGTATATGAAGGCGGTGGGGACCTGTGCGAGCAGCGTCCACGAGGCGCGGTTAGGGAAGGAGGCATTTGGCGGGGAGCAACACGTCTTTGCGGCCGCCTTCTCGGAGGGGGAGATGCGCGAGTTGATGGCGCTAGGCATCGACCACATCACCTTCAACTCCTTTGCGCAGTTGCGTCAGTGGCAACGATTGGCGCAGGAATTGCCTGGTGCCGCGCGCGTGGCCTTGGGGCTGCGAATTAATCCGGAGCACTCCGAAGGGCAGGTGCCGCTCTATGACCCTTGCGCGCCGCATTCGCGCCTGGGAATCCGCCGCGAAGCCTTTGCCGGGCAGGATCTTTCGGGGATCACGGGGTTGCATTGCCATAACCTCTGCGAGCAGAATGCCGATTGTTTTGCGCGAACCTTGGCGGCTATCGAGGAGAAGTTCGGCGACTTGCTACGTAGCGGGCAAATCACATGGTTCAACTTTGGTGGTGGCCACCACATTACGCGCGCGGATTATGACCGCGAGTTGCTGGTTCAGACCTTGCAGGGCTTCCATGCGCGCTATCCGCACATCGTTTACTGCCTGGAGCCCGGCGAGGCGCATGTCCTGAATGCCGGCACCTTTGTTTGCACCGTTTTGGATGTGGTGGAGAATGGCGGGCCGATTGCGATTCTCGATGGTTCGGCCGCCTGCCACACGCCTGATGTGATGGAGATGCCCTATGTGCCACGCGCCTTTATGGACGATGCTTGGCAGGGCGAAGCTGCGCCTGGGGTCAATGCTTTGCGTGCGGGCAAGCCGGGCGAGAAGACCCACACCGTGCGCTTAGCCGGGCCAAGTTGTCTGGCCGGAGACTTCTTTGGCGAATATAGCTTTGATCGGTTGCCGCAGCCGGGCGACCGCATCCTTTTTGAGGATATGGCCCTCTACACAATGGTCAAGACTAACACCTTTAATGGCATCCGACTCCCAGATCTCTGCCTTTGTACCGCCCCGGGTCAAATCGAGGTGGTTCGCACCTTTGGCTACGATGACTTTCGCTCCAGGCTGTAGGGCGTTTGAATGATTGAGAGGAGAATGCCCCGATGAGAAAGTGCTTTGCATGGCTGTTATTTGCGCTATTGGCCTGGCGCGTGCTGGCCGCAACGCCAACACTTGACGAGATCAAGCAGCACCTCACCTTGCCCAATCGCGTCTTTGGCGGAGGCGTGGCGGCGGGGGAACTCGGGGGGCGCTTGGTCATCTTTTGGGACCTGACGGGATATGTCGCCCCGCTCTCTACCCTAGATGAAGATGCCAGCTCGACAGCCGGCAACGAGACCATTGAGTTAATGCGCAAGGAAATGCGTGCTTTGCGTTCGGCCGCTAAAGGTGCGCTCAAGGATGGGCGCGTGTTGCTCATTGGGGTGATGGCCGCTGCCAATGACCCGGAAGCGCGCAAACGTAATGTTCAAGCTGTTCGCCGCCTGCGCCCGCCCTGCACGGTCTACTGCGTCCCAGACCCCGTTACGGCGCTCTTCAACGCGCAGAGCAAACACTTGGTCTCCGCCTCATTGAAGGATATTGCAGAGGGTTCCATCTTGACCGAAGCGCTCAAAGAGACGCCCGATTATCTGCCCGGGCGCATCCTCCTCTTTCGTACGCCCGAGCACGAGAGTATGTCCAAGAACTTTGTCGAGGGCAAAAATATCGAAAAGCCCTTGGCAACTCTGCGGCGCGAAGCCGGCGGTCAGGGGCCTAAGGCCGAGGAGGCGCGGAAAATGGTGGAAGGGGTAGAGGCCTGGGCCGAGACTCAGTGCGCAACCATTGAGAACCTCTTGCAATCGGCCCCCTCTCAGGCGTTGGAAGTCATTCTGATATTCAACAAGACATTGCCCTCCCGAGCTCGGCGCTATCTCGGCGCGGCGAATGGGTTACAGCGCAACCAAGGCATTAAACTGCTTCACCAAGCCCACGCCTTCCTTGAACAGGTTGAGATGGGCCGGGTGGGGCGTAACGATATGGCCAATGCCGCCGAATCCTTCACCGAGAAGTTAACGGAGCTAAGCCAGGCCAAGGGGGGCAATCCGGCACTTGCCGCCGAAGCACAGACCCTAATCGCCCAACTCGCTCCCCTAACCGCCGCCGCGCAGGCCCAAGTGGCACAGAATGCTAAGGCTGCGCGCACGGAGCGTCGGCGCCTGACGGCCGAGGCCGAGAAGGCTAGCCGCTCTGCCAAGAAGGAGGCCAAGGAGCGTGAGCAGGACAAAGAGCCCCGCGTGACGATGCTTGAGGTTATCAAGGCCCAGAATACGCCACAGGCTGCCGCGCTCGATCTCTTGCATGATGAACTTAGCGAATACAGCGATGCGTGCAACTATGAGGTGTTGCGCGCCAAACTCGCAAAGATTGCCAACCAAAAGTCTCCTAAGGCTGAGGGCGCGAAGGTCGCCATCGACTACTTGGATGCACATCGCAAGCAGGTGGAGGAGAAGATCGCCTCAACGCTCAAAGAGCAGACCTTTATCGATGTCCAAATGCGGGCCGAGGCCTGGCGGCGGGCCCTGCTCGTCAACTATCCCTCCCTGGGAAGTGCCAAGAGTGGTTGGATGATTCTGAAGGTGGAGGGCGATAGTGAACTGCGCGCCGTTGCCGAAAATATCCGCGACTTCCAGGAAGGCCAGCCTGATTCAGAAGGGATGACCACCATTGAAGCCTTTAATGTGGCCCAAGTGCAGTATAAGCAGGCCCGTTTGCGGACGATTCAGAAGTATCGCAATAACACCAAGGGCCTCTTGCGCCAAGCCTTCAAGAATCTGGATACGCTCGGCTTCTCGGAGGAGGCTATCAACAAGCAGTTAGGCGAACTCGATACGCAACTCAAGGAAGCCAAGCGTGCTCTCAAAAATGCCGAAAAAGAGCGTAAGGCCAACGAGCGCCAAAACCGTGACTGATCGCCCGCTGCGCTTCGCCTTGCCCGAGTTGCTCGCCCCGGTGGGGGACCGAGCCTGCTTCCACGCGGCCCTAGAGGCGGGGGCCGATGCGCTCTACCTTGGCCTTGGGCGTTTTAATATGCGCCGAGCCCTTGATGGTAAGTTGGAGCCCAATCAACTTCCGGGTCTGGTTCGCGAGGCGCACGCGCGTGGCGTCAAGCTCTATCTCACGCTCAACACCATCGTCTACCAAGGCGAACTTGCCCATCTGCAAGAGACCCTTGAAGGAGCGCGCCGGGCGGGGGTTGATGCTGTGATTGCCTCGGATTGGGCTGTTATTGTGCGGGCCAAAGCCCTAGGGATTCCGGTCCATGTCTCCACACAGATGTCCGCCTCGAATGCCGATGCGGTTCGCTTTCTTGCTGCGCAGGGGGCCGAGCGGGTGGTCTTGGCGCGCGAATGCACCTTGGCTGAGATTGCGACCATCGCGCGCGAGACGGAGGTGCCCCTTGAAGTCTTTGCCCACGGAGCCCAATGCGTGGCCACGAGTGGCCGCTGCTTCCTCTCCCAGGTGACCTACGGCTGTTCGGCCTCGCGTGGGCAGTGTTTGCAACCCTGCCGCCGCCGTTATCGCCTCACCGAGATTGCTGAAGGGGAGGGACCTACGGCCGAGTTTGAGGTTGGGGCTGGAGCTGAAGGTGGCTTTCTCCTTTCGGCCAAGGATTTGTGCACATTGCCCATCTTGCCCGATCTTGTCCGTGCCGGGGTTGCTTCGCTGAAGATTGAGGGCCGGGCGCGCAACCCTGAATATGTTGACAACGTGGTCCGTGCCTACCGCACAGCCCTTAATGCCATCGCGCGCGGAACTTATGATGAAACCTGCCAAGCGGCTTGCCAGGACCTCGTCAATCGCGTCTATCATCGCCCCTTTGCCCAAGGTCTTCTCCTGGGTCGCCCGGGCGGCGCCAATCAGTTTGCCGGCACGGATGCGAACCTCGCCACTGAGTGCAAGCGCTACTTGGGCGTGGTCCGCAACTACTACGCCCGCGCCGGCGTGGTCGATGTCCTTATACATGATGGCGAACTCCGCCCCGGCGACCGCTTGGCCTTTCACGGCCCCAAAACCGGTGTTCTGGCGTGCGTGCCGAGCGAACTTCACCAAGATGCCCTTCGCCCGGATGTCGTCCGTCGGGGCGACTGGGTGACCTTTCGCGTTCCCGCCCGCCTTCGCCCGGGCGACAAGGTCTACCGCATCCTCCCGGCCACACCTTCTGTCTAAGGTCACTCGGCCAATTGGATGGACGCGCTTTCATTGAGGAGGGCGCGGAGGGTGAGGAGGGCCCAGAGGGTGTTTGGGAAGGAGCCCCAGTGGCCGCCAGCCGGGGTTATCCGCTGGGAGTTGATGAGCTCGAGCGCGAGCACTTCACGCCAATCCGGGGGCGGGGGTGGCGAGGCTAAGGGAAGATCTCGCTGGAGGGCAAAAAGCGCCTTTGGATTTTGACGATATTCAGCCAGTGTGGCGGTGAGGTTAGTCAGGGCGGCGGGCGGCGTGGGCGCTGGCATCGCGGCTTCTAGGGGGGTGAGGTCACACCGATGAAGGGTGAAGGGGCGCTTGGCATCGGCCAAGGCGTAACGATAGAGCAGGCGTTGGGGGAGAGAATTGGTGGGGGTGCCTTGGGCTTCAAGCCAGTGTTGGGCACGCTCAATGGCCTCATCGGCCTCCTGTGCGATGGAGAGGGACAAGGAGGCTTCGGTCTGGATGCGCAAAGAGAGATCTTGGGCAACCACGGGAAGCGAGATGAGCGTAAACAGGCGTAAGAGGAGATGGCGCATTAGAGGTGTTCTCTGGGCGCGTTTCGGTAGGCCTCGTAGAGTTCGGGACCCATGTAACGCGCGATGTTCTTAGGCGGGGCGGAAAGCAGGTTGACCACGATAAGTCCGTCAACCACGGTGCCAAAGTCGGGATCGACGTTGAATGCGACGATGCGTCCACCGATTTTGAGGTATTGGCGAATGAGGACGGGCATCTCCCGGTGGCCGCCCTCCAACTCCGCAAGGGCGCTATTGACTTCGTTCTCGTTGGAGAGGAAGTCGGCATAGTCCGTGTGGCGCCACTCGGCAAAGCGCATCTTCTTTGGAGGAAGCCGGGGGAGGACCCAACGGGCGATGGTCTCATCGAAGGCGGTGGCTCGCAGGTAGGTGAGCAGAAGGTCACGTGCGGTCGGGGAGAAGTCGTGCGAAATACTGACTGGACCGAAGAGGACGGTATAGCGCGGGTGCTTGGCCAGGAAGGTCAACACACCACGCCAGAGGAGGAGCAGGGGGGCGAAAGCGCGTTGGTCCTGCGCGCGAATAAAGGAGCGCCCAAGCTCAACAGCCGGACCGGGGAGCCGGCCGAGGAAATTCTCATCAAACCGAAAGAGCGTGCGTGTGTAAAGCGCGTTCGGGCCGCTATCCTCGGTGAGCATATCGGAGAGCGCCAGGCGGTAACAGCCGATAATCTCCCGCCGCTCGCGGTGCCAGAGGACGATTTGGTAGTAGGCGTCATCAAAGGTATCGGTGTCGACATCCTTGCCGGTTCCTTCGCCAACGGCTCGAAAGGTCTCCTCGCGTAGGCGGCCAATTTCGCGCAGGGCGGTGGGAATGAAGCGCCCTTGTGCGGCGTAGAGCGCGTAGACCTCATCGGAGAAGAGGTGGCAATCGCTCGGTAGCGCGGCCCATTCGGCCTCTAGCGCTTCGGGAGTAATGGGGTTAATGATGGGCTGGGCGGGGCGCTCATCGGTATCCAATGTCAATCGCCGCATTCGCTCTTCAAAGCGCGTGGAACGGACGCGGCCAGCGAGCAGGAAGGTCCGAAAGCGTAGATAGCGCATTACCTCAGCATCGGAACCGAAGCGCTTGAAAAGGGTGGTGGAGGAGAAGGGGGTGCCAAGGCGTAATTCAATGGTTTGATGCTGCATCCGCAACATTTCACGCGGCAACAGAAGCGTACGCAAGCGAGGATGTATCTTACCGGCGAGGTGGAAACAGGTGGAGGCCGCGCCGGGGATGAAGGCGGGCAGGAGCGTCACATCCACAGCCGCTCGGCGGACCAGCGTGAGGGTGGAAATATGCCAGGCCGGATCACGAATCTGGAAGGTTTGCGTGGTGAAGCTGGCGACTTCGCCGGCAGGAAAGATAATGAGCGCGCCACCGCGCCGGAGCCATTGAAGTGCCTGACGCATCGCCTGAACATTGCGCGCGGCAGAGTCTGGCCGCCCAAAGGGGTCAACGAAGAGCAGGTCTTCGCGCAATTCTGGGATGCGCTGCAGGACGTAGTTGGCGAGGACCTTGACATCCTTGCGCCGGCTGCGGATGAGTTCAAGGAGGGCCAGCCCTTCCACCGCGCCAAAGGGATGGTTGGCCACCACAACCAGGGGCTGGCGTTCCGGAATCCGGTCGCGATCACGCTCATCGCAGCACACATGCAAATCCAACGCATTGAGGATGCGCTGCGGGAAGGCGTCATTCCCCTCGGCTTGCAAGGCCTGGCGATAGAGTTGATTGAGGCGAGTGAGCCCGAGGAGGCGTTCGGCTAGGCGGTGCGTTAGATGCAGGAGCACCCGTAGAAGGGGATTTCGCAGATGCCACCACGGTAAGGTGTAGAAGGTGGCGTGGCGCGGAGGTTGCACGCGTGGCGGGGTGGGAGTGCGCTCGCCGGTCGACACGGTTGACTAACTCCGGCTACCAGGCTGAAAGGGCGCTTGGGCGTAGACCGCCGCGCGGCCAGCCGACTGCGTGTGGGAGAGGAGGTGGACAATGTAACGCTTGGCCTCGCGAATGGCCGCAAGCAGGGGCTGGCCTAGGGCAAGATTGGCCGCGATGGCTGCCGCGAGCGCGCACCCGGTGCCATGGGTGGTGAGGGGCGCTTGAACGCGCTCTTCACGCAGTTCAATCGGCGCGCATCCAGGCTGGACAAGGAGATCAAGCGCCGGCGCCTCGGCAAAGTGTCCGCCCTTAAGCAGCACAGCCACTTGAAGGCGTTCGGTCAACCGGATGGCAAGCGCGTGCATCGCCTCGACATCTGCCGGCGCGGCGGATTCGCCCAATAGCGCCACCGCTTCAGGAATATTCGGCGTGATAACGGTTGCGGTGGGAAGCAAGTCAGCTTCCATACGCCGAATTGCTGCCGGTTCAAGAAGTCGCGCGCCGGAGGTGGCGATCATCACGGGATCAATCACCCACGGCACGGCGGGCAAGGTTCGGCGGAAGTTGGCAACCTCGGCAATCAAGCGTTCGTTTAGGAGCATCCCCGTCTTCACCGCGCCCAGGGCAAAGTCCTCGGCCACGGCCTCCAACTGCGCGCGGAGGATTTCCGGCTCGGCGGCTTGAATGGCGCGCACGCCGTGTGGATTTTGCGCGGTGATGGCCGTAATGGCCGAACATCCGTGGACCCCGAAGTCGCGGAAGGCGCGCAAATCGGCCTGAATACCCGCTCCGCCGCCGCTATCACTGCCGGCAATCGTCAGCGCAACGGGGTGGGGGGCCAAGGCCATCTTAGGCATCCACAAAGAGTTCAGCCGTTGCGAAGAGGGGATCATTGGTGGCGCGGATGCCCAAGCGGCGAAGCCCCGCCTCATCACCAGGGGTAAGCATATGCGAAAGGTGCATTTCGCAATCGCGCAGATCGGCCAACTTCTCGAGGGCGAGCTTCGCATTGGGGTCGGAGGCGGCGCAAATGGCGAGGGCCACAAGGGTCTCATCGAGGTTTAGCGAGCCATATTTACCCTTGAGGATACCCTGCTTCATGTGCATGACGCTGGCAATTGTCTCGGGCGCCAAGAGATGGCGCTCATCGGGGATATTGGCCAAGTGCTTGGCTGCATTGAGCACCGTTGCGGCGGCAGCATGGAGATGCGCCGAGTTCTTGCCCTGGATGAGCGTTCCATCGGGCAACTCAATGGCCGCACCGCAGGCCACGCCTTCAAGGGTGTGCGAGAGGGAGGCTGCGTGCGCAGCTTGGCGAGCAGGCACTACAGTGGGGCGATCCTCGGGGTTTAGGCCCAGTTGGCGCATTAGGCGCTCAACCAATTCCACTGGGCGCTTATCGCTCGCACCCTTGGCCACGGCATCGGAGAGGTGGCGGAAGTAGCGGCGGATAATCTCCTGACGGGCCGCCTCGGTGCAAATCTCATCATCAATGATGCCCGCGGAGATGCAGTTAACGCCCATGTCGGTGGGGCTACGGTAGGGGCACTCGCCACTCTTGTCCAAGCGGGTCCAAATCTCACGCAGGAGAGGGAAGGCCTCGACATCACGGTTGTAGTTGACGGTAGCCTTGCCGTAGGCTTCTAGATGGAAGGGGTCAATCATATTAATGTCGCCCAAGTCGGCAGTTGCAGCTTCATAGGCCAGATTGACCGGGTGGCGCAGCGGAAGGTCCCAGACGGGGAAGGTCTCAAACTTGGCATAACCCGCGTTGCGCCCAGCCGTGCGATCGTGATAGAGCATCGTTAGGCAGGTGGCCAACTTTCCCGAGCCAGGTCCCGGACCGGTGACGACAACAATCGGGCGCGTGGTCTCCACATAGTCATTTGCGCCATAGCCATCGGGCGAGACCACAAGGTCAAGGTTGGAAGGATAACCCGGCACTGCGCGATGAAGTTTAACGGTGATCCCGCGCGCTTCGAGCTTATTTTTGAATTGCATTGCGGCCGGCTGGCCATCGTAGCGCGTAATCACCACAGCACAAACATGGATGTCCCAACTGCGCAGGCTATCGATGAGCTTGAGCGCATCATCGTCATAAGAGATACCGAAGTCTGCGCGCATCTTCTTGCGTTCAATATCTTCGGCGTAGACGCAGAGGATGATTTCGGCCTTGTCGCCAAGCGAACGCAGCAGCCGCAGTTTGACATTGGGGTCATAGCCCGGCAAAACACGCGCGGCATGATAGTCGTACATCAGTTTTCCGCCGAACTCCAAATACAACTTATTGCCGAAAGAGGCCGCTCGCTGCATCAACCCTTCCGCCTGGCGCTTCAAGTAGGCCTCATTGTCAAATCCAAACCGCTTCATACTTCGCTTGACGCTTTCTTTAAACTCGCTTGATACATTTTCGGCCCGGACACCTCTGCCGGGCCGAAAGGTGAACCATCAGTGAATGACTTCGTAGACGGTCACGGGGGCTTCGGTGGCGGTGACCTGCATGGCCTGCTCTAGCAGCTTGACCTTGGCTGGTCCCACGAAGAGCACCTTCGCATTCTCTGGCGTGACGGGGGCGGCGAGCGGAATGGTCACCGTTTCACCGGGCTGCAGCGTGTAGGCGCTATTGAGGTCACCATCGACCATCGCCTCAAGCACATTGGCTGTGGCATCCTTGGGCACATCCACCTTCAACTGTGCAAGGGTCACAAGCACGGAAGAGTCCGAAATGTTGATGTAGCGGATGGCATTGATGCCGTCTGCTGGGTTGATGTGACGAATCTCCATTTCGCCGGCCTTACCATTGCCACGCAGAACCATCGCGCGCTCGCCCCAAGTCTGCCCACCATCCGTCGAGAGTTGGAGGCGGCCCTGCGTGATCGCGTCGTCGTGCTCCAAGTGGAAGTGTACCCAGGTGGCAGGCACGCCGTTGGGCAGACGAATGCCCACCCACTGCCCAGGCTGGAGGGTCTTAGGCTCGTGCACCTTCGGGAGCTTCACATACTGCCCTTCGCGCGTCACCTCTAGGGTTGCCAATTCAGGCACGTTGGTGATGAACTCGTAGGCCTTGCTTACCGTTTTGGGAGCCGGCCGCCCAGCGGTCTTGCGCCAGAGGTTGTCATACACCGTCTCGGCCAAGAGCGTGTGGAAGGGCTTCATCACCAAGGTGGCCACCTCGGTGGGATTCTTCTGGAAGGGCTTGGCGGCGTGCGCCTTGGAGATGGCTTCGTTCTCCACGCGATAACCGAGCACCGTGCTCAGCACCTTGTCTTCAGGCGCATCGCCTGTCAGGGCATCCATCAGCGCTTCGCCCGACCAACCGAGGTTGGTGAAGACCTGGCACCAATTCGTCACATCCTCCAAGAAGAGCGGATTTCGGCAATCGGTCAAAATTGTCTGCCCGGCTTCGGCCATCCGCACGAACTCGGCGCGCACGGCCGTAACGTCCGCCTCTGGTAAGGGCTGCCCCGCCTTGATAGCGGCGGTCAAACGGTCCACCGCCGGCTTGATCTCCACCGATTCCTCGCGGCGATAGCCGTGGCCGTTGGGCCCCTGGTCGGAGTTATGGTCGGCCAAGCACTGGACGGCCTGGGCGATGTAGGGGAAGACGCGGCGGATACCGTCTTTCCACGCCTGCTTGGAGTTGAACGCGGTGGGGTTCCAGCAGTAGTCAGCCACGCCAAAGAGTCCAATTTTAGACGCTTCCGGCTTATCCATCGGATTGGAGACGAAGCCGGCATAGAGCGGACCATTCTCGGGGTCGAGCCCATAGGTCCGCCCCAGAAGCAGGTGGGCGGCGCGGCAGTAGTCGGCCACCGGCCAGTTCCACCAAATGTAGGCCTTGCGGCCAATTTTGGCGTTAATCCATTCCATCGAAGCCTTGGAGATGTCGGTGCAGACCGAGTCGCCCGTCCACATAATCTGAATGTCGGGATCCAGCCCCGTGCCCAGGGTTTCGAGATAGGTGCCGCCGCTCCACGCCTTGTTATACTGCGTTGGGCAGAGAATGAGCGGGGTGACATCACCCTTCGCGCGAACGAACTGGCGATTGACCGTGTTCAAGAGCTTGACTTGCATCTCGGCCCGGGCGCCCTCGCCACCAATATCATCAAAGAAGACAGCAAAGGAACGCACGCCTAAGGCGTACATCCGCTCAAACTTCGCCACACACGCTTGGATGTCGCGATCATCGCGCCACTGAATATCACGCCCAGGATGAACAGCCCAGACAAAGTTGACCTTATTCTCATGCGCCACACGCACCAACTCAGCGATGTGCCGCGCCTCGGCCTCAGGGTAGGGGTCGCGCCAACGAGTCGAGAAGCCGTGATAGGGGTCATCCTTCGGCCCATAGATGTAGGTGTTCATCTTCCAGTCGCCATAGAAGCGGAACTGGCTCTTACGCGCCTCAAAGCTCCAGGGCTGACCATAGAAGCCCTCGACCGTGCCGCGGAAGGGAATTGCCGGCCAGTCCTTAATGGTCACCGCCTGCGCCTTGCCCGAGGCAAAGAGCTGCTTAAGGGTCTTGGCCGCGTAGAAGAAACCGGTGCCATCCGCCGCCGCAATGGCCACGCCCTGCGCTGTCAAAGCCAGGGTGTAGCCCTCCTTCGGCAAGGAAGCGTCAACGGCCCAGGCAACCGTAAAGTCCGCCTCAGGCAGAACCTTAAACATTTCGCCCATCACCCGAGCGGCATCGGCATCCAAGCCCGCCGCCGGAACGATCTTCACTGCCTTGGGCTTGGTAACCATCGCCGAAGAGAGGGTTACCTCCTGCGGCGTCGGGTAAACGCGCATCGACTCGGGCAGAACATCCGCCAAAAGTATACCGGCACACATCATTACGGCCGCACAAAGTCTCTTTCGCATAACAAACCTTTCTACTGACATCTAGGCTCTTTCTCAACTGCGCCCTCCATAATATCACAAACCCCTCTGCTTTGCTTGCACCCCCGCCTTCGATCTGCTCGCTATCGCTCGCGTGAGGGTGCCCTACGGGTCGTGAAAGGCTGGCGGCGCGGATTATCACGCGGCGCGGAGAGAACTAACCGCTCGGCGGAGCGCAACTAATAAGACCCCGTCTTATTGGCAACAAGACGGGGCCTTATTCATTCAAGTCGCTCGGGAAGGGTGTCCCCTGCCTGAGGCTTGCAGTTTTGGGCGGGGTGCGATAGACTATAAGGCATAAGGAGTGCGTGCTATGGTTAGCGTGACAATTTGCATGGGCAGTTCCTGCTTTTCGCGCGGGAATAATCGAAACTTGGATGCGGTTCGGGCGTGGTTGACGGCGCAGGGGCGGAGTGCGGAGGTGGAGTTGAAGGGGTGTCGGTGTGGGAATGCCTGTGGGGTGGGGCCGAATATTTGGATTAATGGCACGTGCCATAGCGGGGTGACGCCCGAGGCGGTGCCGGAGTTGCTTGAGAAAGCCTTTGCCCAGGAGTAAGCGATGGATGCGTTAGCGCCGGTCTATTCTGTCAATGCCCAGTGCCGCGATTGTTATAAGTGCGTGCGGCGGTGCCCGGTGAAGGCCATCCGGGTGGAGAACGATCACGCGGTGGTGGTGCCCGAGGCGTGTATCTATTGCGGGACTTGTGTGGCCACATGTCCGAACAAGGCTAAGATGGTGCGCGACGACTTGCAGGCGGTGCGCAATCTGGTCTCTGCGCGGCGGGATGTGGTGCTTTCGTTGGCGCCGAGTTTTGCCTCGGAGTTCCCGGGGGTGGACCCGGCGTGCCTTTCGACGGCGCTCAAGAAGTTGGGCTTTGCAGTTGTGCGCGAGACGGCGGTGGGGGCGAATATTGTCTCGCGCCGGGTTGCGGAGTTGATGGCCAAGAGCCCGAACCACCGGCTGCAGATTTCCTCGGCTTGTCCGGTGGTTGTTGAGCTGATTCAGCGCTACTATCCGCGTTTTGCGCCCTACTTGACGCCGGTGGATTCGCCGATTATCGCGCACTGTAAGGCGCTTCGGCGGGAGTTCCCTGATGCGCCGATTGTCTTTGCTGGACCCTGCGTGGGCAAGAAGCACGAGAGCGATCAGCGCCAGGATTTGCTCTACAGCGTGCTGACCTTCGAGGAGTTGCGGCGCTGGATGATGATGGCCGGGGTGGATGAGCCGAGCTACTTTGCGCCAGATCCTGCCTATAAGCTGCCGGGCGACGGGGCCTACTATCCGATTGAGGGCGGAATGTTGCGGAGCGTGGAGCGTAACTTCCACGCCTTGGCTCCGAAGGGCGAGCTCCAGCCGATGGTTCTGACGGGGATTAAGGCGTTGCAGACGATGCTCGAGACGCTTGACCCCAAGACGCTGGAGCAGCCGGTCTTTATCGAGGCCTTGGCTTGCCCCGGGGGCTGCGTCTGCGGACCCAAGACGCGGGTCCGTTGCGCGGCGGGGGGAATGCTTGACCTGCTCCGCCACGCGCGCCGGACGCTCCCGGACGACCCGGAGGACAAGCCCGATGTGGGCCACCACTACCGTCCTGCGGCCACGCCCCCGCCGGTCTTCCCGGAGGAGGAGATTCAGGCCACGCTGCACGCGCTGGGCAAGTTCCGCCCGGAGGATGAACTGAACTGCGCTGGTTGCGGTTATGACAGTTGCCGCGAGCTCGCCTGCGCCATCTTGGCGGGAAACGCGGAGGCGCAGATGTGCGTTTCGCGGATGCGGCAGATTGCCCTGAAGCAGAGTTCGGCTATCGACCGCGCGCTGCCGTATGGTCTGGTGGTGGCCGATAAGCAACTGCGCATTATCGAGTGCAACGAGCGCTTCGCCGCGCTCTTGGGCGAGGCCACACGCCTGGCCTACGATGCCAAGCCAGGCCTGCGCGATGCAGACTTGGCGCGGCTGATTCCCTATGAGCAACTCTTCCGTAAGGTCCTGGAAACCGGCGAGGAGACCATCCGCCAGACCGTTGAGATTGAGGGGCGGCTCTTTTCGCTGACCATCTTCAATGTGGATGTGCACGAGGTTATCGGTGCGCTCATCCTCGATGTCACTGAGACCGAGCAGAAGCGCAAGGCCCTCATCGACAAGGCCCGGACCGTGGTCACGAACACCGCCAAGACGGTCCAGCAGATTGCCTTTATGCTCGGGCGCAACGCCGCCGAGAGCGAGTTGATCCTCGATTCGGCCGTCGAGATGTTTGCCCCGCTCGACCAGGGCGAAAAGTGAGCGCGGGAGCGGAACGTATGGCAGAGACCTCTCTTCCGGCCGCAGCCGAGGGTAATCCGCCTCCCTTCATCGAGGTGGATTGGTTCAACCGCTTCAAGTTCCGGAAGGTGTGCAGTGGCGACATCTTCTTGAGCGAGCGGCAGCAGGATGGCTCGGTGGTAGCCGTGTTGACCGATGGGCTGGGGAGCGGGCAGCAGGCCAATGTCTGCGCCTCGCTCACCGCCACGATGGCGATGGAGTATATGCGCGCCAAGATTGGTTTGCGCCGGGCCGCCACCTTGATTATGGACGCGCTTCCCATCTGCCCAGATCGCCACATTTCCTATTCCACCTTCACGATGGTCCATGCCTCGCCCGAGGGCAATGTGCGCATCATCGAATACGAAAACCCGCCGGCCACGCTCCTGCGCGGCACCGAGGTCGTGCCGATTGAGCGCACGCCCTACACCTTGCCGCGCTGGGAGGGGCGCCAGATGACCTATGCCACCTTTAAGATGGCGCTGGGCGACCGCCTCTTCTTCTGCTCGGACGGCATCACCCAGGCCGGACTGGGCGAGCCGGGCACTCCCTTTGGTCAGGGCCTCGAGCGTGTCATCCCCTGGTTGCAGGAGTCGATTGCCATTGCCCCGGAGATTGGCGCGCACGTCCTTTGCAAGGGAGCGGCCGACCGCGCTACGCGCCTGGATGGCGGGCGAGCCGGGGACGATACCACCGCCGCGATGCTCTATTACCGCACCCCGCGCGTCACCCAAATGCTCACCGGCTGCCCCTTCGATAAGCGGCAGGACGCGGCCTACGCGGCCTTGGCCACGCGCCCAGGTGTCTCCACCATCATCTCTGGCGGCTCGACGGCCGACCTCATCGCCCGTGAGCTCAACCGCCCGATTGATACGCCCTTAGTGGCCCTCGACCCCGAGGTGCCCGCCGGCTCGGAGATCCCCGGCATCGATCTGGTCACCGAGGGCTGCGTCACCCTCTCCAAGGTGATTGACCTCCTCAAAAATCCCGGCCCGGATGTGCGCGTGAACCCCGCCACCAAGATGCGCGACCTGCTCCTGGCCTCCGACCGCATCTTCATCGATGTGGGTACGGCCATCAACCCCGCCCACCAGGACCCCAACCTGCCCGTGGCGCTCGACATCCGCCGCAATATCGTCAAGGATCTCGCCGCCGTCCTCACCACGCAGTATTGCAAGGTGGTCGAGGTCCGCTTCCACTAACCCCTGCCGATGAAGCCCTTTTCGCTCCTAATCAAGCCCGCCGGGGCAGACTGCAACCTGCGTTGCGACTACTGCTTCTACCTGGGCCGCGCCGAGCTCTATCCTCAAACCGCCTGCCCGCGGATGAGCGAAGAGACCCTCACGCGCCTGGTGCGCGGCTACCTCGCGTTGCCCTTCCCCGTGCACACCTTCGCCTTCCAAGGGGGCGAGCCGCTCCTGATGGGCGAAGCCTTCTTCCGCACGCTCGTTAAACTCCAACGCCGCTACGCACGCCCGGGGGCGCAAATCTCCAACTGCGTCCAAACCAACGGCACGCTTCTCACCCCCTCGCTGGCGCGCTTCTTTGCCGAAAACCACTTCCTCCTGGGCGTCTCGGTAGATGGTCCGGCTGCGGTGCACGACCTGCGCCGGCGCAATGTGGCTGGCTGCGGCAGCCACGCGGCCGTGATGGCGGGTCTGGCGCACCTGCGTGCGGCAAAGGCTGACTTCAACCTCCTTACCCTCGTCTCGCAAAGCAATGTCCACGACCCCGTGGGCACCTACCGCTACCTGCGCGATACGCTGGGCTGCCGCTTTATGCAGTTCATCGAGTGCGTGGAGTTCGGCCCCGATGGCGCGCTCCTGCCCTACGCCATCAGCCCGGAGGAATGGGCAGACTTCACCATCGCCCTCTTCGACGAGTGGCTGAAGGCCGACGCGCACACCGTCTCCATCCGCCTCTTCGATAGCGTGGTCGCCAAGCTCCTCACCGGAAACGCCAACACCTGCGCAATGGGTTGCGACTGCCGTGACTACTTCGTCGTCGAGCACAATGGCGATGTCTATCCCTGCGACTTCTTTGTCCGCCCCGAACTTCGCCTGGGCAACATTCTCACCCACGACTGGGACGAACTCTGGGAGAGCCCTCTCCACACGGCCTTTGGCCGCCGCAAGGCCACTTGGAACGCCGCCTGCAACCGCTGCCCTGCCCTCCGTTTCTGCCAGGGCGACTGCCCCAAAAACCGCACTGGCCACGACCCCGCCCGCGATCCGCGCACTCTCTCCCATCTCTGCCCCGCCTGGCAGCGCATCTACGCGCACATTCTCCCGCCCCTCCAGCGCCTGGCAAACGAGATCCGCGATAGGCGCGAAGGCTGGCGCTAGCGGTGTTTGGCCCGGCCTATCGCCTATCCATACAAAAGAGAAGCGGGATCCGGTGCTCCGAATCCCGCTTCTCTTTTGTATAAGGCGCGCTGTTAGCAGTGGCCCTGGGCAATCATCGCGTCGGCCACCTTCACGAAGCCGGCCACATTCGCGCCGAAGAGGTAGTCCCCCTTCTTGCCGAAGCGCTCGGCGGTGGTGTAGGCGTTGTGGTGGATGGCGGTCATAATGGCCTTGAGCTTGGCATCGACCTCTTCGGCGGTCCAGGCCAGGCGCATGGAGTTCTGGCACATTTCCAGACCCGAGGTGGCCACGCCACCAGCGTTGGAGGCCTTACCCGGGGCGTAGAGAATGCCTGCGGCCTGGAAGGTCTCGATCGCTTCGATGGAGGAGGGCATATTGGCGCCTTCAGCCACCAGCTTGCAGCCGTTGGCCACGAGGGTCTTGGCCGCATCGCCATTAATTTCGTTCTGGGTGGCGCAGGGGAAGGCGCAATCGCACTTCACGCCCCAAGGCTTGGCATCGGGCGTGTAGGTGGCGGTCGGATACTTCTTCACATACTCGCTGATGCGGCCGCGCTTGACGTTCTTGAGCTCCTTCACATAGGCGAGCTTTTCGGCGTCGATACCATCAGGGTCGTAGATGAAGCCGTTGGAATCGGAGAGAGTGACCACCTTCGCGCCGAGCTGCTGGAGCTTCTGGACGGCGAACTGGGCCACATTGCCCGAGCCGGAGACCACGCAGGTCTTGCCCGCGAGGGTATCGCCCGCCGCCTGCATCATATTGTCGGCGAAGTAGATCAAACCATAGCCGGTCGCCTCCGGGCGGATGAGCGAGCCGCCCCAGGAGAGGCCCTTGCCGGTGAGCACGCCGGTGAACTCGTTGGCCAGGCGCTTGTACTGCCCGAACATAAAGCCGATTTCGCGCGCGCCGGTGCCGATGTCGCCGGCCGGCACATCCGTGTCCGCGCCAATGTGGCGGAAGAGCTCGGTCATGAAGCTCTGGCAGAAGCGCATCACTTCGCCATCGCTCTTGCCCTTGGGGTCGAAGTCCGAGCCACCCTTGCCGCCGCCCATCGGCAGCGTGGTCAGCGAATTCTTGAAGACCTGCTCAAAGCCCAGGAACTTCAAGATGCCCAGATTGACCGAGGGATGGAGGCGCAGACCGCCCTTATACGGCCCAATCGCCGAGTTGAACTGCACGCGGAAGCCGCGGTTGACCCGGAACTTGCCCTGGTCATCCACCCACGGCACGCGGAACTGAATCACACGCTCGGGCTCGACAATGCGCTCCAAAATCGCGTTCTTCTCATACTTGGAGTCCGCCGCAATCACCGTCTCCAACGAACCGAAGACCTCCGTGACCGCCTGAATAAACTCTTTCTCGTGAGCATTCTTGGCGATGGTCTCATCGAGCACCCGTGCAACATAGGGATTCATCTGTACTACTGCCTTTCTAATTAGAACCGCAAACCGCCGCGCATTATACCACGCGCCACTTTTCGCTCGCAAGAAAAATCGCGCGGGTGGGGCGGTCGCAAGCTCGCCCCACCTCCCGTTACACCGTGCATCACTTCGCCTACACCCCCGATTCTCTCGCGCCCGGGCGATAACCTGCCCGGGGTCTTTTACATTTTTGTCCGCCCCTACCTCACCTCGACCTAGGGCCTACCTCGCCTCGACCTAGGGCCTACCTCGCTTCGGGGTAGGAGCTACCTCGCCTCGACCTAGGGCCTACCTCACCTCGACCTAGGGCCTAGGTTGCTTTGCAGGAGGGGCTGGGACATTATCGAGTCGGGGCTGGGGGAAATCTGGCTTAGCCACACGTGCGCGCAACACGCGCGGCTTACGCGCCTTCCCAACTTTTTACTTGCGCCTAGGGGGCAGAGTGCGCTACAATACGCAGTGTTTTCAGCCAAGGTCGGCGGAAGCGCGGGTGCGCGGCCAAGCCGGCGAGGCAAACACAAACACTTAAGGAACAACCATGAGCTGCTGCTGCCTTGAAAAGATCACCAACCCTGAGTTGAAGGCTTGGGTCAAGGAATTCGCTGATCACGCCACCCCCGAAAAGATTGTCGTCTGCGATGGTTCGCAGGCTGAGTATGATGCCCTCGCGGCGGCGGAAGTTGCCCGCGGCGCCTGGATTAAGCTCGACGAGAAGAAGCGCCCGGGGTGCTACCTGGTCCGCTCTCACGAGTCTGACGTTGCGCGCGTTGAGAAGCGCACCTACATCTGCTGCAAGGATCAGAAGGATGCGGGCCCGACCAACAACTGGATGGACCCCACCGAGATGAAGAAGATCATGTGGGAGCTCTACAAGGGCTGCATGAAGGGCCGCACCCTCTACGTGATTCCCTTCTCGATGGGCCCGATCGGCTCGCCCCTCTCCAAGCTCGGCGTTGAGCTGACCGACTCGCCTTACGTGGTCTGCAACATGCGCATCATGACCCGTATGGGTGATGCCGCGCTCGACCTCATCAACAAGGGCGCTGAGTACATCAAGTGCTACCACTCCGTGGGCGCTCCCCTCGAGCCCGGCCAGCAGGATGTTGCTTGGCCCTGCGCCCCGATGGAAAAGAAGTACATCACCCAGTTCACCGACCCCGGCGAAGAGGCCATCTGGTCCTTCGGTTCGGGTTACGGCGGCAACGCCCTCCTCGGCAAGAAGTGCTTCGCCCTGCGTATCGCTTCGGTCCTCGCCCGCAAGGAAGGCTGGATGGCCGAGCACATGCTCATCTTGAAGCTCACCAGCCCCGAGAACAAGAGCTACTTCGTCACCGCCGCCTTCCCCTCGGCCTGCGGTAAGACCAACCTCGCGATGATGCTGCCCACCCTCCCCGGCTGGAAGGTCGAAACCTGCGGTGACGACATCGCCTGGATCCACGTGGACAAGAACACCGGCAAGCTGCACGCCATCAACCCCGAAAACGGCTTCTTCGGCGTGGCCCCCGGCACCTCCAAGATCTCCAACCCCAACGCCCTGCACGCTTGCGAGAAGAACACCATCTTCACCAACGTGGTCCTCACCGACGACGGCGATGTGTGGTGGGAAGATATGGGCGTTCCTGCGCCGGCCCACGGCATTGACTGGAAGGGCAACGACTGCTACGCCTCCAAGGAAAAGCCCAACAAGATGGTCGCTTCTCCCGATGGCACCGGCGAGTTCATCAAGGCCGCTCACCCCAACTCCCGCTTCACCGCGCCTGCCGAGCAGTGCCCCGTGATCGCCAAGGAGTGGGAAGCCCCCGAAGGCGTGCCGGTTGATGCCATCCTCTTCGGTGGCCGCCGCCCCTCCACCATCCCGCTGGTCAACATGGCCACCGACTGGGCCCACGGCGTCTACATGGGCTCGGCCGCCGGCTCCGAAGTCACCGCCGCCGTTATCTCCGACCAGATTGGCCAGGTCCGCCGCGATCCCTTCGCGATGCTGCCCTTCTGCGGCTACAACATGGCCGACTACTTCGGCCACTGGCTCGAGATGGGCAAGAAGGTCGCCGCCGACAAGCTCCCGAAGGTCTTCTTCGTGAACTGGTTCCGCAAGGATGCCGATGGTCACTTCATGTGGCCGGGCTTCGGCGACAACTCTCGCGTCCTCAAGTGGGTCTGCGAAGCCATCGAAGGCAAGGCCTCCACCAAGGTCACCCCGATTGGCATTATGCCCACCGATGACGCGATCGACCTGACCGGCTGCGAGACCACCCCCGAGACCCTCCACGAGCTCCTCACCGTCGATGTCGAGGGCTGGAAGAAGGAAGTCGCCGGTGTCAAGGAATCTTGGGAGAAGTTCGGCGATCGCATCCCCGCCGAGCTCACCGCCAAGCTCGCCGAAATCACCGAAGCGCTCAACAAGTAAGCGCCTCGTTCCCTCAAAAGACGCGGCTCTCCCTCCGGAGAGCCGCGCTTTTTATTGACATCGTCTGAGGAGGCCCCCCTTGAGTCCCCTTCCAATGGATTCTTTTTTCTGCATGTCGAGGGTGGGGCGGGTGTGGTATAATGTTGATATGAATGAGTTGATTGCCCATGTTTATGAGATGAAGGCGGAGGACCGCGTGTTTGACTTTGCGTCGGTCTTTCCGGTTGGTGCGCCGTTGGAGTTGGAGATTGGCTGTGGAAATGGTCGCTTTTTGGCGGCGAATGCGGCCAAGCATCCGGAGCGGTGTTATTTGGGGGTGGAGCGGATGATGGAGCGGCTTCGGCGGTGCTCTAAGAAGGCGCAGCAGGGGGCGTTGAACAATTTGGCTTTTGTGCGCGTGGAGGCTGGGCGGTTTGTGCGGGAGGTGGTGCCGGATGGGTCGATTTCGGCCTTCTATCTCTTCTTTCCAGATCCGTGGCCGAAGCGGCGGCACCATAAGAACCGCTTTTTCCAGCCGGAGATGTGCTCGGTGCTAGCGCGGATTTTGGTCCCCGGCGGCAAGGTCTATATTTCGACGGACCACGCGGACTACTTTGGCGAGATGGCGCGTTATCTTTCGGCGGATGCACGCTTTGAGGCGATTGAGCCGTTGGTGCGCGCAGAGGATGAGCAGACGGACTTTGAGCGACTCTTCCTTTCTAAGGGCGAGCCAATTTACAGCTGCGCGTTTCAACTGCGGGCGGAGTCGACAGCGCGCGTTCCGCGACAGGCAGACTCGGTGCCTTGAGATTGACTGGAGCTTGGGTGTGTTCACTCGGTGATGAAGGAGAACGATGTTTGAAGGCCCTGATTCAGCTCGTTGCGGTGTGAGGCAGACAGACGACGCTTCTGCGCCTTCTACTGTCTTTTGGAGTGACCAGTTGGAGGCGTTGGCCGAGGGGCTCTATCGGCAGTGGGCGTGTTGTACGCAGGGGAAGCCCTTTGCTCAGTTCTGCGTGGTAGTGGGGGATTTGGCCACCCGGAATTGGTTGCAGCATTACTTCTTGATGCATCGACCGCTCGGGCAGCGGCGGATTCTGGCGAATATTCGCTTTGTGCCGATTGCCGAGTTTGTCAACGACTGGCTGGCCGCGCAGGTTCATCAGACGCGGGGCGTGCGTCAGGCGGCCGATCATCCCTACGCGAAGGGGGTGTTGACGTGGCGGATTGAGGCACTCTTGCGCGACCATGGGGGCGAGGCGTGCTTTGCGCCTTTACAGCGTTATTTGGCGGGCGAGAACCCCGAGGTCCAGGCGCGTAAGCGGTATGACTTGGCCGAGCAACTGGCGAAGCTCTTTGATGGCTATTTGGCCGCGCGCCCGGCGATGTTGCGGCGGTGGGAACAGGGACAACGCGGGGCGGGGGAGGATGCGTGGCAGGTGGCGCTTTACCAGCTGTTGGTGGCCGAGGAGCCCGGAACCTATGCCCGGGACTACGAGGTGGCCTTGGCGGCGGAGGCGGATCCCGAGCGGGCCTTTGCCGCGGGCTTTCCGCGTTATGAGGGGGTGGCGGTCTTTGATGTGTCGGTGGCGCCGTGGCCCTACCTGAAGATGTTGGCGCAGATCTCGCGCGTCTTGCCGATGATTTGGTGGACCTTTAATCCCTCGCAGGCGTACTGGCTGGAGAATCCGACGAAGCGGCAAGCGGTCAAGGCCTTTACCCAGCGTTTAACGCAGTCCTTGCTTGCGGGAGAGACGGAGCTGCCGGAGGCGGAGGACTTCTTTGCGGACGAAGGGTCCAAGCTGTTGGGGGCGTTGGCGTCGGGTGGGCGCGGGGTGCTTTCGGCGGAGTTGGAGATGAGCGACTTTGACAGCCAGTGGTTGCGTGTGAAGAGGGCGGAGAAGGGAGACATTGCAGCTGTGGCGGAAAGTGCGCCGGAGATCCACGCGTGTACGGGGCCGCGACGCGAACTGGAGGTGGCCAAGGAGGCGATGCACCGCTTCTTTGCCGATTATCCGCAAGCGCGAGCGTGTGACGCGCTGTTGCTCTGTGCCGATTGGCCCACCTACGCGCCGCTGGTTGAAGCGGTCTTTATGGGGAGCGAGGAGGGGAAGATTCCGGTTCAGTTGTTGAGCGGGGTAGGGGCCGAGAGCCCGATGGCGCAATCGTGGGAGGCCTTGCTCGGCTTCCGCGCCAATCGCTTTGAGGTCTCGGCGGTCTTCGACCTGTTGGGCGTTCCGGAGATTCGGTTGCGCTTTGGGTTGTCGCTGGATGAGGTGGGTACGCTGCGCGAAATGGTGCAGCAGAATAATCTGCACTGGGGCTTTGATGCGGCGGACGTGGCCCAGACGTTGCAGCAGGCGGCGGAAGAAGCCCCGGATGAGGCGCAGACGCCCTTTACCTGGCGGCGGGGGTTGGACCGCTTTGTGGTCGATGCCCTCTACGGTCCGAGCGAAGGCGCCGAGGCGTTGGTGAGGTTGGCAGGCCTGGGCGAGATTTTGCCGGTGGGGGAGGTGGAGGGGGAGCGCGCCCAGAGCGTTGGAAAGTTGGCGGACTTCGTTGAGTCGCTGCAGCGACTCCGGCAGACCTTGCGGGGCGAGTGCACGGCCGACGTGTGGCAGGAGACCCTGCTCAAGGCATTGGAGAGCTTCTATTTGGCCGAGGAGGGCGAGGCGCTTGGAGAGGCGAATGCAATCCGCCACGCCATCATTTCGACCACGCACGCGATGCGGGTGGCCCAGCGCGTTGCGAAGCGTGCGCCTGAGAAGATTTCGGGAGAGGTTATTTGCCGGGCGGTCCTGCAGGCGATAAAGGGGAGCCCCCGCGGGAACCCGATGATGGGCGATGCGGTGCGGGTGGCGCCACTCACACTCGGGAGCGCCGTGCCGGCGAAGTTTGTCTGGATTTGCGGGCTAAATGACGGCACCTTCCCTCGGGTTGACTTCAAACCGAGCTTCGACTTGGTCTGGCGCAAGCCCTCGTTCTTTGAGGTCAGTATCCGCGAACAGGAGGGCTATGCCTTCTTGAAGGCGGTGCTCGGCGCACGGAAAAAGCTGGGGCTGAGCTATGTGGGTTTGGATGCGCAGAGCCTTAAGGAGATTCCGGCCTCGGTCTTTTTATTGGACCTCGAGGACTGGTTAAAGGAGACGGGCGTGGCCTATCAGCGCTTCAAGCATCCGCTGCAGGCCCACTCGCCGCGCTACTTCCAAGCTCCCGCGCCCCAGACGGAAGCGCCCCTTCCGCGCTCCTTCTCGGCCGCCAATCGCGAGATTGCCGCGCAGCTTCTCGCCGGATGTCAGCAAGCGCCGGGAGTGGAGATGGAGCCCTTTGTCTTCGCGCCGGGGCAGGAGCGAATGATTCCCTTGGAGGACTTGGCCGCCTTCTACGCCCATCCGTGTCAATCCATTGCTCGGCGGCGATTGAAGCTCTTTGCGCCAAAACTTGAGTGGGATAGCTTGGCAGATGAAGATGCCCTGGAGTTTGCGCCATCGACTTCACTTTTGTGCGAGAATGTGCTCAACCACGAGAAGTTGATGAAGGAGTCGAAGCTGGTAACGCGGTTGCGTGAGGAGGGCTCTTCCCTCGGCGAAACGGAGATTAAAGAGTCCTTAAAGCAATCGTTTGCGGACTACGCCGAGATGACGCTGCGCTATTCTGCCAAGGATCGGAAGCCCTATTCCACGGCCCTTTCCTTGCCAGCGGCGGTGCAACAGTGGGCCGAGGCGGGGAAGATCCTTGACCTCGCGCAAGATGTTGCGGTTGCGGGAGGGGCGGTGAGGGTGACCGGGCAGGTGAAATTGGTGACGCTTGCGACCACGGGGGTGGGGGAACTGGCGCACCTCTTCCGCTTTGGTCAGCGCAGGAAGGTGGACGAAGCGGAAGTGCGCGCGGCCTGGATCTTTCATCTGGCTGGGCACGCGGCTGGGCACCACTTCGCAACGGTGATGATGGGGCTAAACTGCGATTATGCGCAGGTCTTTCCCCCGGTGGCGCAAGCCGACGCCCAGGAGAGGCTCGCAGCCCTCGTAGCCCAGGCGCTCAAGCCCTGCCCCTTCAACTTGCTCCTCTTGCGCAACTATAAGGACGACAAGCCGCAGGCAGACTTTAACGAAGTCTTACAAATGCCGCCGCCGTGGAGGACGGTTGACTCCAGGCGGTAGCAATCCATCCCCGAATCTGTAGAAGCGAGCGCGTGTATGGCTAAACCCTTTGATGAGGTTATCTTTGACCCGGCCTTCGACTTAACCGGGGCGCATCTCGTGGCCGCCTCGGCCGGGACCGGGAAGACCTACAATATTCAGAATATCTACCTGCGTCTGGTGGTCGAGCTGGGACTCTTGGTGGGGCAAATCCAGGTAATGACCTTCACCGAGGCCGCCACTCAGGAGCTTCGCGACCGCCTGCGTAAGGCCCTCGTTGACTTTTCAGCCTTTCTCGCCGGGCACGGCGAGCAGTTGAAACCGGAAGACCGGGCGCGATATGAACAGTTGCGCGACTGCCTGCGTGAGGGTAGGGGGGTGACGGCAGAGGTGGCCAGCAAGCGCCTGGAGTTAGCCGTGATGACCTTCGATCAGGCGGCCATCTCCACCATTCACGGCTTCTGCCGACGCATTCTCACGCGCTTTGCCTTCGAGACGCGGAGTGCCTTCGGTGCGGAATTGGAGGATAATAAGGCCGCCACCCTAACCCAGGCCGTGCGCGATTGGTGGCGCGTGCAACCCAAGCCACCGTCCTTTACCCTAGACGCACTGCAAAAGATGACCCTCGCGCTCTCTGGCAAACACGATTGGCACCTAGAAGACGGGGAGACTTCGCCCCTCTTGCGTCAGGCGGCCGAGATTGTCCAGGCCTACGAAGCCGCCCGCCCTACGCGTGAGACGCAGACCTTCGACGATTTGCTCAAGAGCGTACGCGAGGCACTTTGCGACCCCATTTTGGGGCCGACCCTGGCCGCCGCCTTGCGCGCGGAGTTCAAGGCGGCACTGGTCGACGAGTTTCAGGATACCGACCCCGTCCAATACGACATCTTCCGCCGCGTCTTTCTGGACCCTGCGGCCGATCCTAAGCCCATTCTCTTCTTCGTGGGCGATCCCAAGCAAGCCATCTACGCCTTCCGCGGCGGGGACATCTACACCTACCGTCAAGCCGTGCGCCACCCGGAGGTGGCCAGGGAAACCTATTGCCTCAACCGCAACTTCCGCTCCACGCCGCGCCTAATCAAGGCCGTCAACCAGCTCTTTCGCGACCAACCCGGCGCCCACACCTTCGGAGATGAGGCGATTGCCTATGCCGAAGACCTCTGCGCCGGAAGTCAGGAGGCGGGCTTACAGGTGCCGGGGCAGACGCCGGGCGTGTTGCAAGAAGACCCCGCGCCCTTCCGCATTTACTGGACCAAGAAGGCCTCGGAGACGCTTCAAGCGGCGACCGTTGAGCAGGTACTCGCAGTGCTGCGGGAGCAGCCGGAGGCGGTAAAGCCCCAAGACATTGCCATCTTGGTGCCATCGCATAAGATGGCCGATGGACTCTGCAAGATGTTGCGCTCGGTGGGCGTGCTAGCGGTGCTTCAGCAGGCGGGGAATGTCTTTGGCAGCGCCATCGCCCTCGACCTACTTTGCGTCCTCAAGGCATTGGCTGGCTTGGGGGGCGCGCGCCAGATTCGGGCGGCTTTGGCCACGCCATTCTTCGCGTTCCGTCCAGATCAATTGCTGGCAACGTCCGAGGATTCTGAGGTGGCCGAGGCGATTGAGCTCCTGGCGACGCTAACACAACAGTGGCTAACGCACGGCTTCTATGCCGCGTATGCCGCATTGGAAGCTCATCCGCTCTGCAAGATTCGCCAACGGCTGGCGCAGCAACCCGATGGAGAACGCAACTTGGCCGACTTGCTCCAGCTGGTTGACCTCCTCGGGGCGGCGCTTTCCCAAGTTGGCAACACCCCCGAACGGCTGGTTGATTGGCTCCAGACGCGCATCCTGCGCGCCGAGGAGAACTCAGAGAAGAGCAACGAGACCTATGCCCGGCAGTTAGAGAGCGAGCGCGATGCCGTCAAGATTATGACGCGGCACGTCTCGAAGGGGTTGGAGTTCAAGGTGACAATCATCCCCATCCCGACTACGCTCCCCCTCAAGTCCCCTTACTTCTATCACGAGGTGGCGGATGACGGCACCCCAACGCTCCTCGCCTCCGAGAACGATGACGGCAAAGCATGTGCGCAAGCGGAGGCAACGCAAGAGCAGATCCGCCTGCTCTATGTGGCCTTTACGCGCGCGATTAAACGCTGCATCGTGATTGCCAAGAAGGGGACAGAGCCGCTTGCCACATTAGTTGCCAATGGGCATCGCAACGCCCAGCAGGATGGCGACTCCGCCTTCGCCGAGGCGGAGCTGGAGCCCGACCCCACGCAGTGGCAAGCGTGGGTGGCCCCCGCCGTCCCAACAGCCGCCCTCTTGCCCGCCCGTCAACCGCGCGCCTTTTCTGCGTTGCCGACCCAAGGCAGTTACACCTCCCTCTCGCCAAGTGCCTCCGAGGAGACGCTCGATGCGCGCGATGTCGACACTGCCACTGCTTCGTCGCTCACACTCGACGCCGTTAACCCCATCTTCTCCCTCGCCGGAGGCGCGAAGACCGGCACCTGCTGGCACGCCATCCTCGAGCGCCTTCCCTTCGATGCGTCGGACGAAGCCTTGTCCGATGCCGTGACCTCCGCCTTGCGCCTCTATGGTCTAGAGGCCGAGGATCCCGACCGCCGCGCGCAGGAGCGCCAGTTGCTCGTGGAGATGTTCCGCCGTACGCTCGACACTCCCCTCGTTGCGCCCGATGGCGAAACCTTCTCGCTGCGGCAAGTCTCGATGGCCGAGCGTCTGAGCGAGTGGGCCTTCGACTTCTCTTCGCGTCAAGCGGCTGCAACCACCCGCGCCATCGCCGCGGCCGCGCAGGAAGCCTGGACCGGCCAAGCGGATAAGGCGCTCTTCCTGCAGGTGATGCGCGGCTGGAACCGCCCCATCCCAAAGGGCTTGCTCAAAGGCTTTATCGACCTCATCTTCTGCCACAACGGCTACTACTACGTGGTCGACTGGAAGTCCAACAGCCTCGGCAAACGCCGCGAGGACTTCGACACCCCGGGCATCACCGAGGAGATGGCCTCCGCCGGCTACTTCTTCCAGTACCTGCTCTACGCCGCCGTCCTCCACCGCTTCCTCAAAGAAACCCTCGGCCCAGACTACTCCTGGGAGCGCAACTTTGGCGGCATTCGCTACATCTTCCTGCGCGGCATTGCCGCCGGCGGTGCTGCGCCAATCTTCGCCGACCGCCCGAGCGCGGCCTTGCTCGATCGGGTAGGGGCCTGTTTGGGCTTGGAGGAGACCCTATGATCGCTGCTGTTCGCAACCTGGTTCTCCGTATGACCGGCGCAGATGAATCCATCGCCAACCGGTGCGCCGACCTCCTGCGCGAGTTGGCCGACGGCCACGTCTGTGCGCCCATTCTCCCGGCCGACTGCGACCGGATGGCCTCCGTGCCCGGCCTCCTCACCAACCTTGGCGAGGACGATCCCGAGCCCAGCGAGGTCCGCACCCTCTTCGTGGCCCGGCGCGGTCTGCTCTACACGCGGCGCAACTGGCTCTACGAGCGCACCCTCCGCCATTACCTGCGCGCCTTGCCCCCCGCCCAAGCCCTCGAAACCACCGCCTCCTTGCCCAAGACGCCCTTCTACCAATCGCTACGTCCGGAACAGCGCACCGCCGTCCTCACCCTCGCCGCCAACCGCTTTACCATCCTCACTGGCGGCCCCGGCACCGGCAAGACCCACACCCTCGCCCGCGCCGTCGCCTGGATTCGCGAGCAACAGCCGACCCTGCGTCTGGGTCTGGCCGCGCCCACGGGAAAGGCTGCCGCGCGAATGACCGAGGCGATGGCGGGTGCTTTGCAGGGTGGGGGAGCCCCCCAGGCAACGACCCTCCACACCCTTCTCAAACCCACCGCCACCGGCGTCACCTTCTGCCACAACCGCGAAAACCCTCTCCCCCTCGATTGGCTGATTGTCGACGAAGCCAGTATGATCGACCTGCCGCTGATGGCCAAACTCCTCGACGCGCTCCCCGAGGGCTGCCGTCTGACCCTGGTGGGCGATGTCGACCAGCTCGCCTCCGTTGAACGCGGCCGCGTCTTGGGCGACCTCTGCCGTCTGCCGGGCATCAGCCTCTGCCGCCTTCGCCAAAGCACCCGTTTCCCCGCCGGCGGCGAGATTGCCCGCTTGGCCGAAGCCGTTAATACCGGCAACCCCGAGGCCGCCCTCGACCTCCTCGCCACCCCCACCGAGCTCCTGCACTACCACGACCTCGCCGGTCTTTCGCCCTTCCAGCCGGCCCAGTGGCCCGACTTCTTTGCGCGTCTACGCCAAGGCTTTTCCGCCTTCGCCGCCGCCCGTACCCCCGAAGAGGCCCTGGCGTACCTCAACGATTGCCGCCTCCTCTGCGCCCTGCACCACGGTCCCTACGGCTACGAACAGCTGAACGAAACCGTCAAAGCCCTCTTGGGCGTAACCGCTCCGCAGCCGGTGATGATCACCCAAAACGACCACACCCTCGGGGTGGCCAATGGCGATGTGGGCGTGGTGATGCCCTCCGAGCCCGACCGCCTCTATCTGCCCGGTGCCACGGGGCCGCGTGCCGTCCGCCGCGCCTTCCTCTCCGCCACCGAGATGGCCTATGCCACCACCGTCCACAAGGCGCAAGGCTCTGAGTTTACCGACGTACTCATCCTTCTGCCACCCACCGGCGATTCGCCCCTCCTCACGCGCGAGATCCTCTACACCGCTATCACCCGAACCAAACGCGCCGTCCACCTCTACGCCGGCACGCCCGCCATTCGCCGCTGCTGCCTCACGCCCATCGAGCGCCTCTCGGGCCTGGGCGCTTAAAGTGCGCGCTGAGCGCCGGGGCCGCGTGTGCTATGATAGTGGCCCTGTATGCGGTAATAGGCAGAGAAAGGTGAGCGTATGATACAACCACGGCAAATGTCGGATTCCTTTCGGGTCGGGGCCCTCTTGGCCTGTACAGGCGGATTTTTGGATGCCTTTACCTACCTTGTTCACGGTGGCGTCTTTGCCAATGCGCAGACCGGCAATGTTGTTCTGCTAGGCCTCCACCTGGCCCACGGAAATCTGGGGCAAGCCCTTCACTACTTCCTGCCAATTTTGGCCTTTGCCGGCGGCGTATTTCTGGCCCAAGAGATCCGCAGAGTAGGGGACGGTTGGCACCACTTCCATTGGCGACAAGGCGTTCTGCTCCTGGAAGTCGGGCTTCTTGCCCTTTGCCTCTGTGCCGACCGCGGTCAGGCTGATGCCTGGGTCAACATTACCGTCTCCTTCATCTGTTCGTTGCAAGTCCAGGCCTTTCGCAAAGTCCACGGCCACCCGCTCACCACCACGATGTGTACTGGCAACCTCCGCTCAACCGTTGAAGCGCTCATCGCCTGGCATCGAGACGGCGATCTCACCGCTCGTCAACGCGCAAGCCACACCCTTGGAATTGTCCTCTGCTTCCTCCTCGGAGCCGCCATCGGCGTCGCGTGTATAGATGCCCTGCCTCAACACGCCGCTCTCGCTCTCCTGCTTCCCATCTCCTTCCTGCTGATTGCCCTGGCATTGCAATGCCGCCTTGCGCAGTAGGAGCCCCCTAATTCCACCGCTCTATAGGCTCTGACAGCTGTTCTCGCTTCCTGTCACCTGCTCAATCTCCCGAGCAAGTGAGAAAACTAATCGTGTCGCATAATATCGGTTCCGAGGATGGCGGGGGCTTTTTGGGCCGGGCAGGCGGAACGGAAAGCGGCAAGGAGCGTGTCAGCCTCGGCAAGCATTTCTCCTGGTAAGGCGGAGCCCCTTCAACCTTTCGCCGCTGCCGTAGTCTCCTTCACGCCCGACCTCGACCTCCACCACGCCCGACCTTGACCTTAAATCGGGGCGAGGAAGATAAACAAGACCCCGTCTTATTGCAAACAAGACCCCGTCTTATTGCAAACAAGACCCCGTCTTATTTCAAACAAGACCCCGTCTTATTGGTTCGCCTCGGGCCAACCTTAAATTGAACTCGGGCCACCTTCGCCTCGGGTCCGGGCAGGGTTATTCTCGGCCTCGGCCCGGAGCCTCCTTGCAGTTGGTCGCGCGCTCATGCGGGGGGCCTTGCCCCCTGCCCCCATTGGCGGGCCGCCTCCGGAATCTCCGGAATCTCCGGATGATCCGGCCTAGCGCACCTCGGCGTGCACCTTGCGCGGTCCCATCCCCCACCCCGGAACAAGTGCGGCGGACGAGGAGTTTTGGTATACTGCGGCCATCCTGCGGGTTAGCCGCAGGGGTTTAACCTGCATCATTGCAGGGCAGTTGCTTTACACGGAACCTAGGAAACTCCACTTACCAAGCAACAGCCTGGGCAAGGTGCGCCACATCGGCGTACCTTCTTTGTGCGTTTGGTAAAGGCTTTCCTAGGGCCTCGTGTAAAGCGTATACAGGAAGGTACGCTTTTTATGGCACGGCAAGGAAAGATGACACAACAGGAGCGCGTAGCGTTCTTCTCGACGTTAGCTACGGCGACGGACGAGCGGGCGGTTCAGCGCGGCTACGAGCAGGGAATCCTCCTCTTCTTTCCGCGCGGAACGGTTTTTGACTACCCCTGCAAGTGCGATGGCTACCTGAATGCCGGCGATTTCTTCTTCCGGTTGTTGTGCGAGTACAAGCTCGACGAGGCCCTTGCCCAACCCCTTCAGCGAGCCAAGGTCCTCGTCCAAGTGGTCTACTACCTCAAGCTCTTTGAGGAGGCCGGCATTGAGATGCCCACCGTCCTCTTCGTGGGCGACAAGAACGAGTGCTTCGTCCTCCACTCCAACCCCCTTCTGCCCTACCTTGATTGGGCGAACGATTGGAGCCTCGCGCCGAGTGCGGCTTGGCATTCGGCTCCGGAGATGGTCGCGCACATCGCCGAACACTGCGCGCCGGAGGTCTTTGTCTACACCGTAGAGGAGCGGCGCTTCGAACTGGGCGAGGTGGTTGCCAAGATGCACGAGCTCGCCACCGGCCGCCGCCGGCACGTCCGCGCCACCCCGGCCAACGTCTCGCAGATCTTCGACTACTTCTGCCAAAAGGTCCTCCGCGAGCCCACCCTCTCGCCCAACGACCTCGTCGGCTGCTTCTTTGCCGCCATCCTCAATAGCGAGGACACCTACCTCCACCCCAAGAAGCCCGGCATCCTCGTCTACGGCGAGCGTGAGGTGCATATCGACTCCAAGGGGTGGCAAAGCTACTTCGAGCACTACGACAACACCTACACCCCCCGCGAGCGTGCCGCCTTCACCGCTATCTACGACCGCCTCCTGGAAGATGTCAAGCGCCGCCGCAACGGCGAGTTCTACACCCCCACCCCCTTCGTCAACCTCGCCCACCGCCTCATCGCCGAGGAACTGGGCGAGGATTGGCGCGAGCGCTTCGTGGTCTGGGATTGCGCCTGGGGCACCGGCAACCTGACTCGCGACTTCCGTTTCACCCGCCTCTACGCCTCCACCAACGAAGCCGCCGAACTCAACCTCGGCCAAACCTACAACCCCGAGGCCACCAAGTTCCGCTTCGACTTCCTCAACGACCCCATCGACGATCTCTTCGCCGCCCTCCCCACCCCGCTCCTCGACGATCTCAAAGCCAACAAACCCCTCCTCTTCTTCATCAATCCCCCTTACGCCACTGCCAACAACCTCAAACACGGCACCCACAAGGCCGGCTGTGCCCAATCCGCCGCGAACCTTGAAATGAAAGAAGCAGGCCTCGGCGCTGCCGCTCAGCAACTCTTCGCCCAATTTCTCTTCCGAATCTGCCAAATCAAACGCACCTTCCATCTCACCCACTGTCACCTCGCCCTCTTCTGTAACCCCGTCTACCTCACCGGTTCCCAGCACCGCCATCTACGCAAATACTTCTTTACCGACTTCGCCTATCGCCGCGGCATCCTCTTCAACGCCGGCCACTTTGCCGATGTTGCCGCCAACTGGGGCATCCACTTCACCCTCTGGACCCCAGGCGAAACCGTCCAACACGACTTCCCACATACCTTAATAACAGAAGAGAACGGCCACCTCCTCGCAATGGGCGAGAAGTGCATTTACAATATGGATGGGCAAATGACAGGGAACGAGTGGTGCCGCGAACCTCTTGGCAAGACCAAAGTTGCCGACGCGCCACAGTTTACCACTGCAGTCAGATGGAAGCAGGAAGGACGAGGTAAGCTCATTCCTGGGGCCTTGGGTTACTATGTTTGCGCAGCTAATGCCGTCTATAATAATGGCGTATGCGTCAGTCTCTTTTCCTCTACCTGTTCAACCGCCAATGGGACCTCGGTCCTTCCCGCTAACTTTCTACGCGTGACGGCGATGTTCACAGCCCGAAAGTTAATCGAGCAGAACTGGACGAACGCGAAGGACGAATACTGCGTGCCAGATACGGCGCATCCAGATTACGCGGGCTTTGAGGCCGATAGCGTGCTCTTCGCGCTCTTCCACCCCTCGGGCCAGCAGTCCTCCTTGGGGCAGGTGGACTACAAGGGAAAGTTGTGGGAGATTCGCAACGAATGGTTCTGGGTGGAGCGCGAGGCGGTGGAAGCGGCGGCGGACCGGGCGGGATTGGTGGAGACGTGGCAGGCAGTGCGGACCGATTGCGAGCGCTTTGTGGCGGCCCATCTGGCCGAGTGGTCCGCACACTTCAGCCCCGAGGGGCGTGAGGTCCTGCGTCTAGCGCGAGAGATTGCGATCGCCAGCTATACCTATCGCGCCCGCTTCGCCGCCGAACGGCCCGAACTACAACTCTTGCGGTGGGATGCGGGGTGGTACCAAATCAAACCCCTTGCGCAACTTCTCCTCCCCAAACGCTACGCCGAGTTTCAGGCCGCCTTCAAGGCCCTCTCCAACCGCCTTCGGCCGCTCGTCTACACCCTCGGCTTCCTCCGCTAAAACAGTCCCGCGCACAACCGCCCTCCGCCGAAGCAAAGGTGCCACCTCACGCAGCCCGTCAAGCACGGTTGGGCGGAGTGTGTTATATTATAGGTATGGATACGAGCAGGCCATCGGAAGAGATGAATCAGCGGAATGCGTCATTCGACAATCGGTTGCGGCCGACGCGATTTGACGACTTTTTGGGGCAGCAGAAGGTGCGCGACCGGCTGATGTTGGCGGTTGAGGCGGCGAAGGGGCGCGGAGAGCAGTTGGATCATGTGCTGCTGTCGGGTCCGCCTGGCTTGGGGAAGACGACGCTGGCTTATATCTTGGCCGAGGCGATGGGGGTGCACGTGAAGGCGACGAGTGGGCCGGTGATTGATAAGCCCTCGGACTTGGCGGGGCTGTTGACCTCGCTCGAGCCGGGAGACTTGGTCTTCATCGACGAGATTCACCGGATGCAGCGGACGGTTGAGGAGTACCTCTACTCGGCGATGGAGGACTTTGTCATTGACATTATGATTGACCAGGGGCCGAATGCGCGGAGCGTGCGCTTGGAGTTGCCGCGCTTTACGCTGGTGGGGGCAACGACGCGCAGTGGGCTGATTTCCGCGCCCTTGCGCTCGCGCTTTGGGTTGCAGAACCGGTTGGACTACTACTCGCACGCGGAGCTGGCGAAGATTGTCGCGCGCAGTGCCAGCAAGTTGAACGTGGGGATTGACGAGGCGGGGGCGCTGGAGGTGGCGCGGCGGAGTCGCGGTACGCCGCGTATTGCCAATAATCTCTTGCGGCGGGTGCGGGACTACGCGCAGGTGCGGGCGGATAACTTTATCACCGGGGCGATTGCCGACCAGGCGCTCTCGCTGCTGGAGATTGATCCGCAAGGGCTCGACGAGATGGACATCCGCATCTTGGAGGCGATTGTGGTGAAGTTTTCGGGCGGACCGGTGGGACTGGGGACGGTGGCCGTGGCGGTGGGCGAAGAGGCCGACACCGTTGAAGAGGTCTACGAGCCCTATCTCATTCAAGAGGGTTACATCGACCGCACGCCGAAGGGGCGCGTGGCCTTGCCCCGGGCCTACGAGCGCCTAGGCATCAAGCCGGCGGCCGCGCAAGGCTCGCTCTTCTAGGAGAAGCTATGAGCGTTACCCTCTCCAAACCGCCCAAGGGCGTCAAGGTCACGCGCGATAAGTCGGTGGCTCACGGGGTGCGTTGGCGCAACCGCGAGGAGCGGCGCGAGGCCAAGCGCAAAATTGAAGCTATCCGCCGGAAGGCCGAGCAGGAGCGGTTGATGATGGGGACGCGGCTGGATACCAAGGCGCTTCGCTCGCCGAAGGTGGTCGTAGCGCTGTTGGCGGTCCTCCTCTTGGTGGGCGGCGGGTTGGTGGGCACGATGAAGCGGCCGGTGCAGACGATGGTCAAGACCACCCCGCTCAACCAGCTTCGCGCGCGGCGGAGCGTGGCGCGTCTGGCCGAAGCGATGACCCTCTTTCGCGTGCATACCGGCTCGTGGCCGCAGCAGCGGTTGGGGCTCTTTGCCCTGGCCAAGGACTATCAAACGCCCGGCTGGAAGGGGCCTTACATCAACTGGGCCTATAAAGACCCCTGGGGCACGCCCTACGTCTACCAAATGCCGCTTTCGCCCTTTGAGGTCCCCACCCTCTTCTCCTGCGGACCGGATAAGCAGCCGGGGACGAATGACGACATCCGCGCCGGAGAGGCCGATTTTCACTGTTCCGAGGGCACATGGCAGCGCCCTGAGAGCCCTGTTGAAGAAGGATAAGCATGGCAAATAAAGAAGACGTGAAGGCGCTCTTGGGGCGGCCGGGCTTTTGGGGCGCGCTCGCGGTGGGACTCTTTTGGTTGACGCGCTCGCCTGGGCTCTACCCCGGGGAGAGTGCCGCGTGGACGGCAAAGTTGGTGGGCGTGTGGGGCGCGTGGGGCGGCCTTGAGGCCCATCCGTTGGTCTCGCCCCTCCTGCGGGCGGTTGCGGCTGTGGTGCCGACGGCTTGGGGGGTGAGCGTGCTCAATGGGCTGACCGTGCTCTGTGCCGGCGCGTGCGTCTGGCTCCTCTGCCGGTTGGTCCGGGCCTACTTCACCTTGATGGTCAGTGAGCCGCGTTCGCAATTTGCCGTGGCGCCGGCGGCCAATGTTGGGACCGCCTTTGCCGGATTGGCAATGGTGCTCTCTGGCCCCATCGTGCTAGCCTCTGGTCACTGCCAGTGGCAACTCTTTGATCTGTTGCTTCTGCTGATAACGGCCGAGGCGGTGGCGTGGACCGCCCGGACGGGCAAAACCGGGGCGATGGCCTTGGCGGCCTTCCTCGCAGGACTGATTGCCGTCGAGGCGCCCTGGCTCCTGTTGGCTGCGCCCTTCGTGCTGCTCGCGACGGCCGTGGGATGGTGGTGTGGAAATGAGAAGCCGCAATCGAAGCAATTGGTGCGCGCGTGGATTGTGCCGGCGGTGGCGGGCGCGGTCGTGGGGTTGGCGGCAGCGATTGGACCAGCGGTGGCGCAAGGGGGCGAGATTTGGGGGTGCGGTTGGGCCTTTGCGCAGATGCGCGTGGCTGGCGTGCTGGAGTATTTGCGCGAAGGGTGGCTGTTGGTGGGGCTCTTTGGCGTGGTGCCCTTTGCCCTGTGCGTGCTGATGGGGCGGGAGATTGGCGCAAATCGGCGGACTTTGGCGGGGTTGGGGACCTATCTTTCGGCGGCGGTGTTGACCCTTTGCGCGTGCTTACCGATTAGCGTGGCGCCGGTCACTTTGGCCCGTCAGTGGCATGAGGCGCAACCGGTGGCACTTGCGGCGATGACGGCCTTTGCCGTGGCCTTCTTGATGGGGGCTTCGGTGTTGCTCATTCGTGTCAAGGTGCCGCCGGAGGCTGCCGAGGAGCGGCGGGGCGTGCGGCCCTTGGGGGGCATCCTGGCTTGGGGTGTTCGCCTGGGGCTTGTGGTTGCGTTAGGCGTGATGATGGTGATGGCCGAACGCGAAGCGCTTGCCGCACGAAAGGTGGCGCAGTTGCCTGACGAGATAGCCAAGGCGGTCCTGGCCGAATGTGAGGGACCGGAGGCGTGGTTGCTGGGCGATGGGGGTCTTGATCCGCACCTGGCGGTGGCGATTGCCGAGGCGGCGAAGCCGGTTGTCCTCTTCTCGCTCGCGCAGGATAACCAGCCACAGGCGATGGCCAAACTGCGTCAGGCCCTGGCCGAGTCCCCCTCCTTTGCCGAGAAACCGGACCTACGCGAGCGGCTCGATCGCGCCCTGGACATCGGGATGATTCCCTTTATACAGGATTGGATTCGCGCCGATAGCGGCAGTGAAACGCGCTTTGCCACCCTCTCCTTGCCCGACCTCTGGTTCACGGGCGACCGCCTTCCCCTCCCCCGTCGCTGGACCTATGCCGGGGCGGCCACGCGTGAGGCGCAGGCCCAAGCGCTCGCGCAGCCGGTCACGCTCGCCGAGGTGACCGAGCCGCTGGGCGATCTCTCCAACGAAGCGCTGGAAGGACTGCCTGGGCCAATAGCCGACTTCGCCCGCTACGCCCGCCGGCAAGCCGGCTTTGTGGCCAATAACACCGCCTTCTTCCTGGCCGCCGCCGGTAAGACCGAAGAGGCCTACGCCCGCTTCCGCGCAGTCTACGTCTGGGATCCGGAGAATGTTTCGGCCCTCTTCAACATCTTTGAGTTGGTCAATGGCGGGCTGCACCCCGAGATGAAGGTGTGGTGCGAGAAGGAGCTTAACGCCCTGCTCAAGAAGTTGAGCGGCCGAAAGTATAAGCTCTGGGCCCTGGCGCGCACCTATGGCTATATCCGCTCGCCCCAACTCATCAGCGCGCTGGCCGGGAACTGGGCGATGAGTGGGCAGACCGGCGCGGCCCTGAGCGGTCTGGACCTGGCGATGGAGATGCTTGATGACGAGACGCGTGTGGGGTTGCAGGGGGCCGTCGCCGCCCTTTATACCCTCACCCCCGGCAAGCGGCAGGAGGCGATCGCCCGCTATAAGGAGCTCCTCACCCACTCCACCAGCCCGCATAAGAGCCTGGAATACCTCCGTCAACTCCTGCGGATGACCATCCTAGAGGGGAATCTGGCCGAGGCAAAGACGCTCTTGGAGCAGGCCGAAGCGGTTGGGGGGCAGGAGGAACTGGCCTACGAGCGCGCCCTCTACCTGGCCTCCGCCGGCGATGCCGTGGGCTCGCGAATTGCCTTGGAGGCCTTCCTGGCGCGCTATCCCAAGCACGCCGACGCGCTGGCGATGCTCGCCACCTTGCAGATGCAATCGGACGAGGTTGAGGCCTTGCGCGCCAACACGCTCCCCAAGCTCATCACCGCTGCCGGCACCGAGGATAACTACTTTGTGCAGATTATCCTGGCGCAGTTGGCCGAACGCGATGGCGCCCTGCCCAAGGCCCGCGCTGCCTACCTCCGCGCCCTCGCCCTCAAGCCGGAGGTCTACACCCTGCGCGAAACGGTCCTGGCCATTGATATTCGCTTGAACGACAAGGCTTCCGCCGAGCAGCACGCGCGCAAGTTCCTCTATCAGGATCGCACCATGCCTTTGGCTAACTATGTGATGGGCGCTTTGGCGTTGGGCGAGGGTGACCTCAAGCGCGCTGAGAGTTATCTCACCCTGGCCACTGCCCCCGAGGCCGAACGGCCGCTCCCCGAGGCCTTTAACGATCTGGCCGAGACCTATCGCCGGCTGGGCAAGTGGGCCGCCGCTCTCTCGGCCGCCCAACGCGCGGCGGAGTTGGCCCCCAAACTGGCCGTCGCCCGCGAAACCGCCGCCGCCGCCCTCCTAGAACTCGGGCGCTTGGGCGAAGCGCAGAGCGAGCTCGATGCCGCCTTCGCCCTCGATGCCCAGCTCCGCGAAGGTCAGCCAAAGGACCCGCGTTTCCTCATCACTCAGGCGCGGATTCACCTGGCTAATCAGTTGCCCGACCTGGCCCGTGTGGCCCTGGCCGAAGCCAAGAAGCAGTATGACTCGCTCGACAAGGGCGCCCAGGCCGAGTTTGACCGCACGGCCGCCGCTGCCGGGCTCAAGTGAGAAAGGAGGCCGCTGATGGCCCGATACGATAGACGCAATGCCCTGATCCTCGGTGCCGGCCGAAGCGGCCTGGCCGCCGCCCGCGTCATCTTGGAACTGCACGGGCGCGCCGCTGTGGCCGACGAGAACTGGAAGCCCGAGGCCCTGGCCGCCTTCGGCTCGGAGGGAATCTCTTGCATCCGTGCCCAGCGCGAGCACCTGCCCGATGGGAACTTTGACCTGGTCATCGTCTCGCCCTCCATTCCCCTAACCCACCCTTGGCTCATCACGGCGCGCGATCGCGGTCTGGCCATTATCTCCGAGCTGGAGTTGGCCTCGGTCTACTGGCGTGGCGAGACCATTGCCGTCACGGGAAGCAAGGGGAAGAGCTCGGTCATCAAGTGCCTGACCGACACGCTAAACCTGGCCGGGCGGCCGGCTGTCACTGCCGGGAATTATGGGATTCCCCTCTGCGAGCGGCTCTTGGAGTGCCCGGACTTTGGGGCGGGCATTATTGCCGTCACGGAGGTCTCCTCCTTCCAGCTTGAGCACACCCGCACCTTCTCCCCGCGCATCGCCGCCATTCTGAATATCCAGCCCGACCATCTGGATCGTCACGGCACGATGGAGGCCTATACCGCCCTCAAGCGGAAGATCTTTCAGGCGATGCGGCCCGGGCCGAGCGTGGCGGCGTTCCTGCCGTGGGGCCTCTCGCCCTTAGGGATTCCGCCTGGCGTGCCGCTCCTGCGCTTCGGGCGAGAGGCCTGGGTGGATTGGCGCTACACGCGCGGAACCATCGTTCACGGGGAGACCAAGATTGCCCTCTCGGGGGTCTTTGACAACCCCATCTTGGGGCAGGCCGCTTCGCTCATTGCTGGAATGTTGGCTCAACTCGGGTTGACGCCCGAGCAGATTGCCGCCGGATTTGCCGCCTACCAGCCCCTGCCACACCGCTTCCAGCGCCTGGGCCAAAAGCGCGGTGTCACCTTTATTGACGACTCCAAGGCCACCAGCCTGACCGCCACCCAAGCCGCCCTTAAGATGGTTGGCCAAGGGGTTCGCCTGATTGCCGGCGGGCTCTTGAAGGAGGACGACCTCGACTTCCTAGATGAAGAACTCGAGGATTGCGCCCTTAAGGCCTACCTCATCGGCCAAGCGCAAGATGCCTTGGAGGCAGCCTGGCGGCCGATTCTGCCATGCGAAAAGTGTGGCGATATGGCCACCGCCGTGGCACGGGCCTTCGCCGAGGCACAGCCGGGCGAGACAATCCTCCTCTCCCCCGGTGCCGCCTCTTTCGATCAGTATCCCGGGATGGGCGCGCGCGGGGACGACTTTGCAAAACAGATGGCCAACCTGCCTGATTAATCGTTGGAGAATGGAATGCGTTACGACGAAGCCTTTTTTGATACCCCCCTCGATCGCGCCCAGAGCGATAGTATTAAGTGGACCCAGTACGGCCCGGAGGTCATCCCCCTGTGGATTGCCGATATGGACTTCCGTGCCTGCGACGAGGTGGTGCAGGCGCTGACCCGCCGCGCGCAGGAGGGCTGCTATGGCTATGCCCGCGACTCCGAGGCGGCCATCGAGGCGATGGTTGCCTACCACCGCGAGCACTACCACTGGGAGATTGATCCCGCGTGGGTGGTGCCCCAGCCGGGCGTGGTCACCTCGCTCAATCTCTTCTGCAAACTCTTGCGCGAGCTCCGTCCAGAACGGAGTGATGTGCTGATTGGCGAGCCGGTCTACCACCACTTTATGTCTGCCGCCGAGCTCCAGCATGTCCGCGAACGGCGGATTGACCTGGCCTTCCAGGGTGCGCCCTTAGCAAACTTCGATCCGGCCCAGGCCGCCGGTGCCGGCGGTTGGCTCTTCTGCAATCCAGAGAACCCGCTCGGGCACCTCTGGTCGCCCGAAGAACTGCGCGCCGTGCTGGATGTGGCCAAGCAGAACGACCTTCTGGTCGCCTCCGACGAAATCCACGGTGGCTTGGTCCTCGACGCGCCCTACACCTACACGCCGATGATGGCTCTGGCCGAGGACGATGCCGAGCTCAACCGCCTGATGGCCTTTGTTGCCCCGAGCAAGACCTTCAATATCCCTGGTCTGGGCTGCGCCTTCGCCATTATCCCCGATCCGCAATTGCGCGCCCACTTCACGCGCGATTACGACCAGATTGTCCCGGCTGTCAATCTCTTTGGCTGGGTCGGTGCCGAGGCGGCCTATCGCTATGGCGAGCCGTGGCGCCTGGGGATGTTGGCCTATCTGCGCAAGAACCGCGCGCTCCTCGAGGCCGCCGCCGCCCAGTGGAAGCTCCCCCTCTGCCGCCTTGACGCCACCTACCTGGCCTTCCTCGATGGCACCTCGCTCTTGCCCAAACTCAAGCCTGGAGAGACCCTCAAGTCCCACTTCCTGCGCTACGGCGTGGCCATTCACGAGGGTGCCATCTTTGGCGCACCGGGGTGGATTCGCCTAAACATCGCCACGCAGCGCGACACCCTGCGGCGGGCTCTTGAGCGGATGGACGAGGCAATTGGCGCCCTGCGCGCCTAAGTCGCCGAAAGGACCTTCATGCCCGCGCCCCACCCCACCCCTCCAGCCACCGGCGGTACGCGGTTGATTTTGGCCTCCGCCTCGCCACGCCGGGCGTTGATTTTGCGCGATTTGGGAATCCCCTTCGAGGTGCACCTGCCGCACTGTGCCGAGCACGCAATTGCCGATGACCCAGCCGCGACTGTCGGCGAGAATGCGCGGCAGAAGGCCCTCTCCGTGCGCAAGCGCTATCCTGGTGCGGCCATCATTGCGGCAGACACCGTGGTTGCCTTTCAGGGGCAAATCCTCGGCAAGCCCAAGGATTATGCCCAAGCGCAGGCCTGGCTTTTATCCTATGCCGGCAAGCGCCAGACCGTCTACACCGCCGTGGCGCTGATGACACCGCACGCCTTGGAGCCCAGTCTGCGGATTGAGGTCACCTCATTACGCTTCAAGGATTATGGTGCACTGGTGGCGCAGGAGTATCTCGACCGCGTCCAGCCCTTCGACCGTGCCGGCGCTTACGACATTAATGCCCTGGGCGAACTGCTCATCGCCGAGCGCGTGGGCTCCTATACCAACGTGATGGGGCTGCCGCGCGATGTTGTGGCCGATTGGTTCAACGCCCACTTCAAGCGTTCCGCCCGATGAGACTCTTCGCTTACCTCCTTGCCTCGTTGCTCTTGGCCTTGGCGCCGGGGCCGGACAACTGTTTCGTGCTGACGCAGTCGGCCGCGTATGGCTTTCCGGCTGGGATGGCGGTCACCCTGGGGCTCATCTCCGGGCTTTGTGTTCATATTACCCTGGCGGTCCTGGGCGTGGCCGAGGTGCTCAACCGCTTTCCGCGCGCAGGCACGCTCATCTCGGCACTCGGCGCCGGCTACCTCTTCTATGTGGCGTGGCAGATGTGGGGGAGCGGCTTGGCCAGCGCACAGGCCGAAGCCGGGACGCTCGCAAGCTTCTACCTCAAAGGGATCCTCCTCAACCTCTCAAACCCCAAGGTCATCCTCTTCTTTATTGCCTTCCTGCCGCGTTTTCTGCCGGAGGGTTGCCGCAACCGCCGCGCCGGCCTCTTCCTGCTCGGCGCGCTCTTTGCCCTCTGCGCCTTCACGGTGATGGGCGCCTTCGCCCTGGCCGGCGGCGTACTCGCGCAATTCCTGGAGCGCTTCCCCGAGGCCGCACCGTGGGTCAACCGCACGACGGCGGTGGCCGTTGCGATGATTGCCAGCTGGATTCTCCTTAAACTTCGCGGCGGGGCGACTGAGACCCCAGAAGCTTCCGAAAGCGCCCCACCACCTGAGCGCGCGTCATAAAGACCTCAACGGGGGCGGGAAGCGAGTCTGCGAAACTGCGGCCGTAGTTTTTGCGCACGATGCGCGAATCGGCCACCACCACCATGCCGCGATCGGAGCGGCTGCGAATAAGGCGTCCAAAGCCCTGGCGGAAGCGGATAACCGCCTGCGGCACCGAGAGCTCGATGAAGGAGGATCGGCCCTCGCTCTCAATCTTCTCGCAGCGCGCTTTGAGGAGCGGATCGGCCACGCTCTCGAAGGGCAGGCGCGCGATGACCACGCAACTGAGCGCATCGCCCACCACATCCACGCCCTCCCAGAAGCTCTGCGTGCCGAAGAGAACGGTCGGCCGGGATTGCGCCCGAAAGGCCTCAGTCATTGCATCGCGTCCGAGGCTGGGCGACTGAACCAACAGGTCGATGCCCTTAGCCTTCAAGTGCGGCTCCAGCAGCTTGGCGCACGCACTCATCATCTCGTAGGAGGTAAAGAGCGCCAGGGACCGCCCCTGGGCCGCCACGAAGAGTTGATACATCAAGCGAGAGAACTCAAGGGCATAGGCTTCGCCGTGGATAACCTCCGGCAGGAAGTCCGGCACCGCCACACAGCACTGTTGAGGATAATCGAAGGGACTCTCGGCCACGAACTCGCGCACCCGCGTCTGCGGCTCAATGAAGTTCAGTCCCAGGCGGCGGCGAAGGTACTCAAAGGTGTTGTGAATGCGGAGCGTGGCCGAGGAGAAGACGAGCGTCTGCTTGGAGGCATAGAGCAACTTCTCCAACTGCCGGGCAATGTCCAGCGGTGCTGCGGTCAGAGAGACCATCTTTTCGTGCGTGGATGAGCGGCTCATCCAATAGACCATGCCACTGTCTTGTCCCTGCACAATCGCTTCAAGAATATTGCCGAACTCGGCCAGCGAGCCTTTGGCGTTCTCGATCGCCGCTTCCAGATCCTCCCACCGGTTCTCGCGGTCGCCCGCTGGCTGAACCGTCTGGGAGATTTCGGCGAGAAAGCTGTCAAGCTGACGCGCGGTCTCCCCCAGGCATCGCTTGATTGCCGTCACGCGCTCACACAGCGCCCGCTCGTCCATCACCGTCTCAGCCGGTTGGAAGACGCGCCCATTTAGGCAGATTTCGCGGCGGAATTGCGCCGACCCATCTGGTAGCGGCGGCAGGCTCTTATCCGGCACAGCGCGATAGCGCACGGCACTCTCAGGCGTGCCGGCCATCACCTCGCAGAGGCTCTCGAAGAGTTCGGCGCCCACCTTGGAGAGCTCCACGCCACACTTGCGCAATTCGGCCAGGTGAGCGGTCAACTCCACCTTCCGCGCAGGCGTGTTGAGTTCGTCCTCGATAAAGTCCTTGCGCAGCTGCTGATAGAGACTCCCGGCCTCGCGGCCCTTACTGGGCGCAAAGCGTTGGCAAAGGTCGTAAAGCGTGTGGGCCGAGAGTTCAGCCGAGAGGAATTGCGTGGCCGCGTTCTCCAGATTGTGTGCTTCGTCAAAGACAATCTGGGCGTGCGGCGGCAGGAGCGTTCCAGGTTTGCTCAACTCGGCAAAGACCAGCGCGTGATTGGCAATGACCAGGTGCGCCTGCAGGGCCGCTTGGCGCGCCTGCATCAAGAAACAGCGGCGGTAGTGCGGGCACTTGCTACCGGTGCATTCATCCGCCCGGCACCCAAAACTCCGCACAAAGGTCATGTCGCCCTGCGCATAAATCGGCCGGAAACTATCCAAGTCCCCATCCTGCGTTCGGGCTGCCCAGGCCACCAACTCGGCAAATTGCACCGCTTCGGCCGTGTTGAAGCGCTCAAAGCCGCCCGCGAGGCACGCTCCAAAGCGCTTCAGGCAAAGGTAGTTCGCCCGCCCCTTGAGCACCACTGCCCGCAACGCCACCCCCTCGGGCAGATGCGTAGCCACAATCCGCTGCACCAACGGCAAGTCCTTCGCCAACAGTTGCGTCTGCAGATTGCGTGTGTTCGTGGAAATCACAATCGGCAGATTATTCTGGCACGCCCACAGCGCGCACGGCACCAAGTAGGCCAAGCTCTTGCCCACGCCAGTCCCGGCTTCCGCCAAGAGATGCTGATGGCAATTTAGCGCCTCGGCCACCGCCAGGGCCATCTTCACCTGCCCCGCGCGCGGCTCATACCGCGCAAAGACGCGCGAGAGGTCCCCACCCTGCTGGAAGACGGCCTCTACCGTCTTGGCCTCGACCGGCACCCAGGTGCCCGGCAAGGTCAAGTCGCGCGCCTTCGCCCGCTGCACGAAGGGATAATGCGCATACCACGTCTCTTCCCCCTCGTTCGCTGCAAAGAGCCGCTGATTGCGCTCAGCCTCAATCGCAGCGGCGAAGTCCTTCGCCATAAAGTCCGCCCCACGCAAGGTAGCGGCCATTGCCTCCAGCGCCCAATCGGGCGTTGTACGCAAGGCTTCCGCCAACTGCTTGGCGGAAGGCGTTGGGGCGGAGGCGGCCGGTTCGCGCACGGAGAAATCAGTTATCAAAGGTGTAGCGGACTGAACGAATGGCGGTGGGCAGACGCTTGCCGTTCGGCACCTCGATGATGGCCCCCTCGAGCTTCAACGCGCCCCCGGCCACCTCAAAGCGCGCCGAGATCCCGGTGGTAAACTTCTTCAGCACCGGTGCAATTTCGCGCCCAATCACCGAAGTCACCGGGCCGGTCATCCCCAAATCCGTGATATAGGCCGTGCCACCGGGCAGGAGCGTCGCATCACTCGTCTGCACATGGGTATGCGTGCCGCAGACCGCCGTCACGCGCCCATCGAGCCAGTAGCCCAGGGCAATCTTCTCGGAGGTCGCCTCGGCGTGCACATCCACAAAGACCGGGATATTCGCCGGCAGTTGCTTCAGCGCTCGGTTGACCGCGTGGAAGGGATTGTCGCACGAGGCCATAAAGACCTGCCCGAGCACCTGCACCACGCCAATCGGCCCCAACGCCGTCTCCGCCACCGCCGTCATTGCCCCGGGCACCCCCTCGGGATAGTTCGCCGGGCGGACAATCCGCTTCTCTTGGCCAATCTCGGCCTCAAAGCCCTTCTGCCCCCAGGTGTGGTCGCCCAGCGTAATCAGCGTGGCCCCGGCCTCCAGCAACTCGCGCGCCAAGGCCAAGGTCAGCCCATTCCCCGCCGCCGCATTCTCCGCATTCGCGATAATCCCGTGCACCTCGCCCGAAGCCAAGAGCGCCTGGGCCACGCGCTTAAAACACGTCCGCCCAGGCGAGCCGACAATATCGCCAACCATCAAAATCCGCATACGCGTCCTTCCTTTTGCTCGCGGTGCTCGCAGTGAACTGTCATCAGTCGACAGTCGACAGGGCGCGTGCCGCGACGGGCAAACTCTTCCACTTCTTTCACCTGGCCATCATCCTCTGTCACGCATGAACGCAACGAGCCGTTGCAGGCAAGATGGTGGAGCCCCCGGCCTATCCGTCGCGGTACGCGCAAACTGTCGACTGTTCTCTGTCGACTCCTTCCGGCGTCCTATTGCAGCGTCGCGCCCGTGGAAGCGTTGCCAACGAGCTTGGCATAGCGCCGCAACCACCCCGTCACCGGGCGTTCGGGCCAAGGCTGCGCAGCAGCACGGCGCGCGGCAATCTCCGCCTCGCTCAAGGCCACCGAGAGGCTATTGTGCGGAATATCAATGTGGATGGTATCGCCATCCTGCACCAAGCCAATCAAGCCGCCTTCGGCCGCTTCCGGCGAAACGTGGCCAATGCACGCACCGTGCGTGGCCCCAGAGAAGCGCCCATCGGTAATCAGCGCCACCTTTTCGCCCAATCCGGCCCCGATAATGTAGGCCGTCGGGGCAAGCATCTCCTGCATCCCAGGGCCGCCTTTGGGGCCTTCGCCACGGATGACCACCACGTGCCCGGCCTGCACCTTCCCGGCCAGGATGCCCTCGCAGGCCTCCTCCTGGGAGTTGAAGCAGATGGCCTTGCCCGTGAAGTCGAGCATCGAGGCATAGACGCCCGCGCGCTTGACAATCGCCCCCTGCTCGGCCAGGTTGCCGTGCAGCACCGAGAGCCCGCCATCCGGGGAGTAAGGGTTGTCGTAGGGGCGGATAATCGTCTCGTCCAAGACCGGGTGCTCGGCGGCAATCTCGCCCAAGGTCTTTCCGCTCACCGTTCGCTTCTCCAGCTTCAGGAGCCCGGGCTTCTCGGCAATGCGGTGGAGAATGGCCGACACGCCGCCGGCGCGGTCCAAATCCGTCATGTGATAACCGCAGCTGGGCGCCAACTTGCAGACGTGCGCCGTGCGCTTGGAGATGGCATCAATCCGCTTGAGGTCGTAATCCACCCCCGCCTCATGCGCGAAGGCGAGCACATGCAGCACCGTGTTCGAGGAGCCCCCCATCGCCATATCCAGCGTGAAGGCATTATCGATGCCATCCTGGTCCACCAAGTCCCGCGGGCGCAGCGAACCCTCGCGCGTCAGCTCCACAATGCGCTTGCCGGCCTGGCGCCAGAGCTCCTTCCGCCGAGGATCGACCGCCGGAATCGTGCCATTGCCCGGCAGCGCCAACCCCAACGCCTCGCAGAGGCAGTTCATCGAGTTGGCCGTGAACATCCCCGAGCACGAGCCACATCCGGGGCAAGAGCTCTCCTCAATCGCCGCCAACTGCTCGGCGGTAATCTTCTCGTTCTTGTATTCGGCCACCGCCTCAAAGACCGTATTCAGGTCCGAATCCTTCCCGGTGAGCGGGTGCTTGCCCGGCAACATCGGCCCGCCCGAGACAAAGAGCGTGGGAATATTCACACGCAAGGCGGCCAAAATCATCCCCGGGACAATCTTGTCGCAATTCGGAATGCAGATCACACCATCAAAGCAGTGCGCGCGCAACATCGTCTCCACCGAGTCGGCAATCAACTCGCGGCTGGGCAAACTCATCTTCATCCCCTGATGGCCCATCGCAATGCCATCGCAGACCGCAATCGTATCGAACTCAAAGGGCACGCCGCCCGCCTCGCGAATCGCCTCCTTGACCAACTCATTGACCGCGCGCAGGTGGCAATGGCCCGGCACAATGTCGGTATATGACGAGCAAACCGCAATAAAGGGCTTGCCCATATCCGCGCGCTTCACCCCCGTTGCCATCAACAACGAACGGTGCGGCGCCCGCTGATACCCGGCCTTAATCTGATCGCTATTCATCATCAACTCCTTCTCTGCCTCTCCGAGGCTCCTTTAATTCGCAAATAACGCCTCCAGTATAACACATTTCCCCGCGCCTTTTCGGCCTCCGCGGCCTGATACCCCCAGCCACTCCAATGGCCGCGCCTGGCCTCCATCCCGCCCGGGGCGGCCGGAATGATTAAGAGGCCCTCTTAATTCCAATAAGTGGTGCACTTAATAGGTCGCCTCGCCCCGGGGTCAATTCGAACTTGGGGCGGGGTGAATGAATAAGACGGGGCCTTATGACCAATAAGACGGGGGCTTATGACCAATAAGACGGGGGCTTATGACCAATAAGACGGGGGCTTATTAGTTCGCCCCGGGCTGCTTTACATTTTTATCCGCCCCGGGTTGGCCTCGAGGTAGGCCCGGGTTGACCCCGGACCCGGGGCGGGTGGGGGATACATTGGCCTCGCGCGTGCGCGCGCGTACACTTTATATAATAGGCCGCGAGGACGCGGCCCCTCAGAACGGGCGGCGCACCTCTCGGCCCGGAGGGCCATCCTCACCGTTCACCGCTCACGGTTCACCGTTCACGCGGCTCAAACCGCAAACGCAAAAAAGCCCTTGACTTATTGGCACGGGGGGGGGGTAGAATATTCACGCTGTTTCAATTAGTCCTTTGTCATCCCTCGAAAAGGAGCTCACGATGAACCGCTTTGCACGCTGCTTCTCTCTGGCTGCTCTCCGCCGACACGCCCTCCTCCTCGCCACCCTCCTCCTCACCGCCCCCCTCCCCGCTGAAACCGAGGGAGACTTCACCTACTCCGTCTCCAACGGCCAGGCCACCATCACAAACTTCTGGGGCCCCTACTCCGGCGCCCTCACCATCCCCTCCACTCTCGGCGGCTACCCCGTCACCTCCATCGGAGACTCTGTGTTCTACAATTTTAGTTCTCTGACCTCTGTGGACGATCCCCGAGGGTGTGACCTCCATCGGAGACTCTGCGTTCTACAATTGTAGTTCTCTGACCTCTGTGACGATCCCCGAGGGTGTGACCTCCATCGGCAATTGGGCGTTCGAGGATTGCAGTTCTTTGACCTCGGTGACAATTCCCGAGGGCGTGACCACCATCGGCGGCCGTGCGTTCGAGGGTTGCAGTTCTCTTGTTATCACCGTGAGTTCGGGTAATGCATCGTATGCGTCATTAGATGGGTGCTTGTTTAATAAGGATTACTCAACGCTTCTTGCAGGCCCTGGCGTAAAGGACGATTATGTTATTCCCTCGAGCGTGACCACCATCGGCGACTATGCGTTCCGCTATTGCCGTTCTCTGACCTCGGTGACGATTCCCGAGGGTGTGACCTCCATCGGCGACAGGGCGTTCGAGGATTGCAGTTCTCTGACCTCGGTGACGATTCCTGCGAGTGTGACCACCATTGGCGACTCTGAGTTTAAGGGTGTGGCACCAAAGGTATTGACGGCTACTCGGGTGCCAAGTGGAATGTCAAAAGAGAAACTGACCTCGGTAACGATTCCCAAAGGTGTGACCTCCATCGGCGACGGGGCGTTCGAGGATTGCGGTTCGTTGACTTCGGTGACGATTCCCTCAAGCGTAACCTCCATTGGCAAAGATGCATTCTACTATTGCTGGTCGTTGACCTCTGTGACGATTCCCGAAGGCGTGACCTCCATCGGCGAGCGGGCGTTTTTTGATTGCAATTTGTTGACCTCGGTGACGATTCCCGAGGGCATGACCTCCATTGGCGACGAGGCGTTCGAGGATTGCAATTTGTTGACCTCGGTGAAGATTCCCTCGAGCGTGACCTCCGTCGGCAAGCGGGCGTTCGCCTTTTGCAATTCCTTGACCTCGGTAACGATTTCCTCGAGCGTGACCTCCATTGGCTCCTTTGCGTTCACTGGGGTGGCGCCAAAGGTATTAACGGCCGCTTGGGTACCGAGTGGAATGTCAACGGAGAACCTAACGACCGTGATGATCCCTGAGGGCGTGACCTCCATCGGCGATTATGCGTTCTCTTATTGCAGTGTTCTGACAACTGTGACGTTCTTAGGAAGTCCGTGTGAGGCGCAGGATACCGCTTTCCCTGAGGGCACGACAGGCATTTATTCAGTGGCATTTGCGGCGGCATGGGAAGCCGTGATTGTGGATGGAAGATGGCACAGATTGATAATGACACGTGCGGAGGCCAATAGTTATACGATTGTCTACAACGCAAACGGCGGCACTGGCGAGATGGCCGGCACCCCGGCCACTTATGACCAAGCGGTTGCTTTGACCGAGAATAGTTTCTCCCGTGAGGGCTACACCTTTAAGGGTTGGGCCACAACCTCGACGGGTACGGCGGTCTATGAGGATGGAGCCGAGGTTCGTAATTTGACAGACAAAGTGGATGGCGTGGTGACTCTTTACGCCGCCTGGGAGGCCAACCGCTATGCCATTACTTATAACGCCAACGGCGGCACGGGCGAGTTGGCGAATACGCCGGCGACTTACAACCAGTCGATTACGCTCTCGGTCAATGGCTTCTCCCGCGAGGGCTACACCTTCACCGGCTGGGCGACGGAGCCCTCTGGCGCGGCGGCCTACGCTCCGGGCGACGCGGTGACCAACCTCACGGCCGAAGCCGAGGGGACGGTTACCCTCTACGCCGCCTGGGAGGCCAACCGCTACGCCATCGCCTACAACGCCAACGGCGGCGAGGGCGAGATGGCGTCCACGCCGGCGACCTATGACCAGGCGATCGCCCTGGCCGTAAACACCTTCACTCGCGAGGGCTACACCTTCACCGGCTGGGCAACCGAGCCCTCCGGCGCGGCAGTCTACGCTCCGGGCGAGGAGGTGACGAACCTCACCGCTGAAGCCGATGGGACGGTCTCCCTCTATGCCGTTTGGGAGGCCAACAGCTATACCATCGCCTACGATGCCAGTGGCGGCGATGGTGAGATGGAGTCTACGCCGGCGACCTACGACCAGGCGGTTGCCCTGGCCGCCAATGGCTTCACTCGTGAGGGCTATACCTTCACCGGCTGGGCGACGGAACCCGCCGGCGCGACGGTTTACGCTCCGGGCGAAGAGGTGACGAACCTCACGGCCGAAGCCGACGGGACGGTCACCCTCTGCGCCGCGTGGGAGGCCAACCGCTACGCCATTGCCTACAACGCCAATGGCGGAGAGGGCGAGATGGCGTCCACCCCGGCGACTTATGATCAGGCGGTCGTCCTGGCCGCGAATGGCTTCTTGCGCGAGGGCTACACCTTCAAGGGGTGGGCCACAACTTCGATGGGAACGGTGGTCTATGGAGACAGAGCCGAGGTTCGCAATTTGACGGCTGTTGCCGATGGGACGGTCACGTTTTATGCCGTGTGGGAGGGCGTGCCGTATGCGATTGCCTACAACGCCAATGGCGGTTTAGGTGATATGGTGGCGACACAGGCAACTTATGGGGAGGCGATTAATCTCTCTGCCAATGCCTTTACACGCGAGGGCTACACCTTCAAGGGGTGGGCTACCACCTCGACGGGTGCGGTGGCCTATGGGAATGGAGGCGAGGTCCGCAATTTGACGGCAGAAGCAGGGGGCGTGGTCACCCTCTATGCGATATGGGAAATCAATCACTACACGATTGCCTATAATGCCAACGGCGGAGAGGGCGAGATAGAGCCTACGGCGGCGACTTATGGGGAGACGGTCACCTTGCGATTTGCTTGCTTGACGCGCGCGAAGTATCTCTTTAAGGGGTGGGCGCTAACGGCGGCAGGTGGAGTGGTCTATGGCGATGGCGCGGAGGTTAGTAACCTGACTGATGAGGCGGATGGTGTGGTCACGCTTTATGCCGTGTGGGAGAAGCGAGACGAGATTCACCTGCGCGTAGCCGTTGCCAAGCAACGATTCCCGTGGAATGGTGTGGTGGATATTGAGGTAACACTTGAGGACGAGGGGCTACTGACTGAGTATCCCCAGGACTATGCATTCCGCCTCCGCGCGATTGACCAGGTGTCGCAGGAGGTCTATGTGCCGTCGGCAGAGGCGTTGACGCTCACGGTGCCAACGAGCGGCGTGCAGCAGCTGACCTGGGATGTGGCGCGTGACTATCCTTCGCTCATCTCACGCGAACTGAGTTTCACTGTTGAAGTGGTGGAGAGCGAGGGGGACGAGGTTAGCGAAACGCAAGCCACGTACCTCGTTATCGATTTGAGCGGTGGGAGTGAGGCTTCGACCTATTCGGTGACTCCGCTCGCGGCCATGCCAACTGAGGGATGGGGAGAGGAATACAAGACGAATAAGCTCGTTTTGCGCAGGATTACGCCTGGAACCTTTATGATGGGGTCCCCGGACACAGAATTGGGCCGAGACTCTGATGAAACGCAGCATCAAGTGACCTTGACGCAACCATATTACATCGGGGTCTTTGAGGTGACGCAGCGGCAATGGGAACTGGTGATGGGCAATCGCCCGAGCTACTTCTCTAACAATGCCTATTATGCGATGCGGCCAGTGGAGTGCGTCTCATACAACGATATTTGCGGCTCGTCGCTCGGTGCCCAGTGGCCGAGCAGTGACGCAGTGGATGCCTCGAGTTTCTTGGGGAAACTTCGAGCTAGAACTGGCTGCGAACAGTGGACCTTACCGACGGAAGCGCAGTGGGAATACGCTTGCCGAGCTGGCACAACTACTGCGCTTAATAGCGGTAAGGACTTGACGAGTACGACGAGTTGCTCCAATCTCAATGAGGTTGGTCGCTATCGATATAATGGCGGTGAGAGTTATAGTGCCTCATCTACAACGGTAAATGGAACTGCAACGGTCGGCAGTTATCAGCCGAATGAATGGGGCCTTTACGATATGCACGGTAATGTGTGGGAGTGGTGCCGAGATTGGTTCAAGCATGATCTGGGGACGGAAGCAGCGATTGATCCTTGTGGATCGACTTCGGGTTCTTCACATGCTTTGCGCGGTTGTTGTTGGCACGATTCGGCAAACGGGTGTCGTTCTGCTGCGCGGGATTATATCTCAACTACCAGTCAGGAAAAGTGGGATGGTTTCCGCTTGGTTTGCACGGCTGATTTGATGGCGACGCAGGAGGAGGGTGAGGGAATCGAAGCGGTGGTGACCTCTATTCAGACTGCAACGATTACCTATGATGCCACAGTCGCTTCGCGCGTGATTGGGGCCTCGGAGGTGTCGGCGCTTCCGTATAATCCGGCTTGGGCTGGCGGTGATACGGTCCGCATAACCATCAATGGTGAGTTGTGGCATACCGACACGCAAGCGGGCGAGAAAGCCTGGGCACCTGAGGAGAGCGGATACTATTTGCTCCTTCTTGAGACGCTGAAGGATGGTGCGAGTATTGAGACACGTACGGCGACGGTTCAAGGCACGTTGGCACAACAGGTCTCCACCCCCATCTTAACAGTGCGAGAAGGGAATCGGGTCATCGTCTCCACCACAACCGAAGGGGCAACATTGCATTACACGGTCGATGGCAGCGAGCCGATGGAGCAAAGTCCCATAACGCCGGGTCTTCTTTCTCTCTCTGGAAGCGGGACCCTTAAGGTCCGCGCGATGAAGGAGGGGTGGGTGCCCTCGGAGATTGTCTCCTACGAGCGCGATTCATCTGCGGAGGGCAATCTAGAATCCTTACTTACTTATGGAAGTGTTCCGTGGCAGGAAGTTACATTGAATGGCACGCAGGTGTGGAAAAGCGGAGCCATCAGCGATGGTGGCACTTCGGCAATGTCGCTAACGCTGACCGGCCCCGGGACACTGACCTTCCGGTGGAAAGTCTCTTCGGAGAGCAATTACGACTGGCTCTCTTTCTTGTGCGATGGGACTCAGATTCAACGCATCTCGGGCACGCAGGATTGGCAGACGATAACCTACGCCAAGACAGATGAAGCCACCGCCACCTTTACCTGGCAGTACACAAAGGACAGAAGCGTTTCTTCTGGAAGCGATTGCGGTTGGGTGGATGAGATAATATGGGAAGGCGCAGGACCACTCCAAGCGGCATGTAGCTTATACGATTCAGACTCGCAGCTCTATTACAGCATTGCGAACTCCACGGTGACAATCCTCTCGTATGCGCAACTGCCAGAAGATGGGCATCTCGTGATTCCTGTCGAAATCGCAGGGTTGCCCGTAACGGCGATTGGGGACTATGCCTTTACCAACTGCGCTTCGCTTGTTTCGGTGACACTTTCTACCAGTGTGACAACAGTAGGGACAGATGCATTTAGGGGTGTGGCCCCCGAGACGCTAGTTGCCGCTTTTCTCCCGAGTGGTATGTCGAAAGCGTCTTTAACCTCGTTGATCATTCCCGACGGTGTGACCTCTATTGCTTCCAGGGCGTTCTCCGATTGCAGCGCGCTAATCTCGGTGGAGATTCCCGTGAGTGTGACCTCCATCGGCTATTACGCATTCTCCGGAGTGGCACCAGAGGTGTTGATTGCCGCCTCTGTGCCGAATGGGATGTCAAGCAAGAAGTTAATCTCGGTGACAATTCCTGAGGGCGTGACCTCCATCGGCTCTTTTGAGTTCCGTGGTTGCAGTTCTCTGACCTCGGTGACGATTCCCGCGAGCGTGACCGCCATTGGCAGTTCTGCGTTCGCGGGTTGCAGTTCTTTAATGATTTCGGTGAATGTCAATAATCCATCTTATGCCTCACAAGATGGTTGTTTGTTCAATAAGGCATATACAGCACTTCTTGCGGCTCCAAGTGTAGCAGGAGATTATGTTATTCCTGCGAATGTGACCTCTATCGGCTCTTTTGCGTTCGAGGGTTGCAGCTCTCTGACCTCAGTGACGATTCCCGAGGGCGTGACCTCCATCGGCTCCTCTGCGTTTTCCGGTTGCAGTTCTCTGACCTCGGTGACGATTCCCGAGGGCGTGACCTCCATCGGCGGCTATGCGTTCGAGGATTGCAGTTCCTTGACCTCGGTGACGATTCCCTCAAGCGTGACCACCATTAGCGACTATGCGTTCGCGTATTGCAGTTCTCTGACCTCGGTGACAATTCCCTCGAGCGTGACCACCATCGGCGACAGGGCGTTTAGCGGGTGTAACGCATTGACCTCGATGACGATTCTCGCTTCGGTGACGGAGATTGGCGAGGGGGCGTTTACAGGCGTGGCACCAAAAACATTGGTTGCCTCTTGTGTGCCAAGTGGAATCTCGAAAGAGAAATTAACCTCTGTGACGATTCCCGAGGGGGTGACCTCCATCGGCGGCAGGGCGTTCGAGGGTTGCAGTTCCCTGACCACGGTGACGATTCCCTCGAGCGTGACTTCCATCGGTAACTATGCGTTCTCGGGTTGCAGTTCTCTGACCACGGTGACGATTCCCGAGGGGGTGACCTCCATCGGCAGTTATGCGTTCCATGGTTGCAGTTCTCTGAGGTCGGTGACGATTCCCTCGAGCGTGACCTCCATTGGCAGTTCTGCGTTCTACGGTTGCAGTTCTCTGACCTCGGTGGAGATTCCTGCGAGCGTGACCTCCATCGGCAGTTCTGCGTTCTACGGTTGCAGTTCTCTGACCTCAGTGACGATTCCCTCGAGCGTCACCTCCATTGGCGACAATACGTTTCGGTCTTGCAGTTCTCTGACCTCGGTGACGATTCCCTCGAGCGTGACCTCCATTGGCAGTCTTGCGTTCTGTGGTTGCAGTTCTCTGACCTCGGTGACGATTTCCGAGGGGGTGACCTCCATTGGCTACTGTGCGTTCGAGGGTTGCAGTTCTCTGACCACGGTGACGATTCCCGAGGGCGTGACCTCCATCGGCGGCAGTGCGTTCGAGGGTTGCAGTTCTCTGACCTCGGTGACGATTCCCGCGAGCGTGACCTCCATCGGCGATCAGGCGTTCGTGGGCGTGGCACCAAAAACATTGGTTGCCTCTTGTGTGCCAAGTGGAATGTCGAAAGAGAAATTAACCTCGGTGACGATTCCCGAGGGCGTGACCTCCATCGGCAGTTCTACGTTCCGTGGTTGCAGTTCCCTGACCTCGGTGACGATTCCCGAGGGAGTGACCTCCATTGGCAGTTCTGCGTTCCGTGGTTGCAGTTCTCTGACCTCAGTGGAGATTCCTGCGAGCGTGACCTCCATCGGCAACTATGCGTTTAGCGATTGCACTTCCCTGACCTCGGTGACGATTCCTGCGAGCGTGACCTCCATCGGCAGTTCTGCGTTCTACGGTTGCAGTTCTCTGACCTCGGTGGAGATTCCCGAGGGGATAACTGCTCTTGGAGCTAATCTTTTTACAAATTGCACTTCGCTGACCTCGATTCTTATCCCCGAGGGGGTGACGGCCATCGGTGCTCAAGCCTTTTCGGGATGTAGGGCGGTGACAACGGTGGTCATTCCTAACGGTGTGGTGACAATTGGCGAGGGGGCGTTTACGGGGGTGGCACCGACGACTTTGGTGGCACCGCTCTTGCCGAGTGGGATGTCGAGGGCCAACCTGACAGAGGTGACGTTGACGACGGCGGCGGCGGAGATTCCCGAGGCGGTCTTTGCGGGGAATACAGCTCTGCGGACGATTACATTGCCGGCGGGGGTGACCGCTATTGGGGCGCGAGCCTTCGAGGGGTGTAGTGCGCTGGAGCGGGTGGAGATTCCTGCTTCGGTGACGGAGATTGGCGAGGGGGCGTTTACGGGGGTGGCACCAACGACCTTGGTGGCACCGTTCTTGCCGAGTGGGATGTCGACGGCCAACCTGACAGAGGTGACGTTGACGACGGCGGCGGCGGAGATTCCCGAGGCGGTCTTTGCTGGGAATGAGATCCTGCGGTCGATTGTGCTTCCGGCGGGTGTGACCTCCATTGGCGCGCGGGCCTTTGAGGGGTGCAGCGCGCTAGAGCGGGTGGAGATTCCTGCTTCGGTGACTGAGATTGGGGCGCGGGCCTTTGCGGAGTGCACGGGGTTGACTGAGGTGGTCTTTGCCGAGGGGCTCGCGAAGGTTGGCGACGAGGCCTTCTGGGGTTGCTCTGCGGTGGAGGAGATGGTACTACCGGCTTCGCTGACGACGCTGGGTAAACGGGTCTTTACGGGCTGCAACCGCGTGTTGGTGGCCGAGGGGAACCGGAACTACAAGTCGGTCGATGGCGTGCTTTTCTCGGCGAACAACGAGTGGCTGCTGCACTTCCCGGTCTACCGCGGGGGCGAGTATGCCACGCCGGTCAATGTTCACTTCGTCGGCGAAGAGGCCTTTATGGGCAACTCGGCCCTAAACTTCGTCTATCTGGCGGACATTACGACCCTCGAGCCGCGCGCCTTTAAGGATTGCGGCGGGTTGATTTACTGTTTCGCCACCGATGGGCTCTTGACTATTCAGGCCAATGCCTTTGAGAACGCCACCTCGCTACGGGCCTTTACGGTCCCAGCCACGGTCTCGTTACTGCAGGTCGGGGCATTCAAGAACTGCACGAGTCTGAACTTAGTCGCTTTCCGCGGCACGGTTCCAACGCGGACGGGGATGGTCTTTTCGGGGATGAACCTCGACCAGATGCGTAGCACCTATCCCACCGAGTATGCGGCCACCTGGGAGGCGGCCTTGAATGGTAGCCTGATGTGGGATGGCTTGAAGATGGTGGCCGATAGCTACTACACGGGCACATCCGGCAACTACAAGTATCGTGCCCTCGGCGGCGAAGCGATTATCACGGGGTCGACGATTCCCCTTTCCGGTGCCGTCCGTTTGCCAATGATGTTGGATGACTATTTGGTCACCGGTATTGATGCGCGCGCCTTTGTGACCAGCACGGGTTTGACAGACATCACCTTCCCCAGGAGCTTGCTCTCGATTGGGGACTATGCCTTTGCTTTCTGTACCAAGTTGCAGTCGGTCACCTTCGAGGGCTGCCCCCTGACCAAGGGCTCCACGCCCACTCAGCCCTTCCCGGCCAATACCACGGCCGTCGGCAACTATCCGGCGGAGTTGGAAGAGGCGTGGAACCAAGTCATTGAGGGTGGTTACTACTACGGTCTGAGAATGGGATTGGTGGAGGTTCTGGCTATTCTTGGGGGTGGCGAGGGCGAGGTGCGCGGCACGGGCACCTATCACATCGGCGAGACGGTTACGCTGGAGGCTGTTCCGGCTGAAAAACAGCGCTTTGTCCAGTGGATGTTCTTGGATGGGACAACGAGCACGGAGAACCCCCTCACCTTTACAGCTGACGAGGCGTGCTATGTGATGGTGACCTTTGAGAAGGACCCTGCCGCCATCGTCTTCTCCAAAATCACCTACGAGAACCTGATGGGTGCCACCCACCGCAACCCGGAAACCTATGAAGAGGGCACAGAGTACACCTTCACCACGCCTTCGGAGGTGACCGGCTATACCTTCCAAGGCTGGCAGCCGGCGGCCATCAACAGCGCGATGACTGGCGACCAAACCATCCGCGCCACCTGGAAGGCCAACAGCTACACCGTCATCTATGCCTCCAACGGCGGTATGGGCTCGATGGAGAACACCACGGCGGTCTATGGTACGCCTTTCTCCCTGAGCGCCAACGCCTTTACGCGCGTGGGCTACACCTTTGCCGGCTGGGCCACCTCCGCCACGGGAGGAGCGCTCTACGCCGATGGTGCGGAGGTCTCCAACCTCACCGCCACGGCCAATGGTACAGTTACGCTCTATGCAGTCTGGGTCGGCAATGGCTATACAATTGCCTACCACGCCAATGGCGGCAATGGCACCACGCCTGCGACCCTCGCACACTAGGGTCAGTCGGTTACACTTGCCCCAAATGCCTTTACCCGCTCTGGCTACACCTTTGCTGGTTGGGCCACCTCGCCTACGGGTGAGCTGGCTTACGCGCCGGACGCCTCGGTTTCCAACCTAGCCACCGAGGTTGGCGCCACGGTCACGCTCTATGCCGTTTGGCAGGCCAATACCTACACGATTTCCTACAACGCCAACGGTGGCGAGGGCTCAATGGCCGCGACTTCGGCAACCTACGGTCAACCGATTGCCCTCTCGGCCAATGCCTTCTCGCGCGTGGGCTACACCTTCCGGGGCTGGTCCACGGAGGCTGAAGGGCCTGTGGTTTACGCCGATGGCGCGGAGGTGGTCAACTTGACTGAATTGGCCGACCAAAAGGTTCCGCTCTACGCCCTCTGGCAGGCCAACAGCTACACGATTGCCTACAACGCCAACGGCGGCGAAGGCGCGATGGCCTCGACCCCCGCCACCTATGGCGAAAGCCTCCAGTTGCCCGCGAGCCTCTTTACGCGCACGGGTTACACCTTCCAGGGGTGGGCCACGACTCCGCAGGGCGAGGCGCTCTACGCCGATAGCGCGGAGGTGGAGAACCTGACAGCCGAACTGAATGGCACCATCACGCTCTATGCCCTCTGACAGGCTAACACCTACACCATCGCCTACGATGCCAACGGTGGCACGGGCGAGATGGAGGGGACGCTAGCCGACTATAATGTCACCGTCACCCTACGCGAAAACGCCTTCACGCGCGTGGGCCACACCTTCCGGGGCTGGTCCACGGAGGCTGAAGGGCCTGTGGTTTACGCCGATGGCGCGGAGGTGGTCAACTTGACTGAATTGGCCGACCAAGAGGTTCCGCTCTACGCCCTCTGGCAGGCCAACAGCTACACGATTGCCTACAACGCCAACGGCGGCGAAGGCGCGATGGCCTCGACTCCCGCCACCTATGGCGAAAGCCTCCAGTTGCCCGCGAGCCTCTTTACGCGCACGGGTTATACCTTCGCCGGCTGGGCTACCGAGGCGGCGGGCGAGGTGGTCTATCCCGATAGCGCGGAGGTGGAAAACCTGACAGCCGAACTGAATGGCACCATCACGCTCTACGCTCTCTGGCAGGCTAACACCTACACCATCGCCTACGATGCCAATGGTGGCACAGGCGAGATGGAGGGAACGCTAGCCGACTATAATGCCACCGTCACCCTACGCGAAAACGCGTTCACGCGCGTGGGTTGTGCCTTCGTTGGCTGGGCTACTGAGGCCGAAGGACCCCTGCGCTATCGCAATGGTGCGGAGGTCAGCAACTTGACAACCGAAGCCGATGGCACCGTCACCCTCTACGCCCTGTGGCGGACAGTGGAATACACGGATGGTTGCTTCTCCTACACCCTGAGTGAAGCGGGAGCGACGCTGGTGGAATACGATGACGAGGCGAGCGGTGCCAGCGCGAATGTGGTTGTCCCCAACACGCTTGGCGGATACCCGGTCATTGCCATTGGCCGCCCGGGCGAACTAGGCGATGATGATTACTCTGGCTTCGGCTCTTGCCATAATGTCGAGTCGGTGATCTTGCCAGCCACGGTAACCACAATCTACGATGAAGCCTTCGCCAACTGTAGTCGCCTGAAGTCGGTCTCCATCCCGGCGGCGGTCACCTTCTTCGACGATGGTGCCTCCTGGGGCAGCCCTAATCTGCGCTATACTGTCGACCCGGCCAATGCGTGCTATGCTTCCGACGAGTATGGCTACCTCTACAACAAGGCGCGCACCGTGCTAATGGCAGCCCCCACCGCGCGCGGCGACTTCGTGGTCCCCGATGGCGTAGAGGAAATCAGCGAATGTGCTTTCTTCTACAGCCGCTGGAACTCCATCACCTCGGTCACCCTGCCAGCCTCCGTGCGGCGCGTGTGCGACTGGGCCTTCCTCGAGTGCTACAACCTCAAGACCGTGCACTTCAAGGGGGAACCGTTGGACTACTGCGGGGAATGGGCCTTTGGCGATAGGACTCTCACCGGAACCTATCTGTCTGAACACCAGGCAGCGTGGCTCGCTGTGCTCTCCAACGGCACCTGGCAGAACCTGACAATGAGCCTCTATCTTACCGGACCCACGGTCGAGGGCGACCCCGATGCCGTGGTAGAGACCGATGAGAAGGGGCAAATCACTGTCAAGCCGAGTGTGGGGGTGGGGGAGATCGTGGTCTCCATTCCTGAGGAGGTGGAGCCCGAGAAGGTGACCGTCGAGGTGCCGAGCACGGCCACGAGTGTGACGGCCAATGGGGCCACGATTAAGGTGGTTAAAGTCGACGGCGATAAACGCCACGACATTACCGACTTCCTTGACATTCCGGCGGCGGTGGCGGGGAAGGCCAACCTCTCCCAGGCTGAGGTGAAGGCCGAGATTGCCAAGGCCATTCTCGACACCTCCGAGACGGGTGGGGCGGTCTTCGACCCCTCGGCCGAGCAACCGCTTACCACCGCCAAGACGAAGCCCGGCCTCACCTATACGCTCTGGGAGGGCGATTCGCTCGATAATCTCACGGAGGGCGACAGCAAGGTTGGCGATGGGCAACCTTGGCAGCCGCAGGTCACGCAACACGGCTCTAGCGCTTTCTATTGCATTCGTGTGAGCAAGTAGCGCGTTACGTCTCCACCACTGTGACCTTTTGGGGCAGTGGCGGAGTCTCTTTCCCCCACGCGCGATGACCACACCCGTTCATCGGGGGCACCCTTACCCCGCACTTGGGCCTCCTATTTGCCACGATAGAACCCTTCGTGATGGCCTCTTACAAGCCCTTACCTGCGCAACCGCGAAATCCGCCAAGCCTGACCATTGTCTTAGGCAAAGCGCCTAGAAGCCCTCTTTTTTTGTATTCCTTATTGAGATAGCGCCTTCGCTTGGATTTAATCGAGGGGCATTAGCCGCTGGTTAGGGGGCTTTGGAATCGGGGAAGGCGGAGGCGTAGCGCGCGCGGAGGCGGTCGAGGGTGGCGCAGAGGCGTTCTTCGCGTTCGCGAGGATGGGCGGCGGCCTCGGCGGCAAAGAGGTCCTCTTCGCCGTAGGGCGAGGGGGAGGGGGTGAGATTCTCAGCGCCAAAGCCGATGAGGCGGACGGGGGTGTTGGGCTCGAGGTGCCTCGCAAGGAGTTCCCAAGCCATTTCGCGCAGGGCGCGGTCGTCGCAGACGGGCACGGCGAAGGGGGCTTGGCGGGTGACGGTCCGGAAGCCGGCATAGCGGATTTTGAGGCGACCGGTCTTGGCCCAAAGGCCCGCCGCGCGTAAGCGCCGCCCCACGTCCAGGGCAATCTCGCGCAGGGTCTGGCGGAGGCGCTCGGGGGAGGTGACATCTTCGGGATATGTATGCTCGCGGGAGAGGGACTTCTCTTCGTGCTCGGGGGTGACGGGGCGATCGTCGCGCCCGAAGGCAATGGCGAGGAGGTGGTCGGCCACGCCGGGGGTGGTCAGCGCGCGCAGACGCTCGGGGTCGACTTGCTGCAGGTCGCGCACGCGACGGATGTTGGCGGTGGCGAGGCGGTCGGCCAGTTTTGGGCCTACGCCCCAGAGGGCGCTAATGGGTTTGGCTCCGAGCCAAGAGAGGAGCGCTGGGCCTTCGGGCGGGACGGTGAAGAGGCCGTTGGGCTTGCGCTCTTCGCTGGCGAGTTTGGCGAGGAACTTATTGGGGGCCACGCCGACGCTGCAGGTGAGGCCGAGGTCTTCGAGAATGCGCGCCTTGAGGCGCCGGGCGATGGCCTCGGGCTCGCCAAAGAGACCGCGCACGCCTGTAACGTCTAGGAAGGCTTCGTCGCAGCTCAGCCCTTCGACGAAGGGGGTCATCTCACCAAAGAGGCGGAAGACGGTCGCGCTGACCTCCTGGTAGCGCGCCATCCGCGGGCGGACAAAGATCCCCTCCGGGCAGCGTTCAGCCGCCTGTCGCGAGGGCATCGCCGAGTGGACCCCAAAGCGCCGGGCTTCGTAGGAGCAGGTGGAGACCACGCCCCGGCAGTCTGGTGGCGCGCCGACAATGACCGGCTTGCCGCGCCACTCGGGGTGGTCGTGCTGCTCGATGGATGCGAAGAAGGCATCCATATCCACGTGGAGAATGGCCCGGGGGGCGGTCACGGCGAAGGTGGCGTTTAGGAGCGCTTGAAGAGACGGCGCAGGAAGAGGGCAATCGGCCAGGGTGTCACCAGAAGCACGGCCCCCAGAAGGACCGCCCCACCCTGCACCAAGCGCCCAACCGGCAGGACGAGCGTGGTGGGCAGGCCGCCGAAGGGCATCCAGGCGAGTGTCCAACCGGTGAAGCCCCAGCCGATAGTCAGCCCGAGCAGGAGCGAGAGGACGATCGCCGCCACGCAGAGGAGGAGCGCTTGGGCAAAGAGGAAGCGCCCCATCTGGGCAAAGGTCATCCCAATGGCATGTAGCGTGCGCAGTTCTCCGGCCATCGCGCGGACATTGGCCGCCAGGAGCGAGATGAAGCCTGTGCAGAGGATAGCCAGAGACCAGAGCGGAATCCGCGCCAGGGCCCCCAAGAGTTCAGCTGCGCGGGCTAGCGTGCCCCGACTAATCTCGTCGCGCAAATGGACCACCGCGTTAGGGAAGGCAACCGGGGCGGCCCCGGGGGGCGGTCCGCGGCGGGCCATCCCGGGGGCTTTTGCCCAGGGTGAAGTGGCGCGGTAGGGCTGGGGATCGCGCTCGGCCATCTTCTGTAACTGGAGTTCCAGGAGGTCGGTGGCCGAGTAGAGGGCCTCGACGGAGGTCGCCGGCGGGAGGGTGTCCAGCCACAGGAAGCGAATACGGTCGTTGCGGTCGGGGTCCCACGCCCGGGCCACCTCCGCGCCCACAAAGACCGGGCCCAAGGTGCCGAAGGGGCTGCCGTTACGCGCACGTAGACCCGCGCGGGCGGTGAAGAGGTGCCAGTTGCAGCGGACCACGGCCGTGATGGTCAGCGGCAGGGTGTGGACCGTGCCATTGAGCTCCTTGCGCTGAATGCGGAAGGTATCGCCCACGCCCAGGCGGCACTGGCGCGCGAACATCTCGGTGACAGTGACACCGCGCTCGCCCTCCGTGGCCATTAGGAGGATGTTATTCTGCTTGGGCTGCAAGCCAGTGCGCGCCTCGATGGCCGCAAAGTCGTCATCGTGCAGGCGATACTGCTCGGCCGAGAAGGGGCGCGTGGCGGCGGCCAAGGGGGCCTCCGAAGCGTTCGCATCGGCGCGCCAAGCGCGGTAGGCCTCGGGGCTAATGCCGTTGGGCAGGAAGGAGAGGATGGCCGGCGGCAGGTTCTTGGAGGGCAAGAAGGGATCGGTCAGCGAGGCGCCCCAGATATGAATGGCGAAGTAAGCCCCCAGGCCGGCTGTCAGGGTCAGGACCATTCGGGCATTGCGCGAGGCAGCGCGCGTCAGGAGTCCGCGAATGAGTGCTGGGCGCAACCCCAAGAGCACCCCTACAGGCCGCGCCAAGAGCGCCTCGCAGGCGGCCAAGAGGGGCTTGACCAACAGGAGCAATCCCGCCGTTGCCGCCGGCAACCCTACCAACAGGAACCACGCACTGCGCACCCAGGGGCTCGGCGAAAAGCGCACGAGTGTGAAGAGCACCGGCAGGAGCAGGGCTACCGCGCCCAGGCTCCGCCGGAGCGGGTGGGCGCAGTGCCACGCCCCTTCGCTCAAACGCATCGCGCACGGCGGCAAGGCCAAGGCCCGACGCAGAGGCACCACCAGCGCAATGGCGAGCGAAAGGAGTAAGAGCCCAGCCACCGAGAGTCCCGTTACCCACCCCACCGCCAAGCCATCCGGGAAGACCGCCGGCTTGGGAATGACAAAGCACGCTAGGCACCCCGCGCCTAGGGCAAAGCCCACTAAGCCGCCGAGGAGCGTCAAAGCGCCCCCCTCGCCCGCCACCAACCGCGCCAACTGCCCGGCACTCATCCCCAGGGCCCGGAGGCGCGCGTAACGCAGACGGTTCTGCTCCAGCCCCACGCAGAGGGCGTTGACGAGCATACACACCGTGGCCACGCACGCCAAGGCCACCAAGAGCGGAAGCTGGAAGAGGAGGTTGTTCGTGGCATCGCTCCGCAGTTGCCGCAGAAGGGCCGCGCGCGTCACGAGCTGGGCGGCATCATCCTCGGGCGAGACGCTGCGCACCAACCGCTCCAAGGCGTCGGGCGTGCGAAAGGGCTTGAGTTGAATGAGCATCAAGTTACACGCGCCCGGGGCATCGACCAAGGCGGCCGCGCAGGCCAAGTTGTCGCTCGCAAAGAGGGTTGGGAAACCAGAAACCGGGCGAATGCGCTCGGAGAGATAGCCGCAGATGCGCACGCGCACGCGCCCAGTCGGCGTTACCACCTCCACACGGCTGCCCACCGGCGGGGCCACGGCAAGCCCCTCCTTGCCAAAGGCCAAGGGCGAGAGGGCGCACTCGGGCTCGGCGGCCTCCGCTTGCGGCCAGCGGCCCTGCGCTAGACCGTCGGGATAGGGACACTCGGGAAAGTCACGCACCGCCGCCAAGCCGGCCGTCACGCCGGGTCCCTGCAAGGGGCGCCCATCCGGCCGCCAATCAATGGCACAACGGAAGACCGCCGTGGTCCGCAAGGTGGCAATGTCGGGAGAGGCTTTGACCGCCTGGACCACTGCCTCGGGAATCATCTTGACGGGTGTGCCGTGCGCCAATGACTGCATCCCCGAACCCTTCGGGGATGCGGCCGATGCGCGCCCAGTCGAGACCCAGCAATCGAAGGGCTTGCCCATCGCCTCGCTCAGAGGTCGGCACTGCGCGTGGGTCGTCTCGGCCAAGCCCACCGACCAGGTCAGCAACGCGGCGGCGGCCACCACGCCTAAGAGCGCACAGCCCAAGCGAATGCGATCGCGCCGGAGGGCATCGCGAAAGAGGAGCGCGAGCGCCTTCACGAGAGGGCCTCCAGATAGCGGCGGGAGACTGCTTCGGCCGAGTGGTCAGTGGCAAAGGAGCCGCGCAGGCGGCCATCGCAGAGGACGTGGACGGTGTCGGCTGCGGAGGCCACTTGTGCGTCGTGCGAAATGAGGAGGATGGCCGTGCCGAGTTCGCGGTTGAGGCGCGTGAGGGTGGCGCAGAACTCGGCTGCTGCGGGGGAATCGAGATTACCCGTGGGCTCATCGGCCAAGATAATGCCCGGCTCCATCGCGAAGGCCCGGGCAATGGCCGTGCGCTGGGCTTCGCCGCCAGAGAGGCGATCGGCCGGTTGGTCGCGCCGATGGGTCAACCCCACCAATTCCAGGAGCTTTTCCAGACGCGCCGGGGGCAATTCCGCGCCATCGAGCAGCGCCGGCAGGGCGATATTCTCGGCTACGGTCAGCGTGGGGATGAGGTTGTAATCCTGGAAGATAATGCCCACCGTTCGACGGCGCAGAAGCGTCAACGCGCGGTCACTCAGGCCGGTCAAGAGGCGCCCGGCCACGCACACTTCGCCTTGATCCGGCGGCAAGAGTCCGGCCAAGAGATTAAGGAGCGTACTCTTACCCGACCCCGAGGGTCCCATCACCGCGTGGAAGGCGCCCGCCGGAACCGCCAAGTCCACGCCTCGCAAAACCTCAATCTCGTTCCCTTCCACATGAAAGTGTTTGTGCAATGCCGTCGCTTGAAGTGCTAATGTCATACCTACTCCAATCAAAATCCAGGGCTTGCCGCCCACATGCCCAGAATGCTAGCAAAAAGCCACCAGACAATGTAAGGCTTATTTGTGCTATACTACACGCAGTCGAGAGTTTATCAATCGCCAAGATAAGGAGCGTTATGAGTCGTTTTGCCGTAGTCGGAGCCGGACACGCCGGAGTCGAGGGGGCCTTCATCCTCGCCAATGCCGGCCACCAAGTCACCCTCTGGAGCGCTGAAACCGGGGAGCTCCCCTACTTCCGTCCGCGTCTCATTGCCGTTGCCTTCGGCCAAGCCACGCCCGAAGCCATCCGCATCAAGCCGGCCGAAGCCTACGCCAAGGCGGGCATCACCCTTGCCTACGCCCAGGTCACCCAACTTGCCGCCACCCCTACCCCGTCGGTCAACGGCGAGGCCTGCGATGGTGTGCTTCTGGCCAATGGTTCGGCCCCCTTCGTTCCCCCCTTCGCCGGCCCCGGCGCTGGGCGCATCCACGCCCTCTGGTCGATGGCCGACGCGCGTGCCATTGCGGCCAAGGTCGCCCCCGGTAAGCGCCTGACCATCATCGGCGGTGGCGTCCTGGGGCTGGAGAGTGCTCTGCGCGCGGCGATGGCCGGGCTACGCGTCACGGTCATTGAAGTCTCCCCCCGCTTGGCCAATGGCGTCTTGGGCGATGGCGGCGACAGCGTCCTGCGCGCGGCCCTCGAGAAGAAGGGCATCACCCTCTTTGTCGGCCAATCTATCCAGACCATCAACCCCACCTCCATTACCCTCGCCGACGGCTCCGAGATTGCTGACGACGACTTCGTCCTCTGCTCCACCGGTGCTCGCCCCAAAGCCGAGCCGGCCACTGCCGCCGGCTTCCGCTTCGATCGCGGCATCTGCTCGGCGCGCGACCTCTCTGTCGCTCCGGGCATCTTCGTGGCTGGCGATGTGGCCCGCCCCACCGAGGCCCTCCCCATCTGTGCCGTCCGCCGCGCCCAACTGATGGGCGCGCTTGCCGCCAAGAACCTCCTGGCCCCCGCCGGCGAGACCACCCCCTGGACAGACCCCCGCCTGCCGCTCTTTATGAAGGTAGAGGATGTGGAGTTCCACACCCTGGGCGATGTCCGCTCGCCCGACCTAGAGGAGCGCCGCCTGGATGATGGCTCCAACCCGACCATCTGGCAATCGGTCCTCTATCGCAACGGTCAGCCCGTTGGACTGCGCTTCGTTGGTACGCGCGCTGGCTTCGGTGATTGGGAGAAGCAGTTGGTCTAAGACCAACGCCATTCAAAGTGAAAACAAATTGCGCGGTGGCCGGAGCCACCGCGCAATTTGTTTCAGCCAAAGGCTCAACCGTTACTTGGAGGAGCCGGTCTGCATGAACTCGAACTTGTTGCCCTCGCCCTGCTCGTATTCGTTGAGCTTGCCGGTGCCGAGCGCACCAATCATCTGCTTGGCGATGACTTCGTCAGCCTTGAACTTCTTGCCCGAACCATCCTTGTAGATGAGCACGCAGCCATCCTTCTGGAAGGGCTTCTGGGTGTTGAGGAGGGTATCGACATCGGCAGAAACATCATTACCGGCGGTCTGCACAAGGGTCGAACCATTGACATTGCGCGTGGCGAAAACCGGCGCGGCGGAGGGGGCACCCCCGTTGGCGTTCTTGGCGAGGATCCAAGCGCAATTCTTATCGTCGATCGTCGTGCCCGAGGCGGTGGGAATGCCCTGGCCGGCAATCATCGCGGGCTCAATATCCTTGAGAACTTTCAGGCGATTGCGCTTGGTGACATCGGTTTCCTTGACGTAGAGCGCCTCCTCAAAGTACTTGGCGGTGGAGGAGAACTTCTGGTACATATCCGGACCGTTAGGCTTGTCGGTGGGGGCATCCTCGCTATTCTCATCAGCCGGCCACGCAATCCCTTCATAGCGCCCGGACATATCGGCGGCGATGATGGCCTGCACGACCTTACGGCCATTACCCATCATACCCGTGAGGTTACCCTCCAACAGGAAGTTCGTCACCGGTCCGAACAGCGAACCCGCGAGAATACCGATAATCACAATCACGACGAGCAATTCAATCATCGTGAAGCCACTCTTGAGACTTGCCTTCATAGCCTTTACTCCTTAGTTGCGCACGTGCCCGGCGGCACGCTACCGCCCTCGCACTGTTTGAATGTTAGCAAACTCCCCGCAGAAAAGGCAAGCACTTTCGCGCGGGACGGGGCGATAGCCCATTTGTTATGCCTTGCGCTCGCCGCAGGCATAGGTGCCGGTAAAGGCGACGGCATCCCCAAGGGTGACGCGCACCTTGGGCCAGTTGCGAGCACCGGGCTGGAGAGTCGGCGCTTCGGCGAACTCGGCCACGGCTTCGCAGTCTTCGCGAATGGCCTTGGCGTAGTGGCAGGAGGCATCAACAATCGCCGCCCAGGGGGCCGAAAATCCCGCGAGGCGCGCGCGGTGCATCACCAAAATCCAGCCGGCGATGACCAGAGCGCTATAGGCCGCGCCGGCAAAGAGTGTGCCCTTGTCATTACCATTGCCGGCCATTGGCAAGCGCACGCGGACGCGCTGCGCGCTCGCCTCCACCACCTGCACGCCCATCGCCGAGAGCAGGGGAATCTGCCCAGCGATGAGCGCCTCAAACTCCGCGGCTGCGTCCATCGCTTAGACCTTCTTGGTCTCGCTCTGGCGCGCGCGCCGCTTCGGCGGCGTCTTCAGCAACGGCTTCTTTTGGGGCGGGGGCAGACGTTTTGGGGCGGCCACCAAGGTCCTTTCGCCTTGCGCGCTTTCGGGCGCGGGGGTCAGCAGGTAGGTGGTCTTCCCCTGTTCGGCGCGGAGATAGGCCTCGGCCAAGGGATCCTCGACCAGGCGCTCGATGGCTCGGCGAATGGGGCGCGCCCCCTGTTCAGGCTTAATGGCCGCGGCCAACAGCACCTCCCGGGCACCCTCCGAGAGTTCAAAGTAGAGGCCATTCTCGGCCAAGCGCTTGGCCACGGCAGAGAGTTCCTTCTCTAGGATGGTCGTAATGGCCTCGCGCGAGAGGGCACGAAAGACGATTTGCTCGTCAAAGCGATTGAGCAGCTCGGGCTTGAGGCTCTTGCGGACCTCGGCCAAGATCTTTTCGCGCAAGGTCTCATGAGCCATCAGAACGCCCTTAGCACCTTCGCCGGGCACGAAGCCGACCGTCGGCGCTTCCATCGCAAAGTTGCAGCCGATGTTCGAGGTAAGAATGATGACGGTGTTACGGAAGTCGACTCGCCGCCCGAGCCCATCGGTGAGGCTGCCCTCTTCGAGGATCTGCAAGAGCATATTGGTAATGTCTGGATGGGCCTTCTCGATCTCGTCAAAAAGGACCACCGAATAGGGATGGCGGCGGACGCGCTCGGTCAACTGCCCGCCCTCCTCGTGGCCCACATAACCAGGCGGCGAACCGACCAGGCGGCTGACATTGAACTTCTCCATATACTCGGACATATCCAGCTGTACCAGCGCCTTTTCATCGCCAAAGAGCGTCCGCGCCAAGGTCTTGGCCAGCAACGTCTTCCCCACCCCGCTCGGGCCCAAGAAGAGAAACGAGCCAATCGGCCGGGTCGGATCCTTGAGCCCGGCGCCTGCGCGCCGCAACGCCCGCGCAACGGTCTGCACGGCCTCCTCCTGGCCCACCACCAGGCCGTTGAGGGCGCGCTCCATCGCCATGAGGCGCTGACGATCCCCCTCGGTCATCTGGTTGATGGGCACACCTGTCATCGAGGAGATGGTCTGCGCAATCACCTCAGGGGTCACGGTAATCGGCTTGGCGTGCTGCCGGGCGCGCCACTTGGCAAAGGCCGCCTCGTAGTGCTCGGTAGCCTCGGTCTCCTTGGCGCGGAACTGCGCTGCGGTGTCAAAGTCATCCTTGGCCACGGCCGCCTCCTTCAGGACGCGATACTTTCGCGCCAACTCCCCAAGTTTACGCAAGGAAGCCGGGCGCATTGCCGCCGACATCCGCAGCCGCGAGCCCGCCTCGTCAATCGCGTCAATCGCCTTATCGGGCAACTGGCGCGCGGGCTGATAGCGCGCGGTCAGGCGCACAGCCGCATCCAAGGCCGCTGGGGTATAGCGCACGCAGTGGTGCTCGGCATACTTGGAGGCCACCCCCTCTAGGATCTCCAACGCTTGAGCCACCGTCGGCTCCTCCACCAGAATGGTCTGGAAGCGCCGCTCGAGCGCGGCATCCTTCTCGATACCCTTGCGATACTCATTGAGGGTGGTTGCGCCAATGCACTGCAGCTCTCCGCGCGCTAGGGCCGGCTTGATGATATTGGCTGCATCCATTGCACCCTCCGACCCGCCGGCTCCGACAATCGTGTGCAGCTCGTCCAGAAAGAGGATGATATTCCCACTCTCGGTCACCTCATTAATCGCCCGCTTCAGACGCTCCTCGAACTGCCCGCGATACTGCGTGCCGGCCACCATCAGCGCCATATCCAGCGCAATGACCCGCTTCTTGAGCATCGCCTCGGGCACCGCGCCCGAAACAATCGCCTGCGCCAGCCCCTCGACCACCGCCGTCTTGCCCACGCCCGCCTCACCAATTAGCACGGCATTATTCTTACTCCGGCGGCACAAAATCTGAATCAGCCGCTCCAGCTCCCGGCTTCGGCCAATCACCGGATCAAGCTTCCCCGCCTCCGCCAGCGCCGTCAGGTCGCGCCCAAAGGTGTCCAACGCCGGGGTCTTCTTGCGCGGCGAAGTTTCGGCTGAGGCCGAAGCCGCCTCCGGTGCCTCCGACTCGGGCAGCTCCGCCTCCGGCTCGCCATTCGCCTGCGTCAAACGCTCAAGAAAGGCCTCCTGGTCAACGGAATCTTTGTCTTGCCCCTCCAAGCGCTTACGCAGACTCACCTTATGCTCGTCTCCCACCCCCAGCTGCCGCAGGACCAACGTCCCCAGGCCCTCCCCCTCATCGAGCAGCGCCCACAGCAACCACAAGGCATTTGCCGGGCCCCGCTCTCGAACCCGCGCGGCAGTCACCCGCGCCAGTTCGCACACCTTCAGCACCCGCTGCGACCACGGCAACGCCCCCGCCGGCGGATTCTCCGCCACGCCCCCCATCGGCGACTGCGCCTCAATCCGCGCCAACAAATCCTCGCGCGAAGCCCCCCAGTGCTTCAGCAACTGCTGCGCCCCAGACTCCACCTCCACCAGCGCCAGTAGCAAATGCTCCGTGCCCACATGATCGTGCCGCAGCCGGCGCGCCTCAAGCTGAGCTTGACGTAACACCGCCGCCGCATCCGGCGAAAACTGCTCTAAATTCGGCTGTTCCATTCCACTTACCTCCTCTCAAACAACAAAAAACGCGCGCAGTCTACCACAACTCCCCCCATACGGCAAACCGCGTGACGGGGCTCTCTGGACCGGCCTTCACCTCTCACCGTTCTCCGTTCACCGTTCGCGGCCGTAGCCCCCCGCGAGTCACCCCTATCCCGGAATTTCCGGGATAGGGTGTGCAGAAGGAAAGGAACGGCGGCGCGGATTATCACGCGGCGCGGAGAGAACTAACCGCTCGGCGGAGCGCAACTAATAAGACCCCGTCTTATT
>SFJE01000058.1 GCA_004555175.1 Lentisphaeraceae bacterium | reverse complement strand
GAAAACAAGTCCATGCGGCAAGTCTCCGCTGACTATGAGCGGGTCAAAAGGGCCTTTGGCCCAGAACAAGTGGACAGAATATTTAATGTGGCTGGCGATTTTTGGACACGGTTTGCGATTCCGTCCGAATCCCCCGACAATGGGCCGAGAGGCATCGAGGCCCGGAGAGCGAGGGATCGAGAGTGTCGAAGTCGACGAAGAGGACGTACAGCCCGGAGTTCAAGATGGCCGTGGCGCTGGACGTCGTGAGGGGCGACAGGACGCTGTCGCAGGTGGCCAGCGACCACGGCGTGGCGCCGTCGCTGGCGTGCGAGTGGCGCGACCAGCTGGTCGGGTCCGCCGCCGACGTGTTCGGCAAGGCCCAGTCGGAGCGCGAGAGGAAGCGGGCGGAGGAGGCCGCGCGGAGGGAGCATGACGACGCCGTGAGGAAGATTGTGTTTGGCAACGGTTTTCTCGACATTTTGGCTGCCCGGTTCCGACAATCTGGCAAAAGAACCGCCGATGTCTCAGATTTCTGCCTTCCCGAGCATCAAGGCCTTGTCCATCCTCTTGCTCGTGCCGTTGAACTCGACGAGTCTTCCATGGTGGACCACCCTGTCGATCATCGCGGAGGCAAGCTTGTCGTCGCCCAGGATCGTTCCCCATTTGCTGAACTCGATGTTGGTGGTGAACACCACGCTTCGCTTCTCGTAGCATGCTGACACCACCTGGAACAGCAGCCTTGCGCCGTTGATGTCCAGGGGCACGTACCCGAACTCATCCAAGATCAGAAGGTCGGCCTTTGCCAGGTCCCTCATGAACTGATCTAGGGCGCCTGCAGAGTTCGCCATCGTAAGGGCCATGACGAGCTCCGCGGTGGTGAAGAACCTGACCGTCTTGCCGGAGCTCGCGGCGGCAACGCCGATGGCGATTGCCAGATGGGTCTTTCCGCGGCCGGTCTGGCCATAGAACACGAAGTCCTGGGCCCTGTCTATGAACCCCAGCCCCATCAGGTCCTCCGCAGTGTAGCCTTCGGGGAAGGACACCTGGGAGAAGTCGTAGCCTTCGAATGACTTGACTTGCGGGAACTTTGCCTTCCTGAACAGCCTGTCGCGCTTGCGCCTTTCCCTGACGCCCTGCTCGTCATCGAGCAACGCGACCGCCGCGGCGAGCTGGCCCGGCGTTGCCGTGGCGCAGAACCTGTCGATCACCTCGTTGGAGAAGTACATCATCCTCGCCTTGGCCTTGAACTCCCTTGCCTCTTCTGCCTTCAAAGCCATTACCTGCCCCCTATTCCCAATGCGCGGTCGTACTCCGATAGGTCGACGGGCTCGTCATATGCGATGGCGCCTCCCGCGCAGCGTGCCGCTGCGACGGCGACCGACGCCGCATCCACCCTGCCCGTCGCAACGAGCGCCATCTCCATGGCCGCGACGGTGGCGTCCCATCCGCGAACGGCGACCTCGTCCCTCATGGTCCTCAGGCTGGCCCGAAGGTCGCTTTTGTCCTTGCCGTCGAGATGGCTCCTCAGCGTGTCGGGCATGCATGCCCTCACCTTGCTGTTCGCCCATCCACCCGGCTTTCTGCAAAGCGTCGCTATCTGGCTCGCAGGCTGCGACGAGTCCGACGGCGCATCTCCGTAGGCGCGCTCGTGGCTGCACACGAAGGTGCCCTCCTCGTCGTATATGCGCACGTCGGTGGCGCCGAGCCCCACTATCAGCATCGTTCCCGCAAGCGCCGGGTCTGACGAGTAGAGGTGCTTGCCCTCGATGCGGACCTTGCCGTACTTGTCGGCCTTGGGCCTGACGTAGCGCACGACGTCGAACGGTTTTTCCGGCAGGCCCGCCATGGCTGCGCGGTCCTCCGCGAATAGACGGGCCTCCGGCTCGCCCTTGCGCCAATGGTTCTGCTCGGAAAGACGCATGCAGCGGTCGAGCAGGTGGCGGTTGTATATGTCGGTGCCGCCGATGCGGGGAACGGGCACGAACAGGTTGCGGCGGATGAAGCCGACCTTGTTCTCCACGTTGCCCTTCTCGTTGCCCGAGTCCGGGTTGCAGAAAGAGTAGTCGAACCCGTAATGGGCGGAGAAAGCCGCGAACATCTCGGTGGTCCTTACGGTCGAGCAGGCCTTCCTGCCGACGCCGGTGGCGTTGTCGAACACTATGCGCGTTGGGACGCCGCCGCAGTACTCGAATATGTTGCGCAGGCCCTGGCAGACGCACTCGGCGTTCTGGCCGGGGAACACCTGCGCCAGACCGACGTTCGAGTAAGGGAAGGTGACGACGAAGTACAGCATCCGCCTTCGCACGCCGCCGACGTAGAAATCGGCTTCGCCGAAGTCGGCCTGGGCCTCGCCGGGGGCCCATACAAGATCGAGAAACGCCTCCTTGGATTCCCTGCGCTCTGCCTTGAGGCGGGCGACGTAGTGGCGGACGGTGGACTCGCTCGCCTCGCAGCCGCACTCGTCTCTGAGGCGGGCGTGTATGCGCGCGGCAGTGTGGCGCTGCTTGCGCCATGACCTGGCGTCCTCGTCGAGCCAACCCTCGATTATGCTGCGGTATTGGTCCATCATCGACGAGCCCGGGCGCTTGACGGGCATCTTCGGGGAGAGGTCGTCAAGGGCGAGGTATTTGTATACGGTGTCGCGGCTGACGCCGGTGATCCGACTTATGGAAGCGATGCTCTCGCCGCTCTTTCTCAATTGCCGTATAGTTACGACTTGGGACATGCTGATCATTTTCCTTTCTGGCCTCCTTAGTCGATTACCGAAGCAATGACCAGGTTAGACCGTTAGCTTGTGATCGGCATGTTCTTTGCTGTTATGCCCGAATCAGGTCAGCCGAAGTGTCGACTTTTACGCTACCGCATACAACAGATTCGATGACGCTTCGTACCACCAGGCTCTTTCCCGTTCCGTTCGCACCGGTCAGCACCACGTGATC
>SFJE01000040.1 GCA_004555175.1 Lentisphaeraceae bacterium | reverse complement strand
TTACCAACACCCGCTGCCTCATAGTCTATCGCTATCCGCGGAAGACTTCAAACTCCGCAGTAAGCCTTCAACGACAACAGACATTACCAACACAAAGGGAGGCACGCACAGGGGCACGCAGGTTAGCAACCACAAAGGCTACACTGCGTGCGACGGAGAAACACCTAGTCAGTGAAAGCTAACCCATCGGTTTCTTCCGCTCGCCTTTCCGTCGCGGTACGCGCGCTAGCCGCTAACCGCTAACGGCTAACCGCTGGCGAGCTCAGCGAGCCTCGCCGCATTTTTTCCTTGCTTTTGGGGTGGGGGTTTTGGCATAATCGCGCGCATTACGTTTCTGGGGCGTGTGCCCGAGGGCGTAAGAAGCGAAGAGGCCCGTCCGCGTGTGCGGGTTTCCGAGCGGATTAAACGGCAACACGTTTGAGAGATACACCATGGCTCATTTGATCGAGCTCAAGGACCTGATTGAAGCGGGTCTGCATTTTGGCCACCAGACCAAGCGCTGGAACCCGAAGATGAAGGCTTACATCTTCGATAAGCGCAACGAAATCCACATTATCGACCTGACCCAGACGGTTGACCTCCTCGATGAGGCCGCCGAGTTCCTGCGTGGCGTTGTCGCCGGCGGGCAGAAGGTCCTCTTCGTGGCCACCAAGAAGCAGGCGCAGGAGGTGGTGAAGGATGCCGCCCTCGCGTGCAACCAGTTCTACATGACCGAGCGTTGGCTCGGCGGTACGCTCACCAACAACCAGACCATCCGCCGCAGCGTCAAGCGCATGCAGCAGATCCAGAACATCGCCCGCAACAACAACGGCGTGCTCTCGGCCCACAAGCAGGAAGCTTCCGCCCTGGCCCGCGAGCTCGCGAAGCTCGAATCCAACCTCACCGGCATTGCCGAGATGGACAAGATGCCCGGTGCCCTCTTCATCGTCGATGTCTGCCGCGAAGCCAACGCCGTCAAGGAAGCCAAGCGCTTGGGCATCCCCGTGGTCGCCATCGTCGACACCAATGCCGATCCCGACCCGATTGACTATGTCATCCCTGGTAACGACGACTCCGTCCGCGGCATTCAGCTCATCGTTGAGAAGATTGCCGAAGTGCTGAAGGATGCCGATAGCGAGGCCGCCAAGGCCGCCGCCGAGGCCCGTGCCGCCCAGGAAGCCGAGCGCGCCGCCAAGCTTGCTGCCGACAAGGCCGCTCGCAAGGAAGCCGCTGCCACCCGTAAGCCGGCCGCTCGCAAGCCCGCCGCGGGCCTCTCCCCGCGCCGCGCCGCCGCTGCCGCCGCTCAGGAGGCCGTTGCCGCCGCCAAGGCCGAGGCTGAGGCCGAAGCCGCCGCCGAGGTCGCTCCCGAAGCCCCCGCCGCTGAGTAATCTGGGAGAAGGAGCAAGACCATGGCTGCGATTACCATTGCAATGATTAATGAGCTTCGTGCCGCGACCAATGTGGGCATGATGGATTGCAAGCGCGCCCTCCAGGATACGGATGGGAATATGGAAGAGGCCATCAAGATCCTTCGCGAGAAGGGTCTGGCCCTCCAGGTCAAGCGCGCCGACCGCGAGTCCAAGCAGGGCATCATCGCCGCTGCCGCTGGGGCCAATGGCGCCTATGGCATCGTCGAGCTGAACTGCGAGACGGACTTCGTGGCCAAGACCGATAAGTTCCTCGACTTCGCCAAGAAGCTCGCCGTGGCCGTTGCCGCTGGTGACGAGAAGGTCGCCGAGACGCACGCCACCGAGCTCACCGAAGTGGTGGCCGCCACGGGCGAGAATGTGAAGATTCGCCGTTGCGCTTATGTTGCCCTCACCGGCACCGGGCTCGTGGAATCCTACATCCATGCCGGCGGCAAGGTGGGCGTGATTGTCGAAGTGGGCTGCACCAAGCCCGAGACCATCGCCACCGAGGCCTTCAAGCAGTTGGTGCACGACGTTTGCCTCCAGGCTGCTGCCGCCGCCCCGCGCTACCTCAACGAGAGCGAAGTGCCCGAGGCCGAAATCGAGAGCGAGAAGGAAGTCTATCGCGCTCAGGTGGAAGGCAAGCCCGCCAACATCATCGAGGGCATCCTCAAGGGCAAGCTCAAGAAGCACTTCGCTGAGGTCTGCCTCATCGACCAGCCCTTCGTCAAGGAGCCCAAGATGTCCGTGACCCAGGTCGTCAAGGAGGCCGAAAAGGCCACTGGCGACACGATCACCGTCAAGCGCTTCGTTCGTTATCAGCTCGGCATGGCCTAAGCCGCGCCGCGCTTCCCCTCCCTTTAACCCTTTAATTAGGAGAACACCATGGGTCAGCAACTCCGTAAGCGCGTCAAGCGTGCCCGCCGCGAGGCCTACAAGAAGCGCGTCCAGGCTCGCCTCCGCGCCGGCGCCAAGGCGGCTAAGTAAGCGGTTAGCCGTTAGCTGCTAGCGGTTAGCCCGCGTACCGCGACAGATAGGCTGGGGGCTTGTTATTTATCCTCCGTCATCTATCCTCTGCGCGAGCAGCGAATATCCAAAACAAAGGGCACGTCCTCTCGGGCGTGCCCTTTGTTTTGGAATGAAGGCTTGGGGCTACGCTAAGCGCTCAAGAAGGGCGGAGGCGAAGTCGGCCAGGGCGGTTGTGTCGCCAGGGACAGCCTCGAGAGCCTTGAGGGCGCGCTTGGTGCAGTAAGCCGCCGTCTCGCGCACGGCCTCGGCCTCGTTGCCATAGACGGCCAGGGCGTTGAGCTCGTTGCCCACCTGAGATTGCTGGGCATCCAGGAGGTCATCGACATACTGGAAGGCGAGGCCCACGTGCGTGCCGTAGTCGGCCAAGGCCTCGCGGACGGTCTCCGGCGCGCTTGCGGCGGTAGCCCCGAGGGCGCAGGCGCAGCGGATGAGCTCAGCGGTCTTGTTGGTGAAGACGTAGCCCACCAGCGCCGGGGTCCAGTCGGCCGAGGGCATCTGCGCGGCGGCGATGTCCGAGACCTGGCCGTGGATGACCTGCGTGGCCGCGCGCGTTAGAAGCGGGAGCAGGTCAGCTGCACGGCGGCAGGCGGCCACTTGCGCAAAGGTGAGGGCTTGGAGATAGTCGCCCGCCAACACCGCTTGCCCCTCGCCGAACTTGGCCCAGACGCTGGGCGCGCCCCGGCGCTCGGTATCGTTGTCCATGCTTGGCAGGTCGTCGTGGACCAGGGTGTAGCTGTGGAGCAACTCGATGGCGGTGGCTGCGCGCAGGGCATCGTCCGCCGCGTCAGACCCCGCCTGTGCGCCGCAAGCCTGGGCGCAGAGGAGGGTCAGAATGGGGCGGACGCGCTTACCGCCGCCTTTGAGGGCGTGCTCGAGGGCGGCTTGGAAGGCTTCGCCGCCGGGGTAGGCGCGCGCTTCGGGGCTGACGCCGGCGAGGGCATCGTCGAGCGCGCGCTCGACCTGGGCGCGCAAGGAGGCGAAGAGGGCGTTCATCGGCGCGGCCAGGGTTAGAGGGCGGCGGCGATCATGTCGCCCACCTGCTCGGTGGTGAAGCCCATCTCGTTGGCGAGCTGGCTCTTCATCTTGGGGGTGACCGAGGCGATGGCGCGGGTGATGGCGTTGGCGGCCTCCGCTTCGCCCAAGTGCTCGAGCATCATTGCGCCGGCACCGATGGCGGCGATGGGGTTGATGGCGTGCTTACCGGTCCACATCGGGGCCGTGCCGCCGATGGGCTCGAACATCGAGACACCGTTGGGGTTGATGTTGCCGCCCGAGGAGACGCCCAGTCCGCCCTGGGTGATAGCCGCGAGGTCGGTGATGATGTCGCCGAACATGTTTTCGGTGACGATGACATCGAACATCTCAGGGGAGGCGACCATATAGAGGGTGGTGGCGTCGACATGGAAGTACTGGCGCTCGACATCCGGGAACTCCGCGCCGACTTCGGCGAAGACGCGGTTCCAGAGCTGGTACATATAGGTGAGGACGTTGGACTTGCCGACCAGCGCGAGGGTGTTCTTCTCGCCCACGCCGCGGGCCTTCTTGCCATACTTACGGGCATACTCGAAGGCGAAGCGGATGCAGCGTTCGACCTGCTCGTAGGTGTAAGTCATCACCTGCGTGGCCACGGCATCCTTGGAATCGGCGCGCGAAATGCCGCCCATCCCCGTGTAGAGGCCGCCGGAGTTCTCGCGGACCACGCAGTAATCGATGTCCTTGGGGCCTTTGTTCTTGAGCGGGGTCTCCACGCCGGGATAGAGGCGGATGGGGCGCAGGTTGATGTACTGGTCGAGCTCGAAGCGCATCCGCAGCAAGATGCCCTTCTCGAGGATGCCCGGGGTGACGCGCGGGTCGCCAATCGCGCCCAGGAACATCGCGTCGTGATCGCGGAACTCGGCCAGGACACTGTCGGGCAAAATCTCGCCGGTGGCCAGGTAGCGCCCGGCTCCGACGTCGTAATGGGTGGTATCGAGCTTGAAGCCGAACTTGGCTTCGGCGGCGTTGAGCACCTTCATGCCCTCGGCGATGACTTCCGGGCCGGTGCCGTCACCGGGGACGACGGCAATCTTGTAGGTCTTCATTGGACTTCATTCTCCTCTGCTGTGAGTAGGGTTTGCAGGTCCTGAAGCGTCGGCTCCAGGCCATTGGACAAAAGGGTTGCCAGGCGCGCTTGCAGGGCCTGGACGGCCGCGTGGGGCCACTGGGCGATGCGGCCGATGAGGATGCGTTCGTGAACGGTCTTGGTGGCATCGCGCGTCACCTCGCCGAGATCCTCGGTCAGCTTTTCGCCGGGGCGGATGCCGGTAAAGACAATCGGGATGTCGCGCCCGGGGCGCAGCCCTGCTAGACCAATCATCGTCTCGGCCAGGTGGAGGATTGAGAGCGGCTCGCCCATATCCAGCACAAAAATCTCCCCGCCCTCGGCCAGGACGGCGGCCTGAAGGACCAGTCCACAGGCCTCGGGGATGGTCATAAAGTAGCGCTTCATCCGCCGGTCGGTGACGGTGACCGGGCCGCCGGCGGCAATCTGGCGGCGGAACTTGGGCACCACCGAGCCCGAGGAATCGAGCACATTCCCGAAGCGCACCGCGCAGAAGCGTGTCCCCCCGCCGGCGAGGTCCTGCATTAACACTTCGGCTAGACGCTTGGAGATGCCCATCGCCGAGACCGGGGCAATGGCCTTGTCGGTCGAGATAAGGACGAACTTCGCCACGCCGGCCGCCAGCGCCTCCTCCGCAAGGATCCGCGTGCCCAGCGCATTGTTCTTGAGGGCCGCGCCGGGATTCTCCTCCATCAGCGGCACATGCTTGTAGGCGGCGGCGTGGAGGATGACCTCCGGCCGGGCCTGACGCAAGAGTTGACCCATCGCTTCGCGCTCGGCGCAGTTGCCCACCACCCCCCACACCGGGCCGTGGAGTTCTTCGAGCACGCGGTAGAGCGCGGCTTCGCTCAGGTCGAGCAAAATCAGACTCTCGGGCTGGGCGTCGAGGACCTGGCGCGCGAGTTCGCTCCCAATCGAGCCGCCCGCGCCGGTAATCAGCACGCGCTTGCCGCGAAAGGCGTGGCGCACGGCCGGCGTGCCGACCTCGGCCTCGGCGCGCCCCAGGAGGTCGGCCACCTCAATCGGGCGCAGTTGAAGGCGCTTAACGTAGCGCAGCGCCAGCCAACCGAGCAGGGCGAGAATGGAGAGCATCAGCGCCACGCTCACCGGCGGGCGCAGGATAATCGCTTCATCGGCCGGGACCAAAGCACGCAGGAGGAGGAGTGTGGCGGCCAGTATGCCCGCCGCTACGCCGAAACGCGGCACGGCCCGCAGGGTGATGGTGGCGGCCTTCAACCGCGCACAGCCGCTCGCCCAGAGAGCAGTCAGGCCAATCACCAGTGTAGGCAGGAAGCCGAGGGCCACGCACGCCCAGCCCCAACGCGGCTCCTCGAAGTCGAAACGCAGGGCGAAGGCCGCGAGATAGGCGGCCGCCAGCACCAGCGCATCGCCCGCCAAGCGCCTCATTTCTCGGAGATGCTCCGCTTGATGTAGGGCAGGTAGTTGCGGGTGTAGACGTAAAGCGACCAGAAGTTGAGGAAGATAGCCACCGCCTCGCCGGTGTAGACCACCCAGCGGAACCAGGTCATCGTGTCGGGCGTGTAGTCATAGAGCATAATGTAGAGGTAGATGACTCCGCAGAGCGGGAAGGTCATCGCCGTGCGGAACTTCCCCAGGAAGGTGGCCGCGCAGTTGGCCCCGTAGAGCGTGCCGACCGAGCGCAGGAAGGTGACCCACTGATCGCGCAGCAGGTAGAGGACCGTGAGCACCACCATAAAGAGCGCGTGCCACCGCTCCAACGGCTTGCCGATGGGCAATAGCCAGAGCAGGGTGGGGAAGACAATCAGGTAGAAGACTTTATCCATCAGCGGGTCGCACATCGCCCCGAACTTGGTGACCACCTTCCACTTGCGCGCCAAGGCCCCATCGAAGAGGTCGGTCAACGCCGAGAGGGTCAGGCAGACGAGCGCCACCACGGCCCACGCATCCGAAGGCGCGGCCGCCTCCTTGAGCAGGTGGCGCTGAACGCCCCACCCGTGCACCAGGGCCAGCACCAGGAAGCTGAGGATAAAGGGCACCCGGATGAAGGTGATGCCGTTGACCACGAGCAAATGCAGTTGCCGAATACTCATCGTTGCCTCCGCGCGGCTTACTTGCGCGCCGCCTTTTGCCGGACCGCTTCGTACATCGCCAAGGCCCCGGCCACGCCGGCGTTGAGCGATTCCACCTGCCCCATCATCGGGATGTAGCCAATGAAGTCGCACGTCTTGCCCACCAGCGACCCCAAGCCATTCCCCTCGCTGCCGACCACGATACCGCAGCGCCCGCGGAAGTCCACCTCCGTGAAGGGTTTGGCGTTCTCGGTCATATCTAGCCCCGTGAGCCAGACGTTGCGCTCCTTAAGTTCCTTCATCGCCTGGGCCAGATTGACCACATGGGCAATCTTCAAGTGCTCGGAGGCGCCCACCGAGGCGCGCACCACCGTCGGCGTCACCAACACCCCGCGATCCTCGGGCAGAATGACCCCGCACACCCCGCACGCCTCAGCCGTCCGCAGGAGCGAGCCGACATTCTGCGGATCCTCCAGATGGTCCAGCAAGAGCACAATCGCCTCGGGGTCGGCCTCGGCGGCATCGTAAATCTCCTCCGGGGCCACGTAGGGGTAGCCCCCGGCCTTCACCGCGCAACACTGGTGGTTAACCTGCCCCAAGATACGGTCGCACTCGCCGCGCTGGGCCGCACGCACCGGCAAGCGCCGCGCGCGTGCAATCGAAATCATCTCTTCCACCTCATCCGTTGCCGGCCCCGACGGCACAATGACTTCCCAAATCTCCCGCCGCCCGGCGCGCAACGCTTCGAGCACCGGCCGCCGACCGTAAATCCAGCCGTCTTTCTTCTTCGCTTTCTTGTCCATAGTTCTGTCATAATAACATAAGCGGCGACTCAAAGTCGAGCAACGCGCCGTCGCAAGGTGCTCGCTATCGCTCACGTGAAGGCCGAGCAGGGCGAGGCGCTATGCCAACACGGTAAGGCCGAGGCGCGCTAGGCCGGATTATCCGGAGATTCCGGAGGCGGCCCGCCAATGGGGGGCAGGGGGCAAGGCCCCCCGCGTGAGCGCGCGACCGAGGGCGCCGAGCGAAGCGAGGCACCCTGCCGCATAGACAATTTACGATTTACTTTACAACTGGGGCCCGTGCAACCCGCCCCTATCGCGAATGGACCCCGGGCCTACCTCGAGGTCGACCCGGGGCGGATGAAAATGTAAAGCGCCCCGAGGCGAACAATTAAGTCCACCACTTACCGGAAATAAGTCCCGGACTTATCGGCCATAAGTCCCCCACTTATCGGCGATAAGTCCGGGACTTATCTATTCCCCCCGCCCCTGGCTCGAATTGACCCCGCCCCTATCGCGAATTGACCCCGGGCCTACCTCAAGGTCAACCCGGGGCGGATGTAAAACGAACCCGGTCCAGGTTGAGCGTGAACCTGGACCGGGTGAAGTTGAGGCAAGGCCCCTTTTCCCCGTTCCCTAGCCTCTCGTCGCGAAACGCGCGTTGTCGGCTGTCGACTAGATACTGCGCGTGCCGAGGGTGAGGGTGCAGCGGGGGTGGGTGGCGTTCTGGGTGAGGTAGATACGCAGGGGGTGGAAGCCGGCCTTGAGGGCGAGGGTGATGGAGGTGGTGCGGGAGGTGTCGTCGGTCATCTCGCGGTCGATGGCGTGGACTTCGTGGATCCAGAGGTGGATGCCGCCGGTGCCGGAGGTGGCGAAGGTGTAGTTGCCATCGGTGGGGGCGCGGAACCAGCCACGCAGCGAGATGCCGCAGGCGGCGGTGCCGAGCTTGGCCAAGGCCTCGACCAGTTGTTCATCGCTTTGGACCGAGAAGGCGCCATCTGGGACCAGGGTGCGCAGGGTAGGAACCCACGGCCAGGCCTCCGCACCCTTGCGGTAGAGCAGGCACCCCCAACCCGGCGCGGGCACTGCGTTGGAGCGAATGGCCGGGAGGGCGGCGGACTCAATCCCGGCGTGCGAGGTGGTTTGCGCGTAGGCGGCAATCGCCCCGCTCGCGTCGGGCACCTTGGCCACCGGTAGACGGCAGGTGAGGAGGAGGTCCGTCATTGCGGCCAGACGCTCGGCGTGCTCGGCCTGACCGGCGAGGTTGGTCTTCTGGGCGGGATCCTCGACCACGTTGTAGAGCTCGCAGGTGTCGCTGAGTTTGTCGTTGCGCAGGAGGACGTAGTCGCCATCGCGCACCATTTGGGCGAAGCCGCGGACATTCTCGCCGTCCTGCTGCTCGCCATAGATGCGCATGGGCAGTTGTTTGCCCGAGCCGGTGAGCGTAGGGAGGATCGAGACGCCATCGCACGCGGCCGGCTGCGGGAGCCCGGCCACATCGGCCAAGGTTGCCATCCACGCGGGGAACTGGAAGGGGAAGTCGCTTGCGCGGGGCGTTTCGCCGCCGGAGGCGGGGATGGTTCCGGGCCAGAGGGCGAAGGTGGGTTCGCGCATGCCGCCTTCGTTGACCCAACGCTTCATCCCGCTGAAGGGGCCATTGGACTTGAAGGCGCCATTGACCCAGTTGATACGCGAGCTGTAGCCGCTCACATACTCGCCGGCGGGGCCATTGTCGGAGGTGAAGATAAAGAGGGTGTTCTCGAGCAGGCCGCGGACCTTGAGGAAGTGGATCAGGTCGCCCATCGCATCGTCCAGGCGCTGGACGTTAGTGGCGTAGCGCTGCTGCGAGGGTGTATAGCCGGCGTAGGCCGGATAGATGTAGGTATTGGAGGTGTTCGCCTCGCCTTCGCCGGTGCCCTCCTTGAAGGGGAGATACCCATTGGCGTCCTTCACCCACTTCACGCCGCCGCCCCAACGGCCATCGCCATCGTCAAGTGCCGGATAGGGCGCGCCGGGCACGTGAAAGTTCTCGACCGAGCGCAAGGTGGTGTCGCCCTGGTTGTTCTGGCTGCCCGATCCGTGGACGGTGGTGTAGCAGGCGTAGCAGAAGAAGGGCTTGGGGCCGCTGTGCGCGTCAATGAGTTGCTTAATCTTGGCGGTAAAGAGGTCGGTGTCGTAGCAGTAGCGCACCTCGGCATCGGCAATCTGCCGGCGGTAATAGGTGCCCTCGGGGTCCTGCTCAAAGGCCTTGCTCCCGGCCGCGCCGGCGGAGAGGTTGAGATAGTGCCCGGCTGCGTAGGCCTCGGCCGAGACATTCTCCACAATCGGCGAACCGACCTTGGAGGTGGCCCAGGTGTCGCACTCCCAATGGTAGAAGCTGTGGCCGTGGGCGTGGGCCGGGTAACCATAGGAGTAGTCAAAGCCCGCATCGCACGCCATCGACCGCCGCAGCTGCCCACCGCTCTCGTAGCCGCCGCCGATGCCCCACTTGCCGATGTGCCAGGTGTCGTAGCCGGCCTGCTTCATCACCGTGCCCAGGGTCATGCGCACATCAATCGGCCGATCGAACATATTGTCGCGCAGCGTGCAGTGGCCCTGGTTCTTGCCGGTCACCATCGAGGCCCGGGCCGGCGCGCAGACCGGTGCGGTGGTGTAGGCGGCCTTGAGCATCACCCCCTGCTGCATGGCCGTATCGAGGTTCGGCGTTTCGATATGCGTCTGCCCCTCAATGCGTCGCCCATTCTGCCAAAAGGCCCCCAGGTCGCCCCAGCCCAGGTCGTCGCATAAGATGAGGATGACATTCGGCTTCTTCCCCGAAGCGGTGCAGAGCTGATCGCCCGCCTGCCGCCGCTCCACCTCCTCCGGACCCCAGGCCCCGGCACGTGCCGCTACGCCCGCCCCAACGGTTCCCAACGCGCTCATCGCCAAAAACTGCCGCCGTGTCATTGCCATTGCTCGTCTCCTGCTCTCTCGTTTACTCGCTTTACTGACGCTCGGCCACTACGCGCAACGCCGTGGCCCCGCGCGGGAAGTGCTCCAAGGGCACTCGGAAGTAGCGCACCGGGCCGCTCCCGGCCTCGCCCTCGCCGAAGGGTTGCCAATCGCTGGCCACCGCCTCTGCGCCCTCAACGCCCACCATCCTACCATCCTCCGCTACTTGCCGCAACTCCACGGTCGTGCCCGCGCGCGCTATTGGCGAACAACTGTGCGCGCGGCGAGCGTGCTTGTGATATACTTCAAGGCAGACAGGAGTTTGCGATGAATGAGACTGCAGGAAAAGGCGGAGAGAAGTCCTTTGCACTGACGGCGAGCTTGGAGGATTACCTTGAGGCGATCAAGGAGGTAATCGATGGCTCGGCCGATGCCCATGCGCATACGAGCGAGATTGCCAAGCGGCTGAAGGTGGCTAAGCCGTCGGTGACCTATGCCTTGGGGATCTTGCGCGACCAGGGGTATCTGAATTACAACACGAGCCGGCCGGTGACGTTGACGGCGTTGGGCGAGGCGGAGGCTTCGCGCGTGATTCGGCGGCATCGGGTGTTGACGGTCTTTTTGCGCGATGTGCTCAAGCTGGAGGAGGCCTCTGCCGGGCAGACGGCTTGCCGGATTGAGCATGTGATTGATGAGCGGGTGCTCAAGCGGCTGGAGGTGCTGAACCAGGCCTTTTTAGCCTCGGAGGCGGGGGAGGCGCTGCGCACGCGCGTTTGGAATGGCTTTGATGAATCAACAGCGGAAGCTGAGGAGAAGTGAAATGACTCACGAGATGATGTTGGCCCGTGCCCACGATGTGATTGCCACGGAGATTGCTGGGTTGCGGCAGGCGGATGCCGGGATTGACGGCACCTTCTGCGAAATTGTCGAGGCGATGCTTGCTACGCTCGAGCGCGGCGGCAAGATTGTCGTCACTGGCATCGGCAAGAATATTCATATTGGTGAGAAGCTGGCGGCCACGATGGCGAGCACGGGTTCAACGGCGATGCTCTTGAATCCCGTGCAGGCAATGCATGGCGACTTGGGCATGGTCACCCCCGCCGATATTGTGCTGGCGATTAGCTACTCGGGCGAATCCGATGAGGTCATCCGCCTCATTCCCTCCCTGCGGCGCATCGGCGTGAAGGTGATTGGCATGACCGGGAAGGCCGATTCCTCCCTGGCGAAGAATAGCGACTGGGTCTACCTGATTGACTGCGGGCGCGAGGCGTGCCCCTTTAATATGGCCCCGACCACCTCGACCACGGCCACTCTGGCGCTGGGCGATGCGTTGGCGATGGTGCTGTTGGAGGCGCGAGGCTTTAAGAAGGAGAACTTCGCCCTCCTCCACCCGGCCGGCGCCATTGGCCGCGCCCTCCTCTTCCGCGTGAAGGATATTATGCGTACGGGCGAGCGGTTGGTGACCTTGGGCGAGACGGCAACGGTGAAGGACGCCATTGTGGCGATGACCTCGGCCAAGGCCGGCTGCGCCTGCGTTACGGCCGCCGATGGCACGCTCGAGGGCATCTTCACCGATGGCGACCTGCGTCGCCTGCTTTCGAGTGATGCCGCCGAGCCGATGGCCCTGCCAATCACCCAGGTGATGATCCGCAAGCCGGTGAGCGTCTCGCTCGGCGCGCTGGCCGTGGAGGTGCTCAACATCTTCGAGAACCACAAGGTTGATGACCTGCCGGTGGTAGACGAAGCCGGGCACCTGGTCGGCACCATCGACATTCAGGATCTCCCGCGGATGAAGATCCTCTAACGATGATCACCTTCTTTGTCGGCAGCGATGACTACCGCAAAACGCACGGCGCAAAGGCGTTGATTGACCGCCTGGTGCCGCCGGAAAATCGCGACTTTGGTCTGGAGGTCATCGACGCAGCTTGCGACAAGGCCGAGCAGGTCCTCTCCGTGCTCGACCGCGTCCGCGAGGCGTTGTGGACCGAGAGCTTCTTCGGCGGAGGCAAGGTGGTCTGGCTACGCGAGGCGAACTTTTTGCCCGGCACCAAGAGCCGCGCCACCGAAGCCCAGGCAGCCAAGGAGGCGATGGAGGCCTTCGCCACGCTCCTGCAAACCACGCCCCTGCCCGAGGGCCACGCGCTCATCGTCTCCACCGCCGCCTTCCCCAAGGTCTCCAAGTTCTATAAGTGGGCCGAAAAGACGGCGGAGTTCGTAGACTGCGGTTCGGCCGACCCCAAGAAGGGGGTCAACCTGACTGCCGCGCTCGAACGTCTGGCCGCCCTCTTGCCCGAGCACGGCAAGCTGGAGATGTCCCCCGCGGTGCGGCAGGCCTTTGTGCAGCGCGTGGGGGAGGACTCCTGGACGCTGGTCTCCGAACTCGAGAAGATGCGCACCTACCTGGGCAAGGAGGGGGCCACCGTGGAGTTGCGCGACCTTGAGGCCATCACCTGCAAGGCCACCGGTGCCGAGCCCTTTGGCCTCTCCAATGCCATCTGCGCGCGCTCGCCAGCCCAGGTGGCCAAGGCGGTCGCCCAGCTCGCCACCGAGAAGGATTCGGCCTTCCCCTCGGCCATCCTCGTCCTCAACCTGCTCAACGAGCTCTGCGCCTTGCGCGACGCACTGGACCGCGGGTGGATCGCCGGCGGGCGCTGGACAATTCCCACCGACCAAATCCCCGCGCGTCTGCGCTTCCTTAATGGTTTTATCCTTAGCCGCCGCCTGGAGGCCGCCGCGCGCTACACCCTCAATGAACTGCGCGCCGCCCGTCACTACGCCGTGGAGATGCGCTTTAAGTTGGTGGATACCTCCTCGCAAGATCCGTGGACGATTATTGAGCCGGTGCTTCTGCGGATTACTCGCCGCGCCGCCCGTTAGGAGAAAGAGAACCCCTTGAAACGCTTGTTCGTGCTCTTGGCCGCCTTGGTGCTGGCCGCCCTCGCCCCGGCGCAAAGGCCGCTGACGATGATCTGCGAGGCCACCTTCCCGCCTTATGAATACCACGTGCGTGGTGGCATCGATGGCATCGACCCCGCCCTCGCGCGCATCGTTGCCGCCTGTCTGGGGCGCGAGTTGGAGGTGCAGGATATGGCCTTCGATGCCGTCATCCCCGCCGTCTCCACCGGCAAGGCCGACATCGCCGCCTCGGGGATTACGGTGACCGACGAGCGCCGGCGGCAGGTCCTCTTCTCGGTGCCCTATGTGCAGGCCGCGCAGGTGGTGGTGGTGCGCCAGGGGTGCGACATCGCCACGCCCGAAGCCCTCCGCGGCCGGCGTATCGCCGTGCAGAGTGGCAGCACGGGCGACCTCTTTGTCACCAAAACCTTCGGCGACCCCGAGCGCTTCCAGAACGTCACCTTCGCTATCACCGCCGTGCTGAGCGGCAAGGCCGAGGCCGCGGTGGTTGACCAAGAGCCCGCGCGCGTCTTCGTGGCCGGGTCGCAGGGGCTCGCTATCCTGCCCGAGCCGGCCGTCTGCGAGACCTATGCCTTCGCCTTCGCCAAGGAACGGCGGCTCCTCTGCGCACAGGTCGATGCCATCTTCGAGGCGATGCGCCGCCAGGGCACCCTCGAGCGGCTCCTCGAGCGCTACTTCGCCGCCGGGCGCTCCTACAAGCAGGATAAGGCGGCCCTCGCCGAGGCGCTGGACACCTCCGACCTCCTCGCCGAAGTCTTGGCCGATGAGGCGCTGCGCGCGCGGCTGGCCGAGCTCGCGGCAACGGGCGCGGCGGCCGAGGGCGGGGAGGCGGTCGGAGCCTGGCAGCGCTTCCGCGAGACGCTGCACCTGAACTTTGTGGCGGCCGACCGCTGGCTTTATTTGCTGCGCGGCTTTGGCGTGACGGTGGAGATCTCCTTCTTCGCCGTGCTCATTGGGCTGGCGATTGGCTTTGTGGTGGCGGTCATCCGCGCCACGCACGAGACGCAGGGGACGCTGGCGGTGGCCGACTTCCTCTGCAAGCTCTACCTAACGGTCATTCGCGGCACGCCGGCGGTGGTCCAGCTACTGATTATCTACTTTGTCATCTTCGGCTCGGTCAACGTGAGCAAGGTCTTTGTGGCGGTGATAGCCTTTGGCTTCAACTCCGGGGCCTACGTTTCGGAGATTATCCGCGCGGGCATTCTTTCGATTGACCGCGGGCAGATGGAGGCCGGGCGCTCGCTCGGCCTGGGCTACCTCTCGGCCATGCGCCACATCATCCTGCCGCAGGCCTTCCGCAACGTCCTGCCCGCCCTCGGAAACGAGTTCATCGTGCTGCTCAAGGAGACCTCGGTGGCCGGCTATATCGCCCTGATGGACCTCACGAAGGCGGGCGACATCATTCGCTCGCAGACCTATACGGCCTTCCTGCCGCTCTTAGCCGTGGCGGCCATCTACCTCGCCGTCGTCTCGCTGCTCACTTGCCTGCTTGGCCTCTTGGAACGGAAACTCAAAAATGGCTGATACGCTCTTCGAGATTCGCGACCTGCGTAAGCACTTTGGCGACCACGCCGCCCTGCGCGGGATCACCACCGAGTTGCGCCGCGGCGAAGCGGTCTTTCTCATTGGCCCCTCGGGCTCGGGCAAGTCCACCTTCCTGCGTTGCCTCAACCTCCTTGAGCGCCCCGACGGCGGAAGCCTGCACTTCTGCGGGGAGGACCTCCTCTCGCGTCGGTGCGATGTCAACCGCTTTCGGATGCGCGTGGGGATGGTCTTCCAGCACTTCAACCTCTTCCCGCACCTGACCGTCCTAGAGAACATCACCCTGGCCCCCGTGCTCACCAAGCGCCTAAGCGCCTCGGCCGCCGAACGCAAGGCCCTCGACCTCCTCGCTCGCATCGGTTTGGCCGATAAGCGCCACGCCTATCCGCCCCAACTCTCTGGCGGCCAGAAGCAACGCATCGCCATCGTCCGTGCCCTGGCGATGGCTCCAGAGGTCCTCCTCTTCGATGAACCCACCTCCGCCCTAGACCCCGAGATGGTCGGCGAAGTGCTCGCCCTGATGAAGGAACTCGCCGGCGAGGGCCTCACGATGGCCGTGGTCACTCACGAAATCGCCTTTGCGCGCGAAGTCGCCAGCCGTATCCTCTTCCTAGAGCAAGGCCAGATCACCGCTGAAGGCTCCCCGCACGACTTCTTCACCTACCAGGCCAACCCCCGCGTCCGCGACTTCCTCGCCAAAGTTCTCTAAGCGCGCGCTCGCGTGCCCAGCTGGAGGTTCCCCAGTTTTTGAACAGCACAAAGAATAACTTATTCAATTATAAGTGAGATGTGTATCTTCAGTCGTGTAACAAGTAAAAATGAGTATGA
>SFJE01000057.1 GCA_004555175.1 Lentisphaeraceae bacterium | reverse complement strand
GATGGTGTGGTCGATGGCTTCGAGGGTGACCTCTTGGCCGTAGAGGCTGGTGGCGGCGTGGAAGATGACGCCGAGGGCGGTGTCGAAGCCGGCATTGGCACGATTGGTGACCACTTGCTCGGTGCAGACGAGTTCGAGGGTGAACTCAAAGGCCTGCGAGAGATTTCCCTGGCCATCATCGTAGTAGCCCATGGGGGTGATGGCTGCGATGCAGATGACGAGGACAGGGCCTTTGAGGATAAGGGTCTTCTGCTGGATGAGCGTGCGCATTTCGCCTTCGTCTTGCAGGAGGATGGCCACGCGGTGCTCGGCAAAATAGGGGTCTGCAGCCAAGCGGTCGCGGATGAGCTGCTGGATGGCGAGCGGGGTGTTCGCGGGATAGCTTTCGATGGCTTGCGGGGTGATCATCGGGCGTTCCTTTGGATGGTTTGGAGGTGTTTGGCGATGGCTTGGCGGACGGCGGAGGCCATGGCGTTGTCGCTTGGGAGGAGGGTGCGGTCTTGGGGGAGGGTGACGCGCGCGCGCAGGAGGTAGAGGGCCTTGACTTCGCCCGTGCCTGGGTGCTTGCCAAGGAGGATGGCGCGTAGGCCTTTGGCCGGGGAGCGGAAGAGTTGCCAGCCTTCGCGGCGGAGTTCGCCCGCGCGCTTTCCATAGCTGGCGGCATCGAGGGAGAGGGTCAGTGCGCGGGCGGTGCGAGGGGCGATGGAGAGGCTGCCAAAGACACGGCGAAAGCCTGGGGAGAAGATTTGGACTTCACCGGCGGTGGCATCGGCCGTTGAAACCATTGTCCTGGCGGCCTCTTCGAGGTGGCCGGTGGGGGTGGCTCCGAGGCGGTTTGCGGTGGCGTGGCGGCGGGAGGCTTCCACCTTGAGGTGCTTGCGGCAGAGGGTGAGCAAGCCGTAGGCGGCGGTGCGGTTGAGCTCCGCGCGGCCTTGCGAGCCCATCGCATTGAGCAATCGGCTGAGGTTGCTATCGTCAATCGAGACGCTGATCATAGGGCGAAGTCCTTGGCCGAGAGGCCGGTGCGGCCCATCGCTTCGAGGATGTCGCGCTCGTCCGGGGCGAGCGAGGCGCGCTGAGGATGCGCCGAGGTGGGGTCTAGCCCCAGGCGCGCGGCCTCTTCGGCCGAGACGTCTTCCCAATCCATCCCTGAGCCGTAGGCAAAGGGCGGATAGGGGTTGCCGAGGGTGTCGCGGAAGCCGCCGGCGCCGCGCCCAAGCGCCTCCCAAATGGGGGAGGATTTGAGGGCGACCAGTAGGCGGCGGTGGGCGCCTTGCCAACCAACGGCCTCTCCGGCGGCTTGCCAACGGCGGAGCCAATCTGTACGGGGCTCTCTGCGCGATCCGAAGCGTGTGAGACGCCAGGCCGGCCACTGCTCCAGGATGGCGGGCGATTGGCTGTCTATGCGCGCCACAGCGGCGGCCATCTGCTTTTGGGTTTGGAGGATGAGGTTCAGGCGGCGGGCGCTGCCGGGGTCTGTGAGGGCGTTTGAGCCATCAGAGAGACCGAGGCTATCGAGCACGCCCATCAGGCGCAGCCGCGCGTCGGCGGCATTGAGCTGGCCATCGGCATAGGCCGCCAGGACGCGCTGCAGACTCTTGAGGTATTGCATCGAGGCCATCCGCGCCGAGAAGAGGGCGCGCTCGCGGATTTCGCGGGCCACACGGCTGCGGATTTCCGCGCTGTCCAGGTGCGTGGGCAGGGGAACTTTGGAGAGGATGATCTCGGCGGGCGAGCTCGCTGCGCGAGCAGCTGACAGCGGGTAGCTGTTAGCGGTTAGCGCGCACTGCGTGCGACGGGCAAACTCGTGGTCTGTGGCAATCGGCTTCATTTTCTCAGCCCTTCAACTTCTCCGGCGCGGAAACGCGCAGCTATCAGCTATCAGCTAACAGCTAACAGCTCTCAACTGTTCTTCCAAACGATGTAGGCGTTTTGGACGAGCGTTTCGCGCAGGGAGGTGGAGAGCTCCTGGCCGGCGCTTTTGAGTTTGGTCGTGAGGCCTTCGAGGGCGGCATCGAAGGCCTCGTTGCCCTTGAGGCCACCTTCGGCGGCGGCTTTGACGCTCTCGTATGCTAGATGCTGGAGCTGGGCGTCGTTGAGGAGGTCGAGCACGCCTTGGGCCACGGATTTGGCTGTGAAAGTGAAGAGGGCCGAGAGCTTCGGGCGGAGCCAGGACCAGAGGGTTTTGAGCCAGTTCATTGTTCGTTCCTTTCTGTGAGTTCGTTGAGTTTGAGGAGGGTTTGTTCGTAGAGAGCATCGGATAGCCACCAGCCTGGGCAGCCTTCGTGCTCGAGGCGCACGGGGACCATCGGCTGGTTGACGATGACCAGGGGAGGCTCGGCACTGCACCCGGAAAGGAGAATGGAAGCCGGGAGCAGGCCGAGGAAAAGGGAGAGAGCGGCTAGCGGATAGCGGCTAGCTGTTAGCTGCGGCTTCGCCGCGATGGGGTGCAGCCTGGCGGAGCAGGCTGCTACAAGACGTTTAATGTCGAACTTCACGGTTTCTTCCTTTGTTTTGTTTGTCGCGGAACGCGCGCTAACAGCTAACGGCTGTCAGCTAACGGCTGGGTTGCGAGCGTTAGCGAAGCAACCTATGGTGAATGCGGGTGACTTCTTCCGCGTCGCCAGCGTGGATGGCGGTGGAGATGGCGTCTTTGCGCGCTTTGGCATCGCGTTTGTGCTTGAGGTGCAGCCAGGCTGCAAGGGCGCTGCAGGCGGCGGTGAGCAGGGAGAGGATTTTACTGAGCATGGCGTCGGGCCTCCTGAGAGATGGATTTGGCGACGGCGAGGAGTTCGTCGTAGGGGACATTTGGCAGCAGGTTTTTGGCGGCTGCGGTGTTGGCGAGGCGGCGGGGGGTGAAGGTGCGCGTGTCGGCAAGCACCTTGCGCGCGAGGGCCAAGGGTGAGGTTCGGCCGGCCTTGGCCCAGGCGGAGACTTTGCGCGCCATCTCCCGCTGAGAGGTGTGGTAGAGGTGCGCTAAGCGCGCGGTGATGCGCTCGAACTCGCT
>SFJE01000056.1 GCA_004555175.1 Lentisphaeraceae bacterium | reverse complement strand
TCCGGCATTGAGGTTGGTGGCCTCGAGGCGGCCTTCTTCAATCCACTCGGTGACCTTGGAGGTGCTTACCCCGAAGGCGAGGGCCACATCGGCCACGCTCAGGAAGTCCATCCCCGGCAACTTGCGCAGGACGGTCTCCAGCCACACGGGCCGGGCGGCGAAGAGGTCGGGCTGGATGGCGCGGCGCGCTGCGCGCGCAGCCGACAGCGGACAGCGGACAGTTGACAGTGCTGGCGCTCGATGGGGGTCTTCTCTCTGGTCCATCTCGCCTCCCTCCCGTGTTACCGCTGCGCGTAGTTTTGCCGCGCGCCTTCGAGGGCCATCGCCAGCCACAGCAGCGGCAAGAGCGGCAACGCAGCCACCACGAGTAGCACCAAAAATCCTTCACGCTTCATCATCACTTTCTCCTTTCTGTTAACTGTCGACTGTTTACTGTTTTGACATAGCTCCTCGCTATGCTCGGACTTCACTGTCGACTGTCGACTGCCGACTGTTCACTCTCACTTTCACTTGGATGCCCCGCGCTTGCAGCGCTTCGGCAATCCGCTTGCTCACGCAGCGGCCTGTGCGTACGGCCCAGATTTGTTCGCGCCGGACCCCTAGCGCACGCGCCAGGGCGCTCGAGCCTTCCAGTCGCTCCTTGATATACACGCGATCGTTCATCAAGCCTCCTTTTGTGCTAGAATGTAAACATTGTTCGCCTAACAACGAGACAAAGTATACAACACAAAGTAGACACTTTCAAGGGAAAAGTATGCAAAACGAGAAAAAAGTAGACCTTGCTGAAATCCGCAAGAAGGCTGGGCTTACACAGCGAGAATTGGCTGCCCTTATTGGGGTTGGCCGGTCTTATCTTGCAATGGTTGAGTCTGGCCAGAAGCCTTTTTCTGAAAAATTAAGGCGAAAAGTAGACACAGCGCTGTCTTCTTCCTCTATCTCTGTGATTGGGAATAGCGGACCAGTGGCGGTGGGTTCGCCTGGGGCGAGTTTAGGGGGGGCTTCGCCACCGGGCGAGGGGGCGCTGAGCGCGCGCGTGGCGGCGCTCGAAGCGCGCGTCTCGGCCCTTGAGCGCGCCCTGGTGGCGGCGCTGGGCAAGGGGCCTTGAGGGCTGCGCGGCAAGTATGCCGCGCCACGGGACTGCCGACTAGGCGGCTTGCGCCGCCGGGCCACTGCGCAGAAGTCCAAAACCCTTAAAGCGCCTTTAACAGTTGAAAGGAAACGAAGATGAGCGACAAATCCAAAAGCGGTAGCGGAAAAGAAACGGTGAGCGTGTCCAACATTGCGCCGCCGGCCAAGGGAGCGCTGAGCAACCGGGCTGAGCGCGGTTGTAGACCACCACCCCCTCCTCCTCGGCCTCCGAAGTCAAAATGACCGAGACGCCCGCCTATTTGGCGGGCGTCTTTTTTTGAGCCTCTTTCTCGGCGGACGCCTCTCGGCTACGGGCTGGCCATTTCCAGAACCAAACTTGGCGGATAAAGGTTGCCCATTGAGGAACATGATTGGGAAGCGGGATGGCTTCTTCCATGTCACATTGGGCGACTTCATTTTCGCAGACATTCATGAGGAGGGTGAGGGTGGCGGGAAGGGGTGCTTCAAGCGTGCGTTCGACGCGCCGATAGGCGGCGGTAAGGCGGCAGCAGGCCTCCTCCGACATCTCAAGCCCTCCGGCGGCTTCGGCCTGTTCGAGGACCCTGAGGTAGGCGGAGCGGAGGGTACGGCAGAGCGCGGCCTTCTTGGGGTAATCATATTGCGCGCAAACGGCGGAGAGGAGGGTGATGCAGCCGGAGAACCAAAAGCCAACGCGCGGCCAATTCCCCGCGAAGGCGGCGAAGGCTCCGGAGCCTCCGATGAAGCAGAGGAGGCAGGAGAGGCGGTGGACGGCATCAAACCATCCGGCGCGCTTGGCGAAGTAGCGGACGTTGCGGCGGAGGTCCCACAGGAGGTTCCAATTGCGGGTGCGCTGTTCCTCGGTCAGTTCGTTCATCGTGTGTCTCCTTTTGTGGATATTGTAGCAGACGTTTCCCCCGTCAGTTGGAGGCGGATGCCGGAGGGTGTGGGGTGGAGAGAGAAGGCCCAAAATAACGAAAGCAAATTTTCACTATTTGCCCAAAACGCAGAATGAGTGAAAGAAAATGGCCCTTTTCTTTCACTGTGCGCGTCTGACCGATTTTCATTGACCTTCTCCTTTGGATGTGGTTTACTGTGGGTGCTGGCGGTAACTGCCCAGGACTAACCTCATGAACGCCTGGGCCAGTAGAGCCACAAGTTAAAAGTGGTGTCACCTGCCTTCTAGAGCGCCTGCCGTTTCCGGTGGGCGCTTGCTTTTCAGTTCTCGCCCTTGACGTGGTATTTACCACGCGCGAGGCGTGCCTTTAGGCGTTCGGGGTCGTCCTCGATGAAGTCGGTGATGAGGAGACGACCGGTGCGGTGCTTGGAGAGGACGACCATATTTTCGCCTTTCACAATATAGAGCTTGCTGTCGCGCTCGTGGTGCTTGTAGCAGTCTCCGGCAAGGAGGGTGTCGACGAGGCTGTCTTTGGCCTCGGGGTGTTTGGCGAGGATGTGGGCGAGGCCATGGCCGCCGGCGAAGGCGTTGTCTTTGTTGCCGGGCGCACCGTAGTCGATGCCGATCCAGCCGGTGTCTTGGCGGTAGAGGGCTTTGGGCTCTGAGCCGCCCTCTTTGGCGAGGAGGTGGGTGAGGACGCTCTTGGCGCGGGCACGGTTGGCGCGGGGGTCGTCGGCGAGCTTGGCCTCATCGAAGGTGCCGTACTCATCGCGGTGGCTCTTGGTTTCGCCTTCGCGCTGGCCGGCTCCGGGGGTTTTGGAGAATTGGCCGCGGTTGTCTGGGTTGCCGCCGCGGATGGGCTCGTGGGCGCTGTTGGAGACGGTGGGTACTTCTTTGAGGGTTTCGCCGAAGGTGGTGGCGAGTTCTTCCTCGAGGATGGCGGCCATTTCTGGGTCGTCGGGGAGGAGGGCGGGGAGGCGCTCGATGAGGGCGCGTGCGGCTTCGGGGGAGGGATTGTC
>SFJE01000039.1 GCA_004555175.1 Lentisphaeraceae bacterium | reverse complement strand
CGCCGAACCTCACTCAATGGCACAACCGCCTCCCAAGCCTACCTAGCCAACTGCCCTGCCGCATAGACAATTCACGATTTACTTTACAACTGGGGGCGCAAAATTACTCCCGCTAGCGCATTCGGCGGTTCGGGACTATTTGCGCGCGGTTTCGCGGGCGTTTCGGAGGCGCAGTTGGCCGCAGGCAGCATCGGCTTGTTTGCCGCGCGAGCGGCGGAGGGTGGTGTGGATGCCGGCTTTGAGGAGGGCATCGAGGAAGGCAAGGCAGTCGGCGTGGGAGGGGGTCTTGCCATCGAACTCGGCCACGGGACTCAGGGGAATGAGGTTGACGCGGGCCTTGCGGTGGCGGAGGCGGGCGATGAGTTCGGCGGCGTGTTCGCGGCGGTCGTTGAGGCCTCGCACGAGGGTGTATTCGTAGGTGATGATGCGCCCGGTGGCGGCGGTGTAGGCATCGCACGCGTCGAGGAGTTCGGCGATGGGCCAACGTCGGTTGACGGGCATCAGGCGCGAGCGGATGGCATCGTTGGGGGCATGGAGGGAGACGGAGAGCTCGAATTGGACGCCTTCGGTGGCGAGGCGCTGGATGCCTGGCACGATGCCGCAGGTGGAGAGGGTGATGTGGCGCGCGCCGATGTTGAGCCCTTGCTGGGTGTTGAGCACGCGTAGAGCGCGGAGGACCGCGTCGTAGTTCATAAAGGGTTCGCCCATTCCCATCACGACGATGTTGTTGGGCACTTGCCCCATCGCGCGGCTGAGGAGCATCACTTCGGCAACAATCTCTCCGGCGGTGAGCGAGCGGACGCAGCCGAGTTGCCCACTGGCACAGAAGGCGCAGTGCATATCGCAGCCGACTTGCGAGGAGATGCATTGGGTGACGCGGCCATCGGCGGGGATCCACACCGTCTCGATGCGCTCGCCATCGGTCGCTTCTAGGAGAAACTTGGTGACGCCATCGACCCCCGAGGGGGTGCGCGTGACCTCCTTGAGCGACTCGATGGGAGTGAGCTCGGTGAGCGTTTGGCGGACCTCGCCAGGCAAGGTGGTGAGGTCGCTCCAGCTGGCGATGCGGTCCTTGTAGAGCCCTTGGAGAATCTGCTTGGCGCGAAAGGCGGGTAGGTGGTGGGCCTTACAGAGGTCCTGCCAATCGCTTGGGAGCAGACCGTAGGCGCTTTGGACTTCGGGGCGGGGCGTGGGCGTGTCCATCGATTACTCCGTGGGGAACTCGGGGAGCGCGTCAACCGGGGCGCGGCCGGCGACGGCCCGACGCAGGGTCAGCGGGTCGGCATAGGCGATGCCCGAGCCGCAGGGCAGACCGAAGGCCAGGCGGGTGACGCGGACGGGGAGCGACTGGAGGTTCTCGGCGATGTAGCCGGCGGTGGCCTCGCCCTCCATGTCGGTGGAGAGGGCCAAGAGGACCTCGCGGATGGGCTCTTGGCGGACGCGTTGGAGGAGGACGGTGATGCGTAGCTCGCTCAAGCCGGTTTGGCGGCCGGGCGAGAGCTTGCCCATCAGCGCGTGGTAGCGGCCCTTGAAGGCACCGGCGGCCTCGAGGATTTGAATGTCGGCTGGGTCCTCGACCACGCAGAGCAGGCCGTCATCGCGGTCGGTGCGCGTGCAGAGGGGGCAGGGATTGGCATCGTGGGAGGTGAAGGCCCCGCACTTGGCGCAGAGGCAGACACTTTCGCGCGCCTCCTGAAGCGCTCGCACGAGGGTATCGAGGAGCGTTTCGGGGCGGCGGACGAGGGCCAAAGCAGCCCGTTCGCTACTACGCCGACCGAAGCCGGGCAGACGCGAGAGGGCGTGGACGAGGTTATCGAGGGCCGGCAGCACGGCTTAGTGCATGGCGAAGGGCGAGTTGCCGTCCTTCATCATCTGCTGCATCAGCTGCTGGGTCTGTTGCTTCACCTGCGCAATAGCGGCGTTGACGACGGTCTTGAGCATCGTCTCAAAGCGGTCGGTCTTGCCGGCCTTGACCTCAGCGAGGGCCTCTTCGCTCACCTTAATCTGCGTGACGGAGAAGTCGCCCTTCACCGTGACGGCGATGCCGCCATTCTGGTGCGTGTAGACAATCTTTTCCATCTCGGCCTGCATTTTCTTGGCTTCCTTGCGCATCTGCATGGCCTGCTTCACTTGGTCTAACATACCCATAACTGTCTTCCTTTCAAGTGGGAGTTTAGAATATCACTTTTCCGCCAAAGAGGCGGAGGGTCAAATTGAGAATTTCGTCGGCATACTTCCCATCCGAGGTCTTGAGCGGCTGGGCGGGAGGCTCTTCGGCCACGCACAAAGCTGCAGGCTGTGGGAGTTCCTCCAAATAGGGGTCGCCTTCCTCTTCGGCATCGGCATAAGGGTCGTCGGCAAGTGGCGTCTCCGCCACGGGCGGTAAGGTGGGTGCGCTCGGCGCGGGGACCGGAACGCTGGGTGCGGCGCGCTCAGGTTGCGCCGCGGGGGCGGCCACCGGACCTTTCGGAGCGGCGGCCGCCAAACGTCGTATCACTTGGTCCTTGAGCGCGGTTAGGCGCCGGATGAGTTCATCCATCGGCACGGTCTTGGCCAGGCGCGCGCAGCGAATGAGCGTCATCTCCATCAAGGTTCGTACCGAGAGGGCCGAGCGTAGCGAAGCCTCCATCTCCGAGAGTTGCCCGGCGATGTCGACAATCCGCTGCGGCTGGGCCATTGCGGCCTGCGCCTTGAGGACGGCGAGTTGCTCATCGGTGACATCGCGCTTGGCCGCCTCTTCGCCTGCTTGTTGGTAGACAAGGAGGTTACGGAAGTGGGTCAGCAGTTCGGCCGTGAGCCGGCGCATATCCTTGCCCGCGCGCTCGAAGTGGTCGACCGCTTTGAGGATACCGGCAATGTCCCCCGAGAGGATGCACCCGGCCAGCCCTTCGAGGGCTTCGCGTGAGACGAGGCCAAAGACGGCCAGCACATCGGCTTCGGTGACATCGGTCCCCTTGAAGGCGATGAGCTGATCGAGGGCGGAGAGCGCATCGCGCAAGCCACCATTGGAGCCGCGCGCGATGGCCAGGAGGGCATCTTCGGTGATGGTGATTTGCTCGGCGTTGCAGATGAAGCGCAGGCGCCGGACAATGTCCGCACTGGAGATACGCCGCAGGTCGAAGCGCTGGCAGCGGCTGATGATGGTGGGCAGGACCTTGTCGCCCTCGGTGGTTGCGAAGATGAACTTCACGTAGGGCGGGGGTTCTTCGAGGGTTTTGAGCAGGGCGTTAAAGGCCGCCGGCGTGAGCATGTGCACTTCGTCGAGGATAAAGATCTTGAAGCGGCTATGCGTGGGGGCGAACTGCACCTGGTCGAGCACCTCGTGGATGTCGTCCACCTTGTTGTTGGAGGCGGCGTCCAGTTCAATAACGTCCATATCCGAGGACGCGGCAATGCCTTTGCAGTTATCGCATGTGCCACAGGGCTTCATCGTTGGGCCGTGCGCGCAATTGAGCGCCATCGCGAAGATTCGCGAGAGGGTCGTCTTGCCGATACCGCGCGGGCCGATGAAGAGGTAGGCGTGAGCGATGCGATCCTGCTCAATGGCGTTGGCGAGGGTGCGCGTAACGTGGTCCTGCCCCACCACATCGTCAAATGTGCGGGGGCGCCACTTTCGCGCAAGGACTTCGTAGGCCATCTTGCTCCGGGTGAGAGGGGTGGGGTGGGGCTTAGCGCGCCAGGAGCGCGTTCAGCAGGCGGTTGAAGTTGGCCGGGTTGGGCGGCAGGGTGCCGTCGGCCAGGCAGGCCTGACCGTAGAGCAGTTCGACGGTGTCGGCCTTGCGCGCCTCGTCGCTTTCGGCCGCGAGGGCCTTGACGATGGGGTGCTTGGGGTTGAGCTCAAGGATACGCTTCTCCTCGGGCACGCTCTGGCCCATGGCTTCGAGCATCCGGCGCATGGCCGGGTTCATCGCCGCAGGATCCTGGACCAGGCAGCAGGGCGAATCGGTCAAGCGCGCGGAGAGGCGCACCTCCTTGACGCTCTTCTCCAACTGCTTGGCAATGGTCTCGGTCAGCGGCTTGAGTTCCTTCTCGGCCGCCTCGAGCTCGTCCTTCTGCGCAGCGGCATCGCCGCCCAGGTCTAGGTCGCCCTTGTCGGCAAAGACAATCTTGGTCTTGTCGTACTCATAGAGGTCGCCGGCGATGAACTGGTCGACGGGCGAGGTGAGGAAGAGGACATCGTAGCCCTTGGCCTTGAGCTGTTCGAGGCAGGGGTTCTGCTGGCCGGCCTCGAGGGTGTCGGCCGTCAGCATATAGATCGCCTGCTGCTCCTTGCCCATCGCCTCCTTGTAGGCCTTCAGACCGGTCCACTTGCCCTCCTTAAGGTTCCGGAAGCGGAGGAGCTCAAGAATCTTCTCCTTGTTCTCCCAGTCGCTGTGGTAACCCTCCTTCAGGAAGTCGCCCAGCGCGCCGGAGAAGCACTCGAAGTCCTCGGGCTTCTCTTTGACCATCTCGGCAAGGGCCTTGAGGACGCGGTTGGTGAGGTCGCTGCGGATCTTGCGGATGATGGCATCATCCTGCAACATCTCGCGCGAGACATTCAGCGGCAGGTCGCTGCTGTCGACCACACCCTTGAGGAAGCGCAACCAATTCGGCAGCAGCTCCTCAATCTCGTCGCCAATAAAGACATTGCGCACATAGAGCGAGAGACCGTGCTTGTTGCCCGGCATCATCATCTCCATCCCCACCTGCTTGGGGATAAAGATCAGCGCGCGATATTCCAGCGTCCCCTCGGCGGCGATGTGCAACACCTTGAGCGGTTCGCCCGTGCCGTGCAGCGTCTGCCGGTAGAAGCCCTCGTACTCCTCCGGCTTCACCTCGCTCTTCGCGCGCTTCCAGAGGGCGACCATCGTGTTGAGCGGCTGCTTCTCCTCCTCCTCAACTTTGGCCTTCTCCTCCTCCTTCACCTCGCGCCCCAACTCCTTTAAGGTAATCGGGTAGGCGATGAAGTCCGAGTAGCGGCGGACCAAATCCTTCAGCGTCCACCCCTCGGTGAACTGCTCCATCCCCTCGCGCAAGTGCAGGGTAATCGAGGTGCCCGGCTCGGTGCGCGAGCCCGCGTCCATCGTGTACTCCCCATCCCCCGCGCTCATCCACTTTGCCGCCACCTGCCCTTCACCCCGCCGCAACGACTCCACCGTCACCCCATCGGCCACCATAAAGGCCGCATAGAAGCCCACGCCAAACTTACCAATCAACTCGGGGATATTCGTCTCCTTCCCCGCCTTGAGCGCCTCGGCAAAGGCCTTCGAACCGCTCTTGGCAATCGTCCCCAGCGCCTCCTCCATCTCTTCGGCGCTCATGCCCAGACCGTTATCCTCAATCGTCAGCGTATGGGCCTTGTCATCGGTCACCAACCGAATCCCCCACGCCGGCGCCTCCGGGGCAATCGTCTTATCCGTCAAAGCCAAATACTTCGCGCGGTCAATCGCATCGCTCGCATTCGAAATCAACTCGCGCAGGAAAATCTCCTTCTTCGAGTAGAGCGAATGAATCACCAAATCCAACATCTGCCGAATCTCGGCCTTGAATGCACAAGTCTTAGCCATAGTCAATCAATCCTTTCCGTGCCTTCTACAAACACGTCCTCACACTATACCACATTCCGCGCCCGCGCGCAGAGAAGGAGACACCAGTTCCTGTTCCGGTTCCGTAGAGAATGCGTAGCACCCTCTTTAGCACTCTCTTTCAGCACGAGGAGAGACAGTTCTAGCTAAAGAAGGTGTTCTGGAAAGAGTGAATAGGGACTGAAATAGGAGGTGTGGCACTAACACGCGACGCTGTGGATGTCCACAGCGTCGCGTGTTAGAGGCTTACCTAGGATCGCGAAATATTGCAAGGATTTTCCATTGACCTCGTTCTTGAACGACCTTGAAGTTGGTTGTTTCGGCAGGATGTCCAAAGGTCTTAATCTGGATCTTTATTTTGACTATCTCACCATCCTCTTTTGGCTCTACGTGGATTACTTTAACCCAATCGACTATACGTCCGCGGGCGTTCTCAGAAGAGATGAACGCCTTGCGACTCGTCTGTGGGGCTCGCTCAAAATCAACGAGAAACTCCGAGCAGAAGATTTCTTGAACATACGCTTCATCAAGCGCTTGATTTTGGATTGTTTGGAAGTACTCCTCCACTACCTCTTCTGGCGTTCTCGCTTTTACGGAACGCACACTTGGCGAAGGGGCAATCTCTTCTAGGGAGACTTGTTTATTGTCCGTATCGCAACCGATCATACAGCAGAGTGTCATAATACCGAGTGCAGTCATTGTTAATGTCATTAACCTGTTCATGGCGATTCCTTAATGCTTGGTTTTGGTTTTGTGCAGAGACATACATATCTGCGCATAGGGGTAAGTAAAGGGTGAATTAAGTCCATACAGAGGTCCCGGCATAAGGAGCCGAAATCCGTGTGAATGGTCTACGATTGATGCTTTTTTGAAAGAACTACTATTTCTCTTGCCACCTCCTTCAATCTTTTATGGGTTTCAACGGGGTTTGTATCAATCTTCCATATGTTGTCCTCGAACAGAAAGCGTTATATGCCATCCTCAATTGTAATCTCCTCATCTGCATTGACTATTTGTATGGTCAATCAAATTTGATTAAAGGTGTTATCCTCTTTCAAGAGGTTGGCTTGTACATTTCGACGCACGACTTTACACATGTATCTTGAATTAATAAGGTATGTGAGCGTTAGCGCTTAAGGTAGTAATCTCCAAAAGGCAGAAATTATACTTTGGGGGCATGCTCTTTCTATCCGGCAAGGCACACTAACATCAATACGAAGCTATAGATGTGAAATTGAAATCTAACCTTTCTCACTTTGTATTGCGGAAGGGTTTCGATTGCCTTAGCCATTGCCAAAGCGCTGCGATTAGGCTACAAATACTAACGACCAAGCCTGCTGTTAGAAAGGGCGGTTTTTTGAAGCGTTTAGAGGTCGGTTGGGGAGATCGCATCCGTTTAATCATTTCAAGCCGTTCTTGAGAGGGTTTGGGTAATTTATGAAAGTCCGTGTTCTGTGTAGCAAAGGTTGTCGGTCTTACACTCGTACCTTGAGTCGAGGCTACAAGTCGTCCACAGGGAAAGACAAGTAGTAGAACAACGGTTAAGATATGTGAAAACAGTTTCATCGTTAGCTCCTTTCTGTAAGTATGGCGCGGCATATCACAGGTGTCACCTGTTATTCGTCTACGCTTCAGAATCGGTAGGTTGATAGTCCAACGAAACCGAGAGAGTGGTTTCGTTCTCCTTGATGCTTAAGCAGGTTATATCGTCCATAAGGCCTCCGTGTAGTCCTATCGCTTGCGGCAGGTGGCATACACAATAAAGGCGTGTCTCCTGCCGTTTGTTTCCAAGGGAGGCCTACCACAGCCTTGACCGAAAACAGTACGGGGAAACACGCCAGGGGATATAACCCCAGCGCGTCTCCGCAGCCCGTTCGCCCGGTCGTGGAAGAGTGGTAGTTTCCCTTGGACGAATGTGGTTGCGTGACGCAACTTTTAGCGTCTGAGACGGCGAGAGGTCTAGGACATCGCCAGAATCAAACTATGTGCCCACAGTATACTCCTAGCGCGAGCGAAAGTCAATAACCATTGCAGGTCTGCACGGGCGCGTGACGTGCTCGCTGCGCTCGCGAGAGGTGCGCCTCCGGCGCGTTGTTGGGTAAGCGTTGTGCACCGGCCTGCCCGCCAGGCCGCCCGCCCCGGGTTCGTGGTGGCCCCGCCCCGGGTTGACCTCGAGGTAGGCCCGGGTTGACCTCGAGGTAGGCCCGGGTTGACCTCGAGGTAGGCCCGGGTTGACCTTGGACTCGGGGCGGGCGAAATCCGAGCCTGGGGCGGGTGGAATGATTAAGTCCGGGACTTATCACCAATAAGTCCGGGACTTGTTTCCGATAAGTGGGGGACTTATTTCCGATAAGTGGGGGACTTAATAGTTCCGCTCCGGGCGGGGGATAATGGGCTCCGCTGCGGGGGGAGGATAAACTCGGGCACGGAGGCCGCGGCGGCCGAGAGCATAAAGGCGAAGGTACTATGCCAACACGGAGAAGCGTGAAGTCCGAAGCGAAGGCACTATGGCAAAACGGCACGGCGCTCGCTGCGCGCGTGTGGAAGGACCCTTTGGCCTTGCTGAAAGAAAAAGGCCTGCAAGGAGAACCTTGCAGGCCTTAAGATGGTGGTGGGTCTACGATTCGAACGTAGGAAGGCAGTGCCAGCGGATTTACAGTCCGCCCCAGTTGGCCACTTTGGTAACCCACCAGAAGTGGAAAACGCCGCGTATTATGCCAAAAGCGGCTGGGCGTTGCAAGCCTTTTTTCGCGCTTTCTGCATTTTTCTGTCGAGTCGCCTGTCTATTCGGTCTGGGTGGCGAGGGTTTGGGCGCAGGCGATGACACGTTGGGCGACCTCGTGCTTGGTCATTAGGGGCAGGGCTTCGCGGTGGCCATCGGGGAAGAGGAGGGTGACGCGGTTGGTGTCGTGCGCGAAGCCGGCTCCGGGGGCGGTGACATCGTTGGCGACGATCATATCGAGTCCCTTCTCGCGGAGTTTGCGCGTGGCTTCGGCATCGGGTTCGCCGGTTTCGGCGGCAAAGCCGATGAAGGTGCGGGTGCCCTTGAGCGGGCGCAGCGTCTTGAGAATATCGGGGTTGCGCACCAGGCGGAGGGTGCCCGCCATTTCGTGCTTCTTGAGCTTGGTGGGCGAACAGACCTCCGGCCGCCAATCGGCTACCGCCGCGCAGGAGATGTAGACTTCGGCGGCGGGCAGTTCGCGCTCGACGGCCGCGAGCATCTCCAGGGCCGTCTCAATATCCACGCGGCGGACGCCAGGGGGCGTCTCTAGGGCGACGGGTCCGGCAACGAGGACGACCTCGTGCCCGGCTTCGGCGGCGGCCTGGGCGAGGGCGAAGCCCATCTTGCCGGTAGAGCGGTTGGAGATGAAGCGGACCGGATCGAGCGGTTCGCGGGTGGGACCGGCGGTAATGAGAAAGCGCATGTGGTACCTCGGGGGTTACGGCTGTTTGGAGCGCATGGGCTCTTCGGCTTGGACATTGGAGCAATGGTGGAGGGTGAGCCACTCGCGGTTCCAGTGGTAGGGGGCGAAGGCGGCGGACTTTTCGAGGAGATTACGCTGGATGTAGAGGCCGTCGACGCTCTTAGCGTAGACGAGCGGGTAGTCGAAGATCTTAAAGAGGTTGTTCTCGATGGTGATTTCGCGGTGGAAGTAGGCCTGCTGGTGGTCGAGGTCGGGGATCTCCGGACAGATGGAGATGACGGCCTCGGTGAATTGATAGGGGGAGGTGAGGGCGTTCACGAAGGTGTTGTTCCGGATGGTGACATCGGTGCAGGCGCCGGTCTCATACCAGCCATTACAATCTCCGCAGAGGAGGATGGCCGAGCCGCTGGTGTGGTCAAAGAGATTGTAGGCGCAGTAGACTGGCCGGGGGGTGGAGAAGAGGGCACCGCGGGCGCGGTTCTTGCCCACGTAGTTGTGTTCAAAGTTCACGCTTGGCGTGCGGGTAAGGTTCTCAATGCCCAGCGCGCCCTGGGCGGGGTCGACCTCCGGCGGAAGGGGCTTGGCGAAGGTGAGGCGGAAGCGTTTGGCGCCGGCGCGCGTCTCGGGCTTATCCAGGGGCTCGATGGCCTCCAGGGTGTTGTCCGACTCCGCCAGACGCTCCATCGTCTGCGAGCGGATGAAGGTGACCTCATCGCCGCGTGTGCCCCAGGTGAAGCCGTAGGATTGGCCGTGCATATAGGCAGCCTCGAGGGTCCGCTCGTCGATGCGCTTCTGGACGCGCAGATAGGTGCCGTGAACGTTGATGGCATCGTCCATCATCCCGATGTAGCGGCCGTTGGTGGAGGTAATCTCGCCGCTACAGCCGGAGAAGTGGGTGGCATCGGCCTGGGTGGAGAAGAAGCGCCCCTTGGCCGCGTTGGGGATGATGCGAATGCCATCCAAGGTGAGGGTGTCGCTCGATTGGGCCAGCACGCCCATCCCATCGGCGTAGTGGATCGTCAGGGCCTGAAGGGAGACCTCCTTGGAATCGGAGATAACGATGCCTGGGGCGGGGCGGCCCCAACCGCGCAGGGCCATCGATTGTCCCTTGTGGAAGGCCTCGTGGGCGCACCCGGCGGCGGTGAAGGTGCCATCGGGGTTGGCCGTCACATTGCTGAGGTTGAAGCCGAGGTCGCCGGTGCGATAGGCGATGGTGCCATCGGGCTCAAAGAGGATGCCGCCGCCGGGGGAGTGGCGGAACTCGGGGTTTCGGAAGGTCAGGCGCGTGCCGTCGAGCTCGGGCTTCAACTCCGAGAGCGGCCGAAAGGTGACAGTCTGGGCCTCGGGGTCGACGGCCGTGAAGGTAATCTGCGAGAGGGGCGGGCAGGCGTAGTCCACCGTAAAGTCCTTGAGCGCAACACCTTGGCTATCCCAAATCCCGAAGGGGATAATCCGCGCGTGGAGGTTGAAGAAGGCGCCATTGCCGCAGAGCTCCACATTGCTGAGCCCCTCCAAGGGCAGGAAGACGCGCTTAGGATTGTCCTGATCATGGTTCGAGATAAACCATGTGCGCGCTTGGCACTGCGCCAAGCCAATCTCATAGGTGCCCGGCGTGAAGAGCAGGCGGATGGGATCGGCCTTAGGTGCCTGCGCCTGCGCGCAAGCTTGGCGCACATCGGCAAGCAGCCGCGCCACGTCGGAGGCCGTGTAGGCCGCCACGCCTGGCACAATCCCATAATCTGCCGCGTGAAAGACCCTGACCGCCAAGCCTTCGCCCGCTAGCCACAGGGCGCCCAGCACGCCAAACCAAAACCGCATCGACATACGCGCGCTCCTTATAATATAAAGGGATGCTCCTCCGGGACCGCCCCGAAGTGCCGCCTATTATATAACAGCACGCGCTGCACCGTTCCCCAAAACGCCACTTTTTCTTCTCTGCCTACACGCGTAAGCACCCGCCAGGCCCGCCGCGCCGTCCGCTAGCCCAATTTCGCGAGCGCGACGCGCTACGTGGTTGCGTGGGAAAGGGCAAAAAGCGTATAATGCGCGCGGTTTGCCGATGGAAGTGACTTCCATTTCAGCGTGCAAAGAGGAGTTATGCAGGGCGACTTTGATAGAGAGATTCAAGTCCTTCGCGAAATCAGTTCGGCGATTGTTCACGAGCGCGACCCCCAACGCCTTTTGGTTGAGGCGCTGGCTATTCTCAATCGGAAGATGGGGATGTTGCGCGGGACAATCGCCCTATTGCATGATGGCACGCTGACGATTGAGGCCTCGCACGGGCTTGACGAGACGGCCCGGCGCTTGGGGCGCTACCGTTTGGGCGAGGGGGTGACCGGGCATGTAGCCGAGACCGGGGTGGCCGAGATTGTCAGCGATATTCGTAAGGACCCTCGCTTCTTGAACCGCACGGGCGCGCGCGGGGGCGATGAGCCGGTGGCCTTTATCTGTGTGCCGCTCTTTTCGCGTGAAGCGGTGATTGGCACCTTGAGCATTGACCGGCGCGTGGAGCCGGGGATGGATCTCAAGGCCGACGCTGCGCTGCTGGAGATTGTGGGCAACATTACGGCCGGCGCGGTGGGATTGCTGCTGCAGAACCAGGAGGAACGGCAGGCCTTGGAGGCCGAGAACCGGACCCTGCGCAGCCTCTCGGCCAATCCAGGGGAGCTGGTGGGGAATTGCTCGGCGATGCGGCAAGTCTATGCGCAAATTCGGCAAGTGGCATCCTCGGATGCCACGGTCCTGATTCGGGGCTCGACGGGGACCGGTAAGGAATTGGTGGCGCGGGCCATTGTCCGCCTCTCTGGGCGCAAGAGCAAACCCTTTGTGGCGCTCAACTGCGCGGCACTGCCCGAAGCATTGGTTGAAAGCGAACTCTTTGGTCACGAGAAGGGGGCCTTTACCGGGGCAACCGGGCGGCGGATTGGTCGGGCCGAAGAGGCCGATGGCGGCACGCTCTTTCTCGATGAGATTGGCGACTTGACGCCGCAGACGCAAATCAAGCTCTTGCGCTTCTTGCAGGAGCGGACCTTCTCGCGCGTGGGTAGCAACAAGGAATTGCGCTCAGATGTGCGCTTCATCGCCGCCACGAGTCGCGACCTCGAGGCCTTGATGCAGCAGGGCAAGTTCCGCGAGGACCTCTACTATCGCCTCAATATCTTCCCGATTATGATGCCCGACTTGGCCAAGCGCCGCAGCGACATCATCCTGCTCGCCGAGCACTTTATGGCCAAGATGGGCGTGCGCTATCGCAAGCAGATGACGCGCCTCTCGACCACCGCAATTAACCTGCTGATGGCCTATCATTGGCCGGGCAATGTGCGCGAGCTGGAGAACTGCATCGAGCGCGCGGTCTTGACCTCAACCGATGGCGCTATCCACGCCTATAACCTGCCCCCCTCCTTGCAGACTGGCGAGACCACCGGAAATGCCATCTTGACGAATGGCAATGCCCCGCTCTCGGTAATGGTCAATAGCTATGAGCGCGAACTCTTGGTCGAGGCCCTCAAGCAAAGCAAGGGAAACCTCTCGGCGGCCGGACGCCAACTCGGCGTCTCCCCGCGTATGATGAACTACAAGGTCAAGCGCTTTGACATTCATCCCGAGTGGTACGCGTAAGCCCCCTCACGCGAGCGATAGCGAGCACCTTGCGCGCACCGCACGTTTGTATCTTGCCGGGGGGTTTGCTAGAATACGCGCCGTTTTTAGATGAAGGAAGCATGTATGCTCAAACTCAAAGGTGTTTTCAGTGCGTTGGTTACGCCGTTCAACGAAGATGGTTCCGTTGACTACGGTGCGTTGCGTGCGTTGATTGAGTGGCAGATTGTCGAAGGGGTCGCGGGCGTTAGCCCCGTGGGCACCACGGGCGAATCGCCAACCTTGAATCCGGCAGACCATCTGAAGGTCATTGAGGCGACGGTTGAGGCCGTGGCCGGGCGTGCGAAGGTGATTGCCGGCACCGGCGCCAATTCCACTGAAGAGGCGGTCCATCTGACCCGAGAGATTATCGGGATTGGGGTGGATGCCACCTTGCAAGTGACGCCCTATTACAATAAGCCCAATGCCGAAGGGCTTTATCGTCACTTCTCCTCAGTGGCGGCGCTAGGGGTGCCAGTGGTGCTCTACAATGTGCCTGGGCGCAGCAGCAAGGAAATCCCCTTGGAGGTGGTAGCGCGTTTGGCGAAGGATCCGAATGTCTGCGCCATCAAGGAGGCTGCTGGCAGCGTTGAGCGCGTTTCGGCCATCAAGCACGCCTGCCCGGAGTTGACGGTGCTCTCGGGGGATGACAGCCTGACGCTGCCGATGCTCTCGGTGGGGGCCGAGGGCGTGATTTCGGTTTGCTCGAATGTCATTCCGCGCGCGATGAGCGAGATGGTCAACCTGGCCATGGCGGGTGACTTTGTTCAGGCGCGGGCCTATCACGCCAAGTACTATCCGCTCTTCCGCGATATGTTCTGCGACACGAATCCCATCCCGGTCAAGGCGGCGCTGGCGATGATGGGCAAGATCAAGCAGGTCTACCGTCTGCCGCTGTGCGAGCCGAGCGAGGCGAACCTCGCCAAGATTCGAGCCTGTTTGGAAACGCTGAAGCTGATTTAAGGAGTCCCCATGAAGTTAGCAATTTTGGGTGGTGCCGGGCGAATGGGGCAGATGCTCCTAGAGAGCGCCAAGGCGATGGGGTTGAATGTGGTGGCTGTGACCGAACAGCCCACGCATCCGCTGATTGGCAAGCCCGTCTCCAATGGCCTCTTCTATCAGGCCACCTGGCCTAAGGAGGCCGATACGGTGATTGACTTCACCTTCCACACCTGCATCACCGAGAACCTCGCCAATGCCGTCAAGTATCGCCAGGCCTATGTGTTGGGCACGACCGGCTTGAACGAGGCCGAACTGACGGCCGTTGAGGAAGCCTCCAAGCAAATCCCGATTTGCTTTGCCCCCAACTTCTCGCTGGGCATCAACCTCCTTCTGGAATTGGTCCAGCGCGCGGCCTCGGTGCTCGATACGAGCTACGATATTGAGATTACCGAGATGCATCACCGCCACAAAAAGGATGCCCCCAGTGGCACCGCGTTGGGCTTGGCGCAAGCTGCCGCCGCTGGGCGCCAGGTGGTCCTAGATGAGGTGGCCTGCTACGGCCGCCATGGGATTGTCGGCGAGCGGCCGGTGGGCGAAATCGGCTTGCACGCTCTGCGTGGCGGCTCGGTGGTGGGCGATCACACCGTCCTCTTTGCCGCCGATGAAGAGCGCGTGGAGCTTACCCACAAGGCCTCCTCGCGCGTGGCCTTTGCCAAGGGTGCGCTGAAGGCGGCGCTTTGGCTCCAAGGGCGCGCGCCGGGGCATTACACTATGCGCCATGTGCTCGGCTTTGCCGAGTAATTGACGCTGGGCGCCTTCCCCCCTCTTTATGGCTCGGGCTGTTATTGCCTTGGGGAGCAACCTGGGCGACCGTGCTGGGCACCTGCACCGCGCGGTTGAGTCCTTGAAGTGCCTGCCGGGCACGCGCGTGCTCGCGGTCTCCTCCTTTATTGAAACAGCGCCGGTGGATGTGCCGCCGGCCTATCAAGATTTAAGCTTCCTCAATGGCGCGCTGATCTTGGAGACAGCGCTTGAGCCCGAAGCGCTGTTGGATGAATTAAACCGTTTGGAAGCTGAGGCAGGGCGAGTCCGCGCCGAACGCAACGGACCGCGTCCCCTAGATTTAGATATAATCCTCTATGAAGGCGTGCGGGTGCAGAGCGCGCGCCTGACCCTGCCACATCCACGCGCCCATCTGCGCGACTTCGTCCTACGCCCCTTGGCCGAATTGGGGATTTCGCGCGAAGGCGTGTGCTGCAACCGCCTGCCCGAAAAGCGGTAAAAATAGACGCGCCGCGCGCGGCCTTCATCGTGTTGACATAGCGCCTTCGCTTCGCTCGGCCTTCACGCGAGCGATAGCGAGCACCTTGCGACGGCGCAGCGAGCAACCTCGCGATTTTTGTTGACTTTTAGTCGACGAGCGTCCTAAAATAACATCATGGCGTTTTTCGCCATAGAAGACTTCAGGAATCGGCCTTTGGGCCGGATGAGAAAAGGATGAGTATGAAGCAGAGTTGCCGTTTGGCACTGGGCCTGACCGCGTTGATGGTGGCGCTGAGTTCTCGCGCCGAGGTGACGAGTTCGCGCTATAGTTATGCGATTACGCGCGGACCGTGGCCGGCGAACGCGTCGAAGGAGGAGGGGGGCGCGGGCGATGCGCGCTACACCACCACCCCGATCACGCGCGAGGATATTAAGACGGTCGATGAGATGAAGGCGATCATCGCTGCGGATGCCACGAATGCGGAGCTCGCCACCAAGCGGAAATATATGGCGGTGCTCTTTACCGGCTGGGACTGGAGCGAAGTGGGCAGTTTGATGTTGCAGGCGTGGCGCAAGGGGGTGGGGGATCAGTTCGTCACGGCGGTCTACGATTGGCCCGAGCGCGACTATGTGGTCAACGAGACGGTGACGAATGACGATGGCACCACGACGACGGTTTCTACGAACCTCTCGGCGCTCTCGCGTAATGGACTTTCGAGCATCTTCCCGCTGGGGGCGCCGTTGGGCAGCCGCGTGCAGGTGTGGCCGGCGATGGCGCTCTATGATGCCGAAGGGAAGATTTGCGCGCTGGAGGCCGGCTTGGAAGCCCTGACGCAGGATGAGATTAAGGCAAAGCTCGCCACTTGGGCCGCCGCGGCCGATGATTATGCCAAGCTGCGTGCCAAGGCCTTTGCCGCCACCGAGGAGGATATGGTGACCGAGGTGGCGGATACTTCGAGCACGATGGGGCTTAAGGTGACGACGACCTCCGAGACGGTGACCAACGAGGAGGGCACCACAACCACGGTGACCACCAACCACTTCACCGATGCCGCCGGGCGCGAGATTACGCTCAATATTTATAAGGCTGCGCTCTTGGCCCAGGCGATGCTCAAGCTCGAGAAGCAGATCTACATGGTCTCCTACCTGCGCACGGTCACGAACATGTATTTTGCAAGTGAAGTTGAGACGAGTTGAAGTGTTTTTGAGACAAACGCCCCTTGGTGGTGAGCCGCGGGGCGTTTTGTTGGGGAGGTGCTAGGGGCTTGCAGGGGGTGTGCAAGGGGGGTGCAGCTCGCGGTCGAGGCGGCGGAGAACCCAGCGGGCGCAGTTGATGGCCCAAGAGTTGCCTAGGGCTTTGTAGCGGGAGCTTTTGGGGGCGGCGCGGCCGTT
>SFJE01000038.1 GCA_004555175.1 Lentisphaeraceae bacterium | reverse complement strand
GCAAGAAGGCGACTTTTCTTTTTATGAGGCTTCACTGTTCGCCAATCTAACCACCTATGGATAAGATTATGGCCTGATGCGCGAAAGCGCCCCAATCCCCCCAAAAAACTGGGGAACCTCCAGGTGTGCCCAGCCCTCGCGAAGGGCGCGTGTTTATGTTATAGTGTGCGGCAGAAAGGAGCGGAGACGATGCCAGGCGTGGATCTTCAGGGAACGGTTTTTGAGGAATTGCGGCAGGCGGAGATGATCTACGTCGACAAGACGGCGTATTTTCATCGGCTGGCGGCGAACAGGCAGAACCAAAAGCTCTTCTTTTTGGCGCGGCCACGGCGCTTTGGCAAGTCGCTGATGCTCTCGACCTTTAAGGCTATCTTTGAGGGCAAGCGCGAACTCTTTGAGGGACTCGCCATCGCTAAGACCGACTACGACTGGCGGCCGTGGCCGGTGCTACACTTCGATATGTCGATGGCGCTGGGGATGAGTTATGAAGAGATTGAGACGCGCTTCAATAATACCACGAACCTGGGGCTGCGTGGACATCCAGGATTTGTTGAGGGGAACTCGGGGAGCGTCAACTTCGAGAATGTGCTGAAGGCCTATGAGACCATCGGTAAGCAGGTGGTGATTCTGATTGACGAGTACGACGCGCCAATCTGCCATACGTTGGACGACCCCGAGCGGTGCGAGAAGGCCCGGCAGCTCCTAGGGAACTTCTATGCCGTGATGAAGGGCCACCAAGCGGCCATTCGCTTCGCGATGATTACCGGCATCTCCAAGTTCGCCTCAATGGCCATCTTCTCGGGGCTGAATAATATCGTCGACCTGACCTACGATCCCGACTACGCCGCCATGCTCGGCTACACGCAGACCGAGTTGGAGGCGAACTTTGCCGAGCACCTCGACCGCCGCGCCCGTGAGATGGAGCTCTCCAAGGCCGACTTTATGGCCGGCCTCGCCAAGTGGTTTAATGGTTACCGCTTCTCCGTTGCCTCCGAGGCCTCGGTTTACAACCCAGTGGCTGTTTCTCGGACATTGACCTCTCGTTGGCCCGACTTTGAGGCGCAGTGGACGACCACCGGTCGCCCCTCGATGCTCACGAAGTTTCTGCGCCGCGAAGACCTGCTCAAAATCGACTTCCAAGGCCCCATCTCCGCCCCGCGGAGTAGTTTGGAGATGCCTTCGCAGATCGCCGCCCTCTCGCCCGTTGCCGTGCTCTATCAGACCGGCTATCTAACGCTAGCGGGCTATGACCGCGCCTCGGGGAACTACATTCTGCGCATTCCCGATGAGGAGGTCCGCCGCGACCTGATGGCCTTCCTCTGCGAACTCACCATCTCTTCCGATGCCACGCGCGAAGATGCCCGCGCCCATGTCTCCATCAACTCGCTCGACGACCTCCTCAACGTCGACCTCTACGCGATGTACGCCCAGTGCCACTACGGTCCCACCGAGACGCGCATCCAGGAGTACAACTACCAGCGCATCCTCCAAATCCTCTTCTGGTCGCTCGGCTACGACCCGATCGTCGAGCCAACGCAATCCTCGGGCAAGCACGCCGACCTCGTGGTCAAGGCGGGCAATGTCATCTTCGTCTTCGAGCTCAAGAGCGATGGCACCACCGCCGAGGCGGCCCTTCAGCAGATCAAGGACCGTGGCTACGCCACGCCCTACCTCCATGACGGCCGCCCCATCGCCCTCGTCGGCCTCTCCTTTCACAAGGGCCAGCGCGAACTCCAAGGCGTTGCCTATGAGGTGCTCCCCTCTCAGGCCTAACGCTGACATCGCCAACGTAGCAAGCCCCGCACGGCGCGATCCCGCGCCGTGCGTTTTCGCTGGTGCATGTGCAGAAGGAATGTGGTAGACTATGGGCATATGGCAAGTTTTAGTTACCTTGCATTGAATCGAAAGCGCGAGAAGGTCTCGGGGATGATCGAGGCTGCGGATCGGCGTGGGGCGATGTCGGCGTTGGCGGCGCAGGGGTTGCAGGCGTTGTCGTTGCGCGAGGCGGCGGGGAAGGTAGCAGGGGCAAAGGCGAGGGGGGGCGCGAAGGCTGTCAAGACGGGGCCGGCGAAGGCGGGGAGCGGGAGTTCTTTTTGGTCGCTTTCGGTGGGGGGGACCAAGCGGATGAAGCCGGCGGAGGTGTTGCTCTTTACCTCGGAGTTGGCGGATTTGATTGACGCGGGGATGACCCTGGGGGCGGCGCTGAACTCGCTGGCGAATCAGGGCGAGCCCACGAGCGGGATTTGCGCGGTTTCAGCCGACTTGCGGGACCGGATTATGCGCGGCGAGGCCTTTTCGGATGCGGTGGACGCACATCCCAAGACCTTCCCGGCGATTTATGGGAATATGGTGCGCGCGGGCGAGGCCTCGGGGGCGATGGTGGAGGTGTTGCGGCGGTTGGCCGAGCACTACGAGCGGAATCAATCGATGAAGAGTAAGGTGATTTCGGCGCTGACCTACCCGGCGATTGTGTTGGGAATGGGGGTGGTGGCGGTGATCTTCGCGATGGTGAAGATTGTGCCGCAGTTTACCTCGCTCTTCGCAAGTATGGGCAAGGAGTTGCCGTTGCCGACGCGGATTCTGATTGGGATGAGCGACGGGTTGACGAAGTATGGCATTCTCTACGCGTTGGGGCTGGTGGCGGGAATCGTGCTGCTGCACAAGTGGATTCACGGCAGTGGGCGCTTGGCGTGGGATGGCTTTAAGCTTAAGGTGCCGCTCGTGCGCGGGTTGATTGCCTCGGGCACCTTTGCCTCGCTGGCCTACACGCTCCAGACGCTGTTGGCCAATGGCGTGAATGTGCTCAATGCCCTGCGGATTGCCGAGGAGACGAGCGGCAATGCGGTGATCGGCGCGGAGTTGCGTAAGGCGCGCGAGCGGGTCACCGATGGTACGACGATTTCGGGGCCGCTGGCGCAGAGTGGCATCTTCCCGCGGTTGATGACCGATATGATGGCGTTGGGCGAGCAGACGGGTAATCTGCCCACAGCCCTCGGGCATATCGGCAAGCGCTATGAGGCCGAGCTAAACCAGAATATCCGCAACTTTACCACGGCCTTGGAGCCGATTCTCATCTTCCTGGTGGCTGGCGTGGTCGGCTTTGTGGCCATTGCCATTCTCTCGGCCGTCTTCTCGGCCACCTCTGCTATGGGGCAATAATCTAGAAAGGAATACACGATGAACGCTTCCCGTAAACTTCGCCGTCGCGCCGGCTTTACGCTGGTGGAACTGCTGCTGGTGATTGCTATTCTGGGCATTTTGGGCACGGTGGTGGTGGTCAACTTCGGGGGCGAGAGCGACAAGGCGCGCCGGACCGCCACGCTCACCTCTATTGGCGCCATCAATCAGGCCATTCAGATCTATAAGATGAATGCTGGGCGCTATCCCAAGAGCCTCGATGACTTGACCGTGGGCATCAATGATGATGAGCCGCTCTTGAAGGCCGATTCGCTCAATGACGCCTGGGGAATGCCCTTCACTTACAAACTTGATGGCAAGAAGTACGTCATCCGTTCGGCCGGCGCTGATGGCGTTCAAGGCACGGAAGATGATTTGACGAACTGAGGGGTGGCGATGGAGGCGCAGCGTCTGCCCAAAGAACCGGCTAAGGTGACCGTTGAGGTTGCCGGTCAAGCCGCTACATGTGTGCCGCGCGGGACGCTTCTGGAGGCAATTCTGCCGGGCGAGGTGGATGGGCTGCCGGTGCTCGCGGCCTTGGTGAATAACGATGTCGCCCCGCTGGATATGCCCCTGCTTGTCAACGCGCACATCAAACCGTTGACCTTGGCCGATGAAGAGGGCTGGCAGGTCTATCGGCGGACGCTCTGCTTTCTGGTGGCCAAGGTGCTGCATAGCGACTTCCCTGGGGTGGATTGCCGCGTGCGCCAGAGCTTTGGGCACAACGCGCTCTACTGGACCTGGGAGGTGGGGGCTGGCGAACGCGATGCCAAGGTGGCCGCGTTGCGTGCCGGGGTGGCGCGGTTGATTGCCGCCGATGAGCCCATTCACCATCAGCTCTTCGCCTATGCCGACATCCTTGAGCGCTTCCAAGCCGGCGGGCAGATGGACAAGGTCAACCTCCTGGCCCACCGCAATCCGCCCTATCTGGCCTTGGCCACCTGTGGCAGCTTCTATGACCTGCCACAGGGGGTGATGGCCACGCACACCGGAGTGCTGAAACTCTTCGACCTGGTGCCGTTGCAATCCGGCTTTGTGCTTGAGTTCCCTAGCGTCAAGACGCCGACCGAGCTCGACCCAATGCCGCCCTACGACTTCCTCTTTGATGTCTATGCCGAGCACCTGCGCTGGGGCGAAATTATTGGCATCCGCAATGCCGGCGAGCTGAATGCTGCGATTGCCGATGGCTCGGTGCTGGATGTCATCAACACCGTCGAGGCGCTGCATGAGCGGCGCCTGGCCTCGCTGGCCGACCGCGTGGCCTCCAAGATTCCGCGGCCGCACGTGGTCCTGGTGGCCGGGCCGAGTTCGGCCGGCAAGACGACCTTCGCGATGCGCCTGTGTACCCACCTGCGCGTCTTGGGCCTCAAGCCCACGCTTATCTCCACTGACAACTACTTTGTGGGGGACGCGCGCAACCCGCGCGACGAGCACGGTAACCTCGATTACGAGCACCTCGACGCCGTGGACCGCCCTCGCCTGAATGCTGACATCCTGCGTCTGCTCAAGGGCGAGACCATCCCCCTGCGCAAGTTCAACTTTATCCAGCACGAGCCCTGCGATTCGGATGAGACCCTCTCGCTCGATCCGCAACTCGGCGTGCTGGTCATCGAGGGCATTCACTCCCTGAACCCGGAGTTGACCCCCGACATTCCGCGCAGTGAGAAGTTCCTCATCTACGTCAACGCTCTCACGCAGTTGGCCATCGATAGCAACAACCGCATTTCCACCATTGACAACCGCCTCCTGCGCCGCCTAGTGCGCGATGGACAGTTCCGTGGCCGCTCGCCACGCGAAACCTTGCGCCTGTGGCCGAGCGTGCGCGCCGGGGAGGAGAAGTGGATCTTCCCCTTCCAGCACTTTGCCGACGCGGTCTTCAACACGGCCCTTGACTACGAAATCCCCGTGCTCAAGACCCTCGCCGGGCCGCTGCTCAACCAGATTAAGCCCTTTCACCCCGAGTTCGTTCTCGCCCGTCGCCTCTCCTGCTTCCTGCAGAACTTTACAACGATGCCGATGGCCGACGTGCCCACGAATTCCATCCTCCGCGAATACCTCGGCGAAAGCCGCCTGAGGTATCAATCCTAATGCTGCTACTAGGGAGAACTGCCATGCCTGAGCCCCTCATCGGTCGCCTCGTTGCAGGAGAAGAGAGCCAAGTCCGCAAGGCCTATGAAGCCTTCGCGTGCCAACCGGTCACCGACAAGCGCCTGACCGACAACCTCGCGCCCTACGGGCTTGAGGAGACCACGCTTGAAGGCTCGGCCAGTGCCGAGGGTGTGGGGACCTTTGAGAAGCGCAAGAATGCTATCCTCACCTTCGCGCCCTCGACCGTCCCGGGTTGGTGGATCCACCGAACCGACCTCAAGGAACAGCTCGATGTCAAGGTCTCGGTGCGCAATGTGTGGACGAGTGCGCGCAACATCGTCCTGCGTGCCGGCTCGCCTCACAACTACCTGCGTATGGTCGAGCACATCATTGCCCTGCGTCTGGGGCTTGGGGTCGATAATGTGCGCCTCTCCATCGCCGGCGGCGATCCGCCCCTCTTTGACCGCTCAAGCCTGGACCTGGTGGAGGCCGTTCAGAAGGCCCGCATTATCCCCACCGGCCGCCCGGCGCGCTACGTCACCGTCAAGGAGCCCGTCACCATCGGCGGCACGCGCGGTGACTTCGTCACGCTGCTCCCGGCCGAGGGCAAGGACCGCCGGATGCACCTGGATGTGGCCATTGCCTGGGATACTGTTATCGGCGAGCAGCGCATTCAGGTGGACCTCTCGCCCGAGACCTTCACCTATGGTGCCGGGGCGCGCACGAACGCCACCCAGTCGCAATACCTCATGTCCAAGACGGTGGGCAAACTCTTTGCCGACGTCCGCCACATGGGCTACACTAAGGATAACATCCTCATCCACGGCAAGAAGGGCTTTATCACTACCCCGCGCCCGGAGTTTGACCTGGGCGATGGGCGCAGTGCCGAGCCGGTCTGGCACCGGACGATGATGGACCTGGTGGCGGCCATTGCGCTCATTGACCGCGGCCGTTTCGTCGGCACGGTGAAGTCCTACCGCGCTGGCCACACCCTCGATGTGCGCTTGATGACCCTGCTCTATATGCTCGATTTGCTTGAAGTGCTTGATTAAGGAGGAACCACAATGGCACAGAAGACCGTTCTCTGGTGGGGCCGCTTCGACCCGAACTACTCCCGCAACCGCGTCTACATCGCCCTTTTCAAGGAGCTGGGCTGGGATGTGCAGATTTTCCAGGTGAAGTGGTGCTGCGCGTTGGGTGATTTGGAGTTTACGCTCCGCGGCCCCAAGAACCTGAAGCCCGACTTGGTGTGGGTGCCGGTGGCGCGCCAGCGCGATGCTGCCGCCGCCTGCCGCTGGGCCCATAAGCACAACATTCCCGTGGCCTTCGACCCGATGATCTCGGCTTGGGACAAGAAGGTGCTTGAGCAGTTGATATGGAAGGCTGAGGAGCCCCGCGCCAAGCGCCTGCTCGCCTGGGAGACTGAGCTCTTCAACCGCGTCGACCGCCTGCTCTGCGACACCTCTTGCCATGCCGACTTCTTCCACGAGCACATGAAGGTCCCCCGCGAGAAGCTGCGCGTCCTCTTCACCGGCACCGATGAAAAGGTCTTCAAGCCCGCCGCCGAAGGCGAAGATCCGCCGCATGACCCGTCCGCGCCCCTGCGCATCCTCTACCACGGGGCTTATCTCCCCCTGCACGGCACCGAGTACATCGTCGAGGCCGCTCGGCGCACGCAGCACCTCAACATTCACTGGGACTTCCTGGGCTGGGGCGCCTACAAGGCCGCCACCGAGGCCAAGGCCAAGGGCATCACCAACATCACCTTCCTGGAGAAGGTCCCCTACGTTGAAGTCCCCCGCGTCATCCGCACGGCCGATATCGTCCTGGGCGTCTTCGGCACCACCGAAAAGGCCTCGCGCGTCATCGGCAACAAGGTCTACGAAGCGATGGCCTGCTGCCGCCCGGTCATCAACGAGTTCTGCACCGGCTATCCGCCCGCAGCCAAGGAGTGCTCGGCCATCACCTTCATCCCGCCGGGCGACCCGCAGGCCCTTGTCGAGGCCGTCATCCCCTGGATTGACAAGCGCGAGGAACTCCTGGCCCAGCGCGCCATTGCCCGTGACTTCTTCGAGAAGTACCTCTCGATGAACGTCATCCGCAAGCAGCTCGCCGACATCCTTGCCGAGCTCGTCTAATCAACTCGTTGGAGGGGCTGGCGCCCGAGGTCATCGCGCCCGGCCAGCCCCCGCCAGTCAGTCCATCTCGGCACGCGCCCTGTCGGCTGTCGACTCGTCCCCTTCTCCCCGAAAGGCCCCCTCCAATGAAGCGCCTCCTTGCCCTCGTTGCCCTGTTGCTGCTGCTCCCCCTCCGCGCCGAGGAGCCCATCAACCTCTGGCCCTTCTATCTGCGCGAGAACGCTGAAACGCATATCGCCTGGCCGCTCATCAAGTCCGCCCCCGACGAGCTGGCCCTCCACCCGGTCTATTGGCGCACCGCCACCACTCACCGCTTCGCCTACCTTCTCTCCCTCGACTTCGCTCAGCGCGAGTACGCCTTCTATCCCTTTTTCTACTCCGCACCCGACGGCTGGCTCTCGCCCTTGGGCGGCACCGGCGGCATCGACAACCGCAGTCGTTGGTGGTACGCCCTCACCGTCGGCACCCATCGCGCCTTTACCACCCTTCCCAATGGCGTGCGCTCGGAGCGCTTCCGCAACTGGTTCCTCCCCTTTTGGTTCTACACTGGTACCGAGACCGCTTCCAGCCTCTGGACCCCGCTCTCCTACCGCGAACGCTGGGATGACGACAAGTGGCCCGTCTCCAGAGTCTATATCGGCCCCTTTGGTCTTCCCTTGCCCTACTTCTATAGGCGCCGGGCCGCCGATCGCGAATGGCGCCTCTTCCCCCTGATTTACAGCTCGCACGAGGATTACATCACCCGTCCTGACGGCACCCATCCCGAGCCCTTCGCGCCGAAGCGCAACACCTTCTCCCTCGCCTTCGGCCTCCTCTATCACAACCGCCACGCGCGCTCCCTCCCCCTCGACCGCCCCCTCCCGGCCGACCTTCTCAAAGACCACTCGCGCCTCGAGCGCCCCTACACCTTCACCAAGCACGCCGCCCTCCTCAACCTCGCCGGCTTCTCCCGCGAACACTACGGCCAGGACACCTACGCCGAGGAGTGGCTCTTCCCCTTCTACTTCCGCGGCGAGGAACCCCACGGTGCCTCGAACTGGACCGAAGCCTGGTATGAGCCCGACCGCCGCTACACGAGCTGCTCCCCCTACATCTGCACCAAGCTCTACACCCCCGCCGACCGCGACAGCTGGCTCCACTTCCCGCCCCTCTGGTTCTCCTGGCAGACCGGCGGCAAGGCCCCGCGCACCACGCGCCTGCTCTTCCCCCTCTGGTGCCAACGCGTCTACCAGAGCGGCGATGCGCGTTGGTGGTTCTCGCCCCTCGCCGGGGCCGGCAGCGACCCCGTCAACCAGGCCAAGTGGTGGTTTGCCCTCACTGCCGGCGCGGCCGAAAGCACCCCCAAGTCCGGCCGCGAAGCCTCTCGCTGGGTCCTGCCCTTCTACTTCGCCACCGAAACGCCCAAGCGCGCCACCACCTGGACGCCCCTCACCTACACTCAAACCGAATACGACCGTCTAGGGAAAAACTACTTCTCCTTCGGCCCCATCCTCCCGCTCTACCACCGCCTCCGCTCCCTTCACAAGGAATCCGAGGGCGGCTTCCTCCTCTGCCACAAGCAGCGTAAGTGGGCCCTCTCTGCCGCCCAAACCGGCGAGAAGAACCGCGTCACCGCTGAACCCAATATCGAGGAACTCTCCCTCGGCGGCGGCCTCCTCTTCTCCAAGACCACCCTTCGCCCCATTCCCGATGCCTGCCCGGTGGATCTCCTAGACTCGTGGATGTGGTGCTTCCACCTCTCTCCCCATCGTACGCCCAGGGCCTCCGGCTACAACTACTCCCTCCTCCTCAACCTCGTCAACTGGTCAAAGAACCAACTGGCGCTGCAGGACGAGCGCTCCGACTTCAACCTCGGTTGGTTCCTCTGGCGGTGGAAGAATGAACGCGACTGCTTTGGCGCAGACCGTACCTTCTCCCTCTGGACGCCGCTGGCCTCCTACCGCACCAGCACCTGGCAGAGCGGCGACCTGCGCGACTTCAGCCGTAGCCGCCGAAACGGCTTCCTCTTCGACTTCCTCGCCTGGAAATCCTCCGCCAACCGGAAGCGCAACACCTACAACTTCGACCTCGCCTGGGAGCTCCTGGCCAGCTACTATTCGCGTCTCCCCGCCGAAGGCTACAAGCGCAAGTCCGCTCCCGCCCTCCCCTTCACCGACGCCTGGCCGGAGTCGATGAGCCAAGTGTTTGTCCTCCTTCAGAGTCTCCTCTCGCGCACCCGCTTCTCCCGCGAGGTCACCCTTGGCGACTATGAACCCGGCAGCAAGCCATGCCGATGGGAACGTGATGCCAGCTTTACGGAGAAGAGCATCCGCACCCTTCTGCCCGGCGGCCTCCTCTACAACTTCTCCGACACCGCGTGCGATGAAGTCGACTCCCCTCGCGAACAGCTGAAAGGGACGCGCCAGTTCGTGCGCCGCGAGACGATCACGCGCACGCGCACCCGAACCCTCGATAGTTCCCTCCTCTGGAGTCTCCTCTACGCCCGCCACGAAAACTGGCGCGAGGCGTGGGCGTGGCCCAACGGCCAGCCGCCCGCCGAGCAGCCCACCACCCGCGAACACACCGCCACCCTCTCCTGCCTGACCCCGTTCGTCTACAAGGCCGAAAGCACCGACCCCTGCGACGAAAGTCAGGCCACCTACTCCCGCCGTCTCCTTCTCGGCCTCCTCTATAAGGAAGAGGGCAACCGCAAGACCGGTACTGAGCAAGTCAACCTCCTTGGCTTCCTCTTCCACTCCCGTCTGAGTGCCGATCAAACCCGCACCCGTGCCATCTTCCCCTTCATCACCACCACCACCAACGCCTCTACCGGCGCCTGGAGCATCTCCTTCTTCCACAAGCTCTTCCGCGTTGAGCAAACCGCCGAGGGCGAAACCAAGTGGTGGCTCTTCTGGCTCTAACGATCCGTTGAGCGTATAAAACAGACGAGAGAAGGCCGCAACCTTCTCTCGTCTGCTTTATACGCGCCTAAGTTATCTTGCTAGTAGGTCGGCCAGGAGGGGGTCTTTAGCGCGGAGTTCGGCAGGGGTAAGCCCTACGAGTTCGTGGGGAAAGACGAGCCAATCGGCCGTTTCGCGGAGGGTGTAGTCTGGCGCGAAGGGAACGCGAGAGGCGGCAGGCTTCCAGTAGACGGTGGCAAAGCGCAGATCGACATGCGCCAGGCGGGCTTTGACAGCCTCGGCGGTCTTGCCAGTGTCGAAGACATCATCGATGGCGAGGACGCGCAGACCAGGCGGGAGGGTGCGGAAGAGTTCCTCGGCCCCATCGAAGGCTACGGTCTCCTCGCGCTGGCCGATGCCGGTGTAGGAGGCGCATTTGACAACGGCGTGTGGGGTGGGGCGGCCGAGATAGGCAAAGACTTCACTCATAATCACGCCGGGCTGGGCGCCGCCGCGCCAAAGACCGAGCAGGAGTTCGGGCTGCCAGGCGGAATCATCAAAGACCTTTTTGGCGAGACTGACGCAGTCGCGTTGGAAGGCATCGGCCGAGAGGAATTGTTTGTGCATAGGAGGAAATTATCGGGTGGCGCGTTGGATGGCGGCCGCGAGGGGGAGGGCGCAGGTGTCGAGCGTGGTCATCAGGGCGCGCGTGGCTACCGGCAGGGTGATGAGGATGCCAACGCCAAAGCAACAGATGCCGAGGAATCCCAGGAGCCCCAGGCCCATACAGAGGAAGGCCTTGGCGGGGGCCAATTGGATGAAGGCAAGCGTGGCGCGTAGGGTGAGGGCGAGTGGCAGATCGAAGCGGTCGGCAATGGCAATGGCCAGCCAAAGGGGCTGAATGGCAAAGAACCAAATCGGCAACCCGAAGAGCGAGGAGGCAAAGAGTGGCAAGAGGGCCATCACCCAAATGGCCAGCCCCAACCAGAAGGCCGTCTGCATCCGTGCGTTCCCATTCAAGCGTTGGGAGAGCAGGATCGCGGTAGCAGGAGAGGTGATGGCATTCTGCGGATTGTGGTGCCACAGGTAGCAGAGGGCAGCCGGCCCTAGGAGAATCCCAGTCATCGAGGCCAGGAGAAAGAGCGCACAGAGGAGGGCTTCGGGGAGAGGATTGCGGCAGAAGCGCTCCCACGCTTCACAGAGATGGGCCATCATTAGAGTTGCCACTCCAGTTCATCATTGCCAATCGGCAGAGAGATGCGGTTGCGAGGGGTGCCATCCGGGCCAAGACGGTCCTTGGCGGCAGGCAATTCTTTTGGGGCTTCACGCTTGGTTTTGGGCGGGAGCGCGGGTTGGGGTGCAGGCTTGGGCGCCTCGACAGGCTTGGCGGTCGGCGCTGGGGCTGGCTTTACCTCGGGCGCAGGTTTGGTGGCGGGCGTAGGCGCCGGCTTGGCCTTAGGGGCTGGCTTGGGTTGCGCCTTGGGCGTGGATTTGTGCTCGGCTGGGGCGGTTTGGATGGGCTGCGCCGGTTGGAGCGGCTGCGTGGGGACGACCACCTGTACGGGCTGGGCCTGTGGCGCCGGGCGTGAGGCTTCGGCCAAGCGGGCATCCAGGAACTTTTCGTTTAGGCTCATCGTGCGCTGCATCACCCAAATGACCGTGCCGCAGATCATCGCCACGATGAGGAGCACGGCGAGGGCAATGATGATGAGGGGAGCGATTGAAGGGCGGGGAGGCGTTTCCATAGCGTATTATTCCGAAGGGGTGGGGTGGAGACGGCGCAGGGCGCGGAGCTTGCGGCGGACTTGCGCGTCATCGTAGTTTACAAGCAGAAGGTAGTCATCGATTGCGGGCGCTTCCTTCCGGAAACGGGTTGTCAGACGAAGGGCGCGGGTCCATGCCTTGTTTGCGGCGGGGTAGAGCGCGTTGCGATAGAAGATGTCGCCAGCGTGGTCAAGGAGGACGAGGACGCTGGATTCATTCGCTTCTGTGCGTGCCATTTCAAGAGCAGAGAGGATGTCCTGCAAGGCATCGGCCGGTCGGTTGAGGGCGAGGTAGAGGCACGCGCGTGTATCGAGGATCGTCGCGTCGTCCAGTCTCACGCCGCGCAGAAGTTCGAGCGCGCCCTGGGCATCGCCGGTGGCAACAAAACGCGTCCAGGCTGCGTTATTGCGTGTGTGGTCGCTGGTGGGATGGGCGCGCAGCAGGGCTTCCAACGTTTGGCAGGAGAGGGAGCGGTTTGTCTCCAAGAGTTCAATGGCCGTACTCTCACAGGCGTAGACATGGATTTCTTCGCCAGTTTGATGGAAGTCCTCGGCCCAGCCAAAGAGAGTGTGCGCCACCTGCGCGGGTGGAAAGACCTCTATCATCAATTCCATTGCGGGAAAAAGCCCCTCCATCAGCCGCTCGTCCAACGCATCGGCGCGTACCATCTTGCCCACGGGCAGGAGGCAGAGGGAAAGCAGAAGGCTACGAGCAAGGGCACCAAGGCGGGTCATGGTTAGGCTCCAACCGGGGCGGTGGCGGCAGGCTTGGCTTTGGGCGTACCGAGGAGGAAGCCCTCGGCGCAGACGAAGAAGAGGCCATAGAGCATCATACAGGCCGGACTGCGGAAGACTAGGTCGATGAAGCTGTGGGCGGCGATGAGGGCGGTGCCGACGAAGGCATAGAGGTAGAAGGCGTTGATGCGGTTGAACCAGGTGCGGTCGGCCAGGTCGTCATTTACGACGATCTGCGGGCTGCGCAAGAGTTGCCAGAGGAAGGGCAGGCAGAGCGAGGCAATGCAGCCGAGCATCAGCCCAAAGCCCACCCAACCATGTTCGGTCAGGAATTGCAGGGTGTCATTGTGCACATTGGCTTGTCCGCTGCCTAGGCGCGCTTTGTACCACGCTTGCTCTTCGGGGACATCTGGGCGGATGTATTTGGCATTCAGCCACCGGAAGCTCCATGCACCAGTTCCGAACCAGGGGTGATCTGCTGCTTGGCGCAACGCTAAGATGCCCTGATAGCCCGAACGCATCAGCATGGGGTGCTCAAAAAAGCTCTCCCACGGCGTGTCGGCAATCTCCATCAGCACCGTATCCAGGGCCGGGATCGTGCCATAGGTGCGCAACTTGGTGGCCGCCGCGCGCGCTTCGGGGGTGGTTGCGGCGGCGAGGGCGGCCTTAGCCTCGCGGTTTTGGGTCATGGCATAGATGCGGAACGCCGCTGTTCCCAGGGTTACGCCAGTAATAATTAGGAGCAGCAGGGGCACCAAAATGCGCCACTGGGGCGCCCACGAGCCCAGATAGCGCACGGGGATGTAGAGCGCCGTGAAGGCAATGAGCGCCAGCGTAAAGAGCATCCCAGCCCGGGACCCCGAGAGAATACCCGAAACAGCACAGAGCAGCACGGTTACGCCATACATCCACGGCCGTACGCGCGTGTGCTCACGGTGCTCCACGCTCCATAGGAGCATCCCCATTGCCCAGGCCATCACCGCAGGGAAGAAGCAGGCCGCGTGATTGGGGTAACCAAAGGTGGCAAAGAAGAAGGCGTGGCTCTTACGCCCCCAATAGAGGAATTCGCCATCGAGCACAAATTGGATAATCCCGGCCACAGCCAAGATCGAGGTCATTGCACAGACGAAGAAGGCCAACTGCCGCTTTGACCGTTTGCGCAGACCGTGTTTGACCGCTAAGAGCGCCGTCAATACTGGCACAAACCAATTGAGCACGCCGAAGGCTTCGTCCGCTCGCAAGGAGCCTGGCAGCCACGCCCACGGGTGCGAGCCCACGGGCAGGAAGGCCGCGGCGGCGGGGTTGGCCGGGCGGACGGTCATCGCTGCCGCTGTCTCGGGCGATTGAAGCCATGCAAAGGCAGGGGAGACCACTCGCCAGGTTTGCGTTTCCACCTGCCATTCAAGGAAGGTGGTGGCGTTGAGCCATTGAATGGAAAGAAAGAGCATGAGCAGCAGCGAGAACCAGGTGAAGGGGTCGCGTACAAGCCCGCGGAGCACTCGCCGCCGCGCGTCAAAGATCGTCTCTTCGCGGCTCTGCTCGGGGAAGACGAGGAGCACTTCGGCCAACAAGAGCGCAAACCACATTGTCCACGGGCTCAACCATTGGGCCACAATCCCCCCGCCCAACCAAGTTAACAGGGTCAATAACAACGCCACCAGCCCCAACAACAATTGCCGAATCATCGTCTCGATCCTCTTTTCTCGGCCTTAGTACTCTTCGTCCGTTAGCCCCAATTGATCCAAGATCTGCTCTGCGGGGGTCTGTGCCGCCTTCGTTTGGTTGCAGGCAAAACAGGCCGGCACGACATTGCCCTTGGTTGATGTTCCGCCGCGTGCCACGGGGATTAAGTGATCCATTGTCAACTGTGCGGGCGGGAAGTGTCCGTGGCAGTAGTGGCACTCCCCTTTGGCCAATTGGGCCTTCCACCAGGGGCTTGCGCGTAACTGCCGGGCCCGCTCTCGTTCGCGGCGAATATGCGCACTATCGACTGGCTGATACCACATACCTTAACGCTCCGGCACTTGCGGCACCGGGATGCCACGGAAGCGCCGGTGCAACCACAGATATTGATCGGGCGCGCGGCGAATGACCTCCTCCAGACGCGAAATCAGGTCTGCCGTCACCGATTCCAGGCTTGCCCCGGGTTTGGGATAGATCGGCTCGCCAATCACCACCATCTCGTATTGCAGGTGCCCCTTGCGCACGAAACCACCCACTACGATGGGGGCGCCAGTGTGCAAGTGTAACCGCGCGGGCGAGGTGTAGACATTGAGCGTATGCCCAAAGAAGGGAACCTTCACCCCGTGCGAACAGTATTGGTCGAAAAGGATTACGAGCGCTGCGTTCTGATCTTGCCAACGATGCATCGCAGACCCCGAGAACCCATTACGCTTGGGAATAATGGTCACGCCGCCCCGGAAGTTATGCCGCTCAAGAAAGCGCTGCACATAGGGGTTGTCCATCAACCGTGCCACGGCAAAGAGGGGCCGCGCAGAGGTAATTGCCGTTGTTCCCGCTTCCCAAGCCCCCAGGTGCCCCGTAGCCAAAATAATCGGCCCTTTCGGATTGAAGATAAGGTCTTTGGCCGCCGGTGACATCGTCAGCGTGACATACTTCTCCCAAGTCTTGCGCGTGACCACATCCGAGATGCGCAACGCCTCGCAAACATGTCCGGCAAAGTGACCCAGCGAATCGCGCGCGATCACATACGCCTCGTGGCGCGTCTTGGCCAACCCCGCAATCAAGACATTGTCAATGGCTGTCCGCGCCCGCCGCGTCCAGCGGAAGAGGGCAAACATGCCAACACCAACCCCGCGCCCAATGCCGTAGGCCCAACGGATTGGCACCACTCGATAGAGCCACCAAAGCCCGGCAACCAGTAAGTACTCTAAATAAGATAACGCACGCATACAGGTAGTATAGCACAAATCCTTTGCGTGCAACGCCCCTCGCAGGGCACTTCCTTGAATATTTTACGCGGAAGTTTGAAAGTTCCCCTCTTTCTGGATGGTACAACGAATAACGTCTCTCCTTTCAATAGCGTGGGTCCCGCACGCACGATTTCTCAGGGCACCCTCCATTCCTCCCTGTAGGGGCCCTAGTCTCTATCGGGGTGGGGAAGCTCTGAGCCTCAGGCGGGGGAAACGATTAACAGAACCTCTTAATTATCGCGCACGGGGCGGACGCAAGTGGGCGCCGCCCAACGTTGGCTTGCTTCCACCGTCCTTTTACGGCCCGAAGGTCCTTACGCGGGCGACTGCCCACCCCGCTCGGCCCGAAAGGGCCACCTCACGCTTCAGGGAACTTCAGACGCCACCCTTATCCCGGATCCGGGATAAGGGTGTGCAGAAGGAAAGGAACGGCGGCGCGGATTATCACGCGGCGCGGAGAGAACTAACCGCTCGGCGGAGCGCAACTAATAAGGCCCCGTCTTATTGGTAATAAGGCCCCGTCTTATTGGCAACAAGACCCCGTCTTAT
>SFJE01000010.1 GCA_004555175.1 Lentisphaeraceae bacterium | reverse complement strand
CGGGGCCTTATTACCAATAAGACGGGGTCTTGTTAGTTGCGCTCCGCCGAGCGGTTAGTTCTCTCCGCGCCGCGTGATAATCCGCGCCGCCGTTCCTTTCCTTCTGCACACCCTTATCTCGGAAATTCCGGGATAAGGGTACAAGGCGAATTTCTGCCGGTGATCGTGCGCAAGGGCTTATTTTTGACCACTCCGTTCCTTGAGTGGATCTCGAGCGAGCCGTTATGCGCGAAAGGCAAAGCATTTCAGCGCGAGGAAGGTGAGGGGAATGCCGAGGAGAGCGGAGAGGAGGTAGGCGAGGAGCTTGGGCCAAGCGAGGAGGTTGTAGATGAGCGCGACGGTGAGGTTCTGGATGAGGAAGTTGGGGAGGTAGGCGATGGCATAGCGCAGGAAGGCGGGAAGGGTGGGGCGAGCGTGGAAGGTGACGCTGGCGTTAAGGAGGTAGGAGAAGAAGAGGCTGAGGAGATAGCCGGCCACGAAGGCGGCGTTGGCTTGCAGGAGAAAGGAGAAGCCCCAGGCGAAGCCGACCCCCGTGAGGACGTTGAAGCCGCCGCAAAGGATGAAGCGCAGGAATTGGCTCGAGCAGAAGTGTGCGCGCAGGCGGTGGGAGAAGGGAAGCTCCTGCGGCCACGGAACGCACCGGCCCCGGCGTACCCACCAGGCTGTTTGAGCGTAATGGGCCAGGGGCGTGTCGCTTAGAGAATCCGACCAAAAGCCATCGATGGTCGCTTTGGGAAAGGTTTCGCGGAAGCGGCGGACCTTCTCCGCGCCCCGGCAGTTCGCACCGAGGAGTTCGCCCGTGCGAGGGTCCATCCGCGTGGCGATGAGGGGGAGACCTTCTAACCACGGGCAGGCGCGGATAAGGAAGTCGGGCGAGGCCGTGATAACGCAGTCTTTGCGGCTTGGTTGGTACCAAGCTGCGCGGCGCTTTACTGAGCGGCTCTGCCAGAAGTCTGCGACCGCTTGCTCGGGGAGGGGAAGACCGTTTAGGAAACGAAAGAAGCCCGCCTTGGCGCGGCCGCGGTCGATCAGTCCGAGCATCAGCATCGCCACGGCCCACCCTTGGCCCGGGAGAAAGCGCACAAGCTGTGGGTGACGGCGAAGGGCAAAACGCCAAAAGTCCACCGAGGCATCACCACGGTAGAGGGTGCCGTCGAAGTCGTAGAGATTCATACCGCCCCCCACGGCGCGTAAAGCAAGAAGAGGAGAAGTCCGGCATAGGCGAGGCCCAGGATGATAAGTGCAGGGTCGTGCAGGAAGACTTCCACCGGGTCGCCGTCGGACTCGCGCTCAATGGTAAGGTTATACTTCATTAAGATTAGAAGGACGAGCGGCACGGTCCAGACCAACTGCTCGCGGCCTTGGGCCACGCTCCAGAGGGCGTAGAAGGCGATGGCGAGCCCTAGGCAAAGATACATATTGCGATCGAGGAACTCGGCTGTGTAGAAGCGTAGCACCCGCCGCGTGCGTGCGCCTTTGAGGCGCCGGAGCTCGTTACGCCGCTTGCCGAGCCCGAGATAGCACGCGCCGGTCAGGACCGTCAAATAGAGCCAGTGCGAGACGGCGATGCCGGTAATGGCCGAGCCGAACATCACGCGGATGAGAAAGCCGCAGGCCAGGATTGCCACGTCCAAGACAGGGATATGCTTCCAGCCGAAGCTGTAGGCCACATTCAACCCCACGTAGAGCGCGCCCCACGCCAGCGCGCGTCCGGGCGCGGCCACTGGCCACAATGCTGCGCCCCCTGCGAGGAGGAGCCCCACCAGGAGGCAGCACGCACTCCGCCGGGAGACGGCCCCCGAGGCAATGGGGCGAAAGCGTTTGACCGGGTGAAGGCGGTCGCGCCGCGCGTCCAGACAATCATTGAGCACATAGACGGCGGAGGCCCAGCAGGTGAAGGCAAACCAGCCGGCGAGGGCGGACAGGAGTAAGTGCGTCTCGAAGAAACGCCCGTGGAAGAAGAGGGGTGCGAAGACGAGTACGTTCTTGACGCAGTGGTGCAGACGCAGCAGTTTAAGCCAGGCTTTCATCGGTGCGCTCCTTACTGGGCCGGATAGGATTGTGCCAGGAAGTGGACCATCTCGGCGAAGGCCGGGAGCGTGTTCCAGGCGGTTAGGGCCGCGAGTAGAAGGTAGACCGCGCCCGCGAAACGCGCGCCCACGAGCCGCTCGATGAGTTTGGCCGCAAGCCCCACGAAGGCCCACGAGAAGTAGAGCACATAGAGGATGAGGCCATTCTCGGCCGTCCCCCAACCAATCAGGCAGAGCAGTAGCCACGAGAAGATCACCCACCCCGTGCAGACGCGCACGAAACGTTCCCGCCAACAGAGTAAACTCCCGACCAAAATGGTCCCCAACAAGAGCGTGCCGCAGAGGAGGGCTTGCGGTGAGACATCAGCTGCTAGGTGCCAGGCAATTTTCTTCGCGTAGAGGGTGGGGCCGGCCTCCGGCGCGCAAAAGTTCATCGTCACGAACGCCAACCACATTCGCAAGCGCTCCATAAAGTCAAGGGTCTTACCCGTGAAGTTGAGATACATCTGCGCGCGTGCGGACCAGGTGGCCAAGAGGTCCATTCGGCAAAAGAGGGTAACGGCCGCCAAGAAGGCCATCCCGGCACCCCAGTATTGGCGGAAGAGGTTACGCCACGCACGGCAGTCGCTCCAACGCAGGTGGGCCAAGGCCAGCGTGGCGCTTGTCAATAAGGAGCCCGTGGCCCCGACGAAGCCAACCGCCCAAGCCCTCTTCTCTTCACGGCGCGTATTGAGGAAGAAGAGGAGCCAAAAAAGCGCCACAACGTATTGCTCCACCTGCGTGCACATCAAGAGTGTGGCGTAGCCTGCGCTTAACCACGCCACCATTCCGAGGCGCGCCAGGCGCCCGCGCAACGCCATCAGCCGGACCAGCCACCCAAAGGCCACCATCACCAACAACACCTGCACCATCGCCACGCACCAGCCCCGCGAGAGCGTCACCACTGGCAGAAGCAAATCGCGGAGGCAGAGGAAGGGGCTGACAAAGGGGAGCGCGCAGACGGCAAAGAGTGGTTGACGGAAGTCATTTTCGCCGTGCGCAAGGCGGGTGAAGGTGGCGGGGGCATTATTGGCAAGCGTTCCATCAGAGGTGTAGATGACATCAAAGCTAAGCTCCGTAATGGCGGCCTGGCTGTAGGCCCACGAGACAATTCCAGCCAGGCAGAGGGCGATGAACACCATCCCCGCACGCTCGGTACGGTCCATCCCTCGCCATAACGCTGCCACCTTAGGCCCGACCACGCGCCAAAACCAAGCCATCAACACTCCAACCGCCGGCGCGGCCACCAATGCACCCCCCACCGCCACGACAACAATTGGCCAAAGCTGCCACTGAAACAGTAGCCCAAGTTTTCTCAAGACACCCCCGGTGGCGACCAACTGCTGCAGAAAGGAGACAATCAGCACCTGCAGAACTGCCATAGTCGAAAGCGCCACGCCAAGTCGTTCACCGCGCCCACATTGTTTCCACGGACTGCTCAACGCCGGTAGGCAGCAGCTCGCTGTGACCACCAACCCCATCGATAATGCGCACGCAACGAACGAGTCAAGCGCCGCGCGTATATTGAGGCACAAAAAACCACCCCACCCAATTGGGACCCAAAAGTTCCCGAGTAGGTTCCTAAACCCCACTGAAATCAAGTCACGAAATGCCCTCATGGCTCTTCCTTGGTTGCTCATTGTTTGCCGGAAGAGACCAAAAAGGAACCTCTTCCGGTGCACCAGAGAGGGCGCTTAGGAAGCCCGTTGAGGACACACCGAAAGAGGTACGCTGCACGAGCGAACCTCCAACCTGTCGTCCTCAACAAAAGGTTCCTAAGCTTTTCTCTGATGACGATGCGTTGGAAACGCAAGAATAAAACAATTTAGGCTCGCCCTAAATGTGCCCCCAGTATAGCACACCTGCAGGTGTTCCATGAAACATGCCAAGACGCACTCTAGTTTTTCGGGGGGAAGCACGCATGAGGTGCGCGCGGGTGTTTGTTTTCGACATAGTTGCGCCAGGGTTGACGTAAGCGCTGGGAGCAGGAGTGTGCTAGAATGGGCAGTATGAGACGGAGTATTTATCTGTTGTTGGGCGGTTGCTGGTTGGCGGCTGCGGGTGTTGTGGCAGGGCCGGTGCGGCATCCGGGGTATGAGCCGGAGCCGGCGGGGCCGGCGCGGGTGTTGACGGCCGAGGAGCAGGCGCAGCCGGTGCGGTTGGTGCCGGTTTCGCCCCGGGTGCGGTATGGGCGCGACGAGGTGCCGATTTTGCCGCCAAGCTCGGAGGGAACGCCGTTGATGCTGCGTGCGTGGCGGGGGGAGCGGGTGACGGCGCAGGTGCTGGCCATTTCGCCGAAGGGGTTTGAGGAGTTGACGGTTGAGCCGTTGGAGTTGACCTATGCCGATGGGTCGAAGCTGCCGGTGCGGTTGGATTGGGTGCGCTACACCTTGGCCGATGGCAAGTTGGTGGCCGATGTGCTTGATGGGACGGCGCAGACGCGTTTTGCCGGGGTGACGCGGCCGCTCTTTCTTTCCATTGATGTGCCGCGCGATCGCGAGGGGATGGTCTATGGGGTCTTGACGGTGCGGATTAATGGGCAGGTGTGCCGGCTGCCGCTGTTGCTCGTGGCGGGGGGACCGGTGTTGCCGCCGCCGGAGCAGTGGCAGTGCCACGTGGATATTTGGCAGCACCCGGATGCCGTGGCGCGTTGGCACGATGTGCCGATGTGGTCGCCCGAGCACTTCGCGTTGCTTAAGCCGCAGATGGTGCGGTTGGCGCAGCTGGGGCAGAAGACGATTACCGCTACGCTGATTGACGAGGCGTGGGATGGGCAGACTTACGACCGCTTCCGCTCGATGGTGGAGGTGACGCGTCGGGCAGATGGCACGTGGGCCTATGATTACTCGGCCTTTGATAACTGGGTGGAGTTTATGCGCCGGGAGGTGGGGCTCTCGCAGGCGACTATTCATTGCTACACGATGATTCCGTGGTCGCTGCGCTTTGCTTACTACGACGAAGCGCAGGGGCGGCGGGTGGCGCCGAAGCTGCAGCCGGGGTCGGCCGAGTATGCGGACTTCTGGGAGCACTTCCTAGCGGCCTTCGTTGAGCACGTGCGCACGAAGGGCTGGCTGGAGCAGGTGCGCCTGGCGATGGATGAGCGGCCTGACCATCTTCTGCGCCCGGCCTTGGAGATTGTTCGCAAGGTGGCGCCGGAGTTGAAGTTGGTGGCGGCGTGCGACCGACCGAGCGAGCTCAATAGCGCCTTCGCGGATGTTTCGTATAGCTATGGCATTGCCGAGAAGCTCTTTGGGATTGCCGCCGAGCGCCGGGCGAAGGGGCAGTTCACCACCTTCTACGTCTGCTGCCACCCGGCGCGGCCGAATACCTTTATGGCCTCCGACCTCGCCGAGAGCGAGTGGTTGCTCCCCTTCGCCGCGCACTGCGGTCTGGATGGTTTCCTGCGCTGGGCCTATCACTCCTGGGTGGAGAACCCGCTCGCCTCGCAGGATTACACCTCCTGGCCCAGCGGCGACACCGCGCTCGTCTATCCCGGCAACCGCTCCTCCCTGCGCCTCGAGGCGCTGCGCAATGGCATTGAGACCTTCGAGAAGATTCGCCTGCTGCGCGAGAGCGCCACGCCCGAGGTGCTAGAGAAGGTCGAAGCCGCGCTGAAACGTTTCACCGTGCCCAAGGGCGGCCAAGACGGTCACCTGGCGGACCTCGAGGCCCTGGACAAAGCCCTGCCTTAACCCCACAGAAAGGAGTCCGAGATGTTCGATATTGAGTTCCAAGGTGCTGCGCGCACCACCACCGGCTCGATGCACATCGTCAACGTCAACGGTCTGCGCATCCTCCTCGATTGCGGTCTCTACCAAGGGCACCGCAAGGAGGCCTTTGAGCGCAACCGCCAGTTGGCCGTCGACGCCCGCTCGGTCGACTGCGTTCTCCTCTCCCACGCGCACATCGACCACAGCGGCAACTTGCCCTCTCTCGTGCGCGCCGGCTATCGCGGCCCCATCTACACCTCCGAGGCCACGCGCGACCTGTGCGACCCCATGCTCCGCGACTGCGCCTACATCACTCAGCACGATGTCACCATCGTCAACCGCCGCCGCCAGGCCGAGGGTAAGCGCCTCTTTGAGCCGCTCTACTTGGAGCAGGATGTCGAGCGCACCCTCTCGCAGATGCGCGGGGTGCCCTACAAGCGCGTGATTGACCTGGGCAACAACGTCGGCGCGGTCTTCCACAATGCTGGCCACATTCTCGGTTCGGCCCTCGTTGAACTCTTCGCCAAACAGCCCAACGGCACCTACCGCCGCTTGCTCTTCTCGGGCGACCTCGGGCAGCCGGGCCAGCCAATCATCCCCCCGCCGGAGGTCGTCGAAGGTCCCGATGTGCTGCTCGTGGAATCCACCTATGCCGACCGCGAGCACCCTCCGCGCGCCAATATCCTCGGCCGCCTGCGCGATTACATCCTCGACATCACCCAGCAGCGCGCCAAGCTTATTATCCCGGCCTTCAGCGTTGGCCGCACCCAGCAAATCCTCTTCTTCCTCAATCAGCTCCTGCGCGAAGGGCGCATCCCGCACCTGCCCATCTACGTTGATTCCCCCCTCTCCCTCAAGGCCACTCAGATCTACGCCAAGCACACCGCGTGCTACGGCGAAGCGGCCAGCGAGCTCCTCCGCCAGGGGGTCGACCTCTTCAAGATGCCCGGGCTGCAGTTCCTCGCCACTCCTGACCAATCCAAGGCGCTCAACCACGCTCAGGGGCCGATGATCGTCATTGCCGCCAGTGGCATGTGCGAGGGTGGGCGCATCCTCCACCACCTGCAAAATGGCGTGGGCGACCCGCGCAACATCATCCTCATTGTCGGCTACCAGGCCGAAGGCACCCTTGGCCGGCGCATTGTCGAGCTGCAGAGTCCGCTCAAAATCCTCGGCGAGGAGTTTGACCTCCAGGCCCGCGTCCACACCATCAACGCCCTCTCCGCCCACGCTGACCGCATCGCCCTGCGCAACTGGGTCCGCGCCGTCAACGCCAAGCGTGCGGTCAAGCACGTCTTTGCCGTCCACGGCGAAGAGGAGAAGGTCCAGGCAATGTGCCAAATCTTGCGCGAAGAGGGCTATCCCAACCCCATCGCCCCCGCCCCCGGGGCCATCTTCAAGGGGTTATAGTCGTCAGTCGACAGTCGACAGGACGCGTTTCCGCGACGGATGGGCTTGGATGGATTTTGGGCCGGGCCTTTCATCTCAGGCACCAGCCTTCTCGTCTATCGTCTATCGCGTGATGCTTGCGCAGCAAGCGCCACCGCCGCGCAATACCCATTGCGCGGCGTGGGCACATATTCTAGGCGGAAGTCGCCGAGGACCTGGCGCAGGTGGTCGAGGATGAGATCTTCCACGCCCCGATGGAGGGCGCGGCAACTGATGACCCAGCTTTCAATGAAGGGCGGCTGACCGGGCTGCTCCTCCAGCACGACGGCGGCGATGAGGCCAAGGTCGCCAAAGCGGTCCTCCAGCCGATAGAGCCAACCGCGCTTGCCAACGAGTTCGGCGGCGGTGTGGCGCGTGGCGCGGAGGTTGAATTGGTTGCAGCGCTGGGTGAGCTGGGCGGCACGCTCCAAGTTGGCCGGAGAGAGCGGTTCGGGGGTGAGGCGCTGCTGAAGGGAGGCGATGTAGGCGGCGGGATCGGGGGCTTCGGCGGCCAGGACTTGGCGCTGGGCCTCGTCGCGCAACGAGGTGGCGCGCAGGAGGTCATCGGCAGTAACCTGAGCGCACTCGAAGAGGTTGGCGGCGGCGAGCGCCTCGGGCCAGAGCGCGGGGTCGGCCGGCATCTCGGGCACGGCCACCTGCGGCAATTCGGCGCGGATGGCGGCCCGCTCTTCGGCCCGGTCATCGATAAAGACCAGGGCGTCGAGCCCCACGTGGAGCGCCTCGGCAATGCGCCGGAGTTGGGCGTGTTTGGGGCCCCAATCGGCCTCGATGGCGGCAAAGTCCGCCGCAGCGAGCCCCGGGGGCAGGTGGGCAAGGGCCTCGAGGGCCAGGGGGCGATCGTTGTGCGAGGCGACGGCCAGGAGCACGCCGCGCGCAGCGAGGGCCTTGAGCCAGCGGCGGTAAGCCGCGCGGCCGGGCGCCTCGAAGTCCAGACTCGCCACGCCGCCTTCGCTGACAATGCCGCTCCACAAGGTGTTGTCGAGGTCGGTCACCAGGACCTTGTGCAGCGCGGTGCCGGCGCGGACGGCGAGGGCATCGAGCGTCAAGCGCGCGAGGTCGGGCAGCGCGGCCGGGGCGATGGCCACGGAGGCGCACTCCCAGAGCCGCGCATCGAAGGTGACCTGGCGCCCGAGCCGCGCTTGGAGGAGGTCGAGGTCAATCAGGGCGAGCTGCGGGTGGGCCTGGGCCAGGGCCACGAGGCGGCCATTCCAAGCGAGGACCTGGGCGCGCAGCGTGCCGGGGCGGGTCAGGGCCAAGGAGCCGCAGGTGCCGTCATCGGCCGAGACGGCGGTGTAGCAGTAAATCGGGTAGGGGAGGGCGAGGAGGGGCTCGACCTCCGGGAAGCGCCGGGCCTCGGTGCACGCCCAGAGCAAGAGGGCATCGGGCGCAAAGGCCGCAAGCTCCTCGCGCACCGCCAAGGGCGAAGTAAAGGCCCAACTACGCACCTCCAGCGGGAAGGCGTGACGGTTGGCTTCGGCGAGGAGGGCGCGCTCGAGGAATTGGGGCGCGCTATCGGCAAAGAGCGCCAGGCGCATAGGGAAAAAAAGGCCCCGGGTGCGGGATAGCATCCGGGGCGGTGGGGGATTAGTAGTTCTGCGGCTCCAGGGCGAAGTAGGCCTTGGGGTGCTTGCAGACCGGGCAGAGCTCGGGGGCCTTTTCGCTGATGATAATCGCGCCGCAGTTCAAGCACTGCCAGCGGTTCTTGCCGGTGCGGACGAAGACTTCGCCGGTCTCGATATTCTTGGCCAGGGCGTTGTAGCGCTCCTCGTGGTGGGCCTCGACCGCGGCGACGCCGCGCATCTGCTGAGCAATCTCGGTGAAGCCCTCGGCCTCGGCCTCGTCGGCCATCCGCTTGTACATTTCGGTCCACTCAAAGTTCTCGCCCGCGGCAGCGGCCTTCAGGTTCTCGACGGTGTTACCGATGCCTTGGAGGTGCTTGAACCACAGCTTGGCGTGCTCCTTCTCGTTGTTCGCGGTTTCTTCGAAGATCTTGGAGATCTGGACGTAGCCTTCCTTCTTGGCCACGGAGGCGAAGTAGGTGTACTTGTTGCGCGCCTGGGATTCGCCGGCAAAGGCCTCCCACAGGTTCTTCTCGGTCTTGCTGCCTTTCAGTTCCATAACGGACTCCTTTTTGGTTTAAAGATATTGAAACGATACCAAAACATATCCCTGGAAGCAAGCGCGTGAAGCCACAAAGAACCGGATTGAAGGTGCTCGCTGTGCGCGCGTGAGGGGGTGGCTACGCCGCCGAGAGGTGCGCCTTTGGCGCGTGAACGGTTTTGCAGTGGCCTGCTCCGCCAGACCGCCTGGGCGCTAACAGAAATCTAACCTGGGGCTCATACTAGGCGCACGAAGTGGTGGGATACTTTGCGGCGTTTTCTGGAACTAATCAGGAGAACGACACGTATGAAACAGATGATGATGCTGACGTTGGCCGCGCTTGTGGCGGCTGGAAGTGTGAAGGCCGAGCGGTTGCGCTTGACGGGGGCTGGCGCCTCCTTCCCCGCGCCGGTCTATCAGGTGTGGACCTATGGCTATACGGCCAGCGAGCAGGGCGCGGCGGTGAACTACCAATCGGTCGGTTCGGGTGCCGGGCGTAATCAGATTAAGGAGAAGACGGTGGACTTCGCCGGGACCGATGATCCGGTGAGTGCGGCCGATTGCGAGGCGTGGGGGCTGTTGCAGTTCCCGATGGTTCGCGGGCCGGTGGTGCCGATTGTGAACCTGCCGCAGGTGAAGACCGGGGAGTTGAAGTTGACCAATGAGCTCCTCTCCAAGCTCTTCTTGGGTGAGATTACCACTTGGGACGATCCGCAGATTGCCGCGTTGAACCCCGGGGTGAAGTTGCCCAAGGGGCTGAAGGTGACGGTGGTGCACCGCTCCGACTCTTCGGGGACGAGCGCGATCTTCACCGGCTACCTCTCGAAGGTCTCCGATGCGTGGCGCGAGCAGGTGGGCGCGGGTGCAAGCGTCAAGTGGCCCTGCGGCTTGGGCGGGCAGAAGAACCCCGGCGTTTGCAACAACGTGACCAAGATCCGCGGCGCCATCGGCTACACCGAATACACCTACGCGCTCGAGGCCAAGCTCTCGACGGTGGCGCTGCAGAACAGCACCGGGGCGTGGAGCGAGCCAACGCAGGGCGATTGGCCGATCTTGGGCACCACCTACATCCTGGTGCGCAAGGATACGCCCGCCGAGCGTAAGGCCGCGTTGAAGGATTACTTCAGCTGGTGCTTCACCGAGGGCGCGGCGTCGGCCAAGCAGCTGCATTACACGCCCCTCTCGGCTGAGGAGAGCGCCCAGGCGCTTAAGGTGCTAGGCGAGTAAACACATTGGCGCTAGACGACGGTGCACACCATGGCACAGACGCTCGCAATCGACCCTCCGGCGCAGGCTTCCTGCGCGCGGAGGTTTTCGGTAGATGGCCCCTTCCGGAAGCTCTGCCTGGGCTGCGCGCTCGCAGTCGGGGTGCTGATGGTGGGATTCTTTATCCAACTGACGGCCGCCTCGTGGGAGGCGTGGCGGACCTTTGGGTTCGGCTTCCTCTGGTCGCAGGAGTGGGACCCGGTGGCGGGGCTCTTTGGCGCGTGGCCGGCGATGGTTGGCACGTTGGAGACGACGGCGATTGCGCTGGCGGTAGCCTTGCCGCTGGCCTTCGTCTCGGCGCTGTGGATTGTCGATGCGCCGCCGGTGCTCTCGCGGCTCTTGGGGCAGGCGATTGACCTGCTGGCCGCCATTCCCTCGATTATCTACGGCATGTGGGGGCTCTTTGTGGTCTGCCCGCTGATGCAGGAGTTGTGGTGGCGCTTGGGGATTGATACCAACGGCTTTGGCGTGCTGACCGCCGGGCTGATTCTGGCCCTGATGATTCTGCCCTACATCTGCGCGGTGATGCGCGATGTGCTGCGGATGACCCCGCCGATGTTGCGCGAGTCGGCCTTTGGGGTGGGGTGCACGCGCTGGGAGGTGGCGCGCGACATTCTCCTGCGCTATGGTGCGCGCGGCCTGCTTGGCGGGGTCTTCATTGGCCTAGGTCGAGCGCTGGGCGAGACGATGGCCGTGCTCTTCGTGGCCGGCAATGTGATCGCCGTGCCCGCTTCGCCGCTCGAAGGCTGCACCACGATCGCTGCCACGCTGGCCAACAACTTTGCCGAGGCCGATGGCCTCCAGCGCGCGGCGCTCTTCGCCCTTGGGCTGATTTTGCTGACGATGGCCTTCGCCATCCAGGTGGCCGCGCAGTATTACCTCACCTTGACCAAGGCCAAGCGCGGTGAACGTTAAGGAGGCTGCTATGACAACGCACTCGCTTTCCTCTCCCCTTCCCTCCCTGGCCGGCAAGACGCGGCCGCAGACCTGGCGCAAGGTGCAGGATTGGCTGATGCAAGGCTTCTCGCTGCTGGCCTTGGCGCTGGCGATGGGGGCAATGATTTGGGTGCTCGGCACCATCCTGCTGCGCGGCGCCGAGGCCCTAGGCTGGGAGTTTCTGACCAATCCCACAAAGCCCTACGGCATCCCCGGCGCGGGCATTGCCAATGCGCTGTTGGGCACGCTGCTGGTGACGCTCTGCGCGGCGGTGGTGGCCATTCCCCCGGCGTTGTTGGCGGGAATCTGGCTGGCGGAGTTTGGGAAGGCTTCGCCGGTGGCCGCGGCCCTGCGCTTTAGCGCGAATGTGATGATGGGGATGCCCTCGGTGATCGTCGGCCTCTTCGTCTATATGGCGCTCGTGGTGCCGATGGGGTGCTTTTCGGGCTTTGCCGGGGCGGTGGCATTGGCCATCCTCATGTTCCCGGTGATTATGCGCACCACCGAGGAGATGCTCTTGATGGTGCCCGATACGCTGCGCGAGAGCGGTCTGGCCCTGGGGCTCACCCGCTGCCGCGTGACGCTGCAAATCATCTGCCGCTCGGCCCGCAATGGCCTGGTCACCGGCGTGCTCCTCTCCGTGGCGCGCGTTTCCGGGGAGACGGCACCGCTGCTCTTCACCGCGCTCTTTGCCGATAGCTGGCCCACACACTTCTTCTCCGGCCCCACGCCCAACATTCCGGTGCTCATCACCGAGTATGCCACCAACTCGCCCTTCGAGGCGATGCACCGCGCCGGTTGGGGGGCCGCGCTCGTCATCGCCGTCATTGTCCTGCTCATCAACCTGGTCGCTCGCGTCTGCTTCCGCGACAAGCGCGCCCACTGATAAGGAAGAGCTTATGCCACAGAATACCGCATCCACTCCGGCGCGCGCACCCAAAATCCGCGCCCGCGCCCTCTCCTTCTACTACGAAGGCGGCCACCAAGCCCTCTTCGAGAATAACCTCGACATCCCCGAGCGCCAGATCACCGCCGTTATCGGCCCCTCGGGCTGCGGGAAGTCCACCCATCTGCGCACCTACAACCGCATCTACTCCCTCCACCGAGGCCAACGCGCCGAGGGCGAGGTCCTCCTGGATGGAATCAACATCCTCGACCCCAAGACCGACCTGCTGGCGCTGCGCCGGCGCGTGGGGATGATCTTCCAGAAGCCCACGCCCTTCCCGATGAGCGTCTTCGACAATGTGGCTTATCCGCTGCGCCTGCACTTCCGCCTTTCGCGCGCCGAGATTGCCGAACGCGTGGAGGCCGCCTTGCGTGGCGCAAGCTTGTGGGACGAGGTGAAGGACTCCCTGCGTAAGTCCGGCCTGGCCCTCTCGGGCGGTCAGCAACAGCGGCTCTGCATTGCCCGCGCCATTGCCGCCGAGCCCGAAGTGCTGCTGATGGATGAGCCGACTTCCGCCATCGACCCGGTGGCCACGCTCAAGATCGAGGACCTGGTGCTCCAGTTGCGCGAGCGCTTCACCATCGTTATCGTCACCCACAACATGCAGCAGGCTGCCCGTATCTCCGACCAGACCGCCTTCTTCTATAAGGGCAAGATTATCGAGGTCGGCCCCACCAAGCAACTCTTCACCGCCCCCAAAGAGAAGAAGACCGAAGAGTACATCACCGGCCGCTTCGGTTAAGCCCCGCGGCCACCCCCCACGCCACCCTGAAAGGAGAAACTTATGCGCGACCGTTTTACCTACGAAATCGAAACCCTCAAACAGCACTTGCTCGACTTGGCCACCGCCGCCGAGAATGCCCTCATCCGCGCCATGCGCGCCGTTGACCACCCCGACGCCGATAGTGCCCGCGAGATTATCGCCCGCGATGCCGCCATCGATGCCGACGAGGTGACCATCGAGGAGGAGTGCCTCAAGCTCATGGCCCTCTACCAGCCCGTTGCCGGCGACCTTCGGCTCCTGGTCACTATCCTTAAAGTCAATGGCGAGCTCGAACGTGTGGCCGACCTGGCCTCCAATATTGCCTCTCGCGCCATCGACATCGCCTCCATCACCCCCCCGCCCGCGCAGCCCTTCGACTTCACCCCGATGCTCTCGCGCGCTCACAAGATGCTCCGCGGCGCCCTCGATGCCTTCGTCTGCCACCGCTCCGACCAGGCCCGCACCATCCTCTTGGAAGATGATGCCGTCGACGCCCTCAACGCCGCCCACTATGCCGATGCCCGCGAACGCCTCTTGAAAAATCCCGCCCAAGCGGGTTATACTTTGGACTGCGTGACGATTTCCCATGCCATTGAGCGTATTGCCGACATTGCCACCAACATCTGCGAGGATGTCATCTACCTAGAAGAAGGGCAGATCGTCCGCCACGCTCGCCCATTGTAAGGCGGGTAAGCTTGGCTGTCGGGCTGCCCCGAGGCCGAAGAAGGAGCGAAGAAGGTATGAACAACCTGATTCTGATTGTTGAAGACGAAGCCGCTATCCGCGACCTCCTGGCCATCAACCTCGCCGCCGCCGGCTACGCCACTGCCGAAGCCGAGGATGGCCTCCAGGCCCTCGAGCGCGCCAAGGCCCAGAAGCCCGACCTCATCCTCCTCGATTGGATGCTCCCCGGGCTCGACGGCCTGGGCGTTCTCCGCCGCCTCAAGGCCGATAGCGTCCTAGCCGCCATTCCCGTGCTGATGCTCACGGCCAAGAGCGAGGAGAACGACATCGTCTTGGGGTTGGAGATGGGCGCCTCGGATTACGTCACCAAGCCCTTTAGCAATAAGGTCCTCATCGCCCGCATTCGCGCCCTCCTGCGCCGCGGCGAGGAGGAGAGCCCCGAGGAACAGATCCGCTACGCCGGCCTCACCCTTCTTCCCGACCAGCGCCGCGCCACCCTCCAAGAGCAGGAACTTGCCCTCACCTGTGGCGAGTTCGACCTTCTGCGCCTTCTCTGCGCCCACCCCGGCCACGTCTACACCCGCGCCCAAATCGTCGCCCGCACCAAGGGCGAGGATTACCCCGTCACCGACCGCGCCGTCGACGTCACCATCGTCTCCCTCCGCCGCAAACTCGGCCCCTTCGGCGAACGCCTCGAAACCGTCCGTGGCGTAGGCTACCGGATGCGCGCTTGACGCGCGTGCTCGCGTTGCTCGCAGAGAACAGATGGCAGATGACAGATGACAGGCCCCTCCACCACCACCCGTCTTGGAATACGCCCTGTCGGCTATCGCCTGTCGCCTGTCGACAGCTTCTCCCCCTTCCCCCTTTACGCCTACCCCATGTTTTGGGCTGGGCCTTACACATCAAGCGCCAGCTGCTGTCCGCTGTCGGCTGTCCGCTGTTAGCTCTCTTCCTATGAAACACCGCGACCTTCTTTTGCTCTCGTTGCCGGCGAGCCTGCTGGCCCTGGCGCTACTCACCGGGATTCTGCTCTTCGCCCAATACCAAACCTTCAAGCGCGGCACCTTGGCCGAGGCGCGCGAAAGCCTCGCCCAGCGCACCCACTTCATCGCCGAGACCCTCTTGCCCGACCTGCGCGAGGGGAAGTTGGATGCCGTTGCTCGCCGCGTTGACCACTTCCGCGGTCACCCCTTGCGCGTGACGGTTATTGCCCCCGATGGCACCGTGGTGGCCGATTCCGAAGCCACGGCCGCGGACCTCCCGAACCACGCTCAACGTCCCGAGGTCTCTGCCGCCAAGAACGCCACCACGCCCGCCGTGCAAGATGACTTCTCGGTCCGCTACTCCTCCACCTCCCAGGCCTACCTGCTCTACCATGCGCTGCGTGCTGAGCATTGGGTGGTGCGCACGGCCCTGCCGCTGGCGACCATCACCGATTCGCTCGAGCAGATGCGCCGGGCGGTGGCGCTCTCGATGCTCTGCGGGGCCGGGCTGGCGCTTCTGCTCCTAGGCTACCTCTTCCTGCGCGTGCGGCCGCAGTTTGTCGCCTTGCAGCGTGCGGCGATCGCCATTGCCCGCGGCAAGCTTGATACGCCCATCACGCCGCCCGAGGGTGGCCCCCTGCGCGAGCTTGCCCAGGCCATCGCCAGTATGGGCCGCCAACTGCGCGCACGTATCGATCAGCTCGGTCGCGAGCGCAATGAGTTCGACGCACTCATCAATACGATGCGCGAGCCGCTCCTCCTCGTCGCGCACAATGGCGAAGTGCTCCGCGCCAACCGTGCCGCCGCCCACCTCTTTGGTCCGGCTATCCGCCAAGCGGGCTTCCGCATCGAGCGCACAGCCTCGGCCGAACTCGTTGGCTATGTCCGCACGGCCTTCAGCGAGCCGACTCTAAGTGCCCGCGAGCTGCCCTTCGATGACGGTACCTCCCAACGCACCCTCCTGGCCCACGCCGTTCGGATGGAGCGCGATGGCGAACTCTGCCTCCTGCTCGTTCTCACCGACCTCACCGACCTACGCCGCCTTGAGAGCTTCCGCTCCGACTTCGTGGCCAATGTCTCCCACGAGATCAAGACCCCCCTCACCGCCATCCTCTCCACCGTCGAGACCCTGCGCGATACCCCCCTCGATCCCCCCGCTCAGACCCACTGCCTCGACATCCTCGACCGCCAGTCCCGCCGCCTCAACGCTCTGGTGCGCGACATCCTCTCCCTGGCCGCCATCGAGCGCCGCCAAGGCTCCCCCGAGCAGGACTTCCGCCCCTGCAACCTCGCCCTCCTCTGCCAAGGTGCCGCCGCCCTGGTCCAGGACGAAGCCGAGCGCGCCCACATTCCCCTGCGCCTCACCCTCCCCAAGGAATCCCTCTCCCTGCGCGGCGATCCCCGGCTCCTGGAGCAGGCCATCGTCAACCTCCTCACCAACGCCCTGCGCTACGCCACTGGCACCCCCACCCTTGATCTCACCCTCACCCATGCCGGCCGAACAGCCCAAATCGCCGTTCGCGACTACGGCTGCGGCATCGCCTCCGAGCATCTCCCGCGCCTCTTCGAGCGCTTCTACCGCGTGGATAAGGATCGCTCCCGCGAGCGCGGCGGCACCGGTCTGGGCCTGGCTATCGTCAAACACACCGCCCTCCTCCACCACGGCACCGTCGCCGTCGATTCCACCCCCGGCCAAGGCACCACCTTCACCCTCACCCTCCCGCTCACCTAAGCGCTCGCAACGCTTGGCACAAAGCAGAAGCCTGGTCCGCCATTTGGGGGCCAGGCTTCTCTGCTGCAAGCACGGTGTGCGGCGGCGCGGAATACCTGCTCCGTGCCCTAGGCCAATTGGGATCCGCGCCCCAGGCAATTATTAAGAGGCCCTCTTATTTGAAACAAGACGGGGTCTTATTGGAAACAAGACGGGGTCTTATTTGAATTAAGACGGGGTCTTATTTGAATTAAGACGGGGTCTTAATAGTTCCCTTCGCCAGAGGCCAAGATCGCCTCAGCCTCGAGGCGAGGTCGAGCCCCTGTGGGGGAAGGTTGCGCCCTAGCGGCTCTTTTGGGGCGGGTCGGGAGAAAACAAAGGCCGACCTTCGGGTGTCCGAGGGCCGGCCTTTATGTAAAGGGTGAACCGCTAGATGCTAACGGCTAACGGCTTCTTTACTTCTGCTTGCGGTAGCCGCACTTGGGGCAGACGCCATCCTTGAGTTCGACGCCGCAGAGGGGGCAGCGATCGAGGGTGCGGGTGGGGGTGAAGTCCATCGTGGCGGCGTTGACACCGCTGGTGAAGGTGATCTTGGCGATGTTGAGCTTGTCCTTGAGCAGGTCGTAGACGATCTTGATCATCCCTTCCACGGTCATCGTCTCCTTGGTGACGACGAGGCGGCACTCGGGGTAGGCGGTGCAGAGGTCGGTCTTGAAGGCGGGGCCCTTCATCGTGTTGCGGGGCGAGCCGTTGCGGATGCCCTGCTTCTCGTAGACGGCGAGGATGGCGGGCAGGAGGGGATCATCCTCGCGGAGGATGAGGGCGTGGTCGAAGTTCTTGAGGACCTCCCAGGCCACCTTCTGGACTTCGTTGCAGGGATAGACCATATTGACGCCGGGCTCGATGGTGTCTTCGACTTCAATGGTCAGGCCGCCGGTGTGACCGTGGAGGTACTGGGCCTCGCCCTGGAAGCCGTAGAAACGGTGGGCGTACTGAAGGTCAAGGTGTGTGATTGAACGCATGAGAAAACTCCTTGTGTTGTGTTCTGTTAAGTGTAGTGGCGCCCGGGGCAGATGCTCCTATTTTTGCAACCATTACAAAATCTAGTATAACCGAAGCTTTTGCGAAAAGCAAGCGCTTTTCTTGGTTTTGGGCTGGGGAAATGTGGTAGACTGTAGGTCCGAAAGGATGGCATTATGCTGAAGGATATGACGACACTTTCGTGGGAGGAGTTCGAGGCGCTCCCCCTGAGTGAGAAGGCTCCCTACTTGATGCAAGATGATGGGATGCCCTTCCACACCCTCTTTGCCCAACAGTTTAATCGCGCGCTGCTCGAGCGGCTCTGCAACTTGGCCACGGAGATTCGGCGCCTGAGCAAGCGGCGGGAGGGGGCGCTCTTCCTCAGTTCGTTGCTCGCCCACCGGCGGGCGATGCTCTACTTCTCCCAACCGAGTTCACGGACCTTCCTCTCGCACCTCTCTGCGTGCGAAATCTTGGGAATGCGCACCGGCTCGGTGCGCGACGCGGCCACCTCCTCGGAGCTCAAGGGCGAGAGTAAGGAGGATTCGGTGCGGACCTTCTCCTCCTACTTCGACCTGGTGATTATGCGCTCGCCCTCGCGCGGGTTGGCCGAGCGGATGGCGTGGGTACTGGGCAACTCCGAGCGCAATGTGCCGATTATCAATGCCGGCTCGGGGAAGGATCAGCACCCCACCCAGGCGCTGCTCGATGTTTACACCCTCTTCCGCTCCTTCGAGACGCAGGGGGGCATCGACGGCAAGACGGTCCTCTTTGTGGGCGACCTGCTGCGTGGGCGGACCGTGCGCTCGCTCTCCTACCTCCTCACGCGCTTTGAGAATGTGCGCCAGATCTTCGTGGCTCCGCCCGAGCTGCAGATTAAGGAGGACATTCTCCAGATGCTCGACAAGCGCGGCGTGCGCTACGAGGTCTCCAACGACATGCACAAGTTCCTCCCTGAAGCCGACGCGATCTATATGACGCGCATTCAGGATGAGTGGGACAGCGCCAGTGGCGAATCGGCCAAGATCGATACCTCGGCCTTCAAGCTCACCCCCATCGAGGCGGCCTTGATGAAGCCCGGCGCGGCCATCCTCCACCCCCTGCCCCGGCGCGACGAAATCTCCTCCTTGCTCGATAACGACCCGCGCGCCAAGTATTGGCGCCAGATGCGCAACGGCATGTGGATTCGCGCCGCCCTCATCGCCGCTACCTTCGGCTGCGAAGAGACCATCCACGCCTACTACGCGGCGAATCCGCCGGCGTAAGCGAGAGAGCTGTCCGCTGTCCGCTGTCATCTTAACTTAAGGAAGTGACGTGGCTGGAACCGAAGCGCCCAAGAAGAACCTCTTTACCTTTCAACTGACCGCCGAGCAGGCGGCCGACTTGGAGGCCGTTACCGCCGGGATGAGCGCCCTCGAGCGCGTCCAGGTGCCCTATACTACCCTCGCGCTCAAGAGCCGGGGGCTGACCATTAACCTCTACACCTCGGGCAAGCTGGTGGTGCAGGGGCGCGAGGCGGAGGACTTCGTCCTCTTTACCCTCGAGCCGCTGGTGCTCAAGGCTGCGACCGTGGGCTATGAGGCCGAGCTCGACCCCAAGATGTTCGCCCCGCACATGGGCTCCGACGAGAGCGGCAAGGGCGACATCTTCGGGCCGCTGGTCACCGTAGCCGCCTTTATCGACGAGACCACCGGTAAGCGCCTGGCCGACCTGGGCATTCGCGATAGCAAGACCCTCTCGGCCACGAGCATCACCAAGCTCGCCACCGAGGCGCGCAAGATTATCGGCCGGCAGAACTGCGCGGTGGTCCTCCTCCGCCCGCCCACCTACAACACCCTTTACGGCAAGATTGCCAACCTCAACCGCCTCCTCGCTTGGTGCCACGCCCGCGCTATCGAGACCCTAGCCGAGCAGCGGCCGGATTGCACGCGCGCGGTCATCGACCAGTTTGCGCGGACCGAGAGCGTCATCAACCGCGCACTGATGGCCCGGGGCAAGCAACTGACCATCGAGCAGATGCACAAGGCCGAGCGCGATATTGCCGTGGCCACCGCCTCGGTGTTGGCGCGCGACCTCTTTGTGCGCGAGCTCAAGAAGTTGGAGGAGGCCGCCGGGATGCCGCTGCCTAAGGGTGCCGGGCCGCAGGTGCCCAAGACCCTCTCCGCGCTCATTGCCAAGCACGGGCCGGACTTCCTGCCGCAGGTGGCCAAGTGCCACTTCAAGACGGTCAAGCAGGCCCTGGGGCTCCCCTTTGACGACGACGAAGCATAGAAAGATTCTGCCGATGGCTCTCTCCTACAACCACCAACTCCGCCACTTCCGCCCGGCCGCGCCCTTCGTGGGCGAGTATGCGCCCTTGGGCGATAAGTCCCTCTCCCACCGCGCGCTCCTCTTTGCCGCCCTGGCCGAAGGGGAGAGCGAAATCCGCAACTTCCCGGCCAGCGGGGTCATCTTTGCAATGATGCGCTGTCTGCGTGCGCTCGGTGTTGAATGTTCGTTGGATGAGGCCACGCACGTGCTGCGCGTGAAGGGCGTGGGGCTGCGCGGCTTCAAGGACCCCGAGGGGCCGCTCGATTGCGGGAACTCGGCCACCACCCTGCGCCTCTTGGCGGGCGTGCTCGCCGGCGCCGGCGTCACCTGCACCCTCACCGGATCGGCGGGTCTCTGCAAGCGGCCGATGGGGCGCATCGTCGAGCCGCTGCGAATGATGGGCGCGGAGATTACCGCCACCAATGGTTGTGCGCCACTGACCATTCGCCCGGCCAAGCTCACTGGCATCTCCTACACGCTCCCCGTGGCCTCGGCGCAGGTCAAGAGCTGCCTCCTCCTCGCCGGGCTCTACGCCGATGCGCCCACTGCGCTGCTCGAGCCCGGCCCCTCGCGCGATCACACCGAGCGAATGCTCGCGGCGATGGGCGTGCAGGTCCGCACTGTGGAGCGCCCGGCCTACGGCGCGGTGATGCTCCCCTTCACCGGCACCCTCCAGCCGCTGAACCTCGATCTCCCCGGCGACATCTCCTCGGCCGCTTTCCTCCTTGTGCGCGCCTACCTCTTGCCTGGCAGTGACTTCCGCATTCGCCGCGTCTGCATCAACCCCACGCGCACTGCCATCCTTGAGGCACTTCAGCGCTTTGGGGCGGACCTCACCTTCGAGCACGAGGGGCTTCTGGCCGGCGAGCCGGTGGCCGACTTGCATATCCGCCACCGCCCAATTGCCCCCTCTTTCGAGCCGATCACCTTCGCCGGCGAGTGCATTGTGCGGATGATTGACGAGCTGCCGGCCCTGCTTATCGCCGCCGCCCTCACCCCCGCCATCACCTCCATTCGCGATGCCGCCGAACTGCGCACCAAGGAATCTGACCGCATTCGCCTGATGGTCGATGGTCTGCGCGCCTTCGGGCTCGAGGTCGAGGAAGCGCCCGATGGCTGCCGCCTGAAAGGCCGCTCCGCGCCGCTCTTGCCGCCGGCTGACCCCATCGCCATTCACACCGCCGGCGACCACCGCGTGGCGATGTGTTTCGCCCTCCTCGCCACCCAGACCGAGGCCGCCGTCGAGATCGACGACTTCGACTGCGTCCGCGAATCTTTCCCCGACTTCTTTGCCCTTTGCGGTCTATGATTGACCTGCACGCTCACTCCACGGCCAGCGATGGCTCGCTCTCGCCCATGGAGCTGGCCGAGGCCGCCTGCCGCGCGGGACTGACCACCCTCGCCCTCACCGACCACGATTGCGCCAAGGGGTTGCCCGAGTTCCTTGCCGCGGCGCGGCCGCTCGGCCTGCGCGCCATTCCGGGGATTGAGCTTTCGGCCGAGGTGCCCAGCGGGCAACTTCACCTGGTGGGGCTGGCCTTCAACTATCAGGACCCGGCCCTTACTGCGCGCTTTGGGCGTCTACTCGGCGGCCGCTCCGAGCGCAATGCGCTCATCCTCGAGGCGCTCAATCAGGGCGGAATCGCCCTCACCGAGGCCGAGGTCCGCGCCTTCGCCGGCGATGAGCTTGTCAGCCGCGTGCACTTTGCTCAGGCGCTCATTGCCAAGGGTTATGCCAGCGACGTCAAGGATGCCTTCGCGCGTTTTCTGGCCAAGGGTGCGCCCTTCTACCGCGATCGCTTCCGCTACGCGCCGGCTGAGTGTATTGAGATGATTCACGCCGCCGGGGGCGTGGTGATGATGGCCCACCCGCTGAGTTTGACGACGGACTGGGCGGAGCTCGATGCGCGCGTGGCTGAACTTAAGGCCCTGGGCCTTGACGGCATGGAGTGCTACTACTCCACCTACGACCAGGAGACCACGCTGAACCTCCTGCGCCTGGCGCATCGTCACAAGTTGGTGCCGTCGGTGGGGAGTGACTTCCACGGCGCGCCCAAGCCCGACATCTTCCTTGGCCGCCTTCCGGTCCCACCCGAGACCGAAGCGGCGTTGCTCGCGTTGCTCGCTCGCTGAGCGAGCAGATGACAGATGACGGATGAGAGATGACAGAAGGCCTTCGGCCTATCCGTCTCGGAGTGCGCTAACCGCTAGCCGCTAACAGCTAACCGCTAGTTTAGCCGCTGAGCTTTCTCTTCCAGTTCGCAGTATTGCTCGAAGGCTTCGTCGAGCTCGGCTTGGCGTTTGGCCAGGGTCTCCGAGAGCTCCGCGTAGTCCGCGCCGGGCTGTAGGAGCGCGGCATTGAGTTCGGCGACCTCGCCCTCTAGCGCTTCAATGCGCTCGGGGAGGGATTGCAGGAGCCGCTGTTCCTTGTAGGAGAGGCGCTCGGAGCGGTTGGTGCGGCGGGGCGCTTCGGTCTGCGGGGCTGGGGCTGCGGACGCGGGGGCAGGTGCGGCTTGAGCAACCTGAGCGGCCTGCCGTTCGCGGGCGGCTTCGCAATCGGAGTAGCCGCCGGGATAGGCCGTCACGTGGCCGTCTTCGATAAGCAGGACGGAAGTGACCACACGGTCGATGAAATCGCGGTCGTGTGAGACGAGTAGGAGGGTGCCGGCGTAGTTGGCGAGCTGCTCTTCCAGGAGCTCGAGGGTCTCGATGTCCAGGTCGTTGGTTGGTTCGTCCATCACCAACACATTGCCGGGATTGAGGAAGAGCCGCGCCAAGAGGACGCGCGCCCGTTCGCCGCCTGAGAGCGCCTTGACCGGCGTCCGCGCCCGTTCCGGCGTGAAGAGGAAGTCGCCCAAGTAGCCATAGAGATGCTTGCGAACCCCGCCGATGGTGACGAACTCCTTGCCTTCGGCCACGTTCTCGGCGACGGTGGCCTCTGGGTCGAGCGCGCCGCGCAGTTGGTCGAAGAAGGCGGCTTGGACATTCGCGCCGATGCGCTGTTCGCCGGCTTGGGGGGTGAGTTGGCCGAGTAGGAGGCGCAGGAGGGTGGTCTTGCCGGCCCCGTTGGCACCGAGGATGCCGATACGCTCGCCGCGCAGGAGGCGGAGAGAGACATCGCGCAAGATGGGGTGCGCGGGGTCGTAGCCAAAGGTGACGCCTTCGCAGCGGTAGACCAGGTCGCCCGTGCGCCCGCCTTCGGCCGCGAGGGAGAGGGTGGCCTTGCCCACCTGACTGCGGCGCTGGGCGAACTCCTCGCGCAGCTTCATTAAGGCGGCCACGCGCCCTTCGTTGCGGCAGGTGCGGGCCTTCACGCCCCGGCGGAGCCAAGCCTCCTCCTCGGAGAGCTTCTTGGACTTGCGCTCCCAGTAGACGGCTTCGTCGGCGAGGAGTTCGGCCTTGCGGCGGAGGAAGGTGGGATAGTCGCAGTCCCAGCCGGAGAGGAGGCCGCGGTCGAGGTCGAAGACGGTGCGGGCGACGGCGCGGAGGAAGGCGCGGTCGTGGGTGATGAAGAGGCAGGCGAAGGGGGCGGTGGCGAGAAACTTCTCTAGCCAGCGGATGGAGGGAATGTCGAGGTGGTTGGTGGGCTCATCAAGGAGCAGTAGGTGCGGCTCCTTGGCCAGGGCGCAGCCGAGGAGGACGCGGCGGCGCAGTCCGCCGGAGAGGGTGTTGAAGGGCGTTTCGGTTGGGAGCTCTAGGCGAGTGCAGAGGGCATCGGCCACATATTCGCGCGCGGGGTCGGTGATGGCCTGCAGGAGGTTTTCGCGGACGGTGCCGGGGCGGTCCTCGGGGACATCCTGCGGCAGGTAGGCCACGCGCAGGCCGTTTTGGCGGAGCACCTCGCCGCTATCGGGTTCGAGCACGCCGGCGAGGACCTTGAGAAGGGTCGACTTGCCTTCGCCGTTGCGGCCGGTCACGCAGGCGCGGGCCCCCGGCTCGATGGAGAGGGAGATATTCTCGAGCACCGGCGCGTTGCCGAAGCCGAGGGTGACATTGTGCAGGGTGATGAGGGCCATCGTGCGGAGGGGTGGGGGGCGGCTTTAGCGGCAGGCGGCAATCATCGCCGGGAGGGTCGTGGTGCCTTCGTAGAGCGCTTTGCCAACGATTGCGCCCCAGAGGTTCGGGCAGCCGAGCGCGGTTAGCGCGCGGACGTGCTCGGGCAGGGAGATGCCCCCCGAGGCGGTAATCTTCACGCCGGGGACGGCCTCGGCCATCTGCTGCATCGCCGGGAGGTTGGTGCCGCCGAGCATCCCATCGGTGGCGGTATCGGTGTAGATAATGTGCGCCACGCCTAGGTCGGCCACGCGCTTGGCCAGCTCCGTCGCCCGAACGGTTGAGGTCTCCACCCAGCCCTTGGTCTGAACAAAGCCGCCGCGCGCATCAATTCCAACCGCCACGCGCTCGCCCCCATAGGCCTTCACCCAACGCGCCAGCTCGGCCGTGTCTTCCAGCGCCCGCGTGCCGATAATCGCCCGCGCCACGCCCACCTCCAACAGCGCCTCAAGTGCGGCCTGCGTGCGAATGCCTCCGCCCACTTCCACGGCTAGGCCGCACTGGCGAACAATCTCGCCAATCACCTGCGTGTGGCGCGGCTCGCCGGCGAAGGCGCCATCAAGGTCCACCACGTGCAAGTCGGTGGCGCCAGCCTCGCGAAAGACCTGGGCCTGGGCCACGGGGTCGCGCGAATAGACGGTGCAGTCCTCGGCACGGCCTTGCTTTAGGCGGACGCAGCAACCATTCATCAAGTCAATCGCGGGCAAAATGCGCATGGGCTTCTCCTCTGTGTGGGCTCAAAATGCGCGCATTGTAGCATATCCCTCGCGCTCGTTGCGCGCGAGGGGGCCGCCGTTGGCGGCGTGAGGTGCGGGCTGCGCCCGCGTGAAGGGACCAGGCCGCTACGCGGCAGCTGGTCGAGAGGTGCGCCTTCGGCGCGTTTGCGTTGCCCGTTCTGACGGCCGCCGTCCCCGGCGGCCCCTCACGCGCCGAAGGCGCACCTCGCGCGGGCGGAGCCCGCACCTCGCGGCGGCCGCTAGGCCGCCCCCAAAAAAAGGGGGCCGCAGTGAGGCGACCCCGCTTTTTGGGTGGGTAGGAAGGCGGCCTTACTTGGCCAGATCCTGGTACATCTGGAACGCTTCGTCGGGCTTGAGCCCCTTGTGGATGACGGCGCTGACGGCCTGGATCATCGCGGCGGGGTGCTCGGACTGGAAGACGTTGCGGCCCATATCCACACCGGCGGCACCATCGTTGATGGCCTTGTAGGCGATCTCGAGGGCTTCGCGCTCGGGGACCTTCTTGCCACCGGCGATAACAATCGGCACGGGGCAGGCGGCGGTCACGGTCTCGAAGCCTTCGGTGTAGTAGGTCTTGACGATGTTGGCACCATTCTCAGCGCACATGCGCGTGGCCAGGCGGAAGTACTTCGCGTCGCGGGTCATCTGCTTGCCCACGGCCGTCACGCCCATCACCGGGATGCCATACTTCTGGCCGATGTCCACGGTGTGATAGAGGTTGGCAACGGTCTTGGCCTCGGTGAGCTCATCGCCGATAGCGACCATCACGGCCATCGCCGCGGCGTTGACGCGGATAGCGTCTTCGGCGGCAATCACAACATTATCGTTGAGGTTGGTGAGGATGGAGGTGCCGGCATCGGAGCGCAGGCAGACCGGGACGGTATTCGTCGGCGGGATGACCGAGCGCAGCACACCGCGGGTGCACATCAGGCAGTCGGCATACTCCAGCAGCGGCACAATCGAGAGGTCGATGCGCTCGACACCGCCCGTCGGCCCCATAATGAAGCCGTGGTCGCAGGCGAGCATCAGGGACTTGCCGTCCGCGCCGAAGATGCGCGAGAGGCGGTTCTTCATGCCCCAATCGAGGTTGCCGCAGCCCTTGAGCGGGAAGCCGGCGGTTTCTTGCGGAGTGCCCACGCCAAAGGCGGAGGCTTCCTTAAAGTTATCCATATCAGGCATTTGGGTGTTCCTTTACTTAAAGGGAGGTGAGGGGGCCTTAGGCGAAGGCCCCGAAGATGACCGCCATCGAGGCCGAGCCGGCATCGATCGCGCCAATGGAGCGCTCGCCCAGGTTACGGGCGCGGCCGAACTTGGCCTGCATCTTGGCCGTGGCTTCCGAACCGGCCTTAGCGGCGGCGGCAGCGGCGGCGAACATGGCGGCCTCGCCCTGGGCCTTGGCGGCCACGAGGGCTTCGGTGGCGGGCTGGAGGGCATCCATCATCGTCTTATCGCCCGCGCGGGCCTTGGTGATGGCGCAGACTTCCTCGAAGCCGCCCTGGAACATCTCGGCGAGTTCCTCGGCATCGAGTTCGGTCTTGCCGGCGTCGACGGCGTCGGCCATACCTTCGCACCACGCGCCGTAGAGCGAGGAGGTGGAGCCGGAGGCCTCGGTTTCGAGCTTCTCGGCCATATCGGTGATGTAGGCCTTGAAGTCATCGCCTTCGGCGTGGACGATCGCCTTGAGGGCGGCGACGATGGCGGTGCCGTGGTCGCCGTCACCGCCGGTGGCGGCGTCGAGTTCGGAGAAGTGCTTTTCGCCGGCGTTGATGGCCTCTTGGGCCTTCAGCCAAATCGCCTTGAATTGTTCAAGCGTCATGGGGGCTCCTTAACCGTTGACGGTCCAGTAGGGGGTGTTGGCCTTGGCCTTGAGGAGGGCCTCGCAGGTGGAGCAGACCTTGGCCAGAATCATCTGGAAGCCGGCCATCTCCTGGACGGTGAGCAACTCGGTGGCCAGGCCGTTGGTGAGGGTGATGCCACGCCCGGCGAGGACCTTGGCGGCCGCGCGGTAGCAGATGAGCATTTCCATCGCGGTGGTGGCGCCCGAGCCGTTGATGATGAGCAGGGCGCGGTCGCCGGACTGCAGCTTGGTGGCATCGATGAGCTTCTCGACCATGATCTTGGCCGTGGCATCCGCCGTCTGCATCTTCATGATGCCGCCGCCGCCTTCGCCGTGCTGGCCCATGCCGATTTCCATCTCGTCATCGGCGAGCGCGCCAATCTCGGCGCCATTCTGCGGGTGGGTGGCCACCTTGAGCGCCACCGAGAGCGTCGCCAGGTGGGCGTGGAAGTTCTGGCCAATTTCGAGGACTTCGTCAATCGTCTTGCCTTGCTCGCACGCAGCGCCCATCACCTTCATCAGCGGGATGCAGCCGCCCAGACCACGACGGTCCTCGGGGTCGGCGTCGATGCCCGGGGCGATGTCTTCCTGGACGATGATTTCCTTGACGGCGATACCGGCCTTCTCGGCCAGACGCAGGGCCTTGCGGGCAGCCATACGGTCACCATTGTGGTTGAGGGTGAGCAGGATGATGCCGGCCGGGCGGGCGAACATTTCGATGGCCTCAAAGACCTTCGGGCCGCCGGGGGCGGCAAAGACGTCGCCAGCGACCGCGGCATCAGCCATACCCTCGCCCACGAAGCCGTGCATCGCCGGCTCGTGACCGGTGCCGCCGAAGCAGATCAGGGCCACCTTGTCCTGGGCCTTGGGGGTGGTGCGCACCACGATGCGCTCATTGACAATCTTGACCTTGTCGGAATAGGCCATCGCGAGGCCTTCGAGCATCTCGGCGGTGAGGTTCGCCGGGTCGTTCATAAACTTCTTCATCGGCATAGCAGCGCTCCTTTACTTGGCCTGGTAGAACTCGACGACGGTGTCGTTATCGTAGACGAAGGCGATATAGGCGCTGCCCACATCCATCTTGTCCCAAAGGATTGCCTTGCCGGCAATGGCTTCGTCGATATTGTCGACGGCGTAGGCCACGTGGGGCTGCTCCTGGATGGCGGCGGCCATCGGGGAATCGACCTCGAAGTAGAGGAACTCGATCGAATATTTATCCTTGGAAGCGTCGGTGACCCAGACCTTGAGCGGGGCCATATAGATCATATCGGGCAGCTTTTCGCCGACAATCATGCCGGTGTGCATATACTTCATCGTCATACGCGGGAACCTTTCGGTGGGGTGGGTTAAAGGGAAGGGGTGGGGCGCGGAAGGCCGCGCCCCGCGCCATTAGAAGGCCACGTTCGGGCAGCTGAAGCGCAGACCGTTGCCATCGTGATAGGTGGCATACTCCGAGACGATTGCGCCCTCGGGGCCGCCCATCATGAAGTGCCACGTTTCATCCTTCGGCAAGGGGTGGACCTGGCCATCAGCCTCCCACTTTTCCACATGCACGCAGTTCAAGTGCGGGGCCTGGCACTTAGCCAAGAGGGCCTTGGCCTCGGGGAACTGGTCGAGGTTCGGCTCGCCCACTTCGCTAAAGCCATAGACCGAGCCGTAACGGACCTGCCAGCTCTCGTGCTTGCACTGCAGCGGGCCCTTGTCGTCGGTGGTGGGCAGGTGACGGTGCTCGGCAATCGCCTGGCCGGGGAGCAGGAAGATTTCGTGCGCGAAGTACTGCTTGTCGCGGTTGTTCACCCAGAAGACGCCGCCCATCCCGAAGGAGGCGAAGTCGCCCTGCGCGAAGTCCACCGCCCACAGGAAGCCCGGCTCCTCGAGGTAGCGCTTGTAGACCGGGGCGTTGAGCTTCTTCATCAGCTCAATGTAGGCCTGCTTGCCCTTTTCGGCATCGAACTTGCCATCCTTGTAAAAGTCCTTGTTATCCACTGTCTTAATCTCCTTTTGCTGGGAACCGCACGCCGCGGTGCCACAACAGCCCGCAGCGAAAACCGTCATCGAAGCGGCCAAGACCGCCATCGCGCCAACGCGCGCAAACATCGTCGTATTCATACACTATCCTTTCTTCTGGAGCGGAAAGCCCTCTCCAACATTGCGCCCTTATTATACGGCGCACCGCCGAAATGTGCAAGCGGAAAATCGTGCTCGCAGCGGACAGCGGACAGCCGACAGCGCGCGTTTTGCGACGGAGGGGCTGGGAGAGGGGAGGCCGGCTGCTGCCTCTCTGACGCCCCGCCCCGGGGCCGCCTCGCATCCGGGCTGAACCTTACCCGCGAGCAAGCTCGCGGGCACGCCGGGGGGTGCCGCCTCCGGCGGACACCTTCGCCCCCCCTCTTTTCGCATCCGCCCCGGGTTCGCCTCGCATCCGCCCCGGGTTCGCCTCGCATCCGCCCCGGGTTGACCCTCGCCCCGGGCCGGGTTCGCCTCGAGGTAGGGGCGGGTTGACCCTCGCCCCGGGCCAGGTGGTCTGACGGAGCAGGCTACTGCAAAACCTTCGGCGGCTCCGCCGCCCCTTCCCCCTGCGCAGCTCGGCGTGCCTTTCTTTGTGCTCTTTGTGTTCTTTGTGGTTGCTAACCTGCGCAGGCTTCGGTGCTTACAGTTATTCCAAGGCTTCGAGGGCGGTGGCGGCCTCTTCCCACTCAAGGGTCATTTTGGCGAGGTCGAATTGGAGGGCGCGGAGGCGCTTGCCGGCATCGGCGAGGCCTTGGGCATCGAGGGTGCCATTACCGAGCGCTTCGGTGAGTTCGTCTTGCTCGGCTTCCATCTTGGCGATAGCGGCTTCGGCCTCGGCAACGCGGCGTTTGAGGCGCTTGACCTCGGGGGCCTTGGCGGCGCGTTCTTGGGCGCGTTGGCGGCGGAGGTCCTTGGAGGAGAGCTTTTGGGGGGCATCGGCCTCGACGGCTGGGGTCTCGGGCGCGGGGGCGACCTCGGAGGCGGTCTTTTCGAGGTAATAATCGTAGCCGCCGGGGAAGGTGCGCACGCCGCGGTGGGAAATCTCAATGATCTTCTCGGCGGTGCCGCGGACGAACTCGACATCGTGCGAGACGAGGACGACGGTGCCGTTGTAGTCGCGCACGGCCTGCTGGAGCTTCTCGCGGCCCTCGAGGTCGAGGTGGGTGGTCGGCTCGTCGAGGAGGAGGAAGTTGGGCGGGTTGAGGAAGAGGCGGACGAAGGCCAGGCGGATTTTCTCGCCGCCGGAGAGGACCTTGACGGGCTTGGCGCAGTCCTCAACGTCGAAGCCGAAGCCGCCGAGGCGGTTGCGCAGGTCGCGCTCGGGGAGGGTGCCGGCCGCGGCCTTGGCGGTGTTGAAGACGCTCTCCTCGGGGTTCATCGTCTCGGCGAGGTCCTGGCTCTGGTAGCCGGGCTCGACGTGGTAGCCGAAGGTGACCGAGCCCTCGGTGGGCGCGCGCACACCGGCCAGGAGGCGCAGAAGGGTGGTCTTGCCCATCCCGTTGTAGCCGACAATGGCGATCTTTTCGCCATTCATAATGCGCAGGTCGAGGTGCGAGAAGATGGCGCGATCGCTGCCGGGATAGGCGTAGGCCGCGTTATCCAGGCGGACGATTTCGGCGCCGGCGTGCGGGGCGGCGGGCAGACGCAGATAGCCGGCCGAGCGGCTGCGCGCGGGCAGGCGAATTTCCTCGAGCTTCTCGAGCTGCTTCTCGCGGCTCTGGGCCTGGGCAGCCTTGGTAGCTTGGGCGCGGAAGCGCTCGATGAAGCGCTCGAGTTGCTCGCGCTTGCGGTCCTGGTTGGCCTTGGCTTGGAGGAGCTGACGGTAGCGGACTTCGCGCTCGCGCAAGTAGTAATCGAGCGGGCCGTTGTAGCGCGTGACGGTGCCGCCATCGACCTCGAGGGTCAGGCGAGTGATGGCGCGCAGGAGGTAGCGGTCGTGCGAGATGAGGACCAGGGTGCCCTCGAAGGCGCGCAGGAAACGCTGGAGCCACTCGATGGCCGGCAGGTCGAGGTAGTTGGAGGGTTCGTCCAGGAGTAGGAGCTCGGGTTTGGAAGCGAGCACGCGCGAGAGCTCCGCGCGCATCCGCCAGCCGCCCGAGAAGGTGGCAAAGGGCTTCTCGAAGTCCGCCGTCTCATAGCCCAGGCCGCCGAGCGACTCCTTGACGCGTGCCTCGAGGGTGTAGCCGCCCATCTGCTCAAAGCGCGTGTGCGCCTCGCCCAGTTCGCGGAGCATCCGCTCCTTAGTGGCACTGTCACGCTCGGTGGTCAGGGCCTCTTCCAGCCGCGCAATCGTCCGCTCGGTCTCCCCAAACCCGGGAATGCCGTCCAGACAATACTGCAAGAGCGTCTGCTCCGGGAAGGCCGGCTGCAGGTGCTGGCGCACAAAGCCAATTCGCGGCGACCCCTCGTGCAGCACATCGCCCGTATCCGGGCTCATCTCGCCGAGAATGAGCTTAAATAAGGTGGACTTGCCGGACCCATTGGGTCCCACAATCCCCACGCGTTCGCCCGCATTAATCTTGAAGGAAGCGTGCTCGAACAACGGCTCTGAGCCGTATCTAACCGCAACGTCTCTGAACTCTATCATCGCCGGCTCGCGCCCTTACGCCAGCTTGGAACGTAAAAGCTGCTGGACAACTTGCGGCGAGGCCTTGCCCTTGGATTGCTTCATCACCTGACCAACGAGGAAGCCGATGGCGGCTTGCTTGCCGGCCTTGAAGTCTGCGACGACCTTGGGGTTGGCGGCGAGGACGGTGTCGACGAAGGCCTCGATGGCTCCGGTGTCGGAGACTTGGCCGAGGCCGCGGGCCTTGACGATCTCGGCGGGGTCGCCGCCCTGCTCGAAGAGCTCGGGGAGGAGGGCTTTGGCGGTGGGGCCGTTGATGGTCTTGGCGTCGAGGAGTTTGAGGAGGTCGCCGAGCGCCTCGGGGGTGAGGGCGGAGTCGGCGAGGGCGGTGCCGGACTTGGCGGTGAGGGCGAGGACCTCGGCCATCACCCAGTTAGAGGCCAGTTTGCCATTGCCGCAGCGGCGGGCGACGGCCTCAAAGAAGTCGGCCAATGCGCGGTCTGCGGAGAGGACGCCGGCATCATACTCGGGGATGCCGTATTCGGCGACCATCCGTTCGCGGCGCTTGGCGGGGGCTTCGGGGAGGTCCTTGGCCCAGGCGGCGATCTGCTCGGGGGTGAGGGCGATGGGCATCAGGTCGGGCTCGGGGAAGTAGCGGTAGTCGTCAGCATTTTCCTTGGTGCGCATCACGAAGGTTTCGCCCAGCTCTGGATCCCAGCGGCGGGTCTCCTGGCGGATGACCTGGCCGGCCTCGAGGGCGCGCTTCTGGCGGTCGATCTCAAAGAGCAGGGCGGCGTGGATGCCGCTAAAGGTGTTCATATTCTTGATTTCGACCTTAGTGCCATAGGCCTCCTGCCCCACGGGGCGGATGGAGACGTTGACATCCGAGCGCATGTTGCCCTCTTCCAGGTTGCACTCGCTCACGCCGGCATAGATCATCATCTCGCGCAGGGCGGTGAGGTAGGCAAGGGCTTCATCGGCCGAGCGCATATCGGGCTGGGAGACGATCTCCATCAGCGGCACGCCGGCGCGGTTGAAGTCCACGCCCGAGCAGCCGGCGCGGTGGGTGAGTTTGCCGACATCCTCTTCCAGGTGGATGTGGTGGATGCGCACGGTCTTACGTCCGCCGCCGAGGGCCGCGATCTCCACGCCACCGCCGAGGCAGAGGGGGTAATCGAGCTGGGTGATCTGGTAATCCTTGGCCGAGTCGGGATAAAAGTAGTTCTTGCGGTCGAACTTGGCATAGTTGGCAATTTCGCAGCCGAGCATCAACCCGGCCATTACTGTGTAGCGGATGGCCTCCTGATTCATACTCGGCAGCGCGCCGGGATAGCCCAAGCACACCGGGCAGACGTGCGAGTTGGGCGTGGCGCCGAAGGCATTGGAGCACCCACAGAACATCTTGGTGACCGTCTTGAGCTGGACATGCGTCTCCAGGCCGATAACAACTTCGTATTCCATCGTCTTCTTCCTTCTCTCTTCCCGGTTAGGCGCGCGGCAGTTCGAGGGCCTTGGCGGCCTTGAAGAGCGTCATCTCCCCAAAGTTTGGCCCAATGAGCTGCACGCCCACGGGCTTGCCCTCGGCGGTGGTGCCAGCGGGGAGGGCAATCGCGCAGCAGCCGGCCAGGTTCACGCCCACGGTCAGCACGTCGGAGAGGTAGTTGCGGATGGGGTCGTTCTGATAGACGCCCAGGGGCCAAGCCGGCTCGGGCGTGACCGGCGCCAGCAACAGGTCGCACTGCGCAAAGGCCGCCTCGAAGTCCCGCCGGATGAGGGTGCGGACCTTCTGCGCGCGGTTGTAGTAGGCATCATAGTAGCCGCTGGAGAGGACAAAGGTTCCCAGCAGGACGCGGCGCTTGACCTCGGCCCCGAAGCCCTCGGCGCGCGTGCGCTTGTATTGCTCGATCACGTCATCGCACGGCACGCGCAGACCGTAGCGCACGCCATCGAAGCGCGCGAGGTTGGCCGAAATCTCCGCGGTCATGCAGATGTAATAGGTGGGAATGCCGTAGGCCGTGTGCGGGAGGGAGACGTCCTTAAGCGTGGCACCCAGGGCCACCGCGCGCGCCTTAGCCTCTTCAACGCGCGCACGCACTTCGGGGTCGAGCCCCTCGCCATAGTATTCAGCCGGAATCCCCAGCACCATCCCCGCGAGCGGCTTCTCGGCATCGGCCCCGGCCCACGCCTGGGTGTAGTCGGGCACCGGCTCATCGAGGCTCGTGGCATCCATCGGGTCGCGCCCGGAGATGACATTCATCACCAGCGCGGCATCCTCGACGGTCTTGGTCATCGGCCCAACTTGGTCCAGCGACGAAGCGCACGCCACAATCCCATAACGCGAGACGCGTCCGTAGGTGGGCTTGACCCCCACGATGCCGCAGTGCGAAGCGGGCTGACGAATCGAGCCGCCGGTATCGGACCCCAGCGCTGCGAGCGCCAAGTCGCCCCCCACCGCCGCCGCGCTCCCGCCCGAGGAGCCACCCGGGATGCACCCGCGCGCCACCGGGTTCTCCGTCGGCCCGAAGTAAGAGGTCTGGGTGGTCGAGCCCAAGGCAAACTCGTCCATATTCGTGCGCCCCAGGAAAATCGCCCCGGCCGCGCGCAGTTTGGCAATCACCGTTGCGTCATACGGCGCGGTATAGCCCTCGAGAATATGCGAGGAGGCCGTGCACGGCTGGCCGATAACATTCATATTGTCCTTGATGGCAATCGGCACGCCTAAGAGCGGTAGGTCCTCACCCGCCGCGCGGCGGCGATCGGCCTCCTCGGCCGCCTTTAACGCCCCCTCGCCATCAATCGTCACGTAGGCGTGAATGGTCGCCTGACTCGCCTCCATCGCCTCAATCAGCGCCCGCACCAGCTCCACCGAAGTGAACGCGCCGGCGCGCAACCCCGCCACGGCCTCCGTGAGCGTCATCTTGCAAAAGTCCTTCATCTTCCGCCTCCTTATTCCACCACGCGCGGCATCCGGATCTCGTCCTCAATCCGCTCAGGCGCATTCGCCGTGGCCACCTCCGTCGGCAACCCTTCCACCGGCACATCCGCCCGGAAGATGTTATTGACGCTATGGCCGTGCAAGGTCGCCGGTAGCCCCTCTACATCCAACTGCGAAATCCGCTCGACATACGCCACAATCGTCTCCAACTGACTGCCAAAGAGCTCCCGCTCCTCCGCCGTCAGGTCCAAACGCGCCAAATGCGCCACGCGATCAATGTCAAATCCGGCCATAGCCATCCTCCTGAAAGCGCGCATTATACCATAAAATGGGGGTGAGGTGCTCGCTGTCGCTCACGTGCGTGATACGTCATAGTTATGTGCACCGAACGCAAAAGCGTGGTATTCCCTATGCGTCATAGATGTGTGCACTAAAGGGAAGCCTATGAAAGTTCAATTCAAAAGAGAAGGTATGGTCCGTCTAAGACGCTTTTATTCCAGAACTAAACGACGCTCAGAACGCACTGTGCTCATTTCATCAGTGGTACGTATGACGGGCTTGTCGCGCAAGTATGTCATCCGACTTCTGAACGGTAAGCGACGGTATCGAAAACACAAGGGCCGTCGTCCGGTTTACTCCAAAGAGGCGCGCGAACGCCTTGTCCGCATCTGGCTAGCGATGGGGCTGCTCTGCCCCAAATACCTCCACGCGACGATGTCCAAGGCCCTTCAAGACTATGCCGAAGTCTATGGCGAAATCCCCGAGACCATAGTCGCCGAACTCCTACGAATGAGTGCTTCCACGATGGAACGCATCCTTCGCCTCCACCGCTTCAACCACCCTCGCAGTGCCAACAAACGATCCGGCAGCAAAGCCGCCCTCGCGGCCCAAATCCCCGCCGGTCCAGGCTCGCTCGAAGAGACCGGTGGCCCTGGCATTCTACAGGTCGATACCGTCGCCCTCTGCGGCGGCGATATGCGCGAAAGCTTCTTCTGGATCCTCCACATCACTGACGCGGTCACCCAGTGGGACGGCCTCGCCCCCTGCTGGAACCGCGGCGCGGAAGCCACCACCAACGCCCTCGCCCATCTCTTCGAGCGCCTCCCCTTCCCTCCCAAAGTCATCCACATCGACAACGGTAGCGAGTTCATCAACCACCACCTCCTCGCCTTCCTCAAAACCCACTACCCCAACGTCCGCATCACCCGCTCGCGCCCCTACCACAAGAACGACAACCACCGCATCGAACAAAAGAACAGCTCCATCGTCCGCGCCCTCTTCGGCGACCTCCGCTTCGATGATTACACCCAGCTCTCCGCCCTCACCGACCTCTGCGACCAATGGTCCACCCTCCACAACTACGCCATCCCCTGCACCCGCCAACTCGCCAAAACCCGCCGTACCGACGCCCCCGGCCTCCGCTACCATCGCACCATCGACATCCCCCGCACCCCCTATACCCGCCTCAATGAACTCATCCCCCAACCCCCACCTCCCCCCATCAACGCCATTCAACTTCGTCGCGCCTGTGAACACACCCTAAAAAAGCTCTTTTCTACGCAGAAATCCTAATCTTTTCTGGGGGGCGGGCGGCTAGCCGCCCGCCCCCCAGAAAAGCCCCCCCTCGGTGCACACCTCAATGACACATCACCCCAGCCACTTATCACTCCTTCGGTGCACTTTTCTATTGACGCATTACGCGTGAGGGGGCCCTGCGGTCGCGCGCTTGCGTTTCACGGGGTGGATGGTTTATAATGCGGGTGTATTAGCAAGGAGTTCAAGGCTATGGCAGAGCAAGCGCAAGTAAACATTGTTTGCCTTAAGTGGGGCAAGCGTTATCCAGTCTCCTTTACCAACACATTATATGCCTCGGTGAAGCGCCACTTGCACCGGCCGTTCCGGTTTGTCTGCTTTACGGATGACGCAACGGGGTTGGCGGAGGGGATTGATGCGCAGCCGCTGCCGGAGTGCCCTGGAGAGGCGGTATTGCCGCAGGGGCCTTGGCCGAATATCTTTGTGAAGCTCTGTCTCTTCCGCGATGGGTTGGCCGGGCTGCAGGGGCCGACGCTCTTCTTTGATGTGGATGTGGTGATTCAGCAGGATATTGATTGCCTCTTTGATTATCTGCCGGGGAAGTTTTGCATTATCCACAACTGGGTGGAGCTGCGTAAGCGGCTTTTCCGTCCGCGGCCGAAGATTGGCAACTCCTCGTGTTTCCGCTTTGAGGCGGGGAAGAGCAACTACATCTACGAAACTTTCTTGCGCGAGATGGCCGACGCGGTCGACCACAGCAAGTATCCCACCGAGCAGGCCTTTATGACGCACGCTGCCGGCGAGGTTCACTGGTGGCCCGAGCAGTGGATCAAGAGCTTTAAGCGCACCTGTGTGTTGCCCTTCCCGCTGAATCTTTTCCTGACGCCGCGCAAGCCGAATACGCGCGTCTTGGTCTTCCATGGTAATCCCGATCCGGATCAGGCAGTGGCCGGGTTTTGGGGCAAGAAGCGGCACCATGCCGTTCGTCCCTGCCGCTGGATTTTGGAAGATTGGCACGAATAGGGGAGACGACGGAAGTCGGCGGATAGACGATTAGAAAGTAGGCAAGACGATGAGTAAGTCTTTTGAGTTAGAGGGCACCATGAAGGTGCTGATGGATTTGGTCACCTTTCAGAGTGGCTTCCGCAAGCGCGAGTTTGTGGTGACCGAGGAGGATGATCGCTATCCGCAGGATATTAAGTTCGCGGTGGTGCAGAATAACTGCGCGCTCCTCGATAGCTTCAAGCCCGGCGACAAGGTGCGCGTCACCTTCTCCCTGCGTGGTAACCTCTATAAGGAGCGCTATTACACCGACCTGCAGGCCTTCAAGATCGAGCGGCTGGATGTCGATGGGTCCTCCTCCGAGCCGATTCCTCAGCCGCCGGAGGATTTTGTGGCGGATACGGTGACGGATGACGACATGCCCTTCTGAGGTGGATCCGTTGACGTTAGGGCGACTTCTGGAAGCGGGAGTCGCCTATTTGTGCCGCCACGGGATTGCTGCGCAGGAGGCGCAGGTCCAAGCTGAGATTTTGGTGGAGGAGGCGCTCGGCATCCGCGCGCCGGGGTTGGCGTTGCGCCGTGACGAAGGGGTGGATGAGGCCGTGGTGGCGCGGCTGCGGCAGGACTTTTGCCGGCTGGCCGCGGGCGAGCCGGTGCAGTATGTGGTCGGCCATTGGCCCTTTCACGCGATTGAGTTGAAGACTGACCGGCGCGCGCTGATTCCGCGGCCGGAGACCGAGGAGCTGGTCGAGCGCGTGCTGAAGAGTGCGCAGTGGCGCGAGGCGCGTGCGGTGGCCGACATCGGCACGGGCACGGGGGCGATTGCGCTGGCCTTGGCGGCGGCCGCGCGGCGGGAGGGGCGGTCGGTGGCGATTACGGCGGTGGATCTTTCGCCCGAGGCGCTGAGTTTGGCGCGGGAGAATGCGCAGGCGTTGGGGCTGAGCGAGGCGGTCACCTTTGTGGAAGGGAATGGGGCGAGCGTGTTGGCACCGGGGGGCTTTGATTTGGTGGTCTCGAACCCGCCCTACATTGCCTCGGCCGAGGTCGATGCGTTGCCGGCGCTGATTCGGGAGCACGAGCCGCGCTTGGCGCTCGATGGTGGGGCCGATGGACTGGAAATGTTGCGGCAGTTGGTGCTAGATGTGGCCCTGGCGTTGCGTCCGGGCGGGCGGCTCTTCCTGGAGATTGGCGACGATCAGGGGTTGGCCCTTCGGCGGCTCTTGGAGTGCGCCGGCTACACGCAGGTGGTCGTGGCGCGCGACTTTGCCGGGCACGACCGTTATGCCGAGGGCGAACTGCCGTGAGGCCGCGGCGGCCCCCGCCCCAACCGTTGCCGCAGGCCCCCCTGCGCCGGGCGATGGAGGCCTTCGTGGCCGAGACCCTGCCGCGTCTGCGCGCGCAGGCGGTGCCACCGGGGCGCTACCCGGAGGTCACCTTGCTGCTTTACGCCTTCCCGCAGGGCGCGGAAGCGGCGGACTGGGCGCCCTTTGAGTTCGCCATTCGGCAGAGTTGGGCGGTGCTTGGGGCGATGAAGACGGTGGTGGTGGTGCCGGCGCAGGCCGCTGTGCCCGAGTGCTTGGCCGGTCTTGCGGGGGTGGAAATCCAGCGCGAGGCGACCCTCCTGCCCGGGCAGCTAGAGACGATGAACCGGGACTGCCTTCAGCGGCTCCACCGGCGTTTTACCACGCGCCATGTGCTGATTGTTCAGGCCGACGGCTGGCCGATGCGCGATGAGCTGGGGCGCTTTTTGCGGTATGACTATGTGGGTGCGCCGAATGTCACGCCCGGGTGGCGCGCGGTGGTGGCTGACGCGCTGGCGTTGACCGTGCTCAATGGCGGCTTCTCCCTGCGCTCGCGTCGGCTCTGCCGCGCCGCGTCCCTCCTCGCACCCCTGGCGGGACGCTTTCCTGAAGACCACCTCCTCTCGCGTCTGCGGCCGCTCTTTCGCTTCCCGTCGGCGGCGGAGGCGCGCGGCTTTAGCGAGGATTGCCTGGATGGCCTGCTCCCGCCTGCGCTCACGGCCAGCCCGATGGGCTTTCACCGCGCGAGCACCTTTACTGCGCTCTACGCGCAGCCCGCGCCCTTGACGGTGGTGAGCGCGGTGCGCGATTGGCCCTGCTACCGCCGTTGTATCGAGCGCAACCCCTTCCTGCGCGCAGCCCGCCGCGTGGCCTTCGACAACACCCGCGAGAACCGTCCGCTCCCCGAGCGCTACAATGCCTTCCTGGACGCGATGCCCCCCGACACGGGCTGGATCCTCTTCGCGCACGAGGACTTCGAGCTGCGCGAGGATCCGCTCCCGCTGCTCGCGCGGCGCAACCCCCTCTTCCCGTGCGGCATCATCGGTTCGCGGATCGTCGCCGGGTTACTGGTCCTGCCCTTTGGCACGCTCACCGACTCCGAGCGCGATGGCTCGCGCTTCCACGTCAACACCCCGCCGCTCCCCTATGCCGCGCTCCTAGGCAACCACGTCGAGAATACCGACTGCTGCGCCCTCTTTGTCCACGCCGAGGCCATCCGCGCCTGGGGGCTACGCTTCGATCCAAAGTGCCCCTGGGATCTCTACGTCGAGGACCTCTGCTTCCAGTTCCTCTGCCGCAGCGGCCACACGATTAGCATCCTCCCCCTGCGCGCCCACCACTTCTCGCGCGGCAACCCCGGCTCAGTGCGTCTCAAGGCCGTGGAGCGCTACCTCAATCAGAAGTATCAGGCCTACTGCTTCGCCGGCGGCACCTGCGCGCTCACCATCGGCCGCCGCCCCTCCCTCCGCCTGCGCCTCTGCCACACGGCCCTCTTCACCCTCTGGCGCGCGTGGCGCAAGTTGCGATACGGTTCGGAAGCATAGGGGAATGAAGGGGGAGGCTTAGGGTTGGAGGCTGGGTGGTTGGGGGCCCGCCCCCAAACCCCGGGTAGGGCTGCTCGCCCTACACCCCGGGAGCGTGGGACGCTCCACCCCGGCCGAAGCGCCCGGCAGGCACTTCGGCAATGATGCCCTCCAAAGAAAACGGCCGCGGGGGAGAGAGACCCGCGGCCGTGGTGTATCTTATTGTGGAGTTGTCTTAGGCGTCTTCCTTAGGAGTTTGCGTTATTAAAGAGGTTGGCGCGAGCGGTGTGGCAGGCTTGTCCGTCGCGGCTACGCGCCCTGTCGACTGTCAACTGTCGACTGTCGCCTTAAAAGGTGTACGAGAGGGAGAGCCCGGCGTAGCCGACGAAGTCATCGCTGCCCACCGCGTCGCGGACCGAGGAGTCGAGCTGCTGGTGGCAGCCGATATAGGGGGTGATCTCCAGACCCTCGATGGGCGCGTAGGTGAGTTCTAGCCGGGCGTAGCCATCACGTAGGAGGAAGGTGTCGGCGGATTTCTCGTTCTCCTCATACCAGTCGCCGAAGTCGCACTCGTTGCGGGCCTTGTTGCCCATGCCGAAGCCGACGATGGGGGTGAGGGTCAAGGTCTCCTCATCCAGCCCGAGGGGGGCGCCAATGTCGAAGGTGTGGCTGACATCGAAGGTGGCGTAGATGGCGCCCTTGCCATCGGCATAGCCCTCAGTGCCCTGGCGTGCGAGCTGGTATTCAATGGCCAGGGTGGGCACGAGCCAGAAGTCGGGGGCCGAGATCTCAAAGTTGAGCCACTGGGTGTCGGGGTTCTCGAACTCCTCGGCGGGCTTTTTGCAGGTGCGGGGATGATATTCGTAGGTGTAGTTTAGGGCCGTTTCGAGGTCCGAGCCAATGGCGTCGGCGGTCTTCCAGGTGCGCGAGAGGGTGATGCCCGGGGCGAGCTCCTGGTACTTGTAGCGGCGGTCGTTGTAGCCGCCCTCCTTGGCGCCGTAGTTGGTCATATCGAAGATCGCTTCCACGCCGATGGCCAAGGTGAACCAATCTTCGTGGCCGAAGGCGAGTTCAACCGCTGGGGTGAGGATGGGGTGGGGGTTGTCGATGAGGCCATAGGTCAGCTGCTTGGTGCAGTAATCGATGCCGATGGAGGCCTCGAAGCCCCAGCCGGAGGCCTCTTCGAGTTCGGCGGCTTCGCGATCATCCGCACGGCCAGTATCGACCGGGACTTCGCTCGGCGCGGCCATCAGCGGTGCGGCGGTGAGACCCAGCAGGAGCAACGCGGGCAGGAGGGGAGTGGAACGCATAGTTGGAGTCCTTTCTTGGGGTGTATTTAGAGAAGGCTAACCCCAGGGTTCAAGAAAAAGGGCAACGGGGGCCCTAGGCGCACACGGAGCGTGTGCAAATGGTTTCGGTTTTGGGGGTAGGGGTGGGGGAGGGGGCCTCCGGGCGAAGCGAGTTCGCTCAGCGCCGGAGGCCTTGGCGCTTTAGATGACGAGCTTGACCTTCAGCTTGCGTCCCAGGCCGTAGAAGAAGGTGGCGGTGGCGGCAAGGAAGGCGCAGGCCACGGCAATCCAGAGCAGCGAGTGACCGGTGGTCACTTGGAAGTAGAGCGTGGCCACGCACCAGCCCAGCAACGTCAAGTAGCCGAAGAGGATGGAGGAGAAGGCCACGCCAATCTCGCGGATAATGGTGGCGATGGCGGCTAGGCACGGCACATAGAGCAGCACGAAGAGGAGGTAGGCGAAGGCACGGTTGGAATCGCGGTCGAACTTCCGCCGCAACACCTCCATCAGCCCGGCATTCTCTTCCTCTTCTTCGCCAGCCTCGACGAAGAGCCCCTTGAGTGCCTCTGGCACGGTGGCGATGGCCTCACCGACGCCCTCCTTGAAGGTGGCCCGCGCATCGGCCCAGCTCTCTGCGTGGCCGGCCTCTTCTTCCTCGCCCCCTTCGCTAATCGCGTAGAGGGAGTTGAGCGAGGAGATGACCTGTTCCTTGGCGAAGAGCCCGACGATGAGGGCCACCGAACCCTGCCAGTTATCCCGATCCACGCCCATCGGCGCAAAGACTGGTGAGATAGCGCGCCCGATGAACTCGATGGCGGAGATCTCTGGAGCCTCAGCATCTTCGGCTTCGCTAGCGGCTTCCACGGCTTCGACGGCCGGCGCGGGCGCTTCGGTGAAGGGGCTCTTGAAGGTAACCTTGTTGCAAATGCTCAGGAAGAGGACCATCACCACCAGCACCTTGCCGGCGCGGAAGAGGAAGCGGGCCAGGCGCTCCCAAGCCTGCTTGAGCACGGTCCCGGCGCGCGGGATGTGGTAGAGCGGCAGCTCCAGCACGAAGGGGGCCGGGTCGCCCACAAAGAGCGTCCACTTCAAGAGTAGCCCGGTGAGTACCGCCAGCACAATGCCACAGAGATAGATGGCGAAGACCATCGCCCCCGAGGCCGCCCCGAAGAAGGCCGCCCCAAAGAGCGCATAGACGGGCAAGCGCGCCCCGCAGCTCATAAAGGGCGTCATAAAGATGGTCAGCAGACGGTCGCGGCGATTGGAGAGGGTGCGCGTGGCCATAATGGCCGGTACTGTGCAGCCAAAGCCCACGAGCATCGGCACAAAGGCGCTCCCTGGCAGCCCCAACAGGCGCATGAAGCGATCCATCACATAGGCCGCGCGGGCCATATAGCCCGAGTCCTCCAAGAGCGAGAGCCCCAGGAAGATGAAGAAGACCGGCGGAATGAAGGTCATGACCGTCTGCACGCCAGTGCCCAGACCATCGGCCAATAGCGTGATGAGCCACTCGGGGGCGTGGCAGAGGGCAAGCACATTCCCCAACCCTGTCACGAAGAGCGCATCGCCCAGGCCGTCAAAGAAGTCGATAAAGCAGCCTCCGACCACCTGAGTGAACCAGAAGAGCAGATACATCATCCCCAGGAAGATGGGGATGCCCAGCCAGCGATGCAGCGCAAAGCGGTCGAGCGTCCGCCCGACTTCGGTGCGCGCGTGGCCCACCTGCTTGACGATGCCCGCGTGGATCTCGGCGATCTTATCGTAGCGCGCGTCGGCGATGAGCACATCGGGGGTGGTGCCCAGCACCTCCTCCACCTGCGCGATGGTCGCCTCCGCGCCGGGGATGATGCCCTCGAGCCGGTGCAGGGCCAGCACCTCTGGCTCACCCTCGCGATGGGCCTGCATAAAGGCCTTGTTCAGCGAGACCGGGTAGATCACGCGCGGCGGCCGCTGCTTGGTGGCCAACGCCTCCAAGATGGCCCGCTCCAATGCCTGCCGCCGATTTCGCTTGTGCACATCGCCTGTCACCACCGGCACGCCCAAGCGCTTTGAGAGCTCGGGAATGTTCACGTTAAAGCCCTGGCGCTTGAGAATATCCACCATCGTCAGCACCACCACCATCGGCTTGCCCAGCTCGGCCAAGGCCAACGTCAGGTAGAGGTTGCGCTCCAGGTTCACCGCGTCCACCACATTGATAATCAGGTCCGCCACCCCGCTGCGCGCGTAGTCCGAGGCCACCTTTTCGTCCTCCGAGACCGCGTGCAGCGAGTAAATCCCCGGCAGATCCACCACCGTGACGTGCTCGCCATTGCTCAGCGCCACATCGCCCAAGAGCTTCTCCACCGTGACTCCCGGCCAGTTCCCCGTCACCTGGTGCATTCCCGTCCACGCATTAAAGAAGGTCGACTTGCCCGTGTTCGGGTTTCCCACCAGCGCGGCTGTAATTGTCTTGCGCATCATTCTTTACGCCTCCACTGCCTCAAGGTCCAAAAAAGCCGCCTCGGCACGCCGAAGCGACAACTCAAATCCGCGCACCTTTAGCCGCAGCGGGTCGCCCATCGGGGCCACCCCGATCAACTCAATCACCGCGCCGCGCGTCAATCCCAGCGCCAGCAACTTTGCCCGATAGCCCGCCTTCGTCACCTGATAGCCGGTGATCCGGGCCTTATCGCCAACTTTCATGGAAGTAATATCCATCGTTTATCCTCGTTAATCGGTTCGGAGGGCGCTCTCGCGGAGAGAGAGAACGAGAGTTAGCCCCTTCGAACTGGCGCGTAAGATAACACCCTTTAATTCGTAAGTCAAGCAAAAAATTAGGAAAACCTAACAGGCCCCAAAGGCGCCCTGCGCCCCCTTCTCTCGGACCTTGTTCGGGGTCTTTTTGCTGCTCGAGCGAGGGGGCAGGCGAGGAGCTAAGGCATGTGCTGGAGGTGGGAAGACTTTTGTTGCGCTCCGCTCCCGCTCCCGTTTCCGTGCGAACGGCCAACCGCGAACGGCTCATTGCTGGAACCTTTGCGCTTCGGCCTTGTGCACCTTCTCGCACGCCGGGGCGAAACGCCCTCCCGAGGCGAGCGGGATTATTAAGACCCCGTCTTATTCCAAATAAGACCCCGTCTTGTTTCAAATAAGACCCCGTCTTATTAGTTCGCGCACGGGCGAGTGTCAATATGATGGCAGCTTTATTGAAGTTGATCTTGCGGGAATACGGATGAGGAGAAGCGGAGGCGCCTTGGCGCTTTGGCAAGTCGTTGATGCGCTCCCCCACACGGTCATCTTCCGGGGCCGGCGCGAACGCCAAGGCGGTCTCTACAAGGAGCTCGCTTCACGCGCGTGAGGCGCCCTTCGGCGCGCTCTCTTGGCTAGGCCTGGCGGTGCAAGCCACTGCAAATCCAAATCACGATTTCTTTACGGCGAAGCCGGGTTCCGTTAGCGGTGGAACCAGGCTTCTTCTTCGTGCCAAGCGTTGCGATCGAGGAGGGCTTCCAGGGCGGTTTTAGCGAAGCCGGAGGCGGATTGGAGGGCAGTTTGGGCGCGGTGGCGCTCGGCTGGGGAGAGCGGCTGGGTGGGGGTGCCGGGGGGCGGGGAGGCAAAGGTGCCAGGGTGCGCGCTAAAAAGGGTTTGTGCGATGCGGATGCCGGCGCGGTCGGTATCGCCATAGTGGACATAGGGGAGGGTTTTGGGGAGCGCGCGCAGGAGCGCAAAGACGGCGGCGTTGGGCTCGTGGCGGCACGCGCTCCGGTTCGCGGCGACGGCGGTGGCGCTCCTGTTGCTGTGCGCTTGGACCTTTTTCTATACGGGCACGGATAGTATGGCCTACCACTTACCGATGCAGCGCTTGCTCTGGCACGGATGGAACCCCGTCTTCACCTCCACGGTGCCCGCTTTTGGCGAGTTGGTGGACTTGCGCTCGCTCTCGCCTTATCACACGCTTTTTCTGCCCAAGGCGACCGCCTTCTGTGGCGCGCTTGTGGCGAAGGCGACGGGGCTCTTTACGGCGGATGCCTTCTTGGGATATGCGCTCATTCTCGCCCTCTGGCGCAGCGCCTGGCGGTTTGCGGCCAACGAATGGCGGGCTTCCGCCTTTGTCTGTGGTGCGTTTTCCGCGGCACTGGCCTTTAGTACCAAGATTACGAGTTTCGTGGCCGGGCTGGTGGACTACACGGCCTATGCGGCCTTTGTCGCTGCCGCGCTTGGCTTCGTCACATGGCGGCGGACGCTTCTACCGGGGGGGGCTGCTCACGGGGCTTTGCCTGGGCTTCGCGCTGTTGGCCAAGAGCACGGGGCTGGTGTGCGGCACATTGGGGTGCGTGATTGTCCTGTGCTTGGAGGGGCGGCGCGCGGAGGTGCGTTGGGGGATGGTCGGCTTGGGGGTGGCGGTCTTGCTCGCCGGCGCTTCGCCGCTCCTAACCGCGTGGATCAACTATGGCTCGCCGGTCTATCCCGAGTTCTCGTTCAACCCCGAGGTGCCGTTGATTGACATCACGGCCGACTTCACCGGGAATGCGGATGCGCTCTCGATGGGCAATCTATCGCGCTGTATGCAGGCGTGGTTCTCGCAGAGCCTGGCTTGGAAGGGTAGCGCGTGGTGGCAAGGGAAGGAGGCCTTCCGGCCGGTCTTCGAGGTCTGTGGGGGTGTAGGCGGCTTCGGGACCTTCTTCCGGTTGCTGATGTGGGGGAGTGTGGTGGCGCTCTGCCTCTCGCGCCGGACTGCTACCACCTGGCTAGTGCTCTTCCTCTTCTTCATCGGCAATCTCGCGCCGCTCAAATACATCGGCTACGGGCGCTACTTCCCGCAGATGTGGGCCATCCCCTTCCTTGCACTCGGTAATCTGCTCTATGCGCCTCGGGGCGACTGGCTAATGCGCTGGCTGCCGCGTCTACGGGGGCTGCCTTTGCCTGCACCTTGCCCCTGACCGGCCTTATCCTCTTGCGAACGGTGGCCTATCAGGCGCGGCAGTGGCGCTACGAATGGGAGCGACAAGCGCGCTTCGCACAAATGGCCGAACGCTCGCCGCGCTGGGATGTGGAGTCCAACCGAAGCCTCTATACCCTCCGCGAACGCCTGGCCGAAGCGGGAATGACACTCGCAGACGATCCCGATCTCCCGCAGTTCTCCATTGATCGCGAACTCTTCCCCGTTGTGCCCGGTCTTCCCCCGGCCCCTGAAGAACTCAAACGCAAGGTGCCCATCTGCGACACGCTGCGCGATCTCTTTGCCTTCCCCTGGGCGGACTTACTTGGTCACCTCCCCCATCCCCTCTGGCGCGCCCCCACCAACTAATCCGCCCCGGGTTGGCCCTCGCCCCGCCCCGGGTTCATCCTCTCCCCGGGGCGGTTGCATTTTGAGGCAGGGGTTGTTTATGGCGAGCGCGTCCGCCGAAGGCGGCGCGGCCCGGCGTGCGTCGTTGCTTACAACGGCGGTCTTTCGGGTGACGGCCCGGCCTTTGCCCGATATTCCTTGTGGAGGGGTGAGGTTCAATTGCGTCTGATGTTTGTGGTATACTGCGCCCGTACGGTCGGAGAGCGGCCGGAATTGCATTGCGCTTTGCGCAAACAAGTTGCTTTGGTAGAAACCTAGGAAATTTCAATCATTAGGCAACGCGTTTGGGCGGGTGTGCCGTGTCGGCGCGCCTTCTTTTACGGTGTCTGATGATGGGCTTTCCTAGGGCCTCTACCAAAGCACGTAAGAGAAGGCGTGTTTTATGGAAGCGGAAGGAAAAGTTCCCTTATTATCGATTGTGGTGCCGTGCTATAACGAGGCGGCATGTGTGGGGTTATTTGTTCAAGCAGTGACGCGGGAGGCGCTTCCCGTGGCGGTTGAGTTTGTCTTTGTGGACGATGGCTCAACGGACGAGACGCTTGCGCGTATCAAGGCTTTGGCGATGAGGGATGAGCGCGTCCGCTGGGTCTCCTTTTCACGGAACTTTGGGAAGGAGGCGGCACTGTTGGCCGGATTGCGTCATAGCCGCGGCGATTATGTGGTGACGATGGATGTGGACTTGCAGGATCCGCCGGAGAAGTTGCCGGAGATGTTGAGCGCGCTTCGCGAGGAGGGGTATGATTGTGTGGCGACACGGCGGGTGGACCGACGGGGGGAGCCGCCAATTCGCTCGTGGTTTGCCAGACGGTTCTACTGGGTGATGCGACATCTCTCAGAAGTGGCGTTGGTGGATGGCGCGCGCGACTACCGGTTGATGACGCGGCAGGTGGTTGAGGCGATATTGGCCTTGCCAGAGTGCAATCGCTTTACGAAGGGTATCTATCAGTGGGTGGGCTTTCGGACCAAATGGATTGCCTTTGAGAATGTGGAGCGGGTGACGGGGGAGAGCAAGTGGTCGTTCTGGCGGCTTTTCCGATACAGCTTGGAGGGGATTTTAAGTTATTCCACGGCGCCGCTCCAGTTGGCCTCGTTGTTGGGGTTGCTCTGCTGCGTTGGGGCCTTCTTTGCCTTGATGGTGGTTTTCTTCCGCGCGCTATTCTTTTCGGACCCGGTCTGTGGGTGGCCGTCGTTGGTGTGTATTATCGTTTTCTTGGGCGGGTTGCAGTTGTTTGTGGTGGGCATTCTGGGGGCGTATTTAGCCAAGACCTATCTCGAAACGAAGCGGCGGCCGCTTTACTTGGTGAGAGAGGCGCATTAAGAGAACGCATAAGCAGGAGGTAAAACGATGAACTGGTTTTTGCGATTGACGTCGGCGCGGGTATTGCTTGGGGTGGGGATTGCACTCATTCTGTGGTGCACGCTGTGTTCCTATATCGCTCCGCTGATGTACGATGACTTCGCTATCTTCCGCTACACGGGCTGGCGCCTCACGCAGGGCGATCGCCTCTTTGCCGATGTGTGGGACCATAAGAGTCCGCTCGTCTTTTGGTTCTGCGCCGCAGGGTACTGGCTGACAGGGGGCGGGGATTGGGGTGTAGAGACGCTCTTGGGGCTGACCTGGAGCGTCACACTGCTGTGCACGTATGGGGGACTGCGTGTCTTCTTGAGTCCGCGCCGCGCGGCATTGGGGGCTCTATTGACGGTTATGGCTGGGATAGCCTATGGCGGGTGTGGCGGAACGGCACTCTTGACGGTTGAGGGGCTGGCGCTGATGGTGGATGCCGTGGCCTTTTGGATTTGGGCGCGCGGCGAGGCGGAGCCGGGGAATGAGGTCTGGTGGCGAGCGCCGGTGTTAGGGATGTTGGCGGCGGCGGGGCTCCTGATTAAGGCGAACTTCGTGGGCTTAGGATGTTTCCTTGTGGCGGCTTGGGGGCTTGAGGTGTGGCAAACGTGGCAGTGGCACCGCTTTTGGCTGCGCGGGTTAGGCGCGTTTCTGGGCTTTGCAATTGCGCTTGGCGGGGTAGGGGCGCTCTATTGGCAGGCTGGGACCTTTGCCGAGTTGCTAGACGCTTCGTGGCTCTTTAATGTCTACGAGTATCGCTCGGGGGGTGTTGGCGTATTGTCGCTGGGGATCTGTAAGTCGTTGATTGGGCGTTGGCCGTTGTCGGTGCGCTTCCCCTGGGTGCCGCTTTACGGCATCACCTGCACGGTGACGGCGGTGTGTGCCGGGAGCTTTCTTATTTACCGGGGGACTGGCGAGGCTCGCAATCGGCGCTTGGTGCTCGCGTTGGGGGCGTGGTTTGCGGTGGAGACGCTCCTGGTGCTGCTCTCCGGCGGCATCTTTGAGCATTACCTGCTGATGGGGTATCTGCCGTTGTTCGCGCTGGTGGCGGTGACATGCCCGGCGGATCGAGCGGGTTGGGCACGCGGGCTACGCATTGGAACGCTGGGTTTGCTGCTTCTGCTGACGCTTTATTTCGGCAGACGCACGCTCAAGGGTACGATGATTAAGCTACAGACGGCCGATGCCCAACGGGCGGCCTTGACCTGTTCGGAGTTGTCCGGCGGGCAAGTGGCCGTGCGCGGGTTTATCTCAACGGCCAAACTGATGCTTTGGAACCGTGCGTACACGCCACAGAAGTACGCCTTCCATTTCAATTTCCCAGTCAACGCCAAGCGTCAGGAACGTGTCCTTGAGGATCTTGTGGCCGCGCTGGAAGACCCCAAGACGGAGGCTTTTATTTCGGAATGGGAGGTCGAAAAACTAGAAGCTGCCCGCCAACGCTATCCCGCGCTGGACCGTGCTCTACAACCCTGGCGCCCGGTGCGTCACTTACCGTTGATGGTCTCGGAGGTTGACCTCTATCTCCGCCAGGATCCGTAGGGTGCGGTTACGAGGAGACCTGCGGTGGGTGGGGTTAGAGGAAGTCGGCGAGGGAGGTGGGGCGGAAGGGGGTGAGGGTGCCGCGGAGGGCGTTGGGGCCCAGACGGCAGCGGAGGCGTTCGGCGCTCCAGCCCTCCCAGGTACCCGCGCGCTGGCGTTCGGGGATGACAATCAGCTCGCGGCCAAGGAAGCGCTGTTGGGCGCGGAGGCGGACTTCGGCGGCGAGGGCATCGGCGGCGGACAAGAGACGCTGGCGCATCTCATCGAGCCCGGACTTGATGTGGTTGGTCAGGTCCATCGCTTGCTGCAGACCGCAGAGGAGGTCTGCAGCGGTCTCTTCGCTCATGGTGCTAGCGCCGGATTTGCGGAGCGTGCGGCGGGTTCGGTCAAGCTCGCTATAGAGGGTGTCGAGCCGGCGGCGAGTGGCGTCAATCATCTCCTCGCCGACCGCATCGCGCTCCTCATGCAACCAAGCAATGAAGTGGATGGCGAGGGGGCAGAGGCGGTAGCGGAACTTTTCGCGGCGGTTATCGCGGTAGCCACGCAGGCGGACGCGCTCAATGCGTTCGGTGACGAGCCCCCAAGCGGTGAGTTGCTTGAGGTCGCGCAAAAAGGCCTCTCGGCCGCCACCTTCGCCAGCATAGAGCTCGGAGACGGCGGCCGCTACTTCATCGGTCAGCGGTTCACTATTAAACCCCTCGCGTAAGGCCACGAGGGCTTCGACAATGGCAAGGTAAGCCTGCCGCCGTTCCGCCGCGAGGAGGGTGCCAAGCGCAGAGAGCTGCTCTAACTGCTGCGGACAATCTTCCTCAGGGCTCATCGCGGGCGCGGGGGTTTACAGGGCGGCTTTGCGGGCGGTGAGGGTGGCGATTTGGGCCTCGAGCTCGACCTTGCGGTCGCGCTGGTTTTGGATGATGGCCGCGGGGGCCTTGGAGACGAAGGCCTCGTTGGAGAGCTTGGCGTTGATGCCCTTGAGGAAGCCTTGGAGTTTGGCGATTTCCTTGTCGAGCTTCTCGGCCTCGGCCTTGGTGTCGATGAGCCCTTCGAGCGGCAGGTAAAGCATGCCGGCCTTGAGGAGCTTGGAGGGCATGGCCTTGGCGGGGGCTTCGGTGATGAGTTCGAGGCTTTCGGCGCGGATGGCGGCCTTGATGGAGTCGGCATCGCGCTCGAGCTTTGCGGCCAGCGCCTCGGAGGCGGGGTGGAGGAGGGGCTTGATGGCCAGGGCGGGGGCGAGGCCGGCCTCGGCGCGCAGGGCGCGGGCGCCGGTGATGAGGTCGCGCTTGGTTTCAACGTAGGCGAGGACCTCTTCGGAGAGGCCCCAGGCGGACTTTTGCTCGGCGCAGAAGCCGGTGGGGTACGCTTCGCGCATAATGCTCTCGCCCTCGGCGCAGTAGCCGAGCTGGTGCCAGATCTCTTCGGTGACGAAGGGCATGTAGGGGTGGAGCAGGCGGAGGATCTTGCCGTAGACGTCGGCCAGGAGGGCGAGGACTTGGCGGCGGCGGGCTTCGTCGGGGGCGTTGAGGTCGGCCTTGGCGTACTCAAGATACCAGTCGCAGAAGTCGGTCCAAGCGAAGTCGTAGATGGCCAACGCGCCCTCCTGAATGCGATACTTGCCGAGGGCGGCGTTCATCGCGGCGCAGACGTGGTCGGCCTTGAGCAGCAGGTGACGGTCGTCATCGTGCAGGAGCGCCGGGTCGAGGGTGAGGGGCGCGGTGGCGTGGTCGGCGAAGCGGAAGCCGGGGTGTTTTTCGGCGTTCATCTGGAGGAAGCGGGCGGCGTTCCAGAGTTTGGTGCCGAAGTTTCGGCCGATCTCGAACTTGCTCATGTCGACCTTGGTATCGGTCTCCATCGAGGTGATGAGGGCGAGCGAGAAGCGCAGGGCGTCGGCCGAGTATTGGCCGATAACCTCGAGCGGGTCGAGGGAGTTGCCGAGGCTCTTGGACATCTTGCGGCCCTGCGCGTCGCGCACGATGCCGTGGAGGATGATGTTCTTGAAGGGGGCTTTGCCCATAAACTCGAAGCCGGCCATCATCATGCGCGCCACCCAGAAGAAGAGGATGTCCGCGCCGGTGACGAGGTCGGCCGTGGGGTAGTAGAAGTCCAGTTCGGGCGTTTTCTTGGGCCAGCCGAAGGTGGAGAAGGGCCAGAGCCAGGAGGAGAACCAGGTGTCCAGCACGTCAGGATCCTGCGTAAAGTCCTTGCTGCCGCACTTGGGGCAGCTCTCCGGCGCGGTGGGGCTGGCCCACTCGTGGCCGCAGGCGCAGGTGTAGACGGGGATGCGGTGGCCCCACCAGATCTGCCGGCTGATACACCAATCGCGAATGTTCTCCATCCAGTTGAAGTAGACGCTCTCCCAGCGCTTGGGCAGGATGGTCACTTCGCCCTTACGCACGGCCTCGATGGCCGGCTGCGCTAGCGGCTTCATCTTCACGAACCACTGCTTGGAGAGGCGACTATCGACCACGGTGTGGCACCGGTAGCAGTGGCCAATCTGATTCTGATAGTCCTCCACCTTCACCAGGTAGCCGCCCTTTTCGAGGTCCTTGACGATGGCCTCGCGGCAGGCAAAGCGGTCCATCCCCTCATAACCGGAGAGGGCGTTCATCGTGCCGTCGTTATTCATCACATCCACCTGGGGCAGATTGTGGCGCTGCCCCACGGCAAAGTCGTTGGCGTCGTGGGCCGGGGTAATCTTCACCACGCCCGTCCCGAAGGCCTTGTCCACGTAGTCATCAAAGACCACAGGGATGCGCTTGTTCGAGAGCGGCAGGATGACCTCCTTACCCTTGAGGTGCGCATAGCGCTCGTCGGAGGGGTTCACGGCCACGGCCGTATCGCCCGGGAGCGTCTCGGGGCGCGTGGTGGCCACCGTCACGAACTCGCCCTCGCTATCGGCCACGGGGTAGCGAATATGCCAGAGGTGGCCGTTGTTGGGCTCGTGCTCCACCTCGTCATCGGCCAGGGCCGTGCCGCAGCGCGGGCACCAGTTCACAATGTAGTTGCCCCGGTAGATGAGCCCCTTCTCGTAGAGGTCGCAAAAGACCTTCGCCACGGCGGCCGAAAGCCCCTCGTCCATCGTAAAGCGTTCGCGCTGCCAGTCGGTCGAGTTGCCAAGCATCCGCTGCTGATGGACAATCGTCCCGCCATACTGCTTACGCCACTCCCAAACGCGGTCGATAAAGGCCTCGCGCCCCAAATCCTGCCGCCGCTTCCCCTCCTTGCGCAACGCCTTCTCCACCACATTCTGCGTGGCGATGCCCGCGTGGTCGGTGCCCGGAATCCAACAGGTGTTATCTCCGCACATCCGGTGCCAACGCACCAACACATCCTGAATCGTCTCGTTAAGCGCGTGGCCCATGTGCAGAATACCGGTCACATTCGGCGGCGGAATTACCACCGAATACGCCTTGCCCCCGCGTGCGGGCTCATCGTGAAAACACCCATTCTGCTCCCACCAGGGATACCACTTCGCTTCAACTGCCTTCGGATCGTAATGCTTGTCCATCATAACGCCTGACTCCATCAACAAAAGTTCCGCGCAGTATACCATAAACGCGCGCACGGCGCGCAAAGGCCACCGCGGGTTTACTCCAAAGAGGCGCGCGAACGCCTTGTCCGCATCTGGCTAGCGATGGGGCAGCTCTGCCCCAAATACCTCCACGCGACGATGTCCAAGGCCCTTCAAGACTACGCCGAAGTCTATGGCGAAGTCTCAAAGCCTATCGCCACCGAACGCCTACGAATGAGTGCTTCCACGATGGAACGTATCCTCCGCCTCCACCGCTTCAACCACCCCGCAGTGCCAACAAACGCTCCGGCAGCAAAGCCGCCCTCGCGGCCCAAATCCCCGCCGCTCCAGGCTCGCTTGAAGAGACCGGTGGCCCCGGCATTCTACAGGTCGATACTGTCGCTCTCTGCGGCGGCGACCTTCGCTTCGACGATTACATCCAACTCATTCCTTACGCCCTCAATAAAACTCTCCAACTTCTCATCCTCTATCCCCGAAAGGCCGCCTAAATTATGCGCATCTTCCAACTCTTCTCAACCGCCCTCGCGCGTAATTCTATTGACATTTTACATCAGCAAAGCTCTAATCATGCTCGGCTCTACTTTTTGACAGATCGCGGCGTTGTGTCATTTGATATTGGAATAAGAAGGGTAAAAGGCCGCCGGGCGTGCGATAGCACGCCCGGCGGTGGGAGTTAAACCTGGAAGTCATTTGCTAACAGGTGTTAAGGAGAAAGGCCCTTCTGTGAGAAGACCGTAACCGTTGAGGTCTCCAGTGGTGAAGTAAACCTCTTGGTTATCAATGAGAACTTCAATTAGGGCACCAGGCTTGACAAAGTCCGCCGGGCAGACCCCGAAGAGAAGAATAGAGCCATCGTTCTCTACGCCACCAGTGAGCGAGAAGGGGTCGGCTTCCGCTCCTAGGAGGAGTGTTGCATGTGCGTTACCATTGGCTTCCAGCGTGATGGTCCCGGAGAGGGTGTCGCCCTCTACTGCTTCCGCCCAATCGCCAATCAGCGTGCCAGCCAGGGAATAGGTTCCGGCGGAGGGCGCACGGCTGGTGCTAGCCGAACCGAGCAGGTTCTGATTGGCTTCAGGGGTAACCATCGCCACTGCCATAGGTTGGGCGAATACCACAAAGGTGAGTGATGTCCGGAGTTTATTTCTGGTGAAGGTGACGGTGTAGTTACCAAGCGTGGAGGTGGCCCCGGAGAGGGTGCCGTTTTTGGGATCCCACTTCAGTCCACGGGGCAGACCTGCAACCGAGGCTCCCGAGAGTTGAGCAAAACGCGAATCGTTGTGCTCCGTGGTCCCGGCGAGGATTTCCACAGGGGTCGCCACATCACCAATGCCAAGTTCATCGAAGTTGAGAACGACGCAAGAGACTGTCTGCGTGGTTGAGGCGGTTGGCCGGGGAACGCTTGCATTTGCGAGACTCATCGTGACAGTGTAAATGCCAGGTTTGGTGGCCTTACCTGTAATGATATTCGTCTTGGCGTTATACTTCAGCCCTGCAGGAAGCCCCTTAAAGGCGACTTTGGGCAGGGAGTTCGAGTGCTCGACGATTTTAATCTCGGCATCCTGTGCGGGATTAATCGTCAGCGTCCCATCGAGTTCACCGTCAAGCCCGAACGAACCCTCATTAATGGAGTCGGCATCCTCTCCAGTGGGGACGAAGCGTGCGTAGATGGTGGTGTCGCTGTCAGCCATCGGCCAGGTGACACTCGCGGTTCGGTAATCGACGGTGAGGCCGGGGAGAGGAGCGTCGTTTTTGTCGAACCAACCACTGAAGACAAAGCCCTTGGCTGGTTTGGCCATCAACTTGACGCTCTTGTTCGCGGCATATTCACCCGCTCCGGAGACGGTCCCAAAGGGCACGTCATCAGAGGACCCATCGTGTAGCACAGCCTGAATGGTGAGCTGCGGGAAGGGGGCCACCGTGAAGGTGGTCGAGACGGTGTGGGTCTCCTTACCAACCTTCTTGGTGAAGATGATGGTGTAGCGCCCGGGCTTATTGGGGGTGCCCATCAGGGTGCCAGTCTTGGCATCCCACTTCATTCCGGCCGGCAGCCCTGCAGCGCTCCAGCCGATGGCC
>SFJE01000037.1 GCA_004555175.1 Lentisphaeraceae bacterium | reverse complement strand
AACGGCCGCGCCGCCCCCAAAAGCTCCCGCTACAAAGCCCTAGGCAACTCTTGGGCCATCAACTGCGCCCGCTGGGTTCTCCGCCGCCTCGACCGCGAGTTGCCCCCCCCTTGCACACCCCCTGTAAGCCCCTAGCACCTCCCCAACAAAACGCCCCGCGGTTCATCACCAAGGGGCGTTTGTCTCAAAAACACTTCAACTCGTCTCACCTTCACTTGCAAAATACACAGGGGGTGCGGCTGGGGGCAGAGGGCGGCAGGGGGTGCCCGGAGATGCCGGAAGAGCCGGAAATTCCGGGGCCGGCGGGGGCTTGGGGGCGGGGCCCCCAACGGCCTGGGCGGCGAGGCGCGCCCAGCGCGGCAAATATGCCGCGCCACAGAACAGCAAACAGCAGGAGGAGAGCTAGCGAGTGCTAGCGCCCATTAGCCGAAGGTGCCCAACGGGCGCCTTCGCCGGGGTGGAGCGCACTGCGCTCCCGAGGGGCGTGGGGGCGAGAAGCCCCCACAGCTAACAGCTAACAGCTAACAGCTAACCGCTAGCGGCTAACCGCTGCAACCGGGCAGGTGGCGCAGCGGACTTTGGGGTTGTGGCAGAAGTCGGCGTAGAGCTGGAGGAGGGCCTGTTGGCGGAGGCCCTCGGCGGGGAGGTGCTCGAGCGAGCCGGTGAGGCGGAACCAGGTTTCGCGCATGGGCATGGAGATCGTTTCGCCAGGGAGGTCGGGCAGGCGCTCGAGGGTGAGGCGGCCGAGGGCGAGGCGGTAGGGGACGAAGAGATTGGTGACAATGGCGTTGGCGCGTGCGCGGCCGATGGGGGCTTGGGGGAGGGCGAGCGGCTCGCAGAGGGCCTCGGCGGCCTGGCAGAGGGCGTCGGGAAGGGCTTTGGGCGGGAGCTCGGCCAGACGGTCGAGCTGCGTGAGGAGTCCGGCGAGACCCGCGAGGCGGCGGAAGGGGTGATTCTGGGGGCGCATCGCGCGCAGGTCCCAGGCGTAGGGGGCGAGGGGCGGCTGGAGACTGCTCTGCCACCAGAGGTCCCAGAGGTCTCGCCGCGCTTGGGGGAGGAGTCCGGCGTGACCGGCGAGGATGGCGAAGCGTTGGAGCGGCGGGAAGGGAAGCAGGCGACGGAGGGGGACCTCGCGGGCGAGGCGGCAGAAGGTCTCGGCATTGCGGCCGTAGCCCATCGCGCGCATGAGCCCGGCGTAGAGGACCTCCTGGGGCGGATCGACGCGCAGGGCGTCGGCGAGGAGGCGGGCCTTATTCTGCAGACGGAAGCGCCCGGCCTGGAGGAGGAGGGCGGCGGGGTTACCGGTGAAGGCGCGGCGGCAGGGGGGCGCCTCGTCATCGTTCTCGGCCTTGGCGTAACGGTGGCGGGGGAGCAGGGAGAAGTCGAAGCCGGCGGCCTGGGGCATGAAGGGGCGCAGGGCAAGGGTCGGCACGCCCGGAGGGAGGTGCTTGGCGGCGGGAGCTTCGAACCAGGTGACATGGAGGATGAGGTTGGCGTAGGCGCTATCGCCGGCGTGGCCGTGCTGATCCCAATCAGCGGGTCGAAGGTGGAGCTCGATGTCGCCGCGGCGGAGGAGACCGCCAATGGAGATCAGCGCGTCTTGGAAGTCGGGCCCGGGCCCAGCGTTGTGGCGGCCGGGGGCGATGACCTCCACCGCTTCGCCCGAGGGGAGCGCAAGGGCCTTGGGGCGGTAGCGGGCACTCTGCCAGAGGGCTTGAAGGGCGGCTTCATCAGGCGGCGCGCCGGGCTCGGGGCTCGCTTCGCGAGCGACAGGAGTCGACAGTCGGCAGTCGACAGTCGACAGGGCTGGCGCTTGAGGTGGTTGGCCCGCCCGGGCGCCATTACGGAGCGCCTCGTATGGCAAGTTAAGAGCGCAGATGTTTGGGCTTGCTTCGCGAGCGAGAGGAGTCGACTGTTCACTATCCATCTTATCTCCCCTTGCCCCCACGGTTCCTCGCGGGTCGGCGTTGGTTAGAAGAACTTGCGGCGAGAGAAGAAGATAATGGTGATGAGCACCAGGAGGAGGGCCAGGCCCAGGACAATACAGAAGCCCAGCGGACCCCATGCGCCGCCGGCCTCGCCACTGGCAAAGGGCAGCCACACGTTCATCCCGAAGATGGAGGCGATGAGGGTGGGCACGGCCAGGACGATGGTCATCGACGTGAGGAACTTCATCACGTTGTTGAGGTTGTTATTGATGATGGAGGCGAAGGCGTCGAGGGTGCCGGTGAGGATGTTGCTGTGGATGGAGGCCATCTCCAGAGCCTGCTGATACTCGATGCGCACGTCTTCGAGGACATCGAGGTCGTCTTCGTCGATGGCCAGCTGGCGGGAGGTGCGGATGCGGCCGAGGAGAATGTCGTCGGCCTTCAGCGAGGTGGTGAAGTAGACGAGGGACTTTTCGATGTTCAAGAGGCGCATCAAGCCCTCGTTGGAGATCGATTCGTGGAGGTCTTGCTCGACCATGTCGGCGCGCTGGCGGATGTCGCGCAGGTAGCGCAAGTAAAGAATCGCTGCGTGCCAAAGGAGGTGGAAGGTGAAGCGGAACTTCTGCTCGGGCGGGCAGACGCGCCGAATCTGGTCCAAGAAGGAAGCGGCGATAGGCGTGGGGCGGTTGCAGACGGTGATAACGGCGTTGGAGGTATGCACCACGCCCAGCGGCAAGGTGTTGAAGGGGTGGAGATTCTCGTTGGGCTCGTGGTAGGGCACATGGACGACGATGAGAACGGTGCCGTCGTCATCAACATCCATACGCGGCCGTTCGTCGCGGTCGAGGGGGTCGGAGATGAACTCGCGCGAGACGCCGGTGAGGGTCTGCACGCGGAGGATTTCCTCGGTGGTCGGGTCGGCCAGGTTGACCCAGCAGGGGCCATCGGGGGTGACCACTTCCCGCAGACTGCCATTGACCCACTGATAGATTGAGAGCATCGCTTTCTCTCCTTTAATGCGAGGGAGCCTGCGCCACCAGCGCAGCCTCGAAGTCCTTCGTTTTCCGCTTCTGCAGGAAGGAATAGCCCTTGAGCATCCACAGCTTGCGCAGGCGCAAGTGTCCTAAAAAGATGAGCGTGCGGCTAGGCGGAAAGCCCCCGGGAACCGGCGGAATCTGTTTCGTGCGCGCATCGTAGTAGTAGCGGAAGTAGTGCTTATAGACCGACGAGAGGTCTGCCAACTTCAGCAACTTGCGCAGCCAACGCGGCTGAAAGCAGTGGAGCCCCACGCCCGATTGGAAGTCGATCAGTGCCGGCTTGTTCCCTGGCATCACCAGCACGTTCTTGGCGTTGCGCGCATCCAGGTGCGTCACCCCGCGCCGGTGCAACGCGCACATCAGCCGCTCCAGATCCCGGAAGAAGCTCACGGGCAGCTCGGTCACCTCGCCCTGCAACTCACCCCGCTCGATATAGGTGTTGCGCTGATTCAGATCCCCCAACGTCTCGCCCGGCAGCAGCTCCATCCCAAAGGCATACGCATCGCTGCGGAAGACCCCCTGCGGCACCCCGCGCACCCCCTCCAAACGCTTGAGCAGCGCATACTCGTGGCTCACCATCCACCGTCCCCAGGTCCAGCGAATCCACCACGGGCTCTTGCGGAAGTCCTTGATTACCACCTCGCGCCCCTGCCACGCCAAGGCATAGACCCGCGCATTCCCCGCGCGCCCCTTGCTCAAGCAACGCGCCGGCCCCTGTTCCCAATCCTGCCGAGTCGGTAATTCTGCCATCGTTTCGCCTCTCTCTGTTGGTGGTTGCGTCCTAGTCTATCACAATTGCAACTGCCGCGCAGGATGAGCAACCACAAAGGCACGCAGGTTAGCAACCACAAAAGCACGCCGAAATACACGCAGGTTTAGCAACCACAAGTCCGAGCGAAGCGAAGGAGCTATGTCAACAAGAAACACAAAGTGCACAAAGAACGGCACGCCGAAATGGGCCATGTGAAAGGGAGGCGCTTAGAGCACGCCGAGGGCGCGGAGGTAGCGCACCACGCCGTTCTCGGTGTTGGCCGGGGCGTGATGGGGGCAGAGGGCCAGGAGCTCGGGGTGCGCATTGGCCATCGCCACCGCGTGGGTGCCCAGGGTCATCATCTCGGTATCGTTGAGATAGTCGCCAAAGACGACCGCCTCGGCAGGTTGCAGGCCTCGGCGTTGGAGGAGCGCAGCCAGCGCGCGGCCCTTATTGATGCGCGCAGGCTGGACGTCGATCCAGCAGGGGCTGGAGTGAATGACGCGCAGGTCGGTGCGCGCCAGAGGCGCGAGGCGCTGCCAGAGCACGCCGCCGGCATCGGGATGGTAGATGGCCACTTTGCAGAGGCGCACGGGCGGAAGGGGATCGAGCGGCAGGTGCTCGCTGCGCGAAAAGTAGTGGCCCACCGCCTCGAAGTTCGCCGGATAGGCATCGTCAACCCACGCGCAGGTGGCCCCGCAGAGGACCGGGGTGGCCCCGGGCACGCACCGGGCGGTGGCAATCACCTCGGCAAAGAAGTCCACCGGCGTGAGGTCCTCGAAGAAGGGTTCGCACGCCCCCCCGAGCAGCGCCAGGGCGCCATTCTCGGCAATAATATCCAGCGCCAACCCCAGCTCGGCGAACTGCGCTTGGAGGTTGGCCAACTGCCGGCCGCTGGCAATGGCCCAGCCAATTCCGCGCTCGGCCAGACCGCGCACAATGGCCGGAAAGTGCGCCGGTAACTGCCGCTGACCATCAAGCAGCGTGCCATCCATATCGGTGACGATCAGACGCGGGGCGGGGGTGGCGGTCATACGAGCGCTCCATCAAAGGAGCCCGAGCGGAAACCCGCCAGGTCCAGCGTTACAAAGGTGTAGCCCACCGAGCGGAGAAGATCCAGGACGCTTTCGCGGCAGTCGAGCACCGTTTGGAGGCTCTCCAGTGGCACCTCCAAGCGGGCAATCGGCAGATGGTCGCGCACGCGCAGCTCCCGCACCCCCGGCAACATGCGCCGCAGCAGCGCCTCGGCCATGCCCACGCGTTCGAGCCCCTCGGCCGTCATTGCCGTGCCATAGGGGAAGCGCGTGGCCAAGCAGGGCGCGCTCGGCTTCTGCGCCACGCTCAGAGCCCACGCTGCGGCCAACGCACGAATTTCGGGCTTGGTCAGCCCCGCCTCGGCCAAGGGCGAAACGATCCCCAGCTCCGCCAAGGCCTTGCGGCCCGGCCGCCATCCGGTGCTGTCGCCCGCGTGCGTGCCCTCCATCACCGTGGCCAGACCCTCTGCCTCGGCCAGGGTCAGCAATTGCCCAAAGAGCGCGCGCTTGCAGTGGTAGCAACGGTCGGGCGGATTGGCCACGACAGCCGCATTTTGCAAGGTATCGATGTGCAACAGACGGTGGGGTACGCCCAGTTGCCGGGCCACCTCGGCCGCCTCCGCCCCCTCGCGCACCAGGTGAAAGGGCGTGGCCACCGTCACCGCCAAAAGCTTGAAGGGCTGCTCGCGCTGCAACCGCGCTAGGGCCGCCAGAACCACCGCACTATCCACGCCCCCCGAAAGCGCCACCAGCACCCCGCCCGCCACGCGAGCGCGCAGCACCGCCAGCAGCTTGTCAGTCGACAGGGCTGGCGCTCGATGTGTTTGGCCCGTCTGAGCCGAGGAAACTTGACCTATCGGGTTCACCTGTTTATCCGTTGTATACGCAACTGTCGACTGTCAACTGTTCACTGCTGCGGCGGCTGCCACAGCAAAGACCTCCGGGTAGCCGACCCCGGCGCGCTCGGCCACTGCGCGCACGCTCTCGCTTTCGGGATAGACGCGCTCGAGCGCGCCATAGCGGCAGCGCTTGGCCTGCACGGGACCGTAGGGCGTGGACACGGTGACCGCCTCGCGCGCCATCGTGATGCGGCGAACCTTATGCGTGCGCAGGCCGATGGTGGTGGTTTCGCGCAAGAGCACCTCGGCCAAGGCCGGCACATCGGCCTCGCGGGCTAAGGCGCGCAGGATAATTCCGGGGCGCGACTTCTTCATCGTACAGGGCACCAGCGCCACGTCAAGCGCGCCGGCGGCCAAGAGCTTCTCGCTGGCCACGGCCAACGCCTCGCCCGTGCAGTCATCGAGGTTCGCCTCCATCTCCACCGCCTCCTCCGCCGGAGCGCCTTCCGCCTCAATCACCATCGCCCGCAGCACATTCGCGCACCCAAAGTCGCGCTCCCCCACCCCAATGCCCACCCGGCGAACCACAAAGCGCTCAGGGAGCGCCGCCGCCGTCCGCATCGCAGCCGCCAAGGCAATCCCTGTGGGCGTGACCCGCTCGCCGCGCACCGCCGTCCGCTCCAAGGGCAGACCCGTCTTCCGGGCGATATTGAGCACCGCGGGCACTGGCACCGGCAGCTCCCCATGCGCGCAGTGGACCGTTCCGCACCCCTCGGCCAGCGCCTCAACCACGCACCCGGTCACCCTTAAGTCGGCAAAGAGCACCGCTGTGGCCACAATGTCGGCAATCGAATCGAGCGCCCCCACCTCGTGGAAGTGAACCTCCTCCACCGCACACCCGTGTGCCTCGGCCTCCGCCTCGGCCACCAACGCAAAGGCCGCCTCGGCCAATGCCCGAGCTCGAGGTTCCATTGGCAGCCGCGCCAAAATCGCCTGCACATCGGTTAGATGACGGTGGGCGTGCGCATGACCGTGCCCTGCGTGCGGCGCGTGGTGCGCATCCTTTCCGAAGCTTTCGGGCAGCTCCACTGCAAAGCGCTCGCCCGCAATCCCGTGCGAAGCAGCCTTTTGCCACGCAAACCGCAACCCCTCGTCCGCGAGCGGGGCCAAGGCCGCGCGGACCTTCGCCTCACTCCCGCCCAACGCATGCAGCGCCGCAGCCAGCATATCCCCGCTCGCCCCGCAACTGCCCTCGATGTAAAGGTAGGTACTCATCGTCTGTCACTCCTTGTTACGCAACCGCAACATCCGGCACGCCTGCGCGGCGGCACCAAAGCCATTATCGATATTGACCACGCTCACCCCCTCCGCGCACCCATTGAGCATCGCCAAGAGCGGGGCCAGACCCCCAAAGGCCGCGCCGTAACCCACCGACGTGGGCACCGCAATCACCGGCACCTCCACCAACCCCGCCAACACCGTCGCCAGCGCCCCCTCCATTCCCGCCACCGCAATCACCACATCCGCCCGCCGAATCGCCTCTAGCTGACCCAACAGCCGCTGTAACCCCGCCACCCCCACATCATAAAAGCGCACCACCTCCGCCCCAAAGAAGGCCGCCGTCTGCGCCGCCTCCTCCGCCACCGGAAGATCCGCCGTGCCCCCCGTACAAACCGCCACCTGCCCGTGCACCGGCCGCTTCGCCCCCGGCAGTTGAAGCGTCCGCCCCACCGCCTCATAGCGCGCCCCCGGCACCGCCGCCTCCACCGCCGCGCCCACCGCCGCCGAGCACCGCGTCCCCAACGCCGCCTGACCCGCCCGCGCAAAGGCCGCAAAGATCGCCACCGCCTGCTCGGGCGTCTTCCCCGCGCAGTAAACCGTCTCGGCCATCCCCGTCCGCGCCAAACGCGCCAAGTCCAGCCGGGCGAAGTCGCCCACCTGCGCCACGCCATCGGTCGCATCATACTCGCTCATAACCATCGCGCCTCCTTGTGCCCCATACTATCCCACATTCCACCGTCACTTGCCAATACCTGAATCACGGAATTAGCTTGCTCTAATATGAAAGGTTGTGATATAGTGTGGGCACTTTCTCAGCTTGATGAGCGGCAGTGGTCGCACGGGTTGAGAGCTCACAACGAAAAAACGGAGGATACGAGATGTTCCAGTACCCCGCATTTAAGTCCGGCGCTTGGGAGAAGTCCATTGACGTCCGCGACTTTATCCAGACCAACTACACGCCCTACGAGGGCGATGCGTCCTTCCTGGTGGGCCCGACGGCGCGCACGCAGAAGGTGAATGCCGAGTATGAGCGCCTGCATAAGGAAGAGTTTGACAAGGGTGGCGTGCTCGATGTGGATACGGACAACGCCTCCAGCCTGCTCAATCACAAGCCCGGTTATCTGGACAAGGACAATGAGTTGATTGTGGGTCTGCAGACGGATGCGCCGTTGAAGCGCTCGGTCAACCCCTTCGGTGGCATGCGGATGGCCGAGCAGGCGGCCGAGGCTTATGGCTATCATCTGAGCGAAAAGCTCAAGACCGAGTTCACCTATCGCACCACGCACAACGACGGCGTCTTCCGCGCCTACACCAAGGAGATGCGCGCGCTGCGTTCGGCCCATGTGCTCACCGGGTTGCCCGATGCTTATGGCCGCGGGCGCATCATCGGCGACTATCGCCGCGTGGCGCTCTATGGCATTGACCGCCTCATCGAGGAGAAGCAGAAGGACCTCGACCAGATCGGCACCGCCCCCGATGCGGTGATGGATGATGAAACCATCCGCCTGCGCGAGGATGTCTGGCGCCAGATTGACTACCTTGGCCGCTTGAAGGAGATGGCCAAGATGTATGGCATCGACATCTCTAAGCCGGCCGTGACTGCCCGCGAGGCCATCCAGGCCACCTACTTGGGCTACTTGGCCGCCATCAAGGAGCAGAATGGCGCGGCGATGAGCCTCGGCCGCACCGCCACCTTCCTGGATATCTATATCGAGCGCGACCTGGCCGCCGGCGTCCTGACCGAGGAGACCGCCCAGGAGCTCATCGACGACTACGTGCTCCACCTGCGGATGAACCGCCAGCTGCGCACCCCCGAGTACAACGACATCTTCGCTGGCGACCCCACCTGGACCACCGAGTCCCTCGGCGGCATGGGCCTGGACGGCCGCACGCTGGTCACCAAGACCACCTTCCGCGTGCTCCACACCCTCGAGAACCTCGGCCCCGCGCCCGAGCCGAATATGACCGTGCTCTGGGCTCAGGCGTTGCCGCAGGGCTGGAAGGACTACTGCGCGCACGTCTCGATCGTCACCGACTCGGTGCAGTATGAGAATGACGACCTGATGCGCGAGCGCTTTGGCGACGATTACGCCATCGCCTGCTGCGTCTCGGCGATGACCATCGGCAAGGACATGCAGTTCTTCGGCGCGCGCTGCAATCTGCCCAAGGTGCTCCTGATGGCCATCAATGGCGGCCGCGAGGAGATCAAGGGCAAGCAGGTCGGCCCGGTGAGCGACCTCCCGGCCGAGGGCGTGCTCGACTACGAGGACGTGATGGCCCGCTACAAGAAGCTCCTCTCCTGGCTCGCGCATCAGTACGTGAACACGATGAACGTCATTCACTACATGCACGACAAGTACGCCTACGAGAAGATTCAGATGGCCCTGCACGATACGCACCTCGCGCATCGCTGGATGGCCTTCGGCTGCGCCGGTATCTCCGTGGCGGCCGACTCCCTCTCGGCCATCAAGTACGCCAAGGTGACCCCCATCCGCAACGAAGCCGGCCTCGCCGTCGACTTCAAGGTGGAGGGAGACTTCCCCAAGTTCGGCAACGATGACGACCGCGTGGACGCCATAGCCAAGGAGCTCGCCGAGTTCTTCTATGCCGAACTCAAGAAGACCCCCTGCTACCGCGGCGCCGAGCACACCCTCTCGCTGCTCACCATCACCTCCAATGTGATGTACGGCCGCAACACCGGTGCCACCCCCGATGGCCGCAAGGCCGGCGAAGCCTTCGCCCCCGGCGCCAACCCCATGCACGGGCGCGACGCCTCCGGCGCCACCTTCTCCCTCAACTCCGTGGCTAAGCTTAACTACGACGCCTGCCGCGACGGCATCTCCAACACCTTCACCATCAACCCGATGGCGCTGGGCAAGGTGGAGCCCGAGCAGGTCCAGAAGCTCACCCGTTTGATGGATGGCTACTTCGTCCAGGGCGCGCACCACCTCAACGTCAACGTCTTCAATACCGACCTCCTCCGCGATGCCCAGGCGCACCCGGAGAAGTATCCGAACTTGACGATCCGCGTCTCCGGCTACGCCGTGCGCTTCATCAACCTCAGCAAGAAGCATCAGGACGAGGTCATCGCCCGCACCTGCCATAGCTGTTTGTAAGGAAGCAGAGGCCCCTTAGACGAGAAAGGCACCGCAACCGCGGTGCCTTTCTCGTCTAAGGAGGGAGGAGAGAGAACAGCGGACAGAAAAGAGGATTGCGGCATGCGCTGTCATCCAGTCTCCGTCAACTGTCATCTACACAAAACAAATCCGGGGCGGCTGGCGCCACCCCGGATTTGTTTTTGTGCTTTCCGCGCTTATTCCGCGACAATCGCGAGATTGAGCTGGCAGGAGACTTCGCTCATCAGGGCGATGGTCACTTCCAAGGTGCCCAACTTCTTGATCGGCTCGGCGAGGAGAACCATCGCCGGATCAACCGCCACGCCGGCGTCGGTGAGCGCCTTGGCGATGTCAGCGGCGGTGACCGAACCGTAGAGCTTGCCCTCTTCGTCGCCCTCGACGGCCTTGACGGCGATCGTCAGGGTCTGGCCCTTGAGCTTGGAAGCCTTGTCGAGCGCCTCAGCCTTGCGGATCTTGAGGAGCTCTTCGCGCTCCTTGCGGATCTTCTCGAGCTTGCGCAGGGCATTCTTGGTGACGGGCTCAGCGAGGCCCTTGGGCAGGAGGTAGTTGCGGGCGTAGCCATCACGCACATGCACAGTGTCGCCAATCTTACCGAGGTGGGCGACATCATCCATCAGAATCACTTGAACGGACATGGTGTCATTCCTTTCGGGTTAGGCGAGCAGGCCCATATTACGAGCGCGGCGGATGCCCTTCTTGATGTGGCGCTGCTGGAGGGCGGTGACACCCGAGACGCGCGCAGGGATGATCTTGCCGTACTCGGTGATGAAGTGGCTCAGGAGCTCGACGTTATTGATGTCGACGAGTTCGGTGGGCTCGATGATGGGCTGACGCTTGCGAGGGACCAAATCGGTCTTCGGCTTGCGGGAACCGGGGCGTTTGGGTTTCATAGGCATGGTGAAATTCCTTGCTTACAGAGTGGTTAGAAGGGGAGATCTTCGGGGTCTTGGCTCTCAGGGGCGGCGGCCGGGGCCGGCGCCGGGGAAGGGGCCGGAGCGATGGGAGCTACGGGAGCGGGGGCCCACTCGCTGCTAGCGGTCGCGCCACTCGTCTCGCGCCGGTTGGCGTTGGGCGAGTAGAGGAACTGCACACGGTCAGCGCGCACGCGCAGGCGGCTACGCTTCTGGCCGGTGGTCTTGTCTTCCCAGGAGTCGGTGACCAAACGGCCCTCAACAAACACTGGGCGTCCCTTGGTCAGGTACTGACCGCAGTTTTCTGCCACGCGCCCCCAGACCGTTACATCAACGTAGGTGACCACTTCGCGGACTTCGTTGGTGGTGCGCGAACGGAACTGCTCGCTCACCGCCAGGCTCATATCCGCGACGGTCTCGCCCGAGGGGGTCTGCTTCACTTCGGGATCCCGCGTGAGGTTCCCCATAAGGAAGACTTTGTTGAGGGTTGCAGCCATCGAAGTTTCCCGTTAGGTTGTTAGGCTTCCACGGGGGCGGCTTCGGCGGCGGCCTTAGCGGCGGCTTCCTGGCGGGCCTTCTTCTCGGCGGCCTGCTTGGCCAGCTTCGCCTCCACGATCGGGTCGATCGCAAGGATCTGCAGGCGGAAGATCTCTTCGATGAGGGCATAGCGAGCGCGCAGCTCGTTGACCTTGGCGGCATCCAACTCAAAGCGGATGGTGAGGTAGGTGCCGCTCTCCTTCTTCTGCTGAACGCGGGCGAAGGTCTTCTTGCCAAGATCCTGAGTGTCAAGGACCTTGCCGCCGATGCGGGTGATCTCGCCCTGCATCCGCTCGATGGTTTTCGCCCAGGCCTCGTCGCGGCCGTTCTGGACGAAGATGAAATGTGCGTCGTACTGCTTCATTACAATTCCTAAGGGGTTTGTTGCCGGGGGGCATTATAGCGGTTTTGGGCCTCGGCGGTGCCGCAGTCGATCCAGCAAAGTGCCGCTTCGGCGGCTCGCTGGGCGGTCTGCGCGGCTTCCTCGGCCTCCTCGGGGGAGAAGCGGTGGAGGACGAAGTCAATCAATCCTCTGCGCTCTCCGGCGCGGCGCCCGGCTCCAAGGCGGAGGCGGGCAAAGGCTTCGGTGCCGACATGCGCGATGATGCTCTTGAGGCCGTTATGGCCGCCGGCGGAACCGGCTGGGCGGAGACGGAGCTGCCCGGGGGGCAGGTCGCAATCGTCGCTCAAGACGAGCAAGTCATCGGCACTTGCGCCGTAGTACTTCAGAAAGGGGCCCACACTCTCTCCAGAGAGGTTCATGTAGGTCTGCGGCTTAAGCAGCCACAGCGTCTCCCCCTTGCGAAGGACTTTGGCAACGAGGGCTTTGAAGCGCGGTTCGTTCTTCCACTCTGCTCCGAGCTGCGCAGCGAGCGCATCGAGGGCCAGGAAGCCGAGGTTGTGGGGAGTCTGGGCGTATTGTGCGCCGGGGTTCCCGAGACCAACCAACACTTTCATTGCTTACGTTGCCAGGGCCCAACCGCGCGAACGCGGCCGGCCAGTGGATTACTTCTTGGCAGACGCGTCGGCCGCGTCGGCCTTCTTCGCGCCGATCACTTCGGGCTCGGCGGCGGCACCGTCAGCGGGGGCGGCGGCGGGCAGCTCGATCTCTTCATCGGCGGCGACCACGGCGGCCACGACGGTATCCTTGTGGGTTGTAACGTGATACTTCTCGCCGAGGTTGAGCTGCGAAGCGAGGAGCGAATCACCGACCTTGAGGGCGGAGACGTCGATGTCAAAGCTTTCGACGATGTCCGAGGGCAAGCAGTCGACGTGGATGGCGCGGAGTTCCTGCTCGAGCACGCCATTGGCATTCTTGACGCCGTCGGGGGTGCCCACGAGGTTGATGGCGATTTCCACGCGCACGGTGTGGCCCATATCAACTTCACCGAAGTCGACGTGCGAGACCTTGCCGGTCATCACATCGTGCTGGGTTTCGCGCAGGAGCGCGGAGAGCTTGGTGCCACCGAGATCGATCGCGACGAGGAGCTGATCGCCGTGGTGGGCGCGCATCGTCATATCGTAGGCGTGGGCATCCAACTCAATGAGGGTCGACTCCCCCGACATACGCTTGATGACGCCGGGGATCTTCCCCGCGCGACGCAAACGACCGGCGGCCTTGGATCCCTGCTCGGTGCGCACGGAGGCGTTGAGTGTGATCTGATTCATGGATGTGTGTGTCCTTGGTTTCTGGAAAGGTCCATCGCTCGCGCTTACGACAGGCGGAAGAGCGAGGAGACGGACTGGTTGTTATGGATGCGCGTGATTGCCTCGGCCAGCAAGGGAGCCACGGAGAGGACCTTGATCGACGGCAAGCCCGAGATGGATTCATCCAGGGGAATGGAGTCGGTGGTGATCAGCTCTTCAATGAGCCCATCGTTGGCGCGCAGGCGGTCGATGCCCACCTGCGTGAGGGGGATGTGCGAGACAACGGCACGCACACTGCGCGCGCCGCGAGACTTCAGGAGCTTCGCAGCTGCACAAAGCGTCCCGCAAGTCGTCGTCATGTCGTCGACCATAATCACGTCACAGCCGTCGACGTCACCGACGACGCTGAACGCATCCACTTCCGCGGCACCCAAACGCTGTTTCGCAACGATGGCCAGGCCGGTGCCCAGCATCTGCGAATAAGCGTAAGCCGTCTTGACCCCGCCGGTATCGGGAGAAACGACAAGCGGCTTAGCGAGCTTCATTTCGCGCAGGTACTTCACCATAACCGGCGCGGCGTGAAGGTGATCCACGGGAATATCGAAAAAGCCTTGAATCTGCGCGGCGTGCAGGTCCATCGTCAACACGCGGTTGGCACCGGCGGCAACGAGGAGGTTCGCCACGAGCTTGGCAGTAATCGGCACGCGCGGCTGATCCTTGCGATCCTGGCGCGCATAGCCAAAATAGGGAAGCACCGCCGTGATGCGCTCGGCCGAAGCGCGGCGCGCGGCGTCAATCATAATCAGCAGCTCCATCAACATCTCATTGGGCTGCTTGCAAATCGGCTGCACGAGGAAGAGGTCGGCCCCGCGCACATTGTCGCTCATCTTGCACCACGTCTCCCCATCCGGGAAATGGCGAATATCCACCGCGCCCAGTGTGGTGCCGATGCACGCGGCAATCTTCTCGGCCAAAGGCCGATTGGCTGTTCCGGAAAAAACCTGTAAGTTTTCCATCGTTCTTCCTCGTTTACCAGACGCTGCGCCAACCGTTATGGTTGCCCGACATGGATTCGAACCATGACTATGGGCGTCAAAGGCCCGTGTGCTGCCATTACACCATCGGGCAGCGTCTGAACACATGCTCGCCAACACCCCGCCAAAGCCGGATGCCCGAGCGCCCGCTCCCCCTCCTCGCGGCTGCGCACCAGCCCAAAGACCGTTGCGCCGCTGCCACAGAGCGTGACCCCTTGGCAGCCGGCCGCCCGCAAGGCTTCCGCCGTCCGGGCAACCCCCGGGAAAAGCCCAAAACACGCCGCCTCCAGGTCGTTCCCGACCACTTTAGCCACGCGCGAAACTTCTCCCGCTTGGAAAGAGAGGCGCACAGTATCCCACAAATCATTCCCATTTGTCAACTTCTCCCCCGCACTCGGCGCGCGATCGTAGGCCCGGTAGACCGCCGGCGTGGGGCAATGGGTCCCATCATTAGCTAGCACCATCCACACCCCCGGCCCAAAACGCCCCGCCGCGCGCTCCACCACCTCCCCGCGTCCGCGCATCCGCACCAACCCATCCAGCACAAACTGCGCCACATCCGACCCCAACTCCGCCCCCAGTTCGCACAACCGCTCGCGCGCCACCCCCAGCGCCCACAGTTCGTTCACCCCCCGCAACACCGTCGCCGCATTCGAACTCCCCCCGCCCAGCCCCCCGCCCAACGGGATTCGCTTGCGGATCTCCAGCCGCGTCGGGAGCGAGCGCCCCACCTCCCGCTCCAACAGCCGAACCGCCCGAACCGCCAAGTTCTGCTCCGCATCCGCCGGCATCGCCCCCAGCTCCACCCCCTCGCCAACCACCGAGAGCGTCGTCTCCGCCGAGCGCGCCAGCGTCACCGCATCGCACAACCCCACCGGCACCACCACCGAATCCAACGCGTGAAACCCATCCTCCCGGACCCCAAGCACCCTCAGGGTCACATTAACCTTCGCCGGTGATAACATCTGCATCATACCCGCGCAGTATAGCAAAAGGGGCGCCTGGGCGGGCGCGGCGCGCCCTGCGCGGCAAATATGCCGCGCCACACAACCGCAAACAGCAGGAGGAGGGCTGGCCTTTCGGTAAGCGGCTCACACGCCAGGCGGGGCGGAGGCCAGGGCGCGGCCATTGGAGCGGCCGGGGGGGCCAGCCTGGCGCGGCAGGGGGCGCGGCGCGCGGCAGGGGGTGCGGCGCGGGGCCCGGAGATGCCGGAAATGCCGGAAATTCCGGAAAATCCGGGCCGGCCGGCGGGGGCTTGGGGGCTGGCCCCCAACGGCCCTTGCAGGGAGGCGCGGTAAGCGCATCCCTGCTGCGCGTGCTGGCGTGCGGCGTGTGCTGGCGCGTGCTAGCGCCCATTAGCCGGCGTGCCCGCAGGGCGCACCGGCCGGGGTGGAGCGCACTGCGCTCCCGAGGGGCGTGGGGGCGAGTAGCCCCCACACCAGACGGCCGGCCGGGGGCTCAGTCGACGAGTTTCGCGTGGCGGAGGCGGCGGAGGAGGGTTTCGTAACCGGAGCGGTTTCCGCGGGCGAATTCGATGGTACGCAGTTGGATGAGGGCCTTTTGGAGGTAACGCAGGCCCTGATCGGAGTAGATCTCGGGGCGAGAGAGGACGCGATAGATCAGCTTGGAGTATTGAGCGGCGGCATCCTCTCGGCGGAGCTGCTTTTCGAAGATTCGTCCGATTTTGTACTGATAAGCAAGGGCGGTATCGGGGTCGCTCTCCAAGTGGGCAAGGGCCTCGCGATAGGCCTCGAGGGCGAGGGCGTATCGGGCGGGGTCATCGGTAGCAGTCAGCAAGAGACAATCGCCGCGGCGACCATAGGCCTCCCCGATCCACGAGGCGGTGGGGGAGGTCCGAATAAGAGCATCGAGCAAGTCGCGGGCTTCGGCGTGGCGGGCGAGCTCCATCAAGGCCTCGGCCTGCAGGAAGCGGGCATCAGACAAGCGTTCGGCGCGGGGAAAGTCCTTCGCCAAGCGCCCCACGAGTTCAACGCACTGGGCGTAGTCACTATCCTGATAGGCGGCGCGGGCGGCGAGGAAGAGCGCCTGAGGCACGCGTGCATCCTTGGGCCAGCGACGGGTGAAGTCGAGAAAGACCTTGGTGGCGGCGGCGTAGGCGCCGCGGTTAAAGTCGCTCTTCGCGAGCCAGAGGAGGAGATCAGGGATCCGCGGCGAATCGGGATAGGCGGCCACATAGGCGCTGGCGAGTTCGCGGGCGCGCTCCTCTTCACCGAGCCCATAGAGACACAGGACGAGGAAGAAGCGGGCCTCGGCGGCGCAATCGGGGTCGACAGCGCTCTGCAGGAGGGCGAAGTCGTCGCGAGCCTTATCAAGCTGCCCGAGGGCGTAGTAGGTACGGGCGCGGGTGGCGCGCAGCGGCTCCTGGAATTGCGGCGCTTGCAACCTTCCGAGGGCGCGGGAGTACTCGGCCACGGCATCGATTTGCCGCCCCTGGGCGCAGAGCAACTCGCCCAAGCGCGCGCTCGCCACGAAGACATCTTCGGGGTGGGCATCAGGCAACTCGCGCACCTCGGCATAGGCCTTGAGGGCCTCGGCGACCTTTCCATCGGCCTCCAAGGCGCGAGCCAAACGCAGCCGGATTGCAGGATCGGCGGAATCGAGACTCCGATAGAGGGCGGCGGCGCGGGCGGGCCGCTTGGCGCCCATGGCGGCCTCGGCGGCCTCCAAGAGCAAGCCCTGACGGCGGTCGGGCGAGGACTCGAAGTCAGCCGCCTCGGTAAACGCGGCAAGGGCCTCGTCGGGACGGTTGAGCTGGAGGAGGGTGCGGGCCTTACCCTGACGGACGCGAGCGCGGAACTCGGGCAGGTCGTAGCCGGAGAGGTACTGATCGTAGGCCTTGAGCGCCTCGGCGAGGGCGCCGGCGCGCTGAAGGGTCTCGGCAGAGAAGAGCAGGAGCTCGGGGACCTCGGCGGCGGAGGGGTTCAGACGAATCGCCTCATCCAGCAGTTGGAGCCCCTCCTCGCGGGTGGCGGCCTCCTCGCACAAGAGCTTCCCCAGCAGGGCGAGGGCGGTGCGGCGGGTGGCCTCCTCGCGAGCGGCCGAGAGGGCGCGCCGGGCGTGCGCCACCTTGGCCTCGCGCTCGGCATCCAGCTCGGCGGCGGCGAGGGCCAAGCGCGCCTCGATGACCGAGGTCAGCCCCTTGAGCGCCAAGAGGCGATCGAGACAGGCCACGGCCTGAGCGCGATTTTCGGCCTGGGCAAAGGCCTTAGGTAAGGCCAGGGCGCAGGAGAGATAGATCCCCCCGCGATCGGCCTTTTCTGCGGCGGCCAGCAAGGCTGCGCGGGAGGTGGCATTCGGGAAGTGCGAAGCCGCCGGCAGGTGCTTGCCCAGCTCGAGTTCGGCCTGCAGGACCATCCGCAGGGCGGCCACGCCCCAAGCATCCTCGGTGCCCACGGCGGCCTGGGCGTAGGCCTCCAAGGCCTTGGCGTAATCCCCGCGCCCATTATAGGCGGCAAGCTGGAAGGCGAGACGGTGGCTCACGGGCAACTCGGCGGTCGCCTCGATACGCGCGAGTGCCTCGGCCCACTCCCGCTTGGCCAAGTGGGCGCGAATAAGCACCTCTTCGGCCTTAATCCGCTCCTCGGGCGAGATACCCAGCGTGGCGAGGAGGTTCTTGGCCGTGCGCTCGGCAAGCGAGAGATTCCCATCATCCATCGCCATTTCGGCGGTGGGCAAGAGCGGCTCGGCGGCCGACAGCATCCCCGCCCCGAACACAAGCGCCATCAAGCAGCACGCGCGAGGCAGCCGGCAGGCAAAGCGCGCCAGCCACACGCCCAAAAGCAAGAGCACGCACCCCGCCCCAAAGGTGAGATCCCCCCACCGCAGATAGACCCCGGCAAAGGGCTGCGCGGAAACTGGCAAACGCGTGGGGAAGGCCTCAACATCAATCGGCCGACCAACGGCATCAAAGGCGGCATTCTGCCCGCCATTGGTCGAGCGAATAATCGGCACCCCGCACTCAATGGCGCGCAGGAGGGCGTGACGGGCGTGCTGCGCGGCCTGCGCGGAGGGGGCGTACCACGCATCATTGCTCATATTCACCAGCACCTGCGCGCCGGCAAGGACCGACTCGCGCGCCACATCGCAGACCGTATCTTCAAAGCAAATCAGCGGCCCAACCACCAGCCCCGAGGGCAGACGCACAGCCACCACCTCGCGGCCAGGGGTGCTACTCACGCCAGTGGGGGCGAAGCGCTGGAGCGCGGGGAAGAGGGTGTCGCCGGGGATATACTCGCCAAAGGGCACCAAGTGGCGCTTGCCGTAGACCTGGCGACTGTCGAGACCATTCCCGGTGAAGAGGAGCGCGGCGTTGTAGTTTTCATCCCGCTGCCCCCCGGCGCGCTTGAAGTAGAGCCCGCCCACCAAGAGCGGCACACCCGCCTTGCGCGCCAGCGAGCCCAACCGCGCCTGCGGCTCGCCGTGCAGGGGAAAGACCCACCCGGCGGCAGAACTCTCCGGCCAGAGCCAGAGATCGGGCTTCTGGGGCAACATCGCCAGCAGCTCGGCCTTCTGCGCGTTTTCGCTCTCCCACATCGGCGGCACCTGCTTGCCCGTGAAGATGCAGGGCACCTGCGTGGCCTCGCAGACAATGGTGGCCTGCGTGTGCGGCGCTTGCGTATAGGCCTTCATCCGCCCGAGCCCCCACAAAAAGGTTCCCAACAGCAGCGCCAACGGCAACAGACTCTCGGCCGAGAGCAGCAGGCGCCCACGCCAATCGCGCGGCAGACGCCCGGTCACCCCCAACCAACAGCGCTCGCAGAGCGTGGCCACCGCGCCATTGACCGCAACCACCAGCGCGCTCACCAACGTCACCCCGCCCACCGAGGCCAATTGCATCACCGGCACCGCCTCCGAACACGCCAGCCCCAACGGGTTCCACGCAAAGCCCGTAAAGATCTTCGAGCGCAAAATCTCCGCCCCGGCCCAGAGCATCGGCTCGAGGAGCACGGTGCAGAGCAGCGCCAGCGGCGGCGGCACCTTTTGGCGAAGCCGCGCGGCCGTGGCGGCAAAGGCGCCAATAAAGAGCGCAAGCACCGCGCTCAGCCCCGCCAACGCCGGCACCACCAACGGCCACGGCCCGCCATTCTCCGTTAGGCGCAGCATCCACCCCAACTGCACACACCAGGTGACAAAGCCGCAGAGCCAGCCCCACCCAAAGGCCGCGCGCGGGCTCACCCGGCGAATCAGCAGCAACAGCGGCACGAGCGCAAACCACGCGGCAGCCGCTTGATTGAAGGGCGCCCAGAGCGCGGCCAGGAGAATGGCAGAGGAGAGCGCGGCAAAGGCAGAAAGCAGGCGGATCTTCATCGCTTCACCTTTCGGCAATGGTTAATACGGTGTGCCCTTGACCGAAGTCGGGCCATTGGAGGAGCGTGTTGGGATAGACCTGGCGCAGATGCGCCAAGCGCTCGTCGCGGTCGGGCGCCGGGGCCAAATCGGGAAAACGGAGGGCATAGGTGTAGCCAGCCCAAGCGGCGAGCTTCGGTCCCTCGGCGCTGGGCACCGCGCCGGGCGGGGAGAAGGGCCCCATCTCGAGGCCGCGGGGGACCTCAAGCCCGGCCTCGACGGCGAGGTACGTCTCCTGCGTCCAGAGCACGCGCTCGCCGCGCGCGGCGGCCCAGGTGCGCAGGTGCTGGCCCACGCGGCGCAAGGCCGCGAGGTCGCTCTCGGGCTTGAGGCGGATCCAAAAGCGGTCCTGCGGCAAGGCCACCCAATCCTGAATGAGGGGCGAGCCCAGGCAGGTGAGCGCAAGGGCCGCCGGAACCATCACCTTGGCGAGCGCGAGGCGCAGCGAATCGAAGGGCAGGCGCGTGAAGGCAAAGGCCACCCCCATCGCCAAGGGCAGCGTGGCGGGCACCTGATAATCCTCGTAAGGCACCGGCGCGCAGAGGTGCACCAGCCCCAACGCCACCGCGCACCAGAGCCACAGATTGGCCAAGCACGCGCGCTCGGCGCTCGCCCGCTTCAGGGCCGGACGCGCCGTCACCTGCAGCCACCCGAGTAGAATCATCCAAAAGGCGAGAAGCGGATTGAAGCGCAGCCACCGCGCCACGCACCCCGCACGCCCCAGGAGCCCCATCGGCGCGCGCGCACTATGGAAGCGAATTGCGGCCAAGAGCTCGGCCGGCCAGCCGATGAGTTCGGGACCAAAGGCCACCCCCAGCCCGGCGACCGCACCGGCACCAAACCAGCACCACGCCCGGCGCCCTATCTGCGCGCGATGCCACCACAACCACGCCGTCACCACCGGCAAGAGCACGCCCATCGACAGGCGAATATCGGCCAGCAGGGCCAAGAGCGCCCCGGCGGCGAACGCGCAGAGGGGGTCGAGCCCCGAGCCATCGCGCCGCAGTCCGGTCAAGAGCCGCAGCGCCCCGGCAATCCCCAGCGTGCAAAGCGCGTAGGTCTTGGGGATCACCGTAAAATAGCCATACCACACATTCAGCCCCAGCAGGCTCCAAAGCGTCACGCGCGCAGCCCACCGCTCGTCCACCCGCCGGCACCCGGAGGTGACGCAGCCATCGGCCAAAAGGAGGGCCGCCAGACCAAAGAGGGCCGTCAGGATTCGCCCGCCCAAGAGGCCGAGGGCCGACCACGCCCAGCCGAAGGCCGCGTAGAGGATTGGGAAGAGAAGGCCTTGGGTGAAGAAGAAGTCGCGATGGGGCAGCGCGCCGACCATCACGCGCCGGGCTGCGTAGAGCCCCCACCCCTCATCTTGATTGAGCGGCCCAAACCAGACATTGAGCGCCAAGAGCCCCAGGGACAACCCCAACGCAGCCAGCGCCCACGGGCGGAGCGGATGGCCCTCCGGGGCGGGAGCTGGCGCCTGCCGGGGCGGCTTCGGCGCGGGCGCCTCAGGGGGAAGGGGCTTGGAAAGGGGTTCGGCCATCGCGCAATCCTAACTCAAAGCGCGTGGGTGAATTGGCGCCAACGGAAGACGGCCATGCGGCGGAGGTGACCCGGGAGCTCGGGGAGGGTCCGGGCGATGACGCCGAGCACATTGCGCACGGAGAAGGGCTTGTGGGGCTGACCGGCGTAGTCGTGCATGCCGGGCAGACGAATGAGGGTGGGATCCTGCGGCCAATACCAGAAGTTCTCGCCCAAATAGAAGCAGGGGGTGCCGGCGGCACGCAGCTCACGCATCTGCGCGGGGGATTGCCAAGCGGGGGTGCGAATGCCACACTCCGGGAGCATGGCGCGATAGTAGAAGTCGAAGACATGCGGGGCGGGAATGCCGCGCGGGAGCGTCTCCCAGGCGGCCAGGCAACGACCATCCTCGCGGTAGCGATCGTGGAGGGAGAGGGTGTAGACGCGCGGGGCCGCCTCGCTGCCCATCGCCTGAACCATCGAGAGGGCGTAGACGCTCAGCCCCAGCGACATAAAGAGCTTGCCAATGGCAAAGAGGTAGGAGCTCGAGGCCATAATCGACATCCCCACCGTCCCCAAGAGCCGCCCGCACCAGGGACTGCGCGGCACATTGGCGGTGATGGCATTGAAGCAGACTAAGAGCGGGAACATCCACAACTGCGGCACATAGCGCACATAGCCCATCGTCTTGGTGGGCTGGAGGAAGGAGGTCAGCAGGATGGCCGCCAGGAGCCACGGCACCGCACACCGCCGCGTGAAGCACAGCGTCAGGAGCGTGAGGCACATCACAATGCGGAAGCCCGGCCCCAACCCGCCCACTTGGTCGAGGTGGAAGATCGGCCGGAAGGGCTTGCGCCCCAGCTTCCACTCGTAGTAGCGATGGGCGAGATACTTGGAGAGATAGGCATTCACCAGGCGCCCGCAGTAGCCCATCTCGGCCGCATCATCATTCTGCAGGTCAAAGTCCGCCGTCATCGCCGGCAGCGGCTCGGTCTTGGAGAAGGTGTGCTCGGGGTAGAGCGGACCGCCGTGGTTGGCCCAGTTGGTTAGGTAGGGCGAAAAGCCCACCGTCAGCGCCAGCGCAAAGCCGGCGGCATTGGCAATCAGCCACTTCCAAAAGGCGTGCGCGCGCCCCTCGCGCACCGCGCGCCACAGCACTGGCACCGTAAAGAGCCCCGCCGAGAGCACCAGCGAAAGCATCCCCGTAAACTTCAAGTTGCACCCCAACACCGGCGCCAGCGTCACATAGGTAAGCCACGCCGTGCGCCCCGTCTTGCGGTAGGCACAGGCCGCCAGCAGGAAGATCAGCAGCAGCGCATACTGCGTGCCATCCTGCGCGCCACAGAAGGCACTCGCCACCACCCCCGGCGACAAAAGCGTAAGCGAAGCAAAGAAGAGCCGCTTCCACCGTCCCGGACCAAAGAGCAACGGCGTCACCCGCCACGACAGCGCCCCCAGCACCACCGCCGCCAGCAAAATCAGCGTGTCGCCCGATTCTGAATTCCCCGTCAGCGCCGCCGTGGCCGCGCTCCATATCCACCCCGCCCGCGGCAGATAGGCCACATGATAGGCATTGAAGGTGAGCGCGTCCGCCCCCGTGGCCGAGAGCATCGCTTCGCGCGTGGCGTCAAAGACCGGATTCCAGCCGCCCAAAAGCAGCCGTGCCGCCGGCAGATGATAGGCCTGCGCATCCCACCACGAGAAGAAGAGGAAGAGCGAATCCACCGCGAAGATGGCCGCCACCGCCACCGCAAACCACCCCGCGCGCTTCAGCCCCTCGCGCCACGTGCCCCCCCCAACAATCGCCAGCGCCCCCGCCAGGACAAACCCCGCCACCGCCCAACGCCCCGATGCCGGCAGCCCCAATAGATAGCCCACCGAAGCGAGCAGCACCGTCAGCGCAGGAAAGGCCAGCAACACCGCCGGCAACGGAAAGAGCCCCCGCGCCCGGAAACTCGAAAGGAGGCTCGCGAGGACCGTGGACGGAGGCGGGAGGACTGTGGACGAATGACGGAGGGCAGAGACCTCGGCCGATCCATCGCGGAACGCGTCCTGTCCTCTGCCCTCTGTCATCGCTCTTCTGCGCGCGTCAGCGCGCACCCCTTACTTCGCCAATTCCGGGAAGAGCGTGCAGGTGATCCCCTGCTTGGCGCGCTGCTCCTCAAAGAACTTCATCGCCGCTTCGCGCTTGCGCGCCTCGGTGAGCTGCGCGGTCAACGCCTCAACCGTCGGCACCTGCGGGGACTGCTTGAGCAGCGGGAGCACCGTCACCGTGGCGGGCGTATCCTCCACCTTGATGAGAATGTGGGAGGCCTGGACCTTCCCAGCGGCGTCATCGCGCTTGGTCACCTTGACAATGTGATAGCCAAAGGCCGTCTTGATGATCGGGCCCACCTCGCCCACCGGCTGCTCGAAGGCGGCCTTCTCGAACTCGGGCACCATCGCCCCCTTGCCAAACTCGCCCAGATCGCCGCCGGCACGCGCGCCACTCGGGCAATCGGAGAAGACCTTGGCCTGATCCTCAAAGGTGGCCTCACCCTTGACAATGCGCTCGCGAATCTCATTGAGCTTGGCCTGCGCGCCCGCCGCGTCGCCCTGCTTGGCGGCCTCGCGCTTGATGACCTTGAAGATCACCTTCGCCCCGGGCACATCCATCACCGGCGTCATCCCACTCTCGGGCACGCTCTTGAGCTGCGCCTGCGCCTCGGCCGTCAGCCCCAACTGCGCCAAACGATCCTCGGGCAACGGCATCTCCTCCTTAATCATCGAGTTGGCCTTCACCAGATCCTCGAAGGTCGCAGTTCCCTCGGCGAGCTGCTTGGCGTAGCCAGCCATCTCCTCATCCAGGAGCTTGGCCGCCACCTGCTGCTTCTCAATCTCCGCCTGCACTTCGGCCGGATCCACCGTCACCTGCGGAAAAACCTTTTCCTCAAGCAACTTCAACTCCAGCCACTGCTTCTCGAGCATCGACTTCGCCTCCGCCTCACCCAGCGGGAAGCTCTTGAGAATCTCATCAAAGCTCTGCCCCTGACGCTTCTCCAACTCGGCAATCTGCTTGGCACGGAAGGCCTCATCCACCGTCACGCCAAGTTCCTTGGCCGCCGCGGCAATCACATTATCCACAATAAACATCTGCACCTGCTGACGGCGGAACTCCTGCTTCGCCTGCGGCAACTGCGCCGTGGGAATCGCCCCGCCGGTCATCCTCGCGTAGAGCCCCACCATCTCATCGACCTTCGCCGACAGCTCCCCCCACGTCAACTGCGTCTCCCCCACGCTCACAACCACATCGCTATCCTTCGGCGGCGGCGGCAACGCCACCACATCGCTCTCCACCGACGCTTTCGGCTTCACTTCAGCCGAAGCAATCTGCCCCTCGGCAGGCTGCTCCTCAGTCTTACTGCACCCAGTCAACGCCACGGCCGCAGCCAACGCCGACACCACAAACAAAGGCATCTTCAACATATCAACTTCGCTCCATTACAGCGGGGTTCACAAAAAGTGCCACTTATCATACCACAATCACGCCCGCCCCGCTCGCGCAACCCGCAACCACAGAGCACGCCGAAATACACGCAGGATGAGCAACCACAAAGAACACAAAGTGCACAAAGGGTTGTGGAGGCCTTGTCACGCCGAAATACACGCAGGATAAGCAACCACAAGTCCGAGCGAAGCGAAGGAGCTATGTCAACAAGAACACAAAGTGCACAAGTCCGAGCGAAGCGAAGGAGCTATGTCAAAAAGGGTTCGCGGCAAGACCGCGACGGAGAGAGGTGCGGCAGAAACCGTGGCGTAGGCTTTCACAGACCAGGAGTTCATCCGTCGCACGGAGTGCGTGCTTTTCCGGCGTTTTTTGCGTTTTCCTGTGGTTTCCCACAAGGCCTATTTCGGCGTGCTTTCTTTGTGCCCTTTGTGTTCTTTGTGGTTGCTAATCCACGAGGCCTATTTCGGCGTGACAAGGCCTCCACAACCCTTTGTGAACTTTGTGTTCTTGTTGACATAGCTCCTTCGCTTCGCTCGGACTTGTGGTTGCTCCCCCTGCGTGCCTCTGCTCGCGTCAGCGAGCTTCGCTGTCTGCTTTCACCCGTACACAAAGGGGCCCCGCAGTTGCCTGCGGGGCCGAGGATTTATATATTGTTAGGGATGAAAGATGGTTTAAGGAGTCGGGGGCGTATTCTTCGAGGCGCGGACCGTGAAGGCGTTCGTGACCTTCTTCAGGTTCCCCAGCGGCACGGCGAACCAACGTTCGCCCACCTTCTGCTTAAGCCCTAGCGCAGTGAAATCAGCTGCTGCCGTTAGGGAGACCACCCCTACTGGCGTAGCGCCATCGAGCAAGAGCGAAACGGTGGTGTCATTGGCATAATCCGCCGTATTGGTCTCGTTACCCGTGGCATTCGACACCTTGGCGCAGACCACCACATAGAGCTGCGCGGAACCCGTGAGGTTCGCCGACTTGACGGTAATATCACTCACGCCAAAGTCGTAGGTGACCGTAGCCGTGCCCTTGTAGGTGCCGTTATCCTTCATCTCACCAGGAGTCACCGCGACAGTCACCTCCAAGCCCGTGAAGAGCGTTGCTCCATCAGCACTAACGGCACCACCCGCCGAGTTCTTCGCCGTGACCGATGTAATCTCGGAAATCGGTACGAACTCCAAACACGCCTCGGCCTTCTCCTGAATGGCCGCCATAATCTCGCTATTCCCAGCGATAGCCTCCGGCAAATTCGCATTATCCGCTGGCATGGTCGGCGGAATCGACACGCCCACAAAAGTCGTTTTTGCGGTGGCATTCTCACGTATCACCACTTTGGCACCCGCTGGCGCACCCGCCTGTAACGTAAAGTTCTCCACCTGCCACGCCTTCGTGCTCTCCGAGGAAGGACACGAGAAGAGTCTGCAGAGATTATTCGCTTTGACCTTCACCGACGAAAGCGAGACCGTTTCCAAGCGCAACGCTTCACCAGGCATAGCATGCGTGCCATCCAAAATGGCGTTCTCAGCAAGCTCAACCGGCATGTGAATCTGCCCCTTGCCGCCGAGCGCCTGATCCGCCATAAGCGAAACCTTGGGCGTGCTCGTCAAGCCCTCGACCGATGTGCCGTTGAGCGACCCATTAACCACCAGCAAGTCCACACCCAGCGTCACAGCGTTGCGTTCGGCAGCCAAGGTGAGCGTTGCATTCGGAGCGACCTCCACCTTCGCCGCGCCCAACGCATTCTCGGCATCGGCCGGATAGCAATAGGTGAAGTTGCCACCCTTCGGCACCGACACCTCGCCCGAGCCAGAAACGGATGCCGCCAATTGGCCCCCAGAGAGCGCTAGCGTCGCCCCCTCCGCCACCGTTACCCTTGAGGTCACCGGCAGAAGCAGCGTATTATTCCCTGCCGAGAGCTCCAAGGTCGCCTGAGGCCTCACTTCCACGGCCGACACCGTGTTCGCGGCAGACAGGCCAACCGTCTGCGCATCCGTACCATTGCCGATAACCAACATGCCCGTGCCGGAGATGGGCTGCGAGAGGAGCGTCTGCATCGCCGGGGCCACCGTCAGGGTCGACCTTTCCGCCACCTCAATGGCGCCATTGTAGATGCCACGGGAGGCACTCTCATCCATACGCGGCACCTGCTCATTGCCCAGCGTTCCGGTCACAGTGAGCGTGGAGGCGGCTGTGCCATCGCCAACGGTGAGGCGCCCCATGCCACTTGTGCCCTGCACCACAGCGCCGGTCACCGTTGCGGCCGAGGAAGAAGCAAAGGTGAAGTAGGAGTTCTTGCTAATTGCCAAGATGCCGCCGAAGGTCGAGGCGGTCTGCCCCGTCCAGAAGCTACCCTTGAGGACCAACCCAAAGGCCTGCGAGCCATTGCCGATGACCAGGCGGCTCGTATTATCGGCGCAGGCGATGTCACCCAAGAGCTCCTGCTTGATGGGCGAAGTCAAGGTCAGCGTGGCGCCGCGCCCCACCTGGAGATTGCCCGTGAAGGTCGCTAGATCGTTCGTGGCCGAGCCCAACTTCGAACTCATCGTCACAGCACAATTGGCAAGCACTGCCACCGTGCCGGCGCCCGTCAGCGCCTTGTTCAGCGTTATAGCCCCCGTGATATTCTCAAAGATGTACTGCGAATCGAGCGGGTAAAGCGTCCCCGTAATCGAGACCTCGTTCACCACGTGGTTAAGCGCGGCAATCTCCACCGCCGCCACACCCGTTACGGTCAGCGACTTGAAGTTTGCGGGAGTTGTATTGCCCTCCTCATAGAGCACGAAGAGGGTCGAGCCACTCAAGGTCAGCGCCGTCTTCGAGAAGTCGAGATGCTCCACATCCAAGCCAATGTAGGGCGTTGAAACCGCCGAGTCGGACGCGGAGACATTCGCCGTCAGGTCCAAGCCCAACATAAAGATGTCCGAGCTCACCGCCATATTGTCCGAGCTCTGCCACGGCAAGGCGCTCCAGGTGGCATCCTTCGTCGCAACGGCCGAAAGGGTCTTGGCCGTGTTCTTGACCAGCCAGTAGCACGTCCCGGACTTCGGCAGCGTGTAGTCCGGAATCTCGGCAAAGGTTACCTCGGAGGCCGTCTTCAGCACTGGCTGCACCGCCTTCGTATAGCCCGTCACCGTCACCGTGCCCGAGACCACCGAGAGCGTCGGCGCACCCGCGCTCACATCCAGCGAACTGCCACTCTTGAAGGTGACATTGGGAAGAATCTCGCCACTCCCCTTGAGCGTCTTCTCATTCGAGATGGTCACCGTGGTTGTTCCATTGTTTCCCCCTCCCCCCTCAATTTTTCCATCGTTCGTGATATTGCAGTTCGCCACTGCATGTGTGCCACCCCAACTCGGCAAAGAGAGAGTGCCCTCACTTGCCACCTCAATCGTGCCGGTGAAACCAGCAACAATACCCGTAACACCGCTATCAGCACGCCCAATTGTCAACGCGCCAGCGCTGGGCACTTGAATCAATCCACTACCCTTCACCTGACGATAGAAGGCACCCTTGAGGCCCTTCAGCGTGCCATTGACCGTCACGGCCGCGGTATCAGCCGTCACCGCCGTGAGCACGCCAACATCGTTGTTGATGTCACAATTGAGCACCAAGGTTGCCCCCGACTCCACTAGGGTCGCCCCGGAGTAGGAGCTGTTCGAGCCCTCCCCAAAGGTAAAGGTGCGACTCCCGGCGATAGTCAACGAACCGGCCCCCGAAATGGCCGCATTCGTCAGCACCGTCGGCGTGGCGGAGTTAAAGATAAGCTTCGACCCCGAATCAATCTGAATTGGCGAAGAATGGGTAGCCTCAGCGCTCTCGCCTGTGCCCGTGACGGTGCCGAGGGTGCCATTCAGCGTCACCGAGGAGGCCGTCGAGCCATCGCCAATAACTAGTTTCCCGCCGCCAGTAATCACGCCTGTGGTGGTCGTTGTCACCGTTTTAGCAATCTTCAGGATGGCATCAGAGGCAATGGTGATATTGCCGCCCAACTTTTGGTCCGGTGTCTTAATCGAGAGCGTGCCCGAGGCGACCGTGAGGCTCCCCAAGAACTCGTTCGAGTCGGAGCCCCAAGTAATATTCCCCTTCGTCGTCAACGAACCGGCTGCGGCAACTTTGATGGCGTTGGCAAATGTCCGCGGATCGCCTGTGTAATTGATGACGAGGTTGCCGGTCACATTTAGTACGCCCCCCAACGTCATATTCGTCACCGTCACCGTGCCCGTGCCGGCAAGCGTCTTTCCGCTCGCGGTAATCAGCTTGGCGAAGGCGACAGGCCCATTCGCCGTCAGGTTATCCGAGGCCGTCACATCAGCGCCCGTCAGGTTGAAGGGGGTCCCGGTCAGCGTGCTCTCGAGCGTAATCGGCGTCGAGAAGGTGACCGGCTTATTCGCGACCGTATTCGTAATGGAGCCCGCCTCCACCACAATCTTGCCCCCCGAGGCTCCACCATTGACCCTAGCATTCATCAGCCAGAAGTTGCCGCTGCCCTGCTTCGTGAGCGTGTGCCCATTGAGCGTGAGGGTCGTTTCGCCATGTTGGCTCGCGAGCAAGCCGAAGTTTTTGTCGGCTACCACGATAGCATCCCCGAGAAGCGTCAACTTCTGGAACTGCCGCTGTTCGGTTCCAATATTAGTTGTCTCGTTCTTAAAGGTCGCATTCGCCTCGAGCGTCACCTCGCGCAGGAGCAATCCGCCGTCAGAACCGCGCCCGGCGAGGTTCAGCGTCGCCCCGGACTTGACGAGCACATCGCCCGTGGCATCCGCGTAGGAGGCCGAGGTCGCATTGATGTAGCCATTCGACGAGAACTTGAGCTCGCCGCTCTGGACGATCGAGCCGCCGGTGGTGGTGATATTTTCGCCGAGGGTGAGCACGCCGCTGCCGCCCTTGGCAAACTTACCCGCGCCGGTGATGGCCTTGCGGAGCGTTGCAGTGCCATCGGTCGTCACCTCGAAGATGCCGTCAGCCGCAATCGTCACCGGATTGGTATCGGTAATCGCATTGACCGCATCAACCGCCATCGCCACATAGCCCGAGGGCGAGAGCTTCATAATCGTTGTCTCCGCGCCAACCGTCAGCGTGGTCTTGGCACTCGAGCCCAAAACAATCAACTCACCAAAGGCGGCCGAAGCCGGCAGCGCAACCGTCGCGTCTACCGTCAACGCCGTTGCATCAATAATCACGGTACCGGAGGTGGGCCAGGCGGTGATGCCGTCATTCCAAGAACCCGTGTTTCCGTCAGCAGACAAGGTCCAAGTTGGAGTAACCGAGGCCAAGCGAATTGTCAACGTTCCATTGACCAACGAGACACTGCCAATCTCCTGATCCACTACCGAGAAGCGCGCCTTGTCAGGTGCAGCCTCCAATGTCGTCGGCAACTCCACAGCACCCGCAACGACCTCGGCAGTCGTGGCCGTGAGCTTGAGCGTGGCCACATTGGCGATGCCGCCAATCGTCGGACGATTCGTGCCCAGGTCAAGCGTCCCTGCCGCCACTTCCACCGGCGTCGAAACCGTGCCCGTCAGCTTTAGCGTACCCGCGCCAGACTTCTTCACCGTGCCAGAGCCAGAGATGGCCACGGTAATCGGGCGCGTTCCCTCTGCCACTGCAAAGTCTAGCGTGCCAGCATTCACCGTAATCGGCGAGCCCGTAAAGGCCCCGCTCAGCACCAAAGTGCCAGAGCCATACTTGGCGAAGGTGTGACCGCTTGCCCCTTCAATTTTGTTCTCGATTGTCAATGTGGCTTTTGCGCCCACAGAAATACCCACGCCAGGCGAACCGTCATCAGCTAACTTAATCTTATTGCCTTGTACGGTGGCGCTCGTTCCCGTCTCTCCGCCCAACATCGCTAATTGAGCTATCTCCTCGTTACGCACACCACCGTTCATGCGGAAATAGCCATCGTCGTTTTGGATGTCCACGGTTGCGCCGTTATCCAACACCAAGCGATTGTTAAAGTAGGCCGTTCTTTTATCCGAGTTTTCGTCCGAGTATTGCGTGAAGTTCAGGGTGCTTCCTCGCACGCGCAGAATCACCTTTTCTGAGTTCTGGCTAGACTTCCACCCGGAGAGGTCCTTCGTGCAGAAGTTCAAGGTCGCACCATTCTTGACCTCGAGGGTCGGGTCATCATCGGTTCCCTGCGGCCCAAAAAGAACCCGCTCAGAATTCGCGCCATACTGGAAGTTGTGCGTGCCGCCATCGAAGGCGAACTTGGCCGACATCGTGCCCTTGCCAATGGTATAAGGAAGCGTCACACCCATAGCGTTCGTGCCCTTGAAGATTACCTTGCCGTTATAGGTGCGCAGGGCCTCCAATTCCGCCTCTGTGTTGGTGTAGCTGATAGATGCATCCGTGGCATCCAACGCCAGCGTACCGCCCGTGCCTGTAAGTGAGGTAAATGCCCCCTTGTCACCCACCGTCAAAGTCTTACCCGAGCCGATGGAGACCCTGCCGAGGTTGGCGGTGATGGCCGAGACATCGGTATCGGTGGCGATAGTGGTGGTGGTAGAGGAGAGAGAGCCCGTGCCGGTGAGGGTCAAGGGACCGACGGCGGTCTCAGAGCCGATGGCCAGGCCTGCGACCGTTACGGGGGTGTCCATCGTCAAGGTCGCATTCGCCGCCGTCACATTCAGGCCCACGGTGTCCGTCTCAGCGGGCGCCTCAGGCCACAGGCCGCTCCAGTTCGCCGATGCCCCGACGTCAGCAAGCTTGCTCCGCTCCACCGCGATAATCCGCACGCAGGGCGAGAAGTCGTCATCTTTGCTCGCGTGAATGGATGTGTTCGTGTTCTGCGTGGTCTGGGTCTGGTTGGTCACATCTCTATACATCGCAATCTGCTGGTCTTCAGCAGTACCACTCGCGTTGTAGAACTTAGCCGTATAGAGCGTGTTCTTTTTCAGCGGGAAGGGCGCCGCAAAGGTATAGGTCCGCAAGGTCCCCACCGTCAGCGAATCTGTTGACGACGCAAGCGGCTGCGAAATCGCAATCACCGCCTCATTTTGGTCATTTGAGATGCCCGTGTCCGCATTCGTTCCCGTTGACTGCTGGATGCGCAGGGTCGAGTTCGCGGCGATGGTATACCCCGAGCGCTGGACAACGCCAATCGACTTCACCCACACGACCTCCCCCAAAGCCTCCGCGCCTGTGACGGCAAAACGATCATCAACCAGTTTAAACTGAACGAAACTATATGAACCGCCCTTGACTTCCAATCCCGACAATTCCGACAATGCCGACAATGCCGAAACATTGTCGACCTGTATATCCGCCCATGCAAATGCTGAGAGGCCTATTGCCGCGAGAATGGCCGCGGCAAAGCGTGTGATTGTTCTCATTTCTCAATCCTTTCCTTCATACTTGGCGAAGGGCCATTTAAGGCTCTTCTCCCACGTGACGGGGTCAGTTTAGCAAGTTTACCCCCCCCCGTGCAAGTGGTTTTTGTGGGCGCGGGGCGCGGGGCGCCCAGCTGACAGCGGACAGCTGACAGCTGACAGCACGCGTGCCGCGACGGAGGGAGTGGCAGTCCATTGTCCGGGCTTTCCACCTCCGGCGACAGCGTTCTCGTCTATCGCCTATCGAAAAAGCAACCCGGCCCAAGGCGACCTCGAACCTGGGCCTACCTCGAGGCGAACCCGGGGCGGATGGCTACGCAAGAGGAAACCACAAAGAACACAGAGAGCACAAAGAAGCACACAAGGCTACGCAGGGGGAGAAGAAAAAGGCACCGCTAAAGGTTTTGCAGTGGCCTGCTCCGCAGGTCACCCGGGGCGGGCGGGAGGCGAACCCGGGCCTACCTCGAGGCGAACCCGGGGCGGACGAGATGACGGATGACGGATGACAGCGGGCGCTTCGGCCGGGGAGGCGGGCGCGGGGCGCCCAGCGGACAGCGCACGTGCCGCGACGGAGGGACTGGCAGTCCATTGTCCGGACTTTCCACCTCCGGCGACAGCTTTCTCGCCTATCGCCTATCGAAAAAGCAACCCGGCCCAAGGCGAACTAATAAGACCCCGTCTTATTGGCAATAAGGCCCCGTCTTATTAGCAACAAGACCCCGTCTTATTGCCAACAAGGCCCCGTCTTATTAATTCGGTAGAGGGCGCGAAGCTCGCTGACGCGAGCAGAGGACAGTCGACAGTCGACAGTCGACAGGGCTCGCTACGCTCGCAGAGGACGGATGACGGATAATAGCGGACAGCAGACAGCAGACAGCGGACAGCGAAGCTCGCTACGCTCGCGGATGACAGATGACGGAGGACGGATGACAGAGAGCCGGCGTGCCCGGCGGGGGCTTGGGGGCGGGCCCCCAACGGCCCTTGCAGGGAGGCGCGGTAAGCGCATCCCTGCTGCGAGTGCTAGCGCGTGCTGGTGTGCTGCTGGCGAGTGCTAGCGGCCCATTAGCCGGCGTGCCCGCAGGGCGCACCGGCCGGGGTGGAGCGCCCTGCGCTCCCGAGGGGTGTGGGGGCGAGTAGCCCCCACACGCGCGCGGCGTGCTCGCTGACGCTCGCGGCTAACAGCTAACGGCTAACAGCTAGCGGCTTTCCTCGGCGATGGTGGCGCCGCCGAGGAGGTAGGGTCCGCGATAGAAGACGCAGGCTTGGCCTGGGGTGAGGAGGGTTTGGGGGGAGTCGGGGAGGACGGTGAGGTCTTCGGTGAGGGTGCAGTTGAAGGGGGGGTGGTGGTAGCGGGTGACGGCTTGGCAGGAGAGGGGGAAGGTGGGGGGGATGAGCCAATGGGGGTCGCGGACGGCGAAGGCGGATTTGAGGAGGGCTTCGCGGGGGCCGAGGGTGAGGGTGTTGGAGGCGCGGTCGAGGGCGACGACGAAGGCGCGCGCGCCGGTGGCGATGCCCAGGCCCTTGCGTTGGCCGCGGGTGTAGTTGGCCAGACCGGTGTGGGTGCCGAGGCGGCGGCCGGCGGGGTCGAGGATGGGACCAGGGGAGGCGGTTTCGGGGTGGCGGCGGCGGAGTTCGGGACGGTAGTCGCCGTTGGGGAGGAAGCCAAAGAGTTGGGGGAAGTTGTTTGCCATGTCGATGTCGAGCGGCGGGTCGGTGTTTTGCACGTTATAACCCATCGTCGAAATCGGGTAATGCCAGAGGCAGAGCTCTTCCGAGAAAACGGGAATATTGATGAGCAACGATTGCGTTTTGTCCCAAGTGCTGGGGAATTCGTATTGCAAGTCGCTGCGGAGGCACATTTGCGTGTGCATGGTGTATTGCATGCCCATGCCTTGGATGTCGAGCAAGAGCTCGTCGAGGTCGCTGATTTGCAATATCGTCGAGTCGAAACACGAATCTTCCGACCGATCGGCGGCAAAGATGTCGTCGTGCGACCGATCGGTGCGCGGATTCTCGACGTAAAACGGCTCCGAAAGCGGGAATTCTCTATAGGGCGTGAGGTCTTCGCGCGACTCGGGAAACAAAAAACCGCGCGGCACAAAGCAGGAATCGTAGGGGGCGACGATCGATTCGCTCGGCGCCTTGATGTGTGGTGGAAGATGAACCACTTTTCGTTTGTCGGACATGTATGGCTCGCTTTTGCAACAAATTGAGACAAATCAGTAGCTTAGAGACGCACTAAACTACGAAAATATCCGCAACATAGTACATATT
>SFJE01000036.1 GCA_004555175.1 Lentisphaeraceae bacterium | reverse complement strand
TGAGGCTTCACGGTTCGCCAATCTAACCACCTATGGATAAGATGATGGCCTAATGCGCGAAAGCGCTCCAATTCCCCCAAAAAACTGGGGAACCTCCAGGAGCATAAGTGGTTGCATTGGCGGGGAGGTGTGTGGTATAGTTTGGGGACTTCTCCTGCGTGGGAGGAGTGGATTATGAACAACCGGGTGCTTAACCACCGCGCGGCGGAGCCTGCGGGAGAAGCCAAGCGGAGCGCGCCCGTAACAGAAAGTAAAAGCCAAATGGCTATTCGTAAACCTCAGAAGGCGGTCGAGAAGACCGGTGCTCTCTACGACGAACTGCTCGCCGCGTTGGATCAGCAGAACAGCGTTCCGGCGCCTGGCACGATCGTGAAGGGCAAGGTCACCGGCAAGCGCGGCAATGAAGTGCTCGTGGACATCGGGTGCAAGTCGGCCGGGTCGATCAACGCCAATGAGTTCGAGGATGTGGAAGCGGTGAACGTGGGCGACACGTTTGATGTGCTGCTGATCGACCTCGAAGGGGATAACGGCATGGTGGTGGTTTCCAAGCGCCAGGCCGATGAGAAGATTCGCTGGGAGGCGATCCTCGCGAAGTATAAGGAAGGCGACACGGTTTCCGGCGTCATCAAGAGCAAGGTCCGCGGCGGCATGATTGTGGCCGTCGATGGTGTGGAGGCCTTCCTCCCGGGCTCGCAGGTGGATGTCAATCCGTCGCGCGATCTGGATATTTACGTCACCGACACGCCGCAGGACTTCAAGATTATCAAGATCTCCGACGAGCGTCGCAACATCATCGTCTCGCGCCGCGAGCTGCTCGAAGCGCAGATGGCCGAGAAGAAGCACGCCCTGCTCGCCAAGCTCGAGAAGGGGCAGATTGTCCACGGCAAGGTCAAGAACATCACCGACTTCGGTGCGTTCGTGGACCTCGATGGCATGGATGGCTTGCTGCATATCACCGATATGAGCTGGGGCCGCATCAAGCACCCGTCCGAACTCCTCAAGGTCGGTCAGGAGCTCGATGTGATGATCCTGGATGTGGATCTGGAGCGCGAGCGCGTCTCCCTGGGCCTCAAGCAGGCGCAGAGCAATCCGTGGGACAACATCGAGAGCCGCTACCCGGTCGGGTCGCGTCTGCGCGGCAAGGTGGTCAATCTGGCCCCCTACGGCGCGTTCGTCGAGCTCGAGCCCGGCATCGAGGGCTTGGTGCACGTCTCCGAGTTCAGCTGGACCAAGCGCATTGCCCGCGCCTCCGATGTGCTTAACATCGGCGACGAGGTGGACGTGGTGGTCCTCAACATCGATTCGACCAACCAGAAGATTGCCCTGGGCATCCGCCAGACCGAAGCCAATCCTTGGGACACCGTCCAGGATCGCTACCCGGTGGGCTCGCGCATCTCCGGCAAGGTCCGCAACTTCACCACCTACGGCGCCTTCGTCGAGATGGAAGAGGGCATCGATGGCATGATCCACGTCTCGGATATGTCCTGGACGCGCAAGATCAACCACCCCTCCGAAGTGCTGCAGAAGGGCCAGACGGTCGAAGCGATCGTCCTCGAGATCGATGCCGCCAATCAGCGCATCTCCCTGGGCCTCAAGCAGGCTCAGACCGATCCGTGGGCGTCCATCGCCTCCACCTACCACATCGGCCAGATCGTCAAGGGCAAGGTCTCCAAGATCGCTTCCTTCGGCGCCTTCATCGAGCTCGAAGATGGCGTGGATGGCCTGGTGCACATCTCCCAGATCTCCGATCAGCGCATCGAGAAGGTCAAGGATGCCCTCAAGGTGGGTCAGGAAGTCGAAGCGCGTATCATCAAGATTGACCGCGAAGAGCGCCGCATCGGCCTCTCGATCAAGGCGGTCAATATGGACGAGGGCGAGGTTGCCCGCTTGACGGCTGAGGCCGAGAGCGACGTCTCGACCATCTCCGCGCCGCTCGGCTCCTTCGCCAATGCCTTCGAAGAGGCCTTCGCCTCCTCCGAGGAGTGGCAGCCCGGCCAGAAGTAAGGGATTCCCCCTTCATTTCCAACGCGACGGCGACCCGGCTGGGCCGCCGTCGCGTTTTTAGTTGCGCAGCATGAGGGTGGCGAGGAGTTGGATCGCGGCTAGGGCGAAGAGGCGATGGAGAGCGCCCGGGAGGGAGAGCGTTGGGGAGAGGAGGAAGAGGGCGGCCGCGGCAAGAGCGGTGGGGGCGGCGATGGCGAGCCAGCGGAAGTCGTTACGGGCCATCGCGTGGGAGAAGTGGAGGGTAGAGAGGGCGTTGAGGGTGGTGGTGAGGGCGAGGTAGGCGCCCCAAGGCGCGTAGGAGGCGTAAGGGGCGTAGGTGGGGAGGAGGCGGAAGAGCGGGGGCAGGAGGAAGAAGAGGGCGGTCGAGAGGAGGAGTCCGCCGGCGAAGAGCAGGAGGGCGGTTCGGCGGAGGAGGGGGGCGGAGGCTTGTTGATGCGCGCGGGCCTCGACGGCGTAGGGGAAGAGGACGAGGGCAAGGGTGGTGCCGCAGTAGGTGGCGAGCTCGGCAAAGCGGGAGAGGAGGTAGTAGGCGGCGGAGGCGTCGGCCGCGAGCCGGTGGCGGATGGCGAAGGTGACGGCGGCACCTTGGAGGGCGGCCACAAGGGCCCCGAGGGCGACCCAGAGGGTGTAACGCGCGAGGGGACGAAGGTCGGCAAGCCAGAGTCCGAAGGGAAGGGGCACGCTGGGGGCGCGTTGAAGGAGAGGGCGCAGGGCGAGGAGAGCGATGGCGGCCGTCAGGAGTAGGGGGAGGCTCTGACCGAGGAAGTAGCCCGAGAGGCCGAACACCGGCAGGAGCAAGAGCATTACCGCGAGGCGCGCGGGCGCGGCGAGGAGCGAGCCCAGGGCCATCGCGCCGAAGCGCTTGGTGGCTTGGAGGGCGGCGGTGGTCATGGGGACGAGCGCGGCGAGGAGGGCCGAGATGAGCGCAAGGGTGGCCGTGGCCGGGCTAACGGGGATGTTTAGACAGCGGCAGAGGGGCGGGACGATGCCGCAGGCAAGCGCACCCAAGCCGAGGAGCAGGCAGAGGAGGGCGAGGAGGAGCGTGTCGCGCAAGAGGCCGCGGGCTTTGGTCTGTTCGCCGGCGACGATGTAGGCGCAGAGAGTGCGGGTGAAGACGGTGCAGAGAACGGTCATCGGCAGGGTGAGGACAGCCCCGAATTGGAGGAGCGGCAGGACCGCGCCCAAGCGCTCGGCCCCCAGCGCGCGGGGGATGGCCCAGAGACCGGTGACGGCATTGACTCCATCCCCCAGCCGCATCGCCAGGAAGACGATGAGCGTGCTGCGCCAGTAGGGGGAGAGCGGACAGCGGACAGCGGACAGCGGATAGCGCTGGCGCATTCTTTGCAAACCCCGTCTGAGCCGTGGGAAAGACACTTCTCTTGCCATTCGTTTATCCGTCGCGGAACGCGGCTGTCAGCTGTCGGCTGTTAGCTGTCCGCTGGAGGCGCTCATCACGAGCGAAGCGAGTGGATGAGCGCCTCCAGGGCCATGCCACGCGAGGCCTTAAGAAGAAGGGTGTCGCCGGCGCGCAGGAGGAGCGGGAGCTCGGCGGCGGCTTCGGCGGCAGAGGGGAACCAAGCGGTCTGCGAGGGGGGATAACCGGCGGCGATGGCCCCTTCCAGGAGGGCGCGCGACTCGGGTCCAATGGCGATAAGCAGCCGCCAGGGTCCATTGCCGGAGGCTTCGCCCACCGCGCGGTGGAGCTCGGCGCTCGCGGGACCAAGCTCGAGCATATCGCCCACGCAGGCGACCTTGTCGGCGGAGGCGGGGCTGCCGGCGAAGGTCTCGAGGGCGGCACGCATGGAGAGGGGGTTGGCGTTGTAGGCATCGTTGATGACTGTGTAGGGGCCGACGGGGGTGCTCTCCCAGCGCATAGGCGGGGCCTTGAAGGAGGCCAGCCCCGCGAGCGCTTGGGCAGCCGTGGCGCCACATTCGCGGGCGGCAGCGTAGGCCAAGAGGACATTGGAGGCGTTGTGCTCGCCGCAGAGGCCACTCTCCAGGAGGACGGCGGGCTCTTCGCCGTGGTAGACGCGCACCACGCCCTTGGCCAGCGGCTCGCCCACGTAGTCGGCGGCAGGCTGTTCGCTGGCGCCCTCGGCCATCAGCGCGCAGGTGACCACGCGGCAACGGCAGGCGGCGCGCAGGGTCTCAAACTCGTGCGCGGCCAAGGGAAGGACGGCGAAGCCCGTGGGCGGGACGGCGGCGAGGAGTTTGGCCTTCTCGGCGGCGATGGCGCGTTCGGTGCCGAAGTGGGCGATATGCGCCGGGCCGATACAGGAGATAACCGCACCATCCGGGCGGAGGGTGTTGGCGAGGGGGTCCATGTCGCCGGGGTGGCTGATGCCGGCCTCGATGACGGCCGAGCGGGCCTCCGGGGGGATGTTGAGCAAGGAGAGGGGCAGTCCGATTTCGTTGTTGAGGTTCTCGGGGGTGGCCCCCACGGGGCCAAGCCCAGAGAGCATCGCTGCGGCCAACTCCTTGAGCGTGGTCTTGCCGGCCGAGCCGGTCACGCCCAGAATGGTGCAACCGAGCGCAGTGCGATAGCCGGCGGCCAGGGCGAGGAGCGCTTGGGCCGGGTCCTTCACCCGGAGCAGGGGCAGACCCGAGACATCCGCCGGCGGGGCCCACTGGTCGCTGACCAGGGCCGCGGTGGCACCGGCCTTGAAGGCGGCCGGGACGAAGGCGTGGCCATCGAAGCGCTCGCCGCGCAGGGCCACGTAGAGCGCGCCGAGGCGGACCTTGCGGCTGTCTTGCGTGACGGAGGTGATGGGGAAGGTGGGCGGCACATTCCAGGTGCCGGCGGTCCATTGCGCGAGGTTAGCGGCAGACAATTCGGGGCGGGGAGCGTGGGACATGGGGGCGTCCTTTCCGGTTGGGGGCTCAAAGCGTGATGGCGCCCTGCTTGAAGGCGGCAATCATCGTGGCGGTGAGGGAGAGGGGGCCGGCGGCGTCGGGGGGCGGGGGCAGTTCGTCGGGGGCGAGCCAGCGGGCCTCGGAGAGTTCGCCATCGGCCAGGGTGATGGAGGGATCGGCCACCTCGCCGAAGAAGCCCAGGAGCAGCGAGCCGCTCAGCCCCCAGGGTTGGGAGGCGAAGTAGCGCAGCGCGCCGACCTTCAGCCCGGTCTCCTCCAACGCCTCGCGGCGGCAGGTGTCCTCGACCGTTTCGCCCACTTCGCAGTAGCCGGCCACCAGCGCCGGGCCGCGGTAGGGGCGGTTGGCGTAGCGCGTGACCAGGAGGCGGCCTTGGTGGACGAGTCCGAGGATGACGGCCGGGGCGATGGTGGGATAGTGCTCGAGCGCGCAGTCGACGCAGTGCAGGGCCGCCCCCTCGCGCACCAAGGGCCCGCCGCAGCGGCCGCAGTAGCGGTGGCGCAGGAGCCATTGGGCCAGGTGCAGGGCGGTGAAGGCGCCGAAGCGGAGGTTGTCATCGGCGAGCGCGCGCAGTCGCTGGGCGCTGCCGGGCTCCATCCCGGGCACGGCCCCCAGGAAGATGGCGCTCTCGCCCACCGCCACTAGCGGCGAGGAGATCTTCGCCACGGGTGACCACGGCGCAAAGGCCACCTCGGGCCCCTTGCAAAAGAGCACCCAGTCGCCCGGGCGCGCCAAACGCTCGGGGAAGAGTGTTAGGGGCAGGGAAATGTCTTGGATCATCGGGGCCTCCTTTCAGTTTCGCACCAGCGCTTCCCACTCCGGGAGCGTGAGGGTCTCGGCCCGGCGCGTGGGGTCGATGCCCACTGCCGCGGGATTGATGGCGCAGAAGGGCGCGGGCGACTTGCGCAAGACCGTACCCAACTGCTTACGCCGTTGGGTGAAGAGGTGTTTGGCGAGCGCGCGCAGCCGCGCCTTGCCCGGCGCATCGAGCGTCGAGCGTTGGTGCCGCGTTAGGGCCACCACCGCGCTGGTCACCTCCGGCGGCGGCCAGAAGCACGCGGGCTTGACCAGGCGGACGATGCGCACATCGTAGTCGAGCTGGGTCCAAACGCCAGCGGTGCCGCGCTCGGGGGTGCTCGGGGCGGCGGCCAGGCGCTCGGCCACCTCCTGCTGAAGCAGCATCACCAGGCGATCGGGGGCGCGCTCCTGGCACAGGAGGTCCATCAGGATGCGCGTGCCCACCGAGTAGGGCAAGTTGGAGGCAAAGGCCACGAAGCCTTCGCCGCCGAGGAGGGTGGGCCAATCGGCCTTGAGGGCGTCGCCCTCGCGCAACTCAAAGGTGTCGGGGAAGCGGGGGAGGAGGTCGGCGCGCAGCCACTCGGCCAGCGCGGGGTCCTTCTCGATGGCGGTTAGGCGCACGCCGTGCTCCAAGAGCGCCTCGGTCATCACGCCCAGGCCGGGGCCGACCTCCAGGACGCGCGCGCCGGGTGCCACGCCGACGGCTTGGACGATGGAGTCGAGGATGTTGCGGTCGATAAGGAAGTTCTGCCCGAGGGTCTTGTTCGGGTGGAAGCCGCGCGAGATGCACCAAGCCTTGACATCGCTGGGGGAGGTTCGGTTCATCGGCTTACAGCCCCTCGCGAACAACCTTGATATAGGCCTTCTTGCGCAGCTCCTCGAGCCAAGCATTGTAGCGCGCCTGTCCAAGTTGCTGCTTGACGGCGGCCTCGACGCGTGGGTAGACCTCGGCAATCGGCGGGCGCTTGCCGCGCTTGACCGCCACCTTCTCCACGATGGAGCGGTAGCCGGCGGTCTCCACCACCGTCCGCTCGCCCACCTTGAGCTTGCTAATCGCCTCGGCCATCTGCGGGGCAAAGACCTCCTGCGGCTGAACAAAGCCCCAGTCGCCGCCCTGGGCCGCCTGACTATCGGCGGAGAACTGGCGCGCGAGCTCGGCAAAGTCGGCCCCGGCCTCGAGCTTGGCAAGCACCTCGTCGGCCACGGCGGCCCCTTTGGCTGGCGGAATGAGGATGGTGCGCACGCGCACGCCACCTGCTTCAGCAAAGTCATCCATGTGCTCGGCGTAGTAGAGCTTGACCACCTTGGGGGAGACGGAGGTCTTCTTGCCCACCTGCAGTTGGCGCATCGCCACCACGATCATATCCTCGCGCACCTGCTTGCACCACGCTTCGTAGGTGAGGTGCTGGCGGCGCAGGAGGTCGCGCAACTTGGCCTCGCTCCCATCAAAGCTCTCGGCAATGATCTCCTTGATACGGTGGTTGACCGCTTCATTGGGCAGCTGCGCGCCGGAGTCCTCGTAGGCCTTAAGGATGAGCATCCGGTCGATAATCATATCGCGCACCACCGGGAAGAGTTCGCGGATCTTGTTGGGCAACTCCTCGCGCGGCACCTGCGAGAGGTTGAAGTTCAGCCGCATCTGCTGAAGCACCGTCTCGGTGGTGACCACCTTGTCATTCACATACGCCGCCACCCCGTCATAGAACGAGGCTTGCGCCCATCCCCAGCCGGCGAACATCAACATCATTACGAGGGCCAACCAACGCTTCATCACTGCTCCTGTCTCGCGGGCTCTGCCCCGCGCTGCCATTGAGTATAGCAAAAGCGCCCCGGCGCGCGCCGCATTAAAGCGCTTCGGCGGCGGACGCAAGGGGCTCCGCCACGCTGCGCGGTGAGGTGCTCGCTGTCGCTCGCGTGAAGGCCGAGCGACAGCGAAGGCGCTATGCCAACACGGCCGAGGCGCGCTAGGCCGGATCATCCGGAGATTCCGGAGATTCCGGAGGCGGCCCGCCAATGGGGGGCAGGGGGCAAGGCCCCCCGCGTGAGCGCGCGATCGAGGGCGCCGAGCGAAGCGAAGGCGCTATGCTGCATAGACAATTCACGATTTACTTTACAACTGGGTGCGTTCAGGAGGACGCACTTGGGTTTTTGTGGAAAAAGCCTTTGGCGGGACGGAGAGAAGAGGCCTATAATATTGGCCGTTGGCAAGGCGTCGCCGTTCTGTGTGGAGCGAGTGCGCGGAGCCGAAACAACGGGTAGAGGCGGAGGCCTCATAAAGGAGCGCGTATGAAGCGGATGATTGTCGGGGTGATGTTGTTGGGCGTGTTACTTGCGTCGCAAGGCGTGCGCGCGGAGCAGACCGCGGCGCTGGATGGCGGCCGGGCAACGCAGCGGGTTTCGCGCTGGGAGACGGGGTGGTGGAAGGCGCGGCTGGCCGAGCAAGAGACCAAGGCCAAACAGTCTTGGGAAACCGTGCTGCTTGGCGATTCGATTACCCACAACTGGGATGTCATCGCCCCCGACCTCCAGAAGCAATACTTTGGCGATGTGCTGAATCTGGGAATGAGCGGCGATAAGACGCAGAATGTCCTCTGGCGCATTGCGCGCATCGATTGGCAGGTGGTGGCGCCCAAGCGCATCATGCTGATGATCGGCACGAACAACACCGGTCACTTGCCCAGCGAGGACCCCGAAAACACCTATCGGGGCATTGCCGCAATCGTGCGCGAGTTGCGCGCCAAGTGTCCTCAGGCCAAGATCACGGTGCTCGCGATTTTCCCGCGTGCCAAGGAGAAGACCCACCCCCTGCGCGTCACCAACGATGCCATCAACGCCAAGTTACCACAGTTGGCCGATGGCAAGCATGTCTTCTTCCGTGACATCTCGGCCTACTTCCTCTTGCCTGATGGTAAGACCTTGAATATGGCTCTGATGCCCGATGCGCTTCACCCCAATAAGGAAGGCCACCGCCTCTGGGCCGCCGCCACCGCCTTTGACTTCCTCAACGACTACGAAGTGAAATAAGCGCCCCTTGACGCGAGAGCTCATCTCATCGGAGTTGTGGGCGTGAAATTGGCGCGGGGATTTCGTATAATACCCGCGCCTGTTAGGTTAATGAGAAAGCAAAAGGAGCCTTGAGATGAAGTGGTTTTTGTTGAGTATGGTGTTGTTTGCTGCGGTGTGTTCGGCCGAGCCGATGGAGGAGGAGCCGATGGCGGTGGAGCTGACGGAGGAGGATCTGATAAAGGTCTTTCCGATGGAGGTGTTGCATAAGAGCGGGCGCTTTGAGGTAGACGGGGAGCAGCCAGGGGGGCGGGAAATGCAACGGATAGAGGTGAAGTGGGATATCGAGTGCCCCGTGGCGATTGACGGGTGGTCCGTGCAGGACTTGAGGCGGTTGTGGCGGGTGCTTGACACGCTTGCATTCACAAAGAAGCTTGTGGCGCGGCAGGTTTTGGCATCGGATGATGTGAATGACATCCTAGAGCGCGTGGCTCATAAGTTGGCGAACTATAGCCGATTCTATCTTAGCTCGGGGAACTCCTTGGATCACATCGCAGAACTGCGCGTTCCTTATGCTAATAGGGACTGGGTGGCGATTGACTTTATTGGCTATGACAATGAAGGGGGAAACGGCTGCCACTCGTATGGGGTGTTCTATGTGCTTTCGCGAAAGGGGTTGGAGCCGATGGAGATGAGTTGGTTCGCCAAGGATATTCCTGGGTTGCAACGCGAGATTGTGCGCCATCTGCGCGAAACCTTGAAGCAAGAAACCGGGCAAGACCCCTTTGACGAATCTGAGTTGGTTCAGGCGGAGAAGGCTATGCCAGACTTCCTGCCCACGCCCGAGGGCATTCGCTTCCGCTATAAGGCGTATGAGATCTTGGCCGGATGTTATGGCTTACCAGAGGTCACGCTTCCGTGGCGAGCCCTCTTGCCTTTCTGCGACGCCAATCGCCTGTATGAATTGCGCGAATTGGCCCTGTCGCCGAAGCGAAAATAATTGTTCGCCGCGGTTACAGGTCTAGCGCCTCGTTTGGAATCACCTGCGCGCTCCCCACCTTCGGGGAGCGCGCTTGCCCTCGACGCCCCCCTCACGGCCCGCAGGGCCACTACACGCGCGCGACAGCGAGCACTTTGCGCGCCCCTCCGCAAAAAAGTGGTTGACTTTTCCACCATTTGGTGGTATCTTTTGGTAAAATGAATAGCGTTCAGAGTGGAAGGGCCACTTTGCGTTAATGGTATGGAGTCCGTAGATGGCAAAGAGCGAGAAGAAGGTTTCCGCCAAGCAGGCGCGTGAGACGAAGAGTAGCACGGGAACGAAGGTGACCAAGGCGGGCGGAAAGGCGACTCCAGAGAAGGCCGAAAAGCGTGTGAAGGCTTCGGCTGAGAAGTCTGTGGTGGAAAAGAAGACCACGAAGGCGGCGGAAAAGCCGGTGGCGAAGGTTGCCAAGGCGTCAGCCAAGGCCGAGAAGCCGGCGAAGGTCGAGAAGTCGGTCAAGGCTCCTGCAAAGCGGTCTGCCGAGACGCCGGTAGCGCCTGAGGTGCCGAAGGCGGCAAAGGGGAAGCGTGCGAAGAAGCGCGAGGTGGCGGAGCCCGTGGTGGCGCCCGTGATGGTGGATGAGGAAGAGGGCGATGCCGGCGAAGTGATTACGTTGGCGGATTATCTTTCGGAGGTGAACGACGCGGAGGCGGCGGACGCGGCTGATGAGGCGGCAACGTTGGCTGAGGCGCGTGGGGAAAACTTGGCGGAGATGGAGCTTGGGAGCGAGGAGATTTCCACTGAGGATGCGATGGTCGAGGAGTTGCGCGACTATCAGGACTCGGAGAATGTGGGCGGTGAGCTCTACGACAAGAACAAGCACTTGGGTGTGCTCAAGGGGGTCGACCGTGCGGAGGCGGAGAGCGACGACGAGGAGGCGCTGCGCGAGGGGAGCGAAGGGGCGGCCTTTGCGGGATTGCGGCGGGAATCGAGTTTGCGGACGGTCTTCGACCTCTCGGAAGAAGAGGTGAAGAAGCAGCGGGCCTTGGAAGATGTGGAGGCGCTTGAGGAGAACGAGGAGTGCCGCGAGCGCGTGAAGCAGTTGGTGGCCCACGCCGAGAAGCAGAATCGGGTGCTCTCAATCGATCAGGTGAACGAGTATCTGCCCAAGGAGATTATTAAGGATACGGACATTGAGACCTATCTGAATATTCTCTCGACCATCGGGATCAAGGTGGTGGAGGCGGCGGACTTCGACCTGGCCATGGAGGAGGCCGAGGACGAGAGCAATAGCACGCGTGTTGATTACAGCGATGACCCGATTCGGATGTATTTGCACCAGATGGGGCAGGTGGCGCTCTTGACGCGTGAGCAGGAGGTGATTATCTGCCGGCGCATCGAGAAGAGCGAGCTGGAGATTTGCCAGACCTTCAACTGCCTGCCGGTGGCCCCGCGCCTGTATGCGAATGTGTTGGCCTATTTGGAGATTGGCGGTGACCGTGGCGAGCGTTTTGATCGGGTGGTGACCGATAAGTACTCCGATAAGCGCGATCACTACGTGGAGGTGATGCATCCCGAGCAGGAGAAGCTGTGGGCGCTGGGCGACCAGATGGCCGAGGCGTACGCCGCGCTCTCCGTAGCTACTCCGGAGGCGAAGCCCGCGGCCGCCAAGGTGATTGATGGCCTGTGCGAGGACATGATCGCGAAGTATAAGAGCTTGCAGTTCAAGCAGAAGATGCTCGAGACGATTTGCGCCTATGCCGAGGAGTGCTTCTACACGCCCTATAAGGAATTGCTCTTCCGTCAGCGGAAGTTGATGCGCCAGGGCAAGAGCAAGAAGCGTGAGCAGAACTTGGCGGAGGTGGAGAAGTTTAAGGCGGCGATTGCCGCGGGCTTTGTCTTGCCCGAGAATGTGGCCGAGTGGACGCCCTTCGAACAGCGCTTGGTGGCGCAGTGGAAGCCGGAGGTCTTCAAGCGCTTCCGCAAGATTATTTGCAAGGGCTTTGGAATGCCGGCCGAGGAGTTCATCAGCCGCTTTGAGGCGTTGCGCGCCTCGTTGCGCGAGGGTGCCCAGGCGCGCAAGGAGATGGTGGAGGCGAACTTGCGTCTGGTCATCTCCATCGTCAAGAAGTACATGAACCGCGGCTTGAGCTTCCTGGATCTGATCCAGGAGGGAAATACCGGGCTGATGAAGGCCGTTGAGAAGTTTGAGTACAAGCGCGGTTACAAGTTCTCGACCTACGCCACGTGGTGGATTCGCCAGGCGGCTACGCGTGCGATTGCTGACCAGGCCCGCACGATTCGCATCCCCGTGCACATGATCGAGAACATCAACAAGTTGATGCGCACCCAGAAGAAGCTCTTGCAGGAGCTTGGCCGCGAACCGAGCCCCGAAGAGACCGCCGAGGAGATGGGCATGCCCGTCGATCGCGTCCGCCAAATCTACAAGATGGCCCAGCAGCCGATTTCGTTGCAAAGCCCGGTGGGGGATGGCGAAGATGCGCACTTTGGCGACTTCATCCCCGACTCGCAGGCCGAGAAGCCCGAGGATGTGGCGGCCTTCGCCCTGCTCAAGGACCGCCTGAAGGAGGTGCTCTACTCGCTCAATGTGCGCGAGCGGGAGGTGTTGGATTTGCGATTTGGTTTGACGGATGGTTTCCCCCGCACGCTCGAAGAGGTGGGCAAGAAGTTTGATGTCACCCGCGAACGTATCCGCCAAATCGAGGCGAAGGCGTTGCGTAAGCTGCGCCATCCCTCGCGTATCAAGAAACTCGAAGGGTTCCTCAGCGAGCAACCCTGAGGCCTTTGAGATCGATTCACCGGCCGGCTTCCGCCCTGTTGGGGGCCCCGGCCAAACCTAGAACCCGGGGTCGGGCGTGCCGAAGGGCAACGCGGCCCCAAGAACCGAGAAGAAGAGAAGGAACTAACAGACATGAGCCTGTTTTCGTTCATCCGCAACCTCTTTGGCGGCCCGCGTGCCGACAAAGGCCCTAAGGAACTCATTGAGATCTACGTAGGCAACCTGAGCTACGATATGACCAACGAGCAACTGCGCAAGGCCTTCGCCAAGTATGGCACGGTCAAGAGCGCGCGCGTCATTGAGAACCACTATAACCACAAGAGCAAAGGCTTTGGCTTCGTGGAGATGATCTACCGCCCCGAGGCCGAGGCTGCCATCAAGGCCCTGCATGACAAGAGCGTGATGGGCCGGCGCCTGCGCGTGAATGAAGCCCGCAATAAGGTGAAAGCCTAAAGGCAAATGTGCTAACATAGCGCCACAAAAGGAGTTATTTTATGGCTAATGCAAAGTCCCCCGTCTCCGCCACCAAGCCCGGCGAAAACGTGACCCTGCCGGGTAATCACCCCTCTGCCGAGTTGACCGCCGCCGGCCTCGCGCAGGACTTCCTCTGGAATATGCGCTTTTCGCTGGCCAAGAGCGGTGACCGCGCCACCGAGCGCGACTGCTACAAGGCCCTGGCCTACGCCGTGCGCGATCGTATTGTCGACCGCTGGATGGCCACGCAGGATGCCTACCGTGCCGCGAAGGTCCGCCGCGTCTACTACCTCTCGCTCGAGTTCCTCATCGGCCGCTTGCTGGGTAACAACGTTATCAACCTGGGCCTGGAGCAGCAGTGCCGCGAGGCGATGGATTCGCTCGGGCTCGATTGGAACCGCCTGCGCGACTACGAGATGGATGCCGGTCTGGGCAACGGCGGCTTGGGCCGTCTGGCCGCCTGCTTCCTCGATTCGCTCGCTACCCTCAACCTGCCGGCCACCGGCTACGGCCTGCGCTACGACTACGGCATCTTCCGTCAGCGTATCGTCCAGGGCGAGCAGCGCGAAGAGCCCGATAACTGGCTGAAGTACGGCTATCCCTGGGAAATCCAGCGCCCCGAATACACCTGCCTGGTCGGCTTCGGTGGCCATGTGGAGCACTACACCGGCCGCACCGGCCGCGACGAGTGGGTCTGGGTCCCCGCCCAGCAGGTTCAGGCCGTCCCCTACGATCTGCCTGTGGTCGGTTACAAGGGCACCACCGTCGGCACCCTGCGCCTCTGGAGCGCCCAGGCCACCAACGAGTTCTCGCTCGATGAGTTCAACCGCGGCGACTACATCGAGGCCGTGGAGAGCAAGGTGCTTGCCGAGAACCTCACCAAGGTCCTTTACCCCAACGATTCGACCACCCAGGGCAAGGAACTGCGCCTGCGCCAGCAGTATCTCTTTGTGGCGGCGAGCGTGCACGACATCCTCCGCCGCTTCCGCGAGGAGGGCCACGAGTGGCGCCACCTGCCCAAGTATGTCTTCGTCCAGCTCAACGACACGCACCCCACGCTCGTCATCCCCGAGTTGATGCGCATTCTCGTGGACGTGGAAGGCATCGCCTGGGACGAGGCTTGGAAGCTTGTCCGCGCCTCTACCGGCTACACCAACCACACCGTTTTGCCCGAGGCGTTGGAGCGTTGGCCGCTGCCGCTGATGGAGCGCGTCCTGCCCCGCCACATGCAGATCATCTACGAAATCAACGCCCGCTTCCTCCAGCAGATCGCCAACCTCTACCCCGGCGACATCGCCCGCCTCAGCCGCATGAGCCTCATCGACGAGAATGGCGAGAAGTATGTCCGCATGGCCAACCTCTGCCTGGTGGGCACCTCGGCCGTCAATGGCGTGGCCGCGCTCCACACCGAAATCCTTAAGCAGACCATCTTCAAGGACTTCTATGAGGTAATGCCCGACCACTTCTCCAACAAGACCAACGGCATCACCCAGCGCCGCTGGCTCCTGAAGGCGAACCCCCGTCTGGCCAACCTCATCACCAGCGCCATTGGTGACAAGTGGATCACCGACCTCTCCGAGCTCTCCCAGCTCAAGAAGTTCACCACCGACAGCGCCTTCCTCGAGCAGTTCGCCGAGATCAAGCGCGCCAATAAGCAGATCCTCTCCAACACCATCTTCAACACTCTCGGCTTCCAGGCGAACCCCGACGCCATCTTCGACGTCCAGGTCAAGCGCCTGCACGAGTACAAGCGCCAGCTCCTCCTGGTGCTCTACATCATCGTCCTCTTCAACCGCCTCATTGAGAAGCCCGACCTCGACGTCTATCCGCGCGTCTTCGTCTTTGGCGCCAAGGCCGCCCCCGGCTACTGGGTCGCTAAGCTCATCATCCGCCTCATCCATGGCGTGGCTGAAGTGGTCAACAACCACCCGCTCGTGCGCGGCCGCATCACCGTGGCCTTCCTGCCCGACTACCGCGTCTCCCTGGCTGAGAAGATCATCCCGGCGGCCAACGTCTCCGAGCAGATCTCCCTGGCTGGCACCGAAGCCTCCGGCACCGGCAACATGAAGCTGATGCTCAATGGCGCCCTCACCCTCGGCACCCTCGACGGCGCAAACGTCGAAATCGCCCAGGAAGCCGGCGAAGAGAACGAGTTCATCTTCGGCCTCAAGACCGAAGAGGTGGAAGCCCTCCGCCCCACCTACAACTCCAAGGCTATCTACGAGAGCAACCCCGAAATCAAGCGCGCTCTCGATATGATCCGCCGCAACGTCTTCTCGCTGATGAGCCCGGGCCTCTTCGAGCCCCTCCTCAAGAACCTGCTCGACTACAACGACTACTACATGCTCCTCCAGGACCTTCCCGACTACATCAAGGCCCAGGAGCGTGTCGAGGCCCTCTACCGCAACCCCAAGGCGTGGAACAAGGCCTCCCTCATCAACGTCGCTTCCGCCGGCAAGTTCTCCAGCGATCGCACCATCGCCGAGTACGCTCGCGACATCTGGCACCTTGAGCCCTTCGTGGCCAAGTAAGCCCAGGCCTTACAGCCTCAACAGCGCGCCCCGAGCAACCGCCCGGGGCGCGCTTTTTACCCGCCCCCGCCGCCCGGGGCGGGCAAGCGTGGGGTAGCGGCCGGCGCATGAGGGCATCGAGGTGTCCGCCGCAGGCGGCACCCCCCGGCGTGCCCGCGAGCTTGCTCGCGGGGCCCTTGCCCCTCTTTCACCCCAGGAAAAGGCACTTTTTTTATGGTCCCCTGCGGGCGGTTGGGCGCTGTGGTATACTTTTGGCCGTTCTGTGCTTGCGCGCGTGAGCAAGCCACCATCCGCCAATCGCTAAAAGCTTATGACCTTCGACACCATCCTCCGCCAAGCCACCGTCATCGACGGCACCGGCCGCCCTGCCTTCACCGCCGACATCGGCCTCTGCGGCGAGCGCATCGGGGCCATTGGCGACCTCTCCGGCGTCCAAGCCCCCGCCGAAATCCCCGCCGCCGGTCTCTGGGCCACTCCCGGTTTCATCGACGTCCACACCCACTCCGATGCCTTCCTCCTCCTCGAGCCCTTCTCCCCCAGTAAGGTCCTCCAAGGCGTCACCACCGAAATCGGCGGCCAGTGCGGTGGTAGCGCCGCCCCCCGCCTCAATGGCGCCCGCCTCCCTTCCGACTGGGAGGCGCAGACCTATCCCCCCCGCCCCGGCCGCGAGACCACCGGACCCAACTGGACCACCGTCGCAGACTTCCGCGAAGCCCTCGCCGCCTGCCACCCCGCCACCAACCTCATCCTCTTTGCCGGCCACAACACCATCCGCAAGGGCGTGATGGGCGATGCCCCCCGCGCCGCCCGCCCCGACGAGGTCGCCGCCATGTGCCGCACCCTCGAGCAGGCCCTCGACGAAGGCGCCTGGGGCATCAGCACCGGCCTGGTCTATCACCCCGGCATCCACGCCACCTCTGAGGAGGTCCTCGCCCTCGCCACCGCCTGCGCCCGCCGCGGCGGCTTCTATGCCACTCACATGCGCAGCGAAGGCGATCGCCTCCTCGAAGCCATCGACGAAGTCCTCGCCCTCACCCGCGCTACCGGGATCCGCACCCAAATCTCCCACCTCAAAACCTCCGGCCGCGCCAACTGGTCCAAACTCCCCGCCGCCCTCGCCAAGATCGAAGGCGCGCGCGCCGAAGGCCTCGCCCTCCACTCCGATCGCTATCCCTACCTCTCTGCCGGCACCGACCTCGATATCGTCCTCCCTGACTGGGCGGCCGCCGGCGGCAACGCCGCCATCCTCCAGCGCCTCGACGACCCGCGCACCTGCGCACGCATCGCCGCCGAACTCGACGCCTCCGGCCGTGACCCGGCTGACATTATGATTGGCGGCACCTGGTCCCCTGCCACCCGCGCCTGCTCGGGCAAGACCATCCGCCAGCTGATGGAAGCCACCTGCCGCACGATGGGCACCGTCATCACCTGGATCCTCCGCGAAGACCGCTCTCGCACCGGCGCCTTCTTCTTCGGCATGTGCGAAGAGAACCTCCTCACCATCCTCTCCCAACCCTGGGTGATGCCCGGATCGGATGCCTCCCTGCGCGCCCCCTGGGGACCCCTCGGCCGCGACTACCCCCATCCCCGCGCCTACGGCACGCACCCCACCTTCTTCCGCACCCTCACCGAGCGCCTCGGCCTCTCCCCCGAAGCCGCCATCGCCCGTATGACCAGCCTCCCGGCCGCCGCCTTCGCCATCCGCGACCGCGGCATCCTCCGTGAAGGCGCCTACGCCGACCTCGCCCTCCTCCACCCCGCCACCTGGCGCGCCACCGCCACCTACGCCCGCCCCCACGCCTTTGCCCTCGGCACCGAAGCGGTCTTCGTCAACGGCTCGCCCATCGTCCTCGGCGGCCAACTCAACCCCTCCGCCCCCCGCCGCGGCAGATTCCTCGAACGCTAACGCCGCGCCGCCCTCCCGAGTCGCTTCCCGCTCACGGCGGCTATCCGCCGTCAACTGCGGCGACTCGAGTCCCGAAAAAAAGCCTTGCCTTTCGAACTGGGCTTTGTTATTATTTGCGGCGTTTTGCCAACTTAGCTCAGCTAGGTAGAGCAGCGCATTCGTAATGCGCAGGTCGTCGGTTCGATTCCGTCAGTTGGCTCCAGTTTGCCCTCGGAAGACTCTCCGAGGGCTTTCTTTTTATTGTGCGAACATAGCGGGCGTAATGCCACCCTTATCCCGGAATTTCCGGGATAAGGGTGTGCAGAAGGAAAGGAACGGCGGCGCGGATTATCACGTGGCGCGGAGAGAACTAACCGCTCGGCGGAGCGCAACTAATAAGGCCCCGTCTTATTGGTAATAAGGCCCCGTCTTATTGGCAACAAGACCCCGTCTTAT
>SFJE01000055.1 GCA_004555175.1 Lentisphaeraceae bacterium | reverse complement strand
AGCGTGCGAGCAGGGCGGCTTCTTATGCGTCTGCGGTTTATGGTGCGATTGAGCAGCCTTCGTCTTGTTCGTGCGAGCAGGCGGTCCCTGCGTATTCCCAGGGTGCTATTGCAGGGCAGTCCGCCGTTGTCGATATGTCCGTATCGGACTCCCCTGTTTCGTCTGCGTATATAGACCATATGGTGCAGGATGAGTTCGAGCATCGCCATGATTCGCCTGCGCAGCGCAATGCCGCTCTTGGGCGCATGCAAGTCATCAATGGCGCGGCGGTTGCGCCGGTCTCGGTTCGAGAGTCAAGGCATCGCAACAGGGCCTAATGTGGCGACTACCAGTCGCTCAAGAGGGCATTGAACTCTGTTAAGAGCCCCAATCTCATAGATATGTTTCAATTGAAGGGGTGCGGGCTTGATGCCTGTGCTCCTTCTTCTTTTTTAGCTGGTTCAGCCAAGAGTGCGAGTGCCCTGAAGCGGGATGCAACAAGGGGGGTGGGGTCGCGTCAAGGAGCAAGCCGCGCCTGTCGCCAGTTTTCTAACGGATTCGAGTGCGCGTAGCGCCATACGCGCAGTACGTTAGGGGGGACGGCTTTGCCCGCCCAGCGGGGAGGCCCTGGTGCCGGTGCCCTGACCTACTGACAGCCCTGGCCTCCCGGGCCGGGAAAGCCCGGTCGTCTGCGGGGCGGGCCCGTTGTCCGCGCTTTCGGGGAGGGGGCGGCGTAAGAGGGCGTGCGCCCTTGATGGGCGGGGGATATCGCAACGCCGCCTGCCTCGGGCGGCCGTTCCGCGGGCGGCGGCCGCTCGGCCTGCGCGCCTCCGCGCGTCCAAGGGCGCCGAAGCCCGGCCTGCTGGCGCGGGCCGTGGGGCTTGCGGCCCAGGCCCGGCCTTCCTCGGCCGGGAAAGCGCCCTAAACAACCATTCTTCCCCGATTTGTGTCCATCCCGTGGAGCGCCCCTCCCGCCCTTGCCCCCGCCCGCACGTGCGCGCGCGCGAACCCCGAGAACCGGATACTGCGGAAGACGCAGGAGGTCAGACAGACCATTCAGGACAGGCTTTTCAAGGTGGCTTGGAGGGAAGAGGAGACTCTCCCCCAAGCCCCCGTCTTTCATGAGTTCCTTGAATCCATTTACTTAAACTTTGAAGTCCTTATTTGGACGGAGAGTTCGATCCTGGCTCAGGACGAACGCTGGCGGCGCGCCTAACACATGCAAGTCGCGCGGTTAAAGCTGCTTCGGCAGTGCATAAAGCGGCGAACGGGCGAGTAACGCGTGGGCAACCTGCCCCCCTCCCGGGAATAGCCGGGGGAAACCCCGGGTAAGGCCCGGCGACCCCCAGGTGAGGCATCTTACCTGGGGCATACGTAGGGGAGGGGGATGGGCCCGCGTCCGATTAGCCAGACGGCGGGGTGACGGCCCACCGTGGCGACGATCGGTAGCCGGGCTGAGAGGCCGGACGGCCGCATTGGGACTGAGACACGGCCCAGACTCCTACGGGAGGCAGCAGTGGGGAATATTGCGCAATGGGCGAAAGCCTGACGCAGCGACGCCGCGTGCGGGAAGGAGGCCCTCGGGCCGTAAACCGCTTTCAGCGGGGACGATCGTGACTGTACCCGCAGAAGAAGCCCCGGCTAACTACGTGCCAGCAGCCGCGGTAATACGTAGGGGGCGAGCGTTGTCCGGATTCATTGGGCGTAAAGCGCGCGTAGGCGGCCCGGCAGGTCGGGGGTGAAAACACGGGGCCCAACCCCGTGCCTGCCCCCGAAACCGCCGGGCTCGAGTCCCGCAGGGGATGGCGGAACTCCCGGTGTAGCGGTGGAATGCGCAGATATCGGGAGGAACACCGGTGGCGAAGGCGGCCATCTGGGCGGGCACTGACGCTGAGGCGCGAGAGCCGGGGGAGCGAACAGGATTAGATACCCTGGTAGTCCCGGCCGTAAACGATGGGCGCTAGGTGTGGGTGCGCAAGCATCCGTGCCGCAGCAAACGCGGAGTACGGCCGCAAGGCTAAAACTCAAAGGAATTGACGGGGGCCCGCACAAGCAGCGGAGCATGTGGCTTAATTCGAAGCAACGCGAAGAACCTTACCTGGGCTTGACGTGCCGGGAAAAGCCGGGGAGACCCGGTGTGCGGAAGCGCCCGGCGCAGGTGGTGCATGGCTGTCGTCAGCTCGTGCCGTGAGGTGTTGGGTTAAGTCCCGCAACGAGCGCAACCCCCGCCGCGTGTTGCCATCAGGTCATGCTGGGCACCCGCGCGGGACCGCCGGGGCCAACCCGGAGGAAGGTGGGGACGACGTCAAGTCATCATGCCCCTCACGCCCAGGGCTGCACACGTGCTACAATGGCCGGCACAGCGGGTTGCGACCTGGCGACAGGAAGCGGATCCCCCAAAGCCGGCCCCAGTTCGGACCGGGGGCTGCAACCCGCCCCCGCGAAGTCGGAGTTGCTAGTAATCGCGGATCAGCACGCCGCGGTGAATGCGTTCCCGGGCCTTGTACACACCGCCCGTCACACCACCCGAGTCGTCTGCACCCGAAGTCGCCGGCCCGACCAGAGATGGGGGGAGGCGCCGAAGGTGTGGGGGGCGAGGGGGGTGAAGTCGTAACAAGGTAGCCGTACCGGAAGGTGCGGCTGGATCACCTCCTTTCTAGGGAGAATCAGACGAAGGCGAAGCCGAACGTCCGAAGGTAAGTCAGACCCCCAGCAACCCCCGCAGCGTCCGGCCCCCGTGGCTCGCATGAGTCACCTGAGGGCACCCTGAGAGCCGCATAGCGCGAAGAGGAAGAGATTTCTCGAGAGAACGGAACATGATCGGAGGCCGGAGGGGCCAAGCGCCCCGAAGGTATGGAGGGCGCACGGCGGATGCCTTGGCGCAGGGAGCCGACGAAGGGCGCGGCAAGCCGCGATAGTCCCGGGGGAGCCGCACACGGGCTTCGATCCCGGGGTGCCCGAATGGGGGAACCCAGCAGGCGAGGGCCTGCTACCCACCTTGTGGGAGGCAACCGGGGGAACTGAAACATCTAAGTACCCCGAGGAGAGGAAATCAAACAGAGACCCCCCCAGTAGCGGCGAGCGAACGGGGGCCAGCCCAAACCGGGGCGCGCGAAAAGCGTGCGGGCGCTGCCGCCCCGGGGTTGAGGATGCGGCGTCCGGGCCCCGCACGGCCCGGCCGCAGTCACAAAGCACGTGCCGGGCGGAAGACGCATGGGAAGGCGCGCGGCACAGGGTTAGAGCCCCGTACGCGAAGGCACGTGCCTGCGGGCCGCAGTCCGGAGTACCGCCGGGCACGAGGAACCCGGCGGGAAGCAGGGGGGACCGCCCCCCAAGGCTAAGCACTACCCTGCGACCGACAGTGGACGAGTACCGTGAGGGAAAGGTGAAAAGCACCCCGGGAGGGGAGTGAAACAGCGCCTGAAACCGTGCGCCCGCAAGCAGCCGGAGCGGACACGTTCCGTGACGGCGTGCCTATTGAAGAATGAGCCAGCGAGTCGCGGCCGGCGGCGAGGCCTAGCCGAAGGCGAGCCGCAGCGAAAGCGAGTCCGAACAGGGCGACTTCGAGTCGCCGGCCGCGGACGCGAAGCCGGGTGATCTACCCCGGGGCAGGGGGAAGCGGGGGTGAGACCCCGTGGACGCCCGAACCCACCGGCGTTGAAAAGCCGGGGGACGACCCCGGGGTAGGGGTGAAAGGCCAATCAAACCCGGAGATATCTCGTTCTCCCCGAAATAGCTTTAGGGCTAGCCCGCGGGGCTGCCCGCCGGCGGTAGAGCCACCGGATCCCCTAGGGGGCCTCGCGGCCTGCCGAAGGGAACCGAACTCCGAACGCAGGCGGGTGAACCCGCGGAGTCAGGACGCGCGGGCTAAGCCGCGCGCCCGAGAGGGAAACAGCCCAGACCGCCCGCCAAGGCCCCAAATTCACGGCCGAGTGGCAAAGGATGTGCCCCCGCGCAGACAGCCAGGACGTTGGCCCAGAAGCAGCCACCCGTCCAAGGAGTGCGTAACAGCTCACTGGCCGAGTGGGGGTGCGCCGACAATTCACGGGGCTAAGCCGTGAGCCGAAGCGGCGGGACAGAGCACATGAGTGCCTGTCGGTAGGGGAGCTTTCCGGGTGCGGCGAAGCGGGGCCGGCGAGGTCCCGTGGAGCGCCCGGAAGTGAGGATGCTGGCACGAGTAGCGAGAGAAGTGAGAGTAACACTTCCGCCGAGAGCCCGAGGTTTCCTGGGGAAGGCTAATCCTCCCAGGGTCAGTCGGGGCCTAAGGCTAAGGCGCGAGCCGACGCCGATGGACGGCAGGTGGACATTCCTGCACCGCGCGCGCCCAGCGACGCGGCGACGGCGGCGACGAGGCGGGGCGGGGTTCTGGACGCCCCCGTCCCCGAAGGGCCGGCGCGCACGAGGGAAGTCCCGTGCGCACGAGCCGGCCCCAGGGGCGAAGCGAGTGAGCGAAGCCCGCTTAGGAGCCGTCCCAGAAAAGCCGCTAAGCGTTATTACGGCGCGCGCGCCCGTACCGCAGACCGACGCAGGTGGGCCGGTAGAGCATACCGAGGCGATCGGGCGAACCGTGGTCAAGGAACTCGGCAAAACCGCCCCGTAACCTCGGGAGAAGGGGCGCTCCTCTCAAAGGGAGCCGCAGCGAAGAGGCCCAGGCGACTGTTTACCAAAAACACAGGACGGTGCTGAAGGCGAGAGCCGACGTATACCGTCTGACGCCTGCCCGGTGCCGGAAGGTCACGCGGAGCCGTCAGCGCAAGCGAAGCGGCGATGCCAAGCCCCGGTAAACGGCGGCCGTAACTATAACGGTCCTAAGGTAGCGAAATTCCTTGTCGGGTAAGTTCCGACCTGCACGAAAGGCGCAACGACCTGGGCGCTGTCTCGACCACGGGCCCGGCGAAACTGCACTGCCGGTGAAGATGCCGGCTACCCGCGGAAGGACGGAAAGACCCCGTGAACCTTCACTGCAGCTTGGCGGTGGGTGCCGGGGCGTCGCGTAGAGGATAGGCGGGAGGCTAAGAAACGGGGGCGCCAGCCCCCGCGGAGCCGGCCTTGGAATACCGCCCCCGACGCCCTGGCCCCCTAACCCCCTTTGAGGGGGGACCCCGCCAGGTGGGTAGTTTGACTGGGGCGGTCGCCTCCCAAAGAGTAACGGAGGCGCGCGCAAGGTACGCTCGGGCCGGTCGGCAACCGGCCTTCGGAGTGCAAGAGCATAAGCGTGCCAGACTGCGAGAGGGACACCTCGGGCAGGCGCGAAAGCGGGTTCTAGTGATCCGGCGGCCCGGCGCGGAACGGCCGTCGCTCAACGGACAAAAGGTACTCCGGGGATAACAGGCTGATCTTGCCCAAGAGTCCACATCGACGGCAAGGTTTGGCACCTCGATGTCGGCTCATCGCATCCTGGGGCTGGAG
>SFJE01000035.1 GCA_004555175.1 Lentisphaeraceae bacterium | reverse complement strand
GGGAGGTAAGGGGACGAACTCCGTTCTTCCCCTTATACCCTTTTTCCACACGAATTGCACGGTGGTAAAAAGTTTCGGGTTGATTATACAACTCGCGCGCGAACCGCGGGAATCGTGCACCGCTTGACGGCGCGGGGGCAATTATGCTATTGTCCCCGCACTTCATCTTGAAAGGACAGGACAGTTATGGCATTTCTGCTCGGAGTACTCTTTGTGATTGAGGCGTTGATTGCGCTTCTGATGGTGGCCGTTGTGATGTTGCAGCCGCCGAAAGATCAGTCCGGTGGGATGGGCTCGGCCTTTGGCGGTGGGTTCGGCGAGGAGGTCTTTGGCGGGCGCACGGGAAATGTCCTTTCGCGTACGACAGTGGTTTTGGGGGCGATTTTGGTGGTCAACTCGCTCTTGATTGCGATGATGGTGCGCGGGCGTATCAGCAGCTCTGCGCTCTCTAACCAGGTGGTGCCCCCGGCGACCTCGGAAGTCCCGGTCACCCCGGCGCAATAAGGCCTTGCCCATTTTCTTAGACCTTTCTAGGAGACTTAGAATGAATCTCGAAATGCTTGAAAAGGCCCGTGCGCGCGTTCCTAGCATCCCGGTGTTGGTCAACTTGGTTTCTCAGCGGACCAAGCAGTTGAACCGCGGCGAACGCCCCTTCCTGAAGCCGCTCTCGAAGGAAGAGGATAAGTCGGACATCGCGTTGCGCGAAATCGCCGAAGGCTTGGTGCTCGCCCAGGTGGATATGCAGGCGGTTGAGAAGCACAACGAAGCGCAGTCTCGCTGGGGCCGTCACCTGTAAGTCCTGCCGAAGCGACCGGCCTCGTACGCTATGGCTTCCAGCAAAAAATCCAAAGCGCCTGCCGGCGGGAATCTCGTTGTTAACCGTAAGGCAACGCATGATTACACCGTGCTGGAGAAGTTTGAGGCCGGTATTGAGCTCGTTGGCACCGAAGTGAAGGTGCTCCGCAATGGCGAAGGCGGGCTCTTGGGCGCTTGGTGCAAAATCACGCCCGACAATCAGCTTTGGCTAATGCAGGTGCGCATTCCGCCCTACGCCTTCGGGAATCGGTTCAACCATGATGCGCTTCGAACGCGCCGGTTACTGATGCATAAACTGGAGATTTTGCGTCTCCGTAGCAAGGTGGAGCAGAAGGGGCTTTCGCTCATTCCCCTACGGCTCTACCTCAATCCGCGCGGCAAGGTCAAGGTGGAGCTCGCCCTCTGTCAGGGCAAGAACCAGTATGACCGTCGTGAAACCATTAAACGTCGCGAGGCCGATCGGGCAATGGCTCGCGCCGTTCGCGTCTATCGTTAGTCCCGTCCACCCTTTTAACCTCATTACTAAGGAGTCACTATGCGTCCTGGACTTTGGCAAATCTTAATCGTTGTTCTCATCATTGCGCTCGTCTTTGGCGCAAAGAAGATTCCCGAAATTGCCCGGGCTTTGGGGCGTTCTTCCGGCGAGTTCAAGAAGGGCTTGCGCGAGGGAAACGAAGCTGCGGCTGGCAAGGTGGATGAGATCAAGCGTTCGCTCTTGGAAGAGGAAAAGGAAAAGGTCTAAGCCAAGCACGATGCCGTCCCTGCGCGCATTGTTTTGTCACCAAACGCGAATCGGCATTACGCCGGTTCGCTTTGCTTTTGTGGGACACCGCGTGGCACACCACGCCAATGGGGTGCGCACAAACTGCTTGCGTTTGGATGGGTGATTTGCTATCATTCCGCCGTTTTTTCGTGCGATAGTAGCTCAATTGGATAGAGCGTTGGCCTCCGAAGCCAAAGGTTGCGGGTTCGATTCCCGCCTTTCGCACCATTTTTGTTTTTACGCCAGGAGTCGAATATGTCCGTTGATCTGAAAGCCGCTTATAAGACCGTGATGGATGATCATTTCACCCCCACGCTGGAGATTTCTTTCGTTGACGGCGCGCAGCGTCAGACATTGGTCTATGAGAAGGTGGCCTGGACGATTGATGGCGTGCGCAAGGGGTTGCGCTATGGCGAGAACCCGGGGCAAGAGGCGGCGATGTATCGCTTGGTCAATGGCAATTTGGTCTTGGGCGATGTGCAGACCATTCAGCCTGGGCGTTCGTTGGTAACCGATGCCGAGCTCCTTCAGTTTGGCAAGCACCCCGGGAAGATCAACTTGACCGATGCAGACAACGCGCTGAACATCCTGCGTTTCCTCTCAAGCACGCCTTGCGCGGTCATCGTTAAGCACAACAATCCTTGTGGCGTGGCCAAGGGGAGCACGATTGCCGAGGCCTATGACCGCGCGAACAAGGCGGACCTTTTGGCGGCCTTCGGTGGGTGTATCGCCTTGAACCGCACCTGCGACAAGGAGACCGCCGAGCTCATCACCCGCAACTACGCCGAGGTGGTGGTGGCGCCGGACTTCACCGAGGATGCCCTGGCCCTCTTCGCCGCCAAGAAGAATCTCCGCGTGATGAAGATTGCCGCAATGGAGCGACTGGAAACTTACGCCACCGAGCGCTTCCTGGACTTCAAGAGCCTGATGGATGGCGGCCTGATTGCGCAGCTCAGCTTCCTGCCCGAGGCGCGTACCGCCGATAAGCTCATCGTGCCGGAGGTGACGGACAAGGCCGGAACGGTCCACCGCATTGCCCGTCAACCCACCGCCCAGGAGCTCGATGACCTCCTCTTCGGCTGGTTGGTGGAGAGCGGCGTGACCTCGAACTCGGTCCTCTTTGTCAAAGATGGCGTCACCGTCGGCATCGGCACGGGCGAGCAGGACCGCGTGGGTGTGGCCGAGATTGCGCGCGACAAGGCCTACCGCAAATTGGCCGATCGCTACGCCCGCGAAACCTATGCCACGCCTTACAACGAGTTGAATGACCCGGTCAAGCAGGCGGCCTGCGACGCCTTCGCCAAGGAAACCAACGGCGGGCTCAAGGGTTCGGCGATGGTTTCCGATGCCTTCTTCCCCTTCCGCGATGGGGCCGAAGTGGGCATTCGCGAGGGGGTCACTGCTATCATCCAACCCGGCGGCGCCATCCGCGATTGGGATGTGATTGACTGCTGCAACGAGCACAACGTGGCCATGGTCTTCACCGGCCAGCGCAGCTTCAAACACTAAGGCGCAGGAGCAGAGCAATGCGGCAGCGTAACTTCTTTCGATGGACGGCGAGTGGGATGCTCTGCGCTGGTGCGGCCTTTCTCCTGGGGTGCGCGAACACGCTTGAACGCTACGCCGACGAAACGGCCTTGACCATTCAACAACCTGCCGCGCAGACACAGGCTCTCGACATCCCCAAGCGCTTCTTTGATGAACTCCTCGCCCCCAAGTGGCAGCACAACGGCATTGGCATCATCAACGACCAGGCCACCTTCTTGAAGATGTGGGACCTCTATACCATCGAGCGCACGGCCCTGCCGCCCTCGATCGACTTCGACACCTACGCCCTCCTCTTCGTCTACGACCCGGTTTACTATAACCTTGTCTCCATTCGCGGCCTGAATGTCTGGCGAGGCATCGCCAATCCCATTGTCGAGCGGACCAACTGGACATTGAGCATTGAAGGGGACAAGAAGATGCGCGAGATCCGCCAAAAGGAGGGGCAGACATTGCCCGAGCCGAAGGTCAATGTGGCCTTTCTGCAAATCCCGCGCAACCGCCCGGGCAAGCCGGGCGTAACGGCTGTTCTCGTCGAAGGCCACCAACAGCCCGAAGAGAGTCTGGTCATTCCCGTGCCTGCCGGGGAGTAAAATGCACCGCCAGCTGACCTTCCCCCAAGCCTGCGCCCACCTGCGCATTCCCGAGCAAGTCTTGCGCGATGCGGTCAAGTATGGCGAAGTCCCCTGTCGGCGCCAAGGTCAAGAGGTCGTCTTCGATGCCAATGAGTTGGATGCCTGGGGGTCGCGACGCATTTTGGGGTTGAAGCAGAAGGATCTACTCCCCGAACATACCGCCTCCACGCGATTGGATGTAAAAACCGTCGCCGAGGACCTCCTCCTGCCACAACTGCTCAAGCCGGCCTATGTAGAGCTCGACTTCACGGCCAAGACGCGCAAGAGCGTCTTGCACGACCTGGTGGATATGGCCGAAGGGCTGGAGTTGCTCTACAACCCGGTCGACCTCTTTGAGCAGCTGGAAGCGCGCGAAGCCTTTTCCTCCACGGCTCTCCCTGGCGGCATTGCCCTCCCCCACCCTCACCACCAGGATCCCTACCTCATTGCCGAGCCCTTTATGCTCATCGCCCGCGCCCGCAAGCCCGTCTGGTTCGGCGCGGAAGACGATGCGGCCACCGACCTCTTCTGCCTCATCTGTTGCGGCGAGCACATGCGCCACCTCCATGTTCTGGCGCGGCTATGTATGATGATTCGCGAGACGCCCCTGCTCTCCATCTTGCGCGAGGCCGAAAGTCCCGACGATTTGGTCGAGGCCGCCTTCGCTGCCGAGCTCGCCCTCCTTAAGACTCTTCGTTAAGCGCCCCTGTGCCCGGCTCGGCAATCACTGCCGCATAGGTGGCCACAAACCACCGCGCAAGCGACTCCGAAGGGCAGTCCAGGTGTCCGCGTAGCCACCAGCGCACCATCTCCAAGAAAGACCCGGCCAGCGTATTCAACAAGAAGTCGCGTGGCAGAGCCGGTGAGAGCGCCGAGGTGGGGCGCAAGATGCCGCGCTCGAAGAGCTCCTCTAGGTGACGGCGGAACTCACGAACAAAGAGCGAGCCCCCCGCCTCGGTAAAGAGAATGGCCAGACGCGCCTGATTATCCTTGAGATGACAGAGGATGTGGCAGAGTGCACACTCAAAACCCGGCTGATTGTGTGCCTGACAGACGCCTTGCGCAAAGCAGGCCGTACAGGTATGATGGGTGTGCCTCGCATCCTTGGGAGCTGGAGCGAAGATGTGCCCCAAGAACTCGGCGCAGAGTTGCCGAGCCACATCCTCCTTCGTCCGAAAGTGAGCATAGAAGGTGCTCCGGCCGATATTCGCCTCGTCCAGCAGCTCCTGGACTGAGAGTTCCGAAAAGTGCTTTTTCTCTAACAAGCGGTTCAAGGCCGAAAAGAGGGCCTCTCGCGTTCTTTCCTGACGGCGATCCATCACCTTATCCTCCCGAACAAAAGTGCGCGCACTGTTCAATAGTGAACACCCGCCCCCGCTTTGACCTTGCGCCCCGGCGGCGAGCTTATCTATACTGCCTCCCGAACAAACCGTTCAGAAACGGACACAGCATACATCATTCCGCTTTAGGAGGTCAATTATGTCACCCATCCGCACGCTCGACCACTTCTGGGAGCTTCTTGAGACACCGCGCGTTACGCTCGTTTCAGGGCTCTGCTTGGCGGCAGCCTTCGCGCTGCTCTATACCCCGCTCTCGCCGCTACTCACGCCGGCGTGGGTGTGCGTCCTGCTCTCGGGCACCCCCATCTTCCGTAGTGCTTACCAAGCCCTTGGCAAAGGCCGCATCACCTCGGCCCTCCTCGTCTCCGTGGCCATGATAGCCTCCTTGGTCCTCGGCGAAATCTTTGCCGCCGGCGAAATCGCCTTCATTATGGCCCTGGGCGAACTCCTCGAAGAGCGTACCATTGCGCGTGCCCGGCGTAACCTGGGCGAACTCCTAGCGCTCCAACCGCCCCAAGCCCGCCGCCTGACCGCTTCCGGCGCGGAAGAGCTCGTTCCCCCGGAATCCCTCCGACCCGGCGACCTTCTCCGCGTTCATCCCGGCGAACGCCTCCCGGCCGATGGCGAACTCTGCGAGGGCCACGCGGCCATCGACCAAGCCCCACTCACGGGCGAGAGCCTCCCCGTCGATAAAGCCCCAGGCGATCCGCTCTTTTGCGGCACCCTCAACACCTTCGGTGCCTTTACCTTCCGCGTCACCTCCGCCGGCGAAGGCACCCAGCTCCACCGCCTCATCACCCTCCTACGCGAAGCCGAGAACCACCCCGCCCCCATCCAGCGCTTGGCCGATCGTTGGGCCGCGCGACTGGTACCGTTTGCGATGCTCATTGCCCTCATCGGCGCGCTCGGTTGCCTCCTTCTCGGCTACGCGCCCCTCGAAGCCATCCGGCGTGGCGTGACAGTCCTCGTCGTCTTCTGCCCCTGCGCTCTGGTGCTCGCCACGCCAACTGCCATTGTTGCGGCCATCGGCCTAGCAGCCCGCCACGGCCTCCTCATCCGCAGTGGCGCCGCGCTCGAAGCCCTCGGAAATGTTCGCGACCTCGCCTTCGACAAGACCGGCACCCTCACCGCTGGCCGCCTCACCCTCACCGATTGTATCCCCGCCACCCCAAGCCTCACCCCCAACGCACTCCTCGCCCGCGCAGCCTCCCTCGAAGCCCCAAGCGAACACCCCCTCGCCAAGGCCATCCTCGCCGCCGCCGACACCCGCAACCTTCCCCGCACCCCCATCGTCAACTTCCAAGCCCTGCCCGGACGTGGTCTCTTGGCCACCTGCGAAGGTCTCCCCTACCGGTGCGGATCGCCGCGCTGGTTTACCGAAGAGGCCATCCCCCTCCCGCCGACCATCGCCCAAGCGCTCGCCCAATGCCAACGCGCGGGCAAGGCCACGCTCCTCCTAGCCGAAGGCGAAACGCCGCGCGTCTGCGGCCTCCTCGCCCTCGCCGACACCCTGCGCCCCGAAGCGCCCGCCCTACTCGCCGCCCTAAAGCAACGCGGCCTGCGCGCGCATCTCCTCTCGGGCGATTCCGAACCCGCCGTTGCCACCCTAGCCAACGCCCTCGGGCTCGAGCACTTCCAGGCCGCATGCCACCCTGAAGACAAGGTGGCCTACCTCGCCAACCTGCGCGCCCAAAACCGCCCCGTGGCCATGATTGGAGACGGCCTCAACGATGCCCCCGCCCTCAAAAGCGCCACCATCGGCATCGCAATGGGCGTTTCAGCCACCGAGCTCACCCAGTCTGTTGCCGACATCACCCTCATGCAAGATCGCCTAGACCGCCTCCCCTACCTCCTCGACCTCGCACGCGTCACCACCACGACCATCCACCTCAACCTCGCCGCCTCTCTCCTCATCAACCTCATCGCCGTCATCCTCTCCCTCGTTGGCCTCTTGACCCCCGTCACCGGCGCCCTCGTCCACAACCTCGGCTCCCTCCTGGTTATCTTCAATGCCGCCTGTCTCGGCACCCACCACGCCCTACGCCGCACCCCTTAACAGACGAAGCCGCGCGGGAATACCCGCGCGGCTTTTTGTTAAATAGGTCTTCACAGGGCAAAGGCTGAGCTAGCGCTTGGCCGGCGCATCCGGATCCGGCAACGGCTTGCCATCGCGCAACGCCTCCAACATCGCCTCGGTCAGGCGCGCCGGGTGCCCCTGCCAAACCACCTTGCCCTCGCGCACGGCAAAGGCAAAGGGAATTCCCTTAAACGGCACGCGCTGATGCACCACATTCTGGCGGTCCACCACGATGTCGTAGGTCGGCGGCACCGGCTGAGCCGCCAAGAAGGCCCGGATTTCCGCAGTAGACTTCCGGTCACCCACATTCACGCCAATAATGCGAATCTGCTTATCCTTTAGGGCTTGGTGCAACTCCTCCACATGCGGCATCGCAGCCCGGCAGGGCCCACACCACGTGGCCCAGCACTCAATCACCGTCAACTCGCCCTTCTTCCAAGCCTTCGGGGCCTGACCGCGCACCCACTCCGCCGCCGGCAACGCGGTCACCGGAAACGCAATCTCCTGCGCCTGCACGGCAACCGCCAGGCCAAGAGCCAACAAGAGGCAACTCATTTGCTTTTTCATAACAGCAGTATAACACACCAACCGCTCGCCGCATAGAGAAAAACCCCCGCCTTACGCAACTTCCCCCACGCCGCGCCAAAACGCTCTCCCGGGACGGATGAAGATCTGGGGCGCCTCGGTTGCGCGGGGAGGCGAGCATCCTTTATTATATAGGTGGTATGCGCGTTGCACTCTGCTCTCCCCCGTTGCCCTGCGAGAAGGGCGTTCCGTTGCTCTCCCAGAACCGCCAATTTCAGTGGTTCCGCAATCCGGCGTATATCTATCCGGTGGTGCCAGCGAGTGCGGCGACGCTTTTGCGTAGTCGGGGGCATGAGGTGTTGTGGCTGGATGGGATTGCGCGGGGGATGAGCCCGGCGGAGTTTTTGGAGGCGCTGTGTGCGTGGCGGCCGGAGGTGGTTTTTCTGGAGACGAAGACGCCGGTGGTGCAGCGCCATTGGGCGTGGATTCGTGACTTTAAGCGGCGTATGCCGGCGTGCCGGGTGGTGATTGGCGGAGATCATGTGACGGCGTTGCCGGAGGAGACGCGGGCGCAGGCGCCAGTTGATGGCATCCTGCAGGGGGGCGATTACGACTTCGCCCTCTTGGCATGGCTGGAGGGGGGTGAACCGGCGCGCGACTTGGCCACCTTGCCCCTCATCGACCGCACGCTCACACGTTGGCGCGACTATGCTTTCCGCAATGGAAACTTCCTTCGCACGCCGGGCGCGTATATGATGGCCGGGCGCGATTGTTGGCATGGGCGGTGCAGTTTTTGTTCGTGGACCACGCTCTATCCGCACTTTCGCGTGCGGCCGGTGGAAGCGGTACTCGACGAGGTGGGTGCGCTCATTGACTTGGGCGCGCGCGAGATTATGGATGACACCGGCTCCTTCCCCATCGGCCCCTGGCTCCAGGCCTTCTGCGAGGGGATGATTGCGCGCGGCTACCACCGGCGCGTCCGACTCGATTGCAATCTGCGCTTTGGGGCGCTCTCGGCTGACGAGTACCGCTTGATGCGCCGCGCGGGCTTCCGGCAACTCCTCTTTGGGGTGGAATCGGCCAATCAGGCAACGCTCGATCGGCTGAATAAGACTCTTCGCATTGAATCTGTGCTACAAGGTGCGCGGGCGGCCACTGCCGCCGGGCTCGATGTCCATATCACGCTCATGTTTGGCTATCCGTGGGAGACGCTTGAAGCGGCGCGTAAAACTGTCGCCCTCGGGCGCGAACTACTCCGGCGCGGCGATGCGGCCACGCTCCAAGCCACCTGGCTCGTTCCCTATCCCGGCACCCCGCTCTTTCGCGAATTGGAGGCCTCGGGCGACCTACTCACGCGCAACTGGGCCGATTACGATATGCGCTCGCCCGTAATGCGCTCGCCCCTCTCGGCCGATGAGATCCGCGCCTTGGTCTCCGAGACCTATCGCGGCTTTCTCCATCCACGGGTGCTCTTACGCCACGGTCTACGCGCCGTAACCCACCCCGCCTACGCGCTTAAGGCCCTCCGCTCCCTTGCCGGACACCTTGCCGACTACCGAGCCGGATCGTAAGCCGCTGTCGCCACGCACCGGCGAACAAAGTGTGGTATCTTATCGGGCGAGAAAGGAGTTTTCGATGAATAGACGAGACTTTCTGAGTGCGATGGCCGGGGCGACGATGGCGCTGCCGGCGTTGGCGGTGGCGAGCGAGGCCAAGGCGAAGTCAACCGTGGCGGTGGTGCGCAGGGGCTCGCCCGTGGAGATGTTCCGGCGCGGAATTGCCGCATTGGGCGGGATAACGGCCTTTGTGAAGCCGGGGCAGAAGGTGGTCGTCAAGCCCAATATTGGCTGGGACCGCACGCCGGAGTATGCCGCGAATACGAACCCCGAGCTGATTGGCGAGATTGTGCGCGAGTGTCTGGCCGCCGGGGCTGCGGAGGTGAAGGTCTTTGACCACACCTGCAATGCTTGGCGCAAGTGCTACGAAAACTCAGGGATTGCGGCGGCGGTCGAGGCGGCCGGTGGGCAGATGGTCGAGGCGCACGAAGAGCGCCACTACCGTCCGCAGGCGCGCGCACAGGCGCTCAGTATGAAGGAAGCGAAGATCCACGCGGCCATTCTGGAGGCTGATGTCTTCATCAATGTCCCCATCCTCAAGAACCACGGCGGGGCCAAGATGACCGCTGGGCTCAAGAACTTTATGGGGCTCGTCTGGGACCGCCAGTTTATGCACCGCCATAACCTGGCCCAGTGTATCGCCGATGCCGCGCTCTATCGTAAGCCCGACTTAACAGTCATCGATGCCTATCGCACCATGCAGACCAATGGTCCACTCGGCGTGGGGTTGGGCGATGTGCGCGAGCCGCACTACCAAATCCTCTCGCGCGACATTGTGGCCGCCGACACCCTCGCCACCAAGCTCCTGCGCTTCCCGCTAGACTCGGTGCCCTACATTGCGCTGGCCGCCAAACACGGTCTGGGCACGAATGACGAGACGCAGATGGAGATCCTGCGCTTGGAGGCCACGGCGGAGGCGCAGGCGTGAAACTGCCGCGCGCGCTCTACCCGCTGCGTCTAGCGCTAGCCGCTCTTTCGCTGGCGCTCACCACGCTCGCCTTCGGGTTTGCCGGGGACGCGCTGACCTTTTTGGTCAAGGCGCAGTTCGGCCCGGCCTTAATGTCGGTGGGCGCGCATCTGGCCGTGACCGGGGGGCTCTGCGTGGCGTTGTGGTTGCTGGCCACGCTCTGCTTTGGGCGGCTCTTCTGCTCGATTGGCTGCCCGCTGGGCATCGCGCAGGATTTGCTAGGCGCGCTCTTCTTCTGGCGCAAGAACCGGTCGCAACCGCGGTGGGTGGCCCTGCGCAAGGGGCTGGGCGTGGCGGTGTGGTCGGCCGCGCTCGTGGGCGGGTGGACGCTCGGGCTGCGCTTTCTGGAGCCGTGGACGCTCTTTGGGGCGATCCTCTCTGGAGCGTGGCTGCCGGCGGTGGTGATTGCCGCGGCGGTCTACTGGCGGCGGCGAAGCTTCTGCAACTCGCTCTGCCCGGTGGGGGCGCTCTTGGCCTGCGGGGCCGCGATGGCGCCTGCGGGGTTACGCTTCGGGAAGGCGTGCATTCGCTGTGGCAAGTGCGTCAAGGCGTGCCCGACCGGGTGCCTCGATCCGCAACGGGGCGTGGTGGATAATGGACGCTGCGTGCGCTGTATGGCGTGCGTGAAGGCGTGCCCCGTGGGCGCGATTGAGTTTGGGCGCAACCCGGGCTTTCGGATGCCCGAGCGGCGGAGATTGGTGCGCGCGGGGCTCTGCCTGTTGGGCGGCGGCGTGGTTGGGCTCGTGGCCCGCAAGACCTTGCCGCTCTACAGCGCCTACGGTCCGCGAGCGCGCGTGGCGCTGGAGGGCATCTATCCGCCCGGCGCGGGGTCGCGGCAGCGCTTCCTAAGCAAGTGCACCGATTGCCGGCTCTGCATTCAGCACTGCGTTGGGCAGGTCATTCAGCCGGCGGGCACCTTTGGCGCCGTCCATCTGACCTTCAACAAGGGGATGTGCGAGTTCAACTGCAAGCGCTGTTCGGAGGTCTGCCCCACTGGGGCCTTGGTGCCGATGACGTTGGCCCAAAAGCAGCGCACGCGCCTGGGGCTGGCGGAGGTCAACCTCTCGCTCTGCGTGGCGGCCAAGCGCGGCTTTGAGTGCGGGGCGTGCGCCGAACACTGCCCCACCGGCGCGTTGCGGATGAAGGAGGATGTTCGGGGCGTACGCATTCCGGTGCTCGATACGCGGCTGTGCATCGGCTGCGGGAGTTGCGAGCACCCGTGCCCGGTGCGGCCGATTAAGGCAGTGCGCGTGTGGCCGATTGAGGTGCAGGTGCAGGCCGCCGACCCGGCAGAGGTCTTCCGCCCCGAGGCCGAACCCGAAACCGCCGCCGGCGACGAGTGGCTGATTTGACAGAAGAGAGATGAGCGAAGCGAGTAACCATTACTATGAGATTTTGTGTATTGGCTTCTGGAAGTGCAGGCAACGCCACCTACGTTGAGAGCGAGGGGGTGCGGTTGCTGATTGATGCAGGGATTTCGTGTCGGGCTATCGAGCGCCATTTAGCCGACCTCGCGGTCGACCCCGATAGCCTTGACGGCATTCTTATTACGCACGAGCACGAGGATCACGTAGGCGGGCTCTACCGCTTCGCCGCCCGCCATCAGGTTGCCGTCTATGCCAACGAAGGCACGGCGGAGGTCATCGAGCGGCTGGCGCGGAAGGGGAAGTACCCAACGCCGGAGTTCGCCCTCTTCCAATCATGCGTGCCCTTCGCGCTGGGCGACTTGGTTATCCAGCCGGTGCGGATTAGTCACGACACCGCCGAACCGGTGGCCTACACCCTCACGGCCGAAAGCGGCTCCAAACTCGGCTACTTCACCGACCTCGGCTACGCCTCGCAGGAGGTCGTCACCGCCGTACAAGGGTGCGAAACTTTGATTTTGGAATCGAACCACGACCTGCAGATGTTGCGCACCTCCGGCCGACCTTACGACCTGGTTGCGCGCATCTCCGGGAAGTCCGGCCACCTCTCGAACGACCAAGCGTGCGACTTGATGCGCGCGGCCTGCCCGGAGAAGTTGCGCCGCCTGATCTTGGCGCACCTCTCGCGCGATTGCAACGAGCCAGCCGTCGCGCGCTATCAGATGGCCCAAACGTTGAAGGAACTGGGACGCGAGGGCGTGGCGCTGGCCGTGGCCCAACAGGCGGCCCCGCTGGAGGAGATGGCATGGTAGAAGTCCCGTTGACGCAAGCGCAGTTGGCCCGGCAGATTGCTGTGGCCCTAGGCGAGGAACCGGCGGATGTGGTCATTCGCGGCGGGCGGGTCTTTGACCTGGTCACCGGGGAGCTACGCCGGGCCGATGTGGCCATTGCCGGAGAGCGGATTGTCGGCCTGGGGGAGGGCTACGAGGCGCGCGAGGTTGTCGAGGCCGAGGGGCTGACCCTGGTGCCGGGCTTCGTCGATGCCCACTGCCATATCGAATCCTCCCTCGTGGCGCCCTACGCCTGGGAGGAGGCCGTGTTGATGCGCGGGACCGTTGCGGCGGTTTGCGACCCGCACGAGCTCGCCAATGTCTGCGGCACCGAGGCCATTGACTTCTTCCGTCGATCCGCCGAAGGAATGGTGATGCACCTGCAGGTCCAGGCCAGCTCCTGCGTGCCGGCCCTGCCGAGCGAGGAGGCTGGGGCGAAACTGGACGCAGAGGCCTTGGCGCCCTACGCGAAGGCCGGTCTCTCCTTGGCCGAGATGATGAATGTACCCGGCGTTCTGGGGCGCGCCCCAGATGTTCTGGCCAAGCTCGCCGCATTCTCGGGCCAACCGATTGATGGGCACGCGCCTTGCCTTGCCGGGCGCGCGCTGGATGGCTACCTCGCCGCCGGCATCGCCAATGACCACGAGTGCTCGACCGTTGACGAGGCGCTCGAGAAGTTGCGCCGGGGCATGACGCTCTTCCTACGGGCCGGAAGCGTGGGGCGGGACCTCGCCCGTTTGGCCCCTATCCTCACCTTGACCCATTGCGACCACCTCTGCCTTTGTACCGACGATCGTGACCCCTTGGACATTCGCGAGCACGGGCACATGGATGCCGCCATCCGCCAGGCGATTGCCCTTGGGTGCGACCCCTTGGCCGTCTACCGAGCGGCCTCGCTCACGCCCGCCCGACACTTCGGTTGGCGCCAGCGGGGCTTGGTGGCCCCGGGCTACGCGGCCGACATCGTCTTGGTCTCGGACCTCGCCGAATGTCGGGTGGCGGGCGTGCTCTGCCGGGGTCGAATTGTCGACCCCGAACGCTTTGAGGCTCGGCCCCCCTGCCCCGTTCCCGAAGCCTTCCACGGCTCGGTCAAGATGCGCGAAGTCTCGGCAGCCGACTTCGCCCCGCCCGCGCCCGGGCCAGTCATCGGCGTCCGTGAGGGCTCGCTCCTGACTGATGCGGTGGCGTGGCCAGCGAACCCTGCGGGGAGCGACCTGGCGGTGGCCGCCTTGATTGAGCGCCACGGAGGCTCCGGGCGCATCGGCCGCGCGTGGGTGACAGGCTTTGGATTGAAGCATGGCGCCTTGGCCTCGACCGTGGGGCACGACTCGCACAATCTCTGCGTGGTCGGCACCTCCCCCGAAGAGATGGCCTTGGCCGCCAATACCGTGCGCGCCAGTGGCGGCGGCTTCGCCGTGGTGATTGAGGGACGCGTGGCGGCCTCGTTGCCCCTGCCGGTGGGCGGCCTAATGAGCGAGCGCCCGGCCGCCGAGGTGGCCGATACGTTGGCCACGCTGCGCGCGGCAGCCAAAGAGACCGGCTCGGTCCTGGAAAATCCCTTTCTCTCGCTGGCCTTCCTGCCGCTACCGGTCATTCCGGCGGCCCGGTTGACGCTCGGCGGGTTTCAAGCCGTTTGAGGAGCACCTTGATGAAGCAACTGATTGCAAGCGACATCGCCCAAGCAATGGCGAATGCCTCGTGGATTCGCCGAATGTTTGAAGCTGGGTTGGAAATGAAGCAACGCCTCGGCGCCGAAAATGTCTTTGACTTTTCTCTGGGCAACCCCGATGTGCCGCCGCCGGCGAAGGCGCGCGAAGTCCTCCACCAATTGGCCGACGATGCGGTCCGCCCCTGCGGTCTGGGTTATATGCCCAACGCCGGCTTGCCGGCCTTCCGCGCGGCCTTGGCCGAGAAGTTGACCCGCGAGCAGGGCGTGACGCTCCAAGGGAAACACCTCATCGTCACCGTGGGTGCGGCCGGGGCGCTGGTCACCTTCTTCCGGACCGTGCTTGAGGCGGGCGACGAGGTGGTCGTGCCGGCCCCCTACTTCGTGGAATACGGCTTCTACTGCGGCCACTTTGGCGGGAAGCTCCGCCCGGTGCCGATGCAAGGGCCGGACTTCGCCTTGGATGTCGATGCCCTGCTCGCGGCCGTCACCGAGCGCACGCGCGTCATCCTCCTCAATTCACCGAACAATCCCACAGGTGCCATCTACTCCGCCGAAGCCCTCGCACGCTTGGCCACGGCGGTCGATGCACTCAACGCAACGCGCGAGCGCCCAATCTTCATCCTCTCCGACGAGCCTTACCGCCTCTTCGCCTTCGACGGTGCCACCGTGCCGCCCGTCCTCGCCCTCTCGCCCTACGCGGTGGTCCTGGGCTCCTTCTCCAAGAGCCTCTCACTGGCGGGCGAGCGCATCGGCTATATCGCCGTCAACCCCGCGCTGGAGGGGGCCGAGACCCTCCTTGCGGCCCTCACGATGACCAACCGCACCCTCGGCTACGTCAACGCGCCCATCCTGGGTCAGAAGCTTGCCCTCGGCCTCCTGAATGAGCAGGTTGACCTCTCCATCTACGATGCCCGCCGCCAAGCGATGGCCCGCGTCCTGCGCGAAGCCGACCTCACCTTTGCCCTTCCGCGCGGCGCCTTCTACTTCTTCCCACAAGCCCCCGGCGGCGACGATGTGGCCTTCTGCAACCGCCTCCTGGCGCAAGGCATCATCGCCGTGCCCGGGCGCGGCTTCGGCATGCCAGGCTACATTCGCCTTTGCTGCGCGGTCGAGCTCGACATCATTGAGCGCTCGGCCGAGGCTTGGAAGCGCGCCATGCAGGGCTAACCTATGGCGATGCTCGACCGCCCTGGCGTTGGGGCCCGCCGGGCCGCCATCTTCGCCCTTGCCCTCTGGCGCGAGCAGGGCACCTTCCCCACGCGTGCCCTCGCCACCGCGCCCGACCACGCCTTCGCCCTGGAGCTGACCGGGTGCGTCCTGCGCCACAAGGCAAGCCTAGAGTGGCTCCTCAAACGCTGCGCCAACCGCCTGCCGGGGGGCGAACTCTGGGCCGCCCTGATGGTCGGTGCCGCTCAACTCTTCCACCTGCCCGCTATTGCCGACTACGCGGCCATTGCCGAGACCGTCGAGGCTGCCAAGCCCCTCGGCAAGGGCGCCGTCGGCTTTGTCAACGCCATTCTTCGCCGCCTCCAACGCGAACGCGTCCCCCTACTCGAAGCCCTTTCTGCCGCGCCCGAACCCCTGCGCCGCGACATCCCCCCACGCCTGTGGACGCGCTGGGTTGACGCCTTTGGGTTGGCGCGCACCCGGAAACTGGCCGAGGCCATGGCCCTCCCGCCACGCGTCTATCTTCGCCCCTTGCCTCCCCACCCCGCGCCGGAAACCTGCGAACCGTGCACCGAGGATCCGAAAGGCTCCTTTGCCGTGCCACGCGGTTGCCGTGTGAACGCCTTGCCGGGCTTTGCCGAGGGCCACTTTGTGGTCCAAGATCCCGCCACGCGCCACGCCATTGAGCTCTTGGACATCCGCCCCGGGCAGGCGGTCCTCGACCTCTGTGCCGCGCCCGGAGGCAAGACCGCGCAGATAGCCGCCCGCCTCTTCGCTGGCGGCGACACGCGCGGCACCTTGGTGGCGAACGAGGTCAGCCCTGAGCGGCTGGAGACCCTGCGCGACACCTTGACCCGCTGCGGCTTCGCAGAGCACGTCCGCCTAACCGCTGTGGATGGCACACAGGTCGCCGCCGCGTTGCCTGGCGAGACCTTTGACCGGATTCTCCTGGACGTGCCGTGCAGCAATACCGGCGTCTTGGGGCGCCGGGCCGACGCGCGGTGGGGCTGGAGTGTACGTAAACTGGAGGCGCTCTGCCAAACGCAAACGGCTCTGCTCGAAGCGTGCGCTCCCCTCCTTCGCCCCGGCGGGCGACTCGTTTACTCCACCTGCTCGATTGAGCCGGAGGAGGATGCCCAACAAGTCGAGCGCTTCCTGGCCAAGCACCCCGCTTGGCACTGCGCCGAAGCGCGCCTTATCCTCCCCGAAGCAGGCCACGATGGCGCCTACGCCGCGCTCCTGACGCGATAATCCCTCCCCCAGCTAAAACAAAGGGCGCCCGCAGAGTTGCGAGCGCCCATTTGTTTAGCCAAAGGTGTCGGCTTACTTGGAAGCCTCTTCCACGGCCACGGCCACGGCCACGGTAGCACCCACCATCGGGTTGTTGCCCATGCCGATGAGGCCCATCATCTCGACGTGCGCGGGCACCGAGGAGGAACCGGCGAACTGCGCGTCGGAGTGCATGCGGCCCATCGTGTCGGTCATGCCATAGGAGGCGGGACCGGCGGCCATGTTGTCGGGGTGGAGGGTGCGGCCAGTGCCGCCGCCCGAAGCGACCGAGAAGTACTTCTTGCCCGCCAGGACGCATTCCTTCTTGTAGGTGCCGGCCACGGGGTGCTGGAAGCGGGTGGGGTTGGTGGAGTTACCGGTGATGGAAACGTCCACGCCCTCCTGCCACATGATCGCCACGCCCTCGCGGACGTCGTCGGCGCCATAGCAGCGGACCTTGGAGCGCGGGCCATCGGAGAAGGGAATCTCCTTGGTGATGGCGAGCTTGCCGGTGAAGTAGTCGAACTCGGTCTCCACGAAGGTGAAGCCGTTGATGCGGCTGATGATGTAGGCCGCGTCCTTGCCCAGGCCGTTGAGGCACACGCGCAGGGGATCCTTGCGGACCTTGTTGGCCTTCATCGCGATGCCAATGGCGCCTTCAGCGGCGGCAAAGGATTCGTGACCGGCGAGGAAGCAGAAGCACTTGGTCTCTTCACGCAGGAGCATCGCGCCGAGGTTGCCGTGGCCAATGCCGACCTTGCGATCGTCGGCCACAGAGCCGGGGATGCAGAAAGCCTGAAGGCCTTCGCCGATGGCTTCGGCGGCATCCGCAGCCTTGGTGCAGCCCTTCTTGATGGCGATGGCCGCGCCGACGGTGTAAGCCCACTTCGCGTTCTCGAAGCAGATCTTCTGGATGTTCTCGGTGATTTCGTAGGGGTCGAAGCCCTTGGCCTTGCAGATCTCGCGGCATTCCTCGATGGACTTGATGCCATACTTCTCGAGGACGGGCATAATCTGGTTGATGCGGCGTTCGTAGGATTCAAAGAGTGCCATGGGGGTGTCCTCCTTATTCGTGGCGGGGGTCAATGGACTTCACGGCGCCCTGCTCCTCGGTCACGCGGCCGTAGGTGCCGGTGCAAGCCTTGAGCGCCTCGTTGGCGTCCTGGCCCTTCTTGACCGCTTCCATAAACTTGCCCATGTGGACAAACTCATAGCCGCAGACTTCGCTGTTCTTGTCGAGATAGATCTTCTTGACGTAGCCTTCGGCCATCTCGAGGTAGCGAACGCCCTTCTGCGCGGTGGAGTACATCGTGCCAACCTGCGAGCGCAGGCCCTTGCCGAGGTCCTCAAGACCGGCGCCAATCGGCAGGCCGCCTTCGGAGAACGCGCTCTGGGTGCGCCCGTAGACGATCTGGAGATAGAGTTCGCGCATCGCGGTGTTAATCGCATCGCACACCAAGTCGGTGTTCAGCGCTTCCTGAATGGTCTTGCCAGGGAGCACTTCGGCAGCCATCGCGGCCGAGTGGGTCATGCCCGAGCAGCCAATCGTCTCAACGAGCGCTTCCTGGATCACGCCTTCCTTGACATTCAAGGTAAGCTTGCAGGCGCCCTGCTGCGGCGCGCACCAACCCACACCGTGGGTGAGACCGGAAATATCCTTCGTCTCGTAAGCCTTCACCCACTTACCCTCTTCGGGAATCGGGGCGGGGGCGTGCTTGGCGCCCTTGGCGACCATCGTCATGTGCTCGACTTCGCTCGAGCAAGCGTAGGGACAACTCATGTTTCCTCCTTAAGGTTGAAAGTGAGCCCCATTATACCGCACTCGCGCCCCGCACGCAAGGGGAAAGGCGCCTGGAGGTTCCCCAGTTTTTTTGGGGGGATTGGAGCGCTTTCGCGCATCAGGCCATAATCTTATCCATAGGTGGTTAGATTGGCGAACAGTGAAGCC
>SFJE01000034.1 GCA_004555175.1 Lentisphaeraceae bacterium | reverse complement strand
ACTCATTTTTTTACTTGTTACACGATTAAAGATACACATCTCCTTTAGAATTGAATAAGTTATTCTTTGTGCTGTTTAAAAACTGGGGAACCTCCAGGATTCATCGCTCATCAGATTTTCCAACGGTAAATCGTGCATAACTGTTACCTTATCGACTGTCCTCACCGTGTATTATAGCGTATTCTCGGGGTCAGACACTAGATAAATAATCTCCAACGCCCCATCCTTTTTCTCCGCATTACATACCCTCTTGTAGCTACGAAACAACGCTATCAAAGCATCCAACTTGACTTTCGCTAGTTAATAGATTACCCTTTTTACGAGCCCTGCAATCGGGGACTGTCTCTCGTCATTGGCGAAGGCATCCAACTGCCCTGCAGGGGCTCTCATTTCAATATCCACTCCCGCTCCACCCTCACCTCGCACCTCGGGCAGGTTCGACAAAAAAGCCCCGGTGAAAACCGAGGCTCAAGCAGAATGGTCGGACCGTCGGGATTTGAACCCGAGACCTTTTGCACCCCAAGCAAACGCGCTACCAGGCTGCGCTACGGTCCGTATTGGTGGGAGATACTGGACTCGAACCAGTGACCTTCTGCATGTCAAGCAGACGCTCTAACCAACTGAGCTAATCCCCCGTGGTGAAAACGGGGCACATAATAGCATTTCTCACCAGGAGAAGTCAAGCCTTTTGGAAAACTTTTTCAATCTCCGATCTCTCACGCGCGCACGATGTTGTGCGAGGGTCTCTCGCGTATCCGGGGAACCGGCGCATTCAGGCCTGCACGAAGCCGAGGGTCGATCTTCTCGGCCCTCTGACGAAACTTCGGCTTGCGGCTAAGTGAATTAATAAGTCCGGGAGTTAATTCCGATAAGTCCGGGACTTATCGCCGATAAGTGGGGGACTTATCAATTGCGTCAGCCTGAGGTTCAAATCCGCCCCGCCCGATCTCGTTGTGTACCCCAATTGGGGTACCGAGCGTACCCTAATTACCGTACTGCAAGTACCCCAATTGGGGTACATAACGCCCTTCTCCGAAGCCGTTATCAACGACACCTGCCGCCGAACCTCACGCAATGAAAGCCCTCTTCCTCGCCGATCGATCTGCTGCATCGGTAGCGCACGATTTACTTGCCCCCTGGGGTCTTTTCTGCGCTTCATACGCCGTTACATAAAACATAACGCACCCGACCTGAGCGGCCGGGTGCGTTAGAGAGGTGGTGGTGAGGCGTTAGCGTTCGCCGGCGAGGCCTTCGACCTCGGGGGTGATGGCGCCTTTACCGGCGGCGGCGAAGGCCGCACGCATCCGGAGCATCAGGGCCAGGAGGTCCGAGCCGGTGCAGCCTTCGCCGGCAGCGATGATGTTGGCGTGCTGCGGGGTGACGAAGGCGCCGCCAATGCGCCACGCTTTCGCGCCGAGGGCATCGAAGACGGCCCCGGCCGAGAGGCCTGTCGGATTTTTGAAGAGCGAGCCGCAGGTGCGTAGGCCGGCGAGATTGACGCGTTTGGCGGCATAGGTTTCGCGTTCGGCGCGGATAGCTTCGCTGGCCATGGGCTTGAGGCGGAAGGTAACCTCAATGACCGCGCAATCCTCCAACCCCTGCACATGGCGATACTCGGCTTTGAGGGCGCTGGCCGGCAGGTGGCGCAGGCGACCATCGGCGTGGACCACGCGTACGGCCGTGACGCACTCCCAAAGGGCGTGACCGTGGGCCCCGGCATTCATCCGTGCCCATCCGCCAACGGTCCCGGGAATGCCCTGCATAAAGGCCAGGCCGCCCAGGCCATCGCGCTCGAGGTTGTTGAGGAAGAGGCTCCCGGCCAGACCGCCGCCAACGGTGACCTCGTCACCCTCGCGACGATAGGCCTCGAAGGCCGGTCCGCGCAGCGAGCAGAGCACGCCGGGCATTCCCAGATCCGAGAACCAGGAGTTGGTCCCCGAGCCGCTGAACTGCAGCGGGATTTCGTTGGCGGCGCAGACGGTGCAGAGGGCGACGAGGGCCGGGACATCGGCGGGTTTGACGAAGGCATCCACGGTGCCGCCCACGCGATAGCCGGTGTGGCGCGCAAGCGGTTCATCGGGCGAGAGGTTGAGTTCGCCGGGCAGCGTCCGCTCCAGCAACGCCCAGACGCGGTTGCGCGAGGTGTCGGGCAGGGTGAGTTTGCCCAGATCGTGGCCAATTCGCTCCACATCGCCCGCGCCGACCACGAGAATGAGGTCGCCCGCCTGCGCCGTCCGCTGCAGATAGCCCGAGACCTCCTCGGTGCTCTGCGCCAGGAGCACGCGCTGCCCGGGATCCGCTGCGCGCATGGCGGCATAAAGTTCATAGCTCTCACACCCCTGTTCGGGCTTTTCGCTGGCGGCATAGACCGGCAGCAGCACCACCTCGTCCACCCCGGCAAGCGCCCGCACAAAGTCATCCAACAGCCGCTTGGTGCGCGAGTAGCGGTGGGGCTGGAAGACCATCCGCAGCCGCTGGGGCGCTTGCAGCCGCGCCATCGAGAGCATCGCCTGGATCTCGGTGGGGTGATGGGCGTAGTCGACCACCACGCGCACGGGGGCATTCTTGGGCGTGGTCCACTGGAAGCGGCGCTTGGGCAGTTCAGCGCAGGCCTTGGGGAGCGCCTCGATGAGCGCAGGCGCCTCCAGCCCCAAGAGCAATCCGGCTGAAAGCGCGCCCAGGGCGTTGAGCACATTATGATCGCCGGGAACTGGGAGATTCACCTCGCCCTGCGCGCGGCCGTTGATAACCAGTTTGAAGCGCGTCCCCTCCGCCTGACGCAGGGGATCGACCGCGCGCACCATTGCATCCTGCGAGAAGCCATAGGTGACAATCGGCCCGGCGGCGAAGTGCGCCGCCACACGCATCGCCCGGGGCGCATCGGCACAGACGGCCACCCCCTCGCGCGTATTGGCCACGGCCTTGGCAAAGCACTGCTCAATCTCCTCGGCATCGCGGAAGTGATCCAGGTGATCCGGCTCGATATTGGTGATGACCAGGAAGGCCGGGTGTTCATAGGCCAAGGTGCCGTCGCTCTCGTCGGCCTCGGCCACCGCCAATTGATTTGCCGGCAACATGCCTGCCAGCGTCCCCTCGCGCGGGCCGGCATTCGTCAGCAGCTTGGGCGTGTAGCCCCCCAAGCACCACAACGGCTTTTGGCCGACCAGCTGCAGCAGCCGCGTGGTCCAGCAACTCGTTGTGGTCTTCCCATGGGTGCCGCAGACCGCCACCGAGCGCAGGCCGCTCACCCAATGCGCCAAGCACTCGCCGCGCGAGAGGACGCGCAGCCCCCCCGCCCGCGCCAACGCCAACTCAGGCTCATCGGGGCGCACCGCCGCGCTGTAGACCACCGCATCGCAGTTGGCCAGATGCCCCGGGGCGTGTCCCTGCGTCACCTGAATGCCATGCTTGGTGAAGAACTTATCCATCGTGGGCGGGATATGCAAGTCGCACCCCGTCACCTTCCAACCGCGCAGATGCAGCATCCAGGCAATCCCCGCGGCCCCCACGCCGCAAATCCCCATCACGTGCACCCGCCCTGGGGCCGCCGTAAACAAATTCTCCAGCTTGCTCATCGTCCAACTCCTTCCGCCGGCTTGCACGCCAACGCTTCAATCCAAAAGGGCCCATGCCCCGCCGCGCAGACCTCCCGGGCCCGCGCAACCGCCGCCGCCAACGCCGCCTCGCCCGTCACCCGCGCCCCACGCAACCGAAAGGCCGGCGCCACATCCACCAAACACGGATTGGCGAAGGCCAGCGGCAGCGGCACCCCATTGGCAAAGCCGTCGTTATAGACCACATAGATGACCGGCTCATGCGCCAACGCCGAAGCATTCAACCGGACAAAGAAACCCACCTCCAGCAACGCCCCGGGCGCCAATGCTACCACGCGCACAGTCGCTCCCATTTGCCCTACTCCAAGTTCTGGACCTGCTCGCGCACCGTCTCCAAGAGCGTCTTGAAGTCAATCACCCGCCGCGAAATCTCGTTGCTCGCGCACTTCGAGCCGGTGGTATTGATCTCCCGGAAGAACTCCTGGCACAAGAAATCTAGCGCCCGCCCGCACGCCCCCTCTCCCGAAAGCAGGGTCTGCGCGTGCGTAAAGTGGGCCGCCAACCGCGTCAACTCCTCGGAAATGTCACACCGGTCAGCAAAGAGCGCCACCTCGCGCTCCAGCGTCCCTGCGTCCAACGCCACGCCTCCCTCCATCAGCGCCTCAATCCGCCGCTTCAACTCCGCGCGATGCTCCCCCGGCAACCCCGGCGCAATCGCTGCAATCTCCTCATAAATCCCCCGTAACTTCGCCAGACGCGCCTGCAAATCCGCCGCAATCCGCTCCCCCTCATGTAGCCGCATCGCCTGCAACTTCTCCAACGCCTCCCGCGCCGCAGTCTCCACCACCGCCCAAGCCGCATCATCCGCCTCCGGCACCGCGCCCTCCTCCGTCCCCGCGCACAACGCCACCAAATCCGAAAAACTCCCCTCCCCGGCCACCCCCAGTTCCTGTGCCAAGGCCCGCACCTGCGCATACCGCGCCGCCGCCCCCGAAAGCGCCCCAACCGCCTCCGTCGCCTGAACACTCACCGCGCACTTTACCGTCCCGCGCCCAATCCCCTCGCGCAACACCCCCAGTAACCGCACCTCAAAGGCCATCCACTCCCGAGGCAACCAAATCGTTGCATCAAACTGCTTCCGATTCACCGTCGAAAGCTCGACCGTCACCGAATACCCCGAGCCCTGCGCGCTCCCGCGCCCAAATCCTGTCATCGATTTCACCATAATGCCCCCATTCTATCACATTCCCCGCCCCCGCGTGCCGCGCAGAGCGCGTGCGCGAAGTGAGAGGTGAGAGGAGCGGGCTCCGCCCCCTCGGCGCCTATTTCGGTGTGCTCGTTGACATCGCGCCTTCGCTTCGCTCGGAGTTGCGTTTCTGTGTGGGATCCTCAGCCCCTCACAACCCCAGGGCGGCCGGAAGTTCGCAGTTCCGCAACGGACGCCGGGAGGGATCATTTCCCCCAAGAAAGACATCCACGCCCGAGTGGTCGCCCGTGGCATACTTCACCGCGCACTTCGCCGGCGGACACGCCCCCTTCGCGGTCGCTCCCAGAATCGCCTGGGCCCGAGCCCCCTCATGCGCTTCGGGCAAGAGCACCAACCCTCCCGTCTCGTGATCGGCGGTAATCACCACCACCGTCCCAGGATGTTGGGCGGCCCAATCGAGCACCTGCGCAACGGCCTCATCGAACGCCAATAATTCATGCGTGGCCCACGCCAAATCGTGCGCGTGATTTCCCTTATCCACCTGAGCGCCTTCAATCATCAAGAAGAAGCCCTTGGGATTGCCCTCCAGCACCTCAAGCGCCCGCGCCGTCATCTCCGGCAAGGTCGGCTCGGAACACGGTGCACCGCCGCGCCGCTCAACCATCGCCGTCATCACGCCAGGCGCAAACAAGCCAAAAATCTTTCCCGAGGCCGCGCGCAAAGCTGCAGCATCCTCCACCAGCGAGTACCCCGCAGCCACCAACGCCGCACGCAACGGCTCGGTCAACGCCTGACGTCCGCCGCCAAGAAAGAGATCAAACCCCGAGGCAATTTGTTGCGAGAGGATAAGCCCAGTCTGCGACCGATGTTTCACATGCGCCGAAAAGCCAGCCGGTGTAGCCCCAGTAATCGCATCTGTCGTCACAATCCCAACAGACTTCCCCTCCGCCTTCGCCACCTCGGCAATCGAACGCAGCCGCGTCCCATCCGGAGCCATTCCAACCATCCCATTATTCGTCCGCACCCCACACGCAAGCGCCGTCGCCGCCGCCGCAGAATCCGTCACACTGCTATTCGCCGAACGCGTCTCAATCAGACCATAAATCGCGCGATCAAGCGCCAATGGCGCTCCCTTCACCTGCCGCGCCACCGTCAGCGAAGCCACCCCCGTCCCGTCAGAAATCATCACAATCGTACGCTGCGGCAGCGCCCCAAAGCCCCACGCCGAACAAAAAACCCAAACAGCCGCCAACGCAACTTTACCCATACGTTTCATCATTACCTCGCTTTAAGTGCTCCCCGAAATGGGAAAACCCCTTCATTATAGCACCTCCGCCCCTCCCCGCGCGCGCTAACACAAAACTAACCACCTGCGAGCAGAGAGGCAAGACAAGCACCAACGGGCCGCGCTGAGGGCCCAGAGGCTAGCCCAGCGGGCCATTTGAGGCAGGGGGGCTCGGGGGCTAGCCTAGCGGGCCATTGGGGGCACGGGGGTTGCCCCCGCAGGGCGCGTAGCGCCTGGAGGCGGTTCTGTGGCCGCGCATATTTGCGCGGCGCGCTGGCACAGCGGCAAGGCCCCCACCCCAGCCACACGCTCGCCGCCACACAAAAAAGCGGCGCGCCCGCGGTATTCGGGCGCGCCGTTTTGCTATGCGTTGGGGCTTACTTGGCCGTAGAAGACATCGTCTCGGAAGAACCCTGGTCAAGAACCGAGGTGCCGGTGCGGCCATCGGTGGCGGTCTTGAGGGGACGGCCAGCCGGGTCAACGAGACGCGCGGTGAGGAAGATGAGGAGGTTGCGCTTCTCGCTGTACTCGCCGGTGGAGCGGAAGAGGAAGCCGATGAAGGGCAGGTCGCCGAGAACGGGAATCTTATCCTCGAAGGACTTGCGAGTCTCGGTGATCAAGCCGCCCATCACAACGGTAGCGCCGTTATAGACCGAGAGGTAGGTGGAGACCTCGCGAATATGGAACTTCGGCTGCGGCATCGAGACCTGATAGTACTGGACCTCAGCGCCCGTGACAATACCGCCGGTCATCGTGTACTGGATGTACGGCACCTGCATGCCATAGTCGAAGTCGCCGAGGTATTCCACCACCTTGGGATTGACCGAGAGGTTGATCATCTGGCCTTCCTGCGAGACTTCAGGCATCACCTGGAGCGAGACGCCCACATCCTGCGATTCGAAGGACTGCGGCTCAACGGCGAACTTCACCGGCGGAGCCTGAACATTGACGCCACCGCCCGTCACCGAGGTGTTGTTATTGTCGTAGTTCGTATCCGCCTCCTCAAGCTCGGTCACATCGAACTCGGTGGGATAGATCCACTGGGTGACAACCTTCATCATCGCTTCCATGCCGGAGCGTGCAACGACCTTCGGGCTCGAGAGCATATCCGTGTCGGAGCGCTGAGCGAGCATGTGGAGGATCATCGTCATATCCACGCGGCCGAAGACCGCCGAGAAGCTGGCAAAGGTGTCATCCGGGGCGATGGAGGAGCCCGCCAGGTTGATCCGGTTAGCGTAGGTGGAGCCATCGCCGAGGAAGCGCATCCCGTTATTGAAGGAGCCCCCGTGCATGGCCACATTCGCATCGCCGGTGCCGGATTGATGGCTGGGGCGGAAGACGTGATTGCCACCCGCGCCAACACCCCCTGCGGCAGTGCCGCCCATGGCGTTACCAGTGATGTGCGAGGAGGCCCAGTCAATCCCCGACCCCACGGTGCCGACAATGTCGCTATTGAGCTGCCACTCAAAGCCGAGGGAGTTCAGATCGGTCTGGCTGACCTCAACGAAGCGAGCCTCAACTTCAATCTGGAAGGGGGTGACATTGAGTTCTTCGAGGACGCGCTCAAAGATGGCCAAGTTCTCAGGCGTATTCGTCACGCGAATCTTACCAATCGACTTGAGGTAGACGAGCGAGGCATTGCCCTCGAAGGGAACACCGAGGTCCATAAAGAGTTTCTTGGTGTCGCCGGCCGCACCGGAGTCGGAAGCGGAAGCACTGCTGTCCATACCCCAATCGCTGCCGCCGTCGGAGCCCGAGCCGAGTTCGGAGCTGACCTGGCTAACCTTGTCATCGAAGATACCGGTGACGTTGTAGGAGCGGGTCTCCATCTTGCCAGCCACATAAGAGGCCGGGACGATCATCACGGTCTTGCCCTTGATGACATACTTCGCGCCCGTCACTTCGCAAACCATATCAAGGGCTTCCTTGATGGTGACGAAGGTCATCGAAATGCTCTGGATAGGCGGGAGGCCCGCCGAAGAGGCGCTATCATCGGAGGCGAAGGCATCCTCTTCCGCCGGGGCAGCAGCCTGCGCAGGCGTGGAGCCCATATTGAGCACGAAGGAGACACCCTTGTCTTCAGGCAGCAAATCGGGCTTGTCGTAAGCCTTGGAGAGCTCGGCAAAGAGCTGGACAGCATCAGCAAGCGTGCTCGGCGGGCGGATAGAGAACTCGGGGATGCGGATATTCTGGAGCTTGCCCATAATGACTTCCGCTTCCTTTTGGCCGCTCTCATCCACCTTCTTCTCCTCACCACGGGAGACGACCGGATTGTAGAGCTCCTCGGAATTACGCCCCAGGGCACCCAAGGGGGTCCAGGTGAGTTCCACCTGAGAAATCATCTCATCGTGCGTAGAGTGCTTGAGATCGCGATAACGGGCGCTCATACGCTTGGTAACGCGCGCACGCAAATCGATGGCCTCTTCGTTACCGGGATCATCACGGAGGATGAGCTCGAGCTGGTCATTCGCCTCTTTGAACTTGGAGAGGTGGTAGTAAACGGTGGCGCGGCGGAGACGCTCCTGAATTTCCAGGCGCTTGATCTTGTGCTCATCCTTGGCGTATTCAGGGAGAACGGGCTGTGCGACAATCTCGGCCGGGCGGTTGCGCTCTTCCTGAATCATCTTGGCCAACGCCTGCCCATTTGGGTGGCCCTTACGGGTCACTTCATCGGCCAATGCGGCGGCGGCCTTGTACTCCTTGTTGAGGAAGAGGTCCTTGCCCTTGCGATAGAGCGCCTCGACCTTACCCTTTTCACACTCTTGCTTGAGGGGCAGGTTGCCTTCGTGCTCGCGGAAGTAGAGCTCGGCGTCGCTATAGAGGCGAATCACTTCATCGTAGTACTTAGCCGACTCAGCGAGCGTGGCAGGGGCGGCGGCCATCAGCTTGCGCGCCCGGAGGAGGCAAGCCTTGGCGTGGTTGTCAAGACCCTCATTCTTCAGGCGAATGAGCATCTCGAGATCGTTGAGCGCCTTCTCTTCTTCGGTCAACTCGGCAACCTGCGCGGTGTCATCGGCCATATCCGCCAACAGCCCCTCGCCAGCGGATTCAGCGGCGGGCTCAGCCTCAGCGACCTCCGAATCAGCAGCGGGCTCAGCCTCCTCGGCCGGTTCAGCAGCGGCGATCTCCGGCTCGGCAGCGGGGTCTTCTTCCGCAGCCGAGTCCACCTCAGCAACCGGGACCGGCACGACCTCCGGCGCAGGCTCCTCAGCGAGGGGCTCATCGGCCGTATCGTCCATCGGCTCATCGGTGGCGGGCCCCTCAGCAGCAGGCTCCTCGGTAGCGGGTTCGTCTGCAGGCTCCTCGGCAGTCGGCTCCTCTGCAGGTTCCACCTCTGCCACGGGCTCATCCGCAGGCGCCTCGGCTTCGGGGACGATCTCCTCTGTAGGGGCCTCGGCCTCGGTAGGCGTCGGCTCGGCCTCTAGTTCAGGCTCCTCCGCAACAGATTCGCCAATCGGTTCTGCGGTGACATCCTCTACCGCGAGGTCGCCCAAGAGGGCATCCAAATCATCGTCTTGCGCGAGGGTGCACAAGGACGCTCCGGCGACCATTACGCCAACCATGGCAAAGCGCACAAAATGTGTCATAGCAGGTTATCTCCGCATTAGTCGGGTCTTGCCCGTTTCCAAATCGTGGTTCTAGTATAGCCCAATGGATTGACTATTTCAAGTCAAAAGTCTTTTTATCCGCATTTTTCTCGACCTTCACGAGCTTTTTCTCGGGGTCGACGGCCTTGACGGTGAACTTTTCGCCCTTGACGGCGAAGGATTCACCCGGGGCGACGGTGACCGGAGCGGTCTCGGGGAGGTCGATGGCGATGGTGGCTTTCTGCTCGAGGAGCGGATCGCCGGGCCAAGCCGGGTTATCGGGATCCTTGAAGATCGTGACCACACGCTTCTTATCAGCCACACGTTCAACTTCGACGGTGGAGACATTGATGAAGCGCAGCTGCTTGTTGGCCCCCACGGTAATCTGCTTCTTGGGCAGCTCGGTGTAGGCGATAAAGCGATAACCGGACTTGCCAATCAGCTCACCATCCTTGGCACGAATGGGCGTGGAGCCCTGGGTGCCATCTTCCGAGACCGAAACAAAGGTAACCTGGAAGTGACGCACAGGCTTCCCGTCGGCGCCGGTGGTAGCGGGCAGTTCCATCTTGTCAATCGCGCGCAAGGGGAGCTTCTTGCCTTCAATGGCCGAAACACTCATCCGCGTTTCATAACCGGGGTGGGACTTGGGATTGGTGGGATCGGTCTTTGCCTCGAACTCTTCGAGGTTGGTAAAGCCATCCTTATCCGTATCGAGATCGGCATCGGTGGGATCCTGCGGATTAAGACCATACTTGAGCTCCCACTGGTCGGTGAGGCCGTCGCCATCGGAATCGATGGTCGAGAGGTCAAGCTTCTTCTCGGCGGGCTGGACCGTCTCACAGAAGGGGCACTTTTCGGCCTTCCAGGAGATGGGCTTGGCGCAGGCCACGCAGAGGAGGCGCCGCTCGGGGGTGCAAAGGTTCGCGGCATCAGGATCCTGCTGGACCGTCAAGAGCGCGGTCTTGGGCGGGGTAGCAGTCTCTTCAATGAGCTTGCGTTCCTTCTCCAACGAAACAGGCTGCAAATCGGCCTTCGTGGGTTGCTTGAGCGCAACGGTGCCATCATATTCCTGCACCTCCTGCGTCTGACGCAACCCGGCAAAGATGAGGTAAAGGAGCGAGAGGAGGAGAATGGCGAGGACGGCGACGGCGGCCAAACGGTCGTACTGACGCAGAATGGGGGGGAGTTCAGAGGCCATAATCAGTTCCCTTCAGTTGCGGCGGGCGCAGCTTCGTCGGCAGCGGCCTCGGGGGCCGGCGGCACGGAGTAGACGTCAAACTTCAAGGTAATCTCCAGCGGGGAGGAGTGCGCGGGGTCGGTGACCAGGCGCTCGGCCGGAGAGGCACCATCGAAGAGGGGCTTGGCGGCAGCCACTTCGGCGGCCTTGCGCTCTTCCTCGGTGCGCGCATTCGCGGCTCGGCGGGCGATGACTGCGCGCTGGGTCTCGCGCTTTTTGACCATCTCAGCCACGCGATCGCGAATCAGCACAGGGCGCGCGATGGAGACATCCGTGACAACCACGAAGAGCGGGGACTTGACCAAATCGTTAAGCACGGTGGCCAAGGTTGTATAGCGGGCGCGGAAGCGGATGGTATAACTTTCGCGCGTGACGCCATCCTGGGCGAGCACGGGATCGAGCTCCGCCTCCGTGTCGGCGCGTTGCGCCGTTTCGGTCTTGCGATTCTTGCGCGAACGGCGCGAAGCGCGCGGCTCTTCGACCTCGGGTTGGGCTTGGTTGGCGGTCTCAAAGACGGTGCGGGAGACCTCGGTAATCTCCAGGGCGCCACGGTCGAGCAAGAGATTGCAGACATGCTCAATGACAGCGAACTGGGTGGCCAAGCGCGGCACGGTGATGCCATCATCAGCGGGCATTTCGCCCTGGACCACATAGCGGCCAAAGGCGTAGTCCATCACCGTCTCGGGCTCGGTGGAAGCCTTCTTGGCCACGGGCAACGCCCCCTTCTTCAGGGCGCTCTGACGCTCGTTGAGCAGGCGGACGCTTTCGCCAATACGCGTGACAAACTGCGAGGGCGTCTCGCCTTGCGGGAACGCGAGCCCATGCGAGAGCAGACTCCGCGCGGCATCGGCCACTTGCGTATAGGCTTGCGCATCTTGCTGGCGGACCTTGCGGTTCCCCTCGTTGGGGTAACGCTCGCTATTGTAGTAGCCCGTGAGCGTGCTTTCGGCATCATCGCGGACCCCCTTTGCCTCGGACATCTGGCCGATGAGCATAAAGAGGAAGACCAGCATGGCGATAATCGCCGCACCACAGACTACGCCAATAATGGCGAAGGTGACCTTTTGCTTCGTATCCATAGTTAACGGCTCCTGCGGCTACGCCCAGAGGTGGACTTTTTGGCCTGGTCGGCCTCGGCGGCCTTGAGGTTGGCGGTGATATTGAAGGAGGTCATCCAGGGGAGCGACTGATCCTTCTTACTGATCGGAATCTGCTTGGGGTCATCGGCAAAGACCGGTTGCTCGGCTAGGCGGGCGGCCACGGTCTCATCGATGGTCTTCCCGGCGGTCGAGCGCGTCTCCTCCAGGTCCTTCCACACCGAGACCGAGAGATTCAGCCCCTTGACTTCGCCCCCTTCGCGATTTGCCTTGAGGGAGGTCAACCAGAGGCCACCGGGGATGGCGCGGTTGACGGCCGTGAGCATCCCCATCCACTCGCCGCGCTTCTGCAACAGCGTGCGATAGGCCTCGGCGCGCGCCTGCGCACGCTTAGCCTGCTTATCGACCCGGTCGAAGGCCTCCTGCAGCTCCTGATGGTCATCAATTCGGCGCTGGATCTTTTCGCTCTGATTTTCGTAGAGCGAGCGAATATTATTGACGTAGACCAACCAGATGCCCGCGCTCACCAACAGCCCCAAGGCCGCGATGGTGAGGAAGGGAATGCGCTTGCGGAAGGTCTTGCGCGCGGCAATATCCTGCGAGACGAGGTTGATCTCCACCGGGCAGGAGAGCCCGCGGCGCAGAGCCAGACCCACGAGCGCAGGCAGCGAGAAGGCGTCCCGCCCGAACTGCTCGGCATCAATGTGGCTCGGATAGCCCACGGTCTGGAAGGGATTGAGGAAGTCCACCTCCACCTGCAACTTCTCCTCAAAGAAGTTCTGCATGTAGGGCAACTGCGCGGAGGCGCCGGTCAGCAACACGCGCACCGGAGCGTTCCCCTCCTGCTGGCTACGATAGAAGGCAATCGAGCGCGTCACCTCGGCATTGAGGCGCGTCATCACATTGCGAATCACCTTCGAGAGGCGATCCACATCCGGATCATCCACCGCAAAGGCGCCGCCTTGGGCCACCAGACCGCGCTCGCACTTGAAGAGCTCGGCATCCTCCTGCGAAAGGCCAAAGGTCTTGGCAATTTCAGAGGTGATGGTGTTGCCAGCCACGGGAATGGTGCGATAGAAGATGCGGTCCTGCTCCACAAAGACCAAGTTGGTGCAGCGCGCACCAATATCCACCACCAACGTGCAGCCATCGGCTTCGGGATAGTTGAAGCGCACCCCATTGTAGAGCGCCACGGGCGCCACATCCACCACCTCCGGCTCGCACCCGGCATTCAAGAGCGCCTTGGTGACGGCCGAGACAATGTCCGCGCGCGCGGCCACAATCATCACATGCTGTTCGCCGGCCAGCGGCTCGCCAATGAGCGCATCCGACCAAATCGCCTCGCTCAGCGGGAAGGGAACATTCTGTTCAACCTCGAAGCGGATTTGCTCACGCACCTTCTCGGGCGTCTCGGCCAGCACCTTGACAAAGCGCGGGAAGGCCATCTGCCCGGAGAGCGAGACCAACGTCCGCCCGGCGCGAATGCCAGCAGAGGCCATCAGCGCGCGCAACGCCTGCTCCAGCCCCACCGCCAAAGAATCCGGCGTCTCGGTCAACCCCTCGGGCACCTCGCCGAAGGCATAGCGCAAGAGGTTCGGCCCCTTGCCGGGGCGCACCTCAAACTCGGCCAACGCCAAGCGCGTGGCTCCGATATTCAGTGTTAAAATCCGTTCCATAAAGCCCTTCTCGCCATTCAAACCGCTGGCGGCAGCGGATGAAAGAGATTACTTGGTCTTGACCTGATCGTAGAACGCATCGCCGGCCATCACAAACGGCGTCGCCGAACGATCGCGCAAAATCCCCTCGCGCTTGACCACGCTCTGCGTCAAGTTCTCAATCCGCTCCCACCAGGCCGAAGGCTTGCCATTCTCAACAACCAACCCCTTCAGGTCCTTATCGTCAATCTTCGCCCCGCCCGCAAGCTCGGTCTTGATCTCGCCCTGCTGCACACCATTGACCTTAATCTGCACCGAGAAGAGAATCGGGTCGCCATAGACCGCCACCGAGCTCGGCGGCACGCAAACCGCTGCGTAGTGCTCGCGCCCGGGCGTGATGGAGGTGTAGGTAAAAGTCTCGGTAATCAGCGAGTAGAGCTGCTTGGGATCATCCCAACCAATCGCCCCACCGGCCTTCTTCGCATTCTGCGCCACCGACGCGGCAATCTTCGACTTCTTCATATCATAGAGCAGCGCGTAGGTAATCTCCACCTCGGGCAGTACCAAAATCGGCTTCTTCGCCACCGGGTCGCCACTCTTCACCTGATAGGCCACCTCGAAGTAGTGCCAGCCCTTGACATTATCCTTCTTGTAAGAATCGGTGTGATTGATTTTCTTCTTGAACTTCTCATCAATCTGCGGCGCCACAACGGTGTAGTCGCTGTCGCCCCCCACCCCCGTAATCTCGCGAATCTGAATCATCGCGCCATCGCCCTTGCCGGCGGCATTCGCCCCACCCCGGCGCCCCTGCGCCATCGCTTCACCCGCGCAAAGCACGGCTACAACCATCAAAAGCATCATCGACTTCATTCTACGGCTCCTTTCGGCCAAACCCGGCCTCTTCTAACCATTTCACTACGCATAGTATACAAACGAGCCCGCCCAAGCGTCAAGCAGAAAAAAGCCGCCCAAACGATATTTCCCCCTCAGACGCGCGCCCTCTACAAGTCCACCCAAGCCGCCGAGGCAGACGGCACACACAAGAAAAGACCGTCGACGCACCGTCGCCCATAGCATACATCCGGCATCAAACCAAAATCGCCCAGCCGCGCGCGAAAAGAAACACGAAGGCGGAACCGCCTTACCAAGATTATCCCTTGCAGCACGGTTCCGCCTTCGATGGGAGGACTGTAGCAAACGCCCAGCCGTATTGCAAATCGCTACGCGGCGGCAAAAGATCAGCTCTGTAATGTGCTTGAGCAGATTTGTTGCGTTACGGCGATTTCACGGTCTTTCCACGCTACAACCTTGCAAACCGCCTCTTTCATAATAGCGCGAATGTAGGCGTGGATATACGCAAAGTCAATTTCGCCCTGTTCTGTAACAGGTAAGGTAATTGTCATTGCGGCGGCTAATTTACGTGTAAACTTGGTGGCATAGTCAAATCGACCTCGCGCGCACTTACGAAAAAGCGCAACGACATAAAGTAAACTTTCGGCGTTCCACTTCTCCGCTTCGTCCCCCTTAGGATATAGTCCTTGAACATGGGGATACCCGATGAAGTCATCTGGTTGATAAAAGATTGCAGCATCCGTTGTTGTATCGCTAAAGGTGATCTTTCCGCCACTCTCCGTGGGATGAAGAGAGGAGTATCCTGCAATGCCATTACCAGAACTTCCATTCGAAAGAACGGGTGTCTGTCCTCCTTGAGCAAACAGGTGTTCATTGGTCATCTTATAAGCAGCTGTTGGATGTATGTCGAAAAGATCGCCTAAACAGAAAGACTGATGAGAAGGGACCCACTCTAATAAAGACTTTTCTTCAGCCGTAAGACTGCAGGAGGTAAGGCCAGAAACTTGAAGGTAAGCCTTAAGCATTCGTTCTCGTTCGGTTCTCAAGTCATCTATGCGTTCTCTTTCCAAGGTGCGAATGATCGATTCCATATAGGCGAAGTCCGGCTCCCCGTGCTCGGTGACAGGCAAAGAAACCCTTTTATCCTGAACACCTCGCCAAGTTGCCATTGAAGAAAATGAATAAACTTGCCTGCAATAACTCAACAATGCGGCAACATAAAGAAGTGCCCATCTTCCAAAGCGATTGTCTTTGGGTAACATTGCGAAGACACGAGCATGCGTGACCATAACATAAGGCGTATCTCTCAAAAAGACATTGCCGAACATATCCATCGTGAGAGAAAGAACCTCAATACGGCGGGCTTTTTTGGTCGTCTTCCCAACGACACCGCAAGTAGCAACCCCTGCACTTACAACGTCAGTTCCTTCACTACCAAGGTCCTGCTTTTGGATGTCAACGTCACCAACAAAGGCATCGAACAACTCTCCCAGGCGGAAGGAGTAATATGCCCGCGGCTGGGGGAGGTTCAGCCGCGGGCGGGCGGTTTTCCCAGGTTGACCTCCGATCTGAGGAGGGTGGAGACCTTCCAAGAGAGATACTCTGCGACAACTCGCTCAAAGTCCTCGCGTTTAGCAGTCGTATCGACCTTGCGGTGTTGCTGGATTGTCCAGTCGTCACCACTAAGCGAGATGGCATCCTCGAAAAAGGCCTCAGGGGCGAGATAATGGCGATAAGCGCCTCCGTAAAGAACAAGGTTGACGACCTCTTCATAGCGCTCTTTTGCGTGGTCAACATCGCGCAAGTTGACATTGAGGCTCGACTTCTTACGATTTTGGCGCGCGTAGCCATCCTCCGTAAAGTCAATAAAGCGAACCCGCTGCTTGATGTCGTGCGGCTTACCGACCTCAAAGAGGTAGATGGCAGTTTGCACGCCGGCCTTGCCCTTGAAGATGTCAGCCATGTGGATACTGGCCAAGAGGGTATTTCGCTCAAGGATGCGCTTGGTGTAGGGCAAGCCATTGCCGCTACCGGCGTTTTCCTGAATGAGCACAGCTGCCCGCCCGTGGCGCATTCGCGAAAGCGCCAGCTCAACAAAGATAAACCCCTTGCCCTCGGCGGAGTACGGCGGATTCAGAAGAAAAACATCGGCGGGAAAGGGCTGCCCCTTACGCGCGCCTTGCTGATAGAATCCATCAAAACTCTTGAGGGAGTCCTCGTTAAGAATATTGGCCGAGCCATCCTGCATTAAAATCATATTGAGGACAGCAAGCAGATAGACATCGGGCAGCTTCTCGATGCCAAGTAGTTGCTCGTGCTTGATTTGGAGTTCCTTCCTACGCAACTCATCAGGGCTCTTGATCTTCGCCTTGGCATCCAGCAACATCAACTTCATCGCGGAAATGAGAAATCCGGCAGAGCCAAGCGCGTAGTCCCACACATAACTATCTTTATTCACCCCGGCCAAGCGCGCCATCAAATCTGTCACATAACGCGGCGTAAGCACCACATCATTCTCCGCTCCATCGGGGACCTTTACCCAGGCGTTGAGCACATTGAAGAGCCGTCCGGTGAAATCAAGGTGGTGTTTGGAAGTAAAGTAGGGCAGAATCTGCTTTTGAACAAAGGTGTACACCCGCTTGAGCGGCGATTCGCCATTCCGAGGCTTGTAAAGCGCATCCGTCCCCAAAAAGGTGGTGGCCAACGTATTGGTTAAGACGACTTCACGTTTTTCCGGTGGCAACTCCTTCTCCTCCAAGAAGGCGCGAATCCGATTCATTATGACGGCCCCATCGTGCGTCTGCCGCCCCAAATCCCCTTTGAGCTCGGCAATTTCCAGGGGAGAGACCTTCCCTTCCACACCCAGCCCAGCCATAATCATTCCAGCCACCAACGAGACGCGCATGTTCTCTGAAATCTGCAACTCATCGCGCATCGTCTGGTTCAATTCTTTTAACCGAATCTCAATGAGATTTTCAATCTCGTTCGCCTTGGCTTCGCGTTCGCTCTCGGTCAGATTGATAGATTCGATTTGCTCGACAAGCTCGGGCAAATAGTCGCCGCGCAGAAACGACAGGTCGCTATACTCCGCCACCCGTTTGGGGATGAGAAGATTATCCTTGGAGAGATAATAAACGGCCAGTTCGGTCTTGAGTGCACCCGAAGCATCCTTCCAGCCATTAACCCCCACGGCCAAGACTTTGTCATACGAACGCGAGCCGTAAAGAATGGCCGTAGCATAGTGAATAGCCCCATTGAGCGCATAATGCTGAATGGTAGCCCAATCCCACTCGCCATTCGCCTTGCGTGTTTCAAGGACCATCCTCCCCGCATCATCGCGTTTGACCAATGCTCCCGGCTTTCCCTTCACCTCAATCATCACCGGAAGATATAACCCCTTAATCGGCTCGATCATCACCTGAATATCTGGGAAGTTCCCGCCCTGCCCACCTTTCTTACTTGGAAACTCACGCAATGCCGCCCCAATCTCGGCATTGAGCTCCTCATTCTTGGCGTAATAACTCACCTGGCAATCGTCTAGCCACCGCTTGGCACGGTCCTCCACCAACTCTTCAACACTCTTGGCCATCCTCGGCTCTCCGCCCGGCTTTCTGCGCACCACCGCCGCGGGGCCCATCCCCTGCACAAAAGAAGCGCATCCTCTCCCGTGCACTCGCTCGAAGCCCTACCACAGGCCTATCCTGAATACACGAAGAGAAGACGCGCCTACGCAGGCGCATCTTCGCTCACATGTCGTTCAGGAATTGAAATGGTGGTAGTATTTCGAGCGAACGACTTGTTAGCTTTGACGCTAAACTCTAACAGCTCTAGGTGGAGTGCGGTCGCGCCGCATCAGTCCTTCGCCTATCTCGTCCGGGGCTTCTGAATACACTCCTCCCCAACGGACGGCGCGCAGTATAGCACAACACCCCACCGGGTGGCAAAAGGGGCCCGCACCTACCCCCTTTCGAGGTAGGCCCTAGGTCGAGGCGAGGTAGGCCCTAGGTCGAGGCGAGGTAGGCCCTAGGTCGAGGCGAGGTAGGCCCTAGGTCGAGGCGAGGTAGG
>SFJE01000033.1 GCA_004555175.1 Lentisphaeraceae bacterium | reverse complement strand
ATTGGCCTGAATCAGTTCAAAGATGTTCTTGTAGGAGATGGCGTTCACATTCCCGATAATCAGAAACTGCTTTTGGTACTCGACGAGTTGGGCCACATACTCGCGGAAGAGGGAGAAGGGCGGGTTGGTGACCACGATGTCGGCCTGCTTGAGGAGCTCGATACACTCGGCCGAACGAAAGTCGCCGTCCCCCTTCAGTTCCCGAATCCCGATCTCCTCGGGGTCGGGCACGCGGTTGCCGTTGCGGTCGCCAAAGTATTCTAACCAGATCGCCCGTTCGCTCTGGTTCATGGAGAAGAGGTCCGGCTCTTGGTTCTTGTAGCAAACGGAGATGAGCCGCCGAAGGCCCAAGCGCTCGAAGTTGCTGGCAAAGTAGTGAAAGAAGTTGCTGATACGCGGATCGTCGCAGTTGCAAAGGACAGACTTGCCCCGAAAGTGCGCTGTGTAATGCCGCACCTCGTTCTCAATATCAACGAGCTGGGTATAAAACTCGTCCTTCTTCGCCCGCTTGGCCTCGCTTAGGCCTCGACTTCCTGCCATAAAAAGCACGCCTCCTTTCACGTGTCTTGAAGGAGGCCCTGAGAAAGCCTATCACTGAACACGGTCAAGAAGGCGTGCCGATGCGGCACACCTCGCCCAAACGCATTGCCCAGTGATTGAAATTTCTCAGGTTTCCTTCAAGGCAACTTGTTCGCGCAAAGCGCAAAACAGCCTGCGGACTCTCCCCGCAGGTGAGGCCCAGTATACCACAACTCGTCCCGTCCGCTCACACCTGCTCCGCGCGCCCGTCAAAACGGACACCCCACAAAGCCAATGCCGTGAAGTCACTTCCAATTCGACTTTGCGGCGGCGCGGATTATCACGCGGCGCGGAGAGAACTAACCGCTCGGCGGAGCGCAACTAATAAGACCCCGTCTTATTGGCAACAAGACCCCGTCTTATTGGTAACAAGGCCCCGTCTTATTGGCAACAAGACGGGGCCTTATTTATTCAAGTCGCTCGGGAAGCGAGTTAACCCAGCCGTTCCCGCTCAGGGTTAAGGCGTGGGCGGAGAGTTGCGGGGGCAGGGAAGAACTTGGTAAGATGGGGGCAGTCAGAAAGGAGTAAGGCTTATGAAGAGCTTGGTGATTGGATCTTTGTTGATGGCAACTGGCGTGGCAATGGCGGCGGTGACGGAAGTCCGTTTCGAGCCCAATGGCGTGCCGGCCTTCTTGGGGCGAGGCGACTTGCAGCAGGGGAAACTGGTGGTGGTGGCTGACAAGGAGGCGAAGCAGGAGTACGTGCGCGTCTCGATTGCCGGGACGAAGCCGACGGACATCAAGACCATTCGTGCGGGCGAGGTGAAGGGGAGTGTGATGGGCGACAAGTTGAGCTTCCGCATGCCGGTCAAGGCGGGAACGAATGAGTTTCCCGTGAAGATTGAGCCCGCGCCGCGGGCGGATATTGGGCGCAAGGTGGTGCTCGAGGGCAAGGCGGTCCGTCTGGGGAGTATGGTGACGCGGCCGGGGCAGAAGGTGACCGATGCCGGGCGCAATAGCAAGAACTTCCGCATTCCGGGCATCGTCGAAACGCCGAAGGGCAACTTGGTGGCCGTTTTTGACAATCGCTTCAATCATGCCGGCGATCTTCCGGCGGACATCACGGTGGGCGTGAGCATCTCCAAGGACAAGGGAAACACCTGGTCGCCCATCCGCACGGCCATTAGCTGCAAGGATCTGCCTGGCGGGAGTGGTATTGGCGACCCGGCGATTTTGTGCGACCCGAGTAATGGCCGCATCTGGGTGGCCGCCCTGCGCGCGCCCAACGCGGGGCACCCCATTTGGAAATCCTCCACCGGCACGTCGGATCCAAAGGCCTGCGGGCAGTTCATTTTGGCCTACTCGGATAACGAGGGGCAGAGCTGGTCTAAGCCGATTAATATTACCGAGGAGATCAAGCGCCTCCAGGATCCAGATACGAAGGACTGGGGCTTGGTCTTCCAGGGGCCGGGCGCGGGTATCGCGATGAAGGATGGCACGCTCGTCTTCCCGGCGCAGATTTGGGGGCATTGTGGTAAGGCCCCGCACCACGGCCTCTTGGTCTACTCCAAGGATCACGGCAAGACTTGGACCAGCTCGAAGGCGATGCCCTTTGGCGGGTCGGAATCGACCGTGGCCGAAACCACTGATGGCGCGCTCTTGCTCAACACCCGTGAAGGGGGTGGCGGGCTGCGTGTAACCGGGCGGACCACCGACCTGGGGCAGACTTGGACGAAGTTGGAGACTTCGCCCCTTCGTCAGCCGGTTTGCCAGGGCGCGCTCTTGGCAATGAATGGGAAGCTCTACTTCTCCAACCCCAATTCTGGCAAGCGCGACACGATGACGCTTCGCTCCTCGGCCGATGATGGCAAGACCTGGAACGCGGGCATTGTCTACGATCCGCGCGGGTGCGCCGGCTACTCTTCGCTCTGCACGGTTGGGCAGGATGCCGTTGGCGTGATTTACGAAGGTAACAGCGACTATCTCTACTTCCTGCGGGTCCCGACCTCGGAGATTGACGGCGAGTGAGTTCTCCCTGTCACCTCCCGGCGCGAGCGCAAAGCTATGTTGCGCTCGACTTCGAGACCACCGGTGTGGTGAAGGGCTATCCTTCGCTCCCGTGGCAACTCGGGGCGGTTACCTTGACGCGCGGCACCCTCGATCTCGGGGGGCCGCGTTTTGATACCTATCTGCGCGTGCCGGCCGATTACCCCTTCTCCTGCCACGCGCCGGGCGAGCACCGTGCGAATCGCGGGGCTATCGCGGTGGCCCCAGCCTTCGCGGAGGTTTGGCCGCAGTTGCACCAGTGCCTTGCCTCTGCCATCCCCGTGGCGCACAACACGGCCACCGAGCGCAACCTCCTCCTGCGCTTCGCCCCGATGACGCACTATCCCTATTGGGTCGACACCCTGCCCTTGGCCCGCGCGGCCTATCCCGGGCTTTCCTCTTATGCCTTGGAGGCGTTGATCCCCTATCTGGGGCTACAGGCGCGTCTGGAGGCCTTGGTTCCCGCGCGCGCGCCGCATGATGCCTATTACGATGCCGTGGCGTGCGCGTTGCTCTTGGAGCACCTCTTGGCCTTGCCGGCGTGGGGCGCGCTGACGGTGGCGGACATTGCCTGCGCAGGGTAGGGCCGTGCTAAGTGATTGTAGGATAAAGCAATGAATGAAACTTCTCCCATTGTGCATTCGTCTTTCCCGCAGGGTTCGCGTTGGCGTGCGGCGCTCGCGGCAACCGTTGTCGCCTTAACCGCCGTGCTCTTTTGTCTTCTGAACTCTTTGTCGGCCGGAGAGGCGGAGGTCCGAGACCCGGCGGAGGCATTGCTGCAGGGGCTATTGGCCTCCGCGCCGATCTACCTGGTTCCGCTGGGGCTGGCCTTGGCCACGCGGGGTGGGGCGGGTGCTTGGCTAAAGGCGGCCTTCGCTTGGCCGCGAGGCTGGGGCTTTGGACCTTGCTTGGGGGCGCTGGGGCTTCTCTTTGCCGGAGAGGTCGCCCTCTGTTCGGTGATTTCGCCTGTTGAGGAGCAGGCGGCGATGGAGCTGCTGGCCCAGTGCTCGGTGTCGACGCTTCTCTGTGTGGCTGTGCCACTCTGCGTGGCGGTGCCGGTGGTCGAAGAGTTGCTCTTTCGCGGATTGTTGCAAGGGGTGGGGCGAGGGGTCTGGACGCTCTTTCTTTCGGCAGGCCTTTTTGCCCTGGCCCATGGCGTGAACGCCTTTCTGTTGCCGCTCTTTTGGACGGGGCTGGTGTTGGGTGTGATGGCGCGCAGAAGCGGTTCGCTCTTGCCGGGGATTCTGCTCCATGCGCTCTTTAACGCAGTCAATCTCTTTGCTGTTCTCCTCTAGGAGTGTTGTTATGCGTTATTTTCTCCTGTTGACGGTTCTATTGGCCGCAATGCTTGGCGCTGAAGAGGTATTGGTGTGGCAGGATGAGTTTAATGTTGGATCGCTCAACAAACAGTATTGGACCCCGGAGGTCGGCTTTGTGCGTAACGAACGGGCTGCGCAAATCTACCGGGCAGACCGCGTGGCCGTGCGCGGTGGCTCGCTCCAACTGACGGCTACTTACAGTTCGCGCGGTTATCCCAATCCCTATCTGAACAAGGGCGATTCTGGCGCTTGGCAGAGCACGCGGCCTTCGGCGGACTACGCTTCGGGGGCAGTTAACTCGCTGGGCAAGTTCTCGATGCGCTATGGGCGGGTGGAGATCCGTGCAAAGTTCAATGTGGCCTCTGGTGCCTGGCCGGCGCTCTGGATGCTTGGGTCGCTGCAAGCCCCGCCGCCTTCGGAGGATGTCCTGACCTTTTGGAATATGGTGAGAAATTGTCCCTGGCCGGCCTGTGGCGAAATCGACATTCTTGAATACGCTACGCGCGATGATGCCCCCGCCCAAGCCGCCCGCGATCGCCGCACCGTCTGGTCCACCTTCCACTGGGGCGATAGTTGGCAAGGCGCGGCCTATAAGCACTTTGGCAAGACGCGCCTCTTTGACGACCTCGACCAATCCAACTTCGCCAAGGCGCCTTGGCACCGCTATGGAATGACCTGGACCCCCGACCGCATTACGCTGACCTGTGATGACCTCGAGGTCATTACGATGGCCACTGCCGATATGCGCAACCCTGCCTCTGGGAAATCCCCCTTCCGCGAAAATTACTTCCACTTCATCCTCAACCTCGCCCTCGGTTCAATGGCCAACCCGCCCCCGCCGAATGGCAAGGGCTATCCCATCACCTTCGCCATCGACTATGTTCGCGTTTGGCAAGACCCCACCGTTATCGGGAGCGGCATCTTATTAAAGGGGAAGGAGGATAAGTTCGCCCATCTGACCTCCAATTGCCCCACCGCGCGCCTGCTCGTCCCCACCGATGCCCGTGAAGGCAAATCCGGCGACCTTGCCCTCGGACGCTCTCCGGCTGTTCTCGGCGGCTTCGCGCCAACCCATACGCTTACCTTGAGCTCCGAGGTTACGCTCCCCGTGCGCGCCTCTGCCCCCATCCTCACCCTCTGCGCTGACGAAAAGACCTACCTGGAAGTTATTCGTGGCAAGGGCAATACCGCCGCCATACGCCTCATTCGCGCGGGCAAGCGGGCCGCACTCTCTGCTTCTTTCCCGCTGGAACCCGGTCGCCACACCTTGCGCCTAACCACTTCGGCCACCGACGGCACCATCCTGACCCTCGGCGAAACCGAACTGCTACGCGATGCATCCCTCCACCTTGCCGCGAACGAGCCGATCCGCTTTATCACCTTCGCGGCTCGCCCATCTTCTGCGCCCTCCCCCAACAAACCGGCCGCCGCTTCCCGCACCCTCCTCCTTCACGCCATCAATCTCCAACTCCCCTAACGCGCTTTGCGCGCAAGTGCGGACGCGGACCTCCTTCCGCAAGTGCTGGCACAGCGGGCGATCCCAGTTGTAAAGTAAATCGTGAATTGTCTATGCGGCAGGGTGCCTCGCTTCGCTCGGCCTTCGCGGTCGCGCGCTCACGCGGGGGGCCTTGCCCCTGCCCCCATTGGCGGGCCGCCTCCGGAATCTCCGGAATCTCCGGATGATCCGGCCCAGCCTTGTTCGGCCTTGGACGATTGACTTTTTCTTCATTGTCCACCCGAAATGTGCTATAGTGCTCTTATGAGCGCGAAGGGGCGTATCTTGTTGCATACGTGTTGCGGCGTGTGTGCCGCGCACTGCATCCGCGTGTTGAAGGCGGATGGGTGGGAGGTTGTCCTCTTCTTCTCGAACTTCAATCTCTACCCGGCGGCGGAGTATGCGCGGCGGCGGGCGGCGGCGGTGGCATTGGCGCAGGCCGAGGGGGTGGAATGGGTGGAGGATGTGCCCGAGCACGCGCAGTGGCGCGAGGCGGTGGCGAAGGGGTTTGAGGGATGCGCGGAGGGTGGGGCGCGGTGTGCGCGCTGTTTTCGTTTTTCCTTGGCGCGGGCGGCGGCGGCGCGGGAGCGGTTGGGGTGCGCTGCCTTTACGACGAGTTTGACTGTTTCGCCCCACAAGCCGAGCAAGTTGCTGCACGCGATTGGGCAGGAGGTGGGGGGCGACGCCTTTGTGCCCTACGATTTTAAGAAGCGCGGGGGCTTCCAGGAATCGAATCGGTTGGCGGCGGAGTTGGGGCTCTACCGGCAGATTTACTGCGGCTGCGAGTTCTCGATGCGCCATCGCGAGCCCTTTGGGGTGGTGATTTTGGGGATGGGCTATCGGGGGCGGGTCTATGCGCAGTGGGCGCTGGAGCACCCGGAGGATGTGCGCGTGCTGGCGATTGCCGAGCCGGCGGAGGCGGTGCGAGAGCGGTGGGGGCGGAAGTTGGGGTTGCCGGAGGAGGCGTGTTTTTCGGATTGGCACCGGGCGCTGGAGGTGCCGGGGGCGGAGTGTTCGATTGTGGCGCTGCCCGATCGGTTGCACTTCCCGGCGGCGATGGCGGCGTTGGCGCGGGGGCATCATTTGCTGTTGGAGAAGCCGGTGGGGGCCACGTGGGATGAGTGTGTGGCGCTGGACGCGGCGGTGCGCGAGAGCGGGCGGTTGGTGCAGGTGGGCCATATTTTGCGCTTTACGCCCTACTACCGCAAGATTCGCGAACTGATTGCCGGGGGGACCTTGGGGGAGGTGGTGAGCATTCGCCACTTGGAGCCAGTGGGCTACTGGAAGGCCGCGATGGCTTTCTGCCGCGGCACCTGGGGGAATACGGCCAAGAGCACGCCGATGATTGTGCAGAAGTGCAGTCACGACTTCGACCTCTTCTCGTGGTGGATTGGGCGGCGGTGCCTAAGTGTGCAGTCCTTTGGCTCGCTGCGTCACTTCCGGCCCGAGTGCGCGCCGGCGGGGGCCGCGCAGCGGTGCGTGGCGTGCCCGGAGGCGGTGGCCGCGCGCTGTCCCTACTCGGCGGTGCGGTGGTTGCGCGAATCGGATGCGCTTTGGTATGCCTTGCCCGACACCTCGCCCGAGGGGCTCGCGCGTGCGTTGGAGGGGCCGCTGGGCCGCTGCGTCTACGCCGGCGGGAACGACGCGGTCGATCACCAGGTGGTGAACCTGCTCTTCGAGGGCGGGGCCACGGTCTCGCACTGTATGGAGAGCTATAGCTGGGCGCGCGACCGGCAGACGCGCATTTGCTTGACCGGCGGCGAAATTATTGGCGACGCGCGCACCCTCACCATTCACCGCTTTGCCGACCGCTCTACCACCCGCTGGGATGCCGCCCTCGAGGCCGGCAACGCCACGCACGAGAGCTCCTACGTCCTGGGCAACGATGGCCTGATGCGCGACTGGGTCGAGACCCTGCGCTCCCTCCCGAGCGCCCGCTACACCGAGCGCTTCCACCAGAGTATTCAGGCCCATGCGATGGCCTTCGCCGCTGAGGCCTCCCGCCTTCAGGGCGGCCACCCCGTGCCGCTGGCAACGCTGTAAGCGCTGTAAGAGTCGACAGTTATCAGTTGACAGTTATCAGTCGACAGTCGACAGGGCGCGTTCCGCGACGGGCGGACGCGTGGCCGTTGCTATCTATCATCCGTCATCTGTTATCAGTCATCTGTTCGCGCAGCGAGCATCGTGCGCTGTCCGCTGTCGGCGATGACATAGCTCCTCGCGTTGCTCGGACTTGTCCGCGGTCGGCTAGAGTTTTCCCGGCCAGATGTAAGGATGGACGGGGAGACTCGTAGGCTGGAAGCGGGGAAGGAGGTCGGGGAGGGCAGAGATGGTTTCGCCAGGGGAGAGCCAGCCACAGGAGCGGGCGAGGGCAGAGAGGATTTGACCGGGGGTAAAGCCCTGTTCGCGAAAGGCGGCGATGCGTGTATCGCCGTGGCGCTTGGCCAGGCGGCGGCCATCGGGGCCGACCACGAGGGGCAGGTGCCAGAAGCGCGGGCGCGGCAGGCCGAGGCGGCGGTAGAGGACCACTTGGGCGGGGGTGGCTGGGAGGATGTCATCGCCGCGTACCACATCGGTGATGCCCATCTCGGCATCATCGATGACCACGGCTAGGGCGTAACTGGGCTCGAGCTCGGGCTGGCCGGGGAGGCGGCGGGCCAGAACGAAGTCGCCGGTGGTCTCATCGGCAGTCTGGGTGAAGGGGCCGGCGAAGCAGTCGGTGAAGCGGCCGTCGTCGGCCGGGGTGAGGGCCAGGCGCAGGGCGCAGGGGGCGTTGGGGGCGAGGCGCGCGGGGTCTTTGGTGCGGCAGAGGCCGGGGTAGCGGAGGACCTCGCCGGGGTGGGGGGCGGACTGGGCACCGAGGATGTCGGCGCGGGTGCAGGTGCAGGGGTAGAGGCTGGGGGAGAGGCGGTCGAGGGCGGCGCGGTAGAGGGCGTGGCGTTGAGATTGGTAGACGATGGGGCCGTCCCAGTCGAAGCCGAGCCAGCGGAGGTCGTCGATGAGGGCTTGGTCGGCGCCGGGCTTGTGCTTGGGGTGGTCAAGGTCCTCAATCCGCAGGCGGAGGGTTCCGCCGCAGGTGCGCATCTGCAGCCAGGCATAGAGGAAGGTGCGGATGTTGCCGAGGTGGAGGGCACCGGTGGGAGAGGGCGCTAGACGGCCGATGCGTGGAAGTGTGGGGGACATAGGATAAACACGATGGCGAGATAGCCCAGCAGGAGCAGCAGGTTGTAGAGGGTGAAGAGGAAGAGGTAGTGGACGGGGCGGGCGTCGGGCTCGCGGAGGTAGCAGTTGAACGCGATGAGGGAGGCGAGCGAGGCGATGGGGGTGCCAAAGCCGCCGAGGTTGCAGCCGACCAAGAGGTCGCCCCAGTCGCTGTTCCCTTGGGCGATGGGGGCCAGGAGAATGGCGGCCGGGACGTTGGAGATGACTTGGCTGGAGAGGAAGGAGGCGTTGAAGAGGTCGAGGCTGGAGAGGGCGCGGCTGACCGCGGGGATGAGGCCGATGTTGTGCGAGAAGACGAAGAAGCAGAGGAAGGTCAGCAGGAGGCCGTAGTCGACCTGGCGCAGGATGCGGCGCGAAAAGGCAAGCGCGCACGCCAGGACGATGCCAAAGAGCCACGCGCCTGGCAGCAGCCGGAAGACCGCCAGCAGGCAGAGGGCGAAGAGGGCGCAGTAGAGGGCGACCTTGCGTGGGTGGGTGAGGCGCTCGGGGGTGGCCTCGGGGCGGAGTACAAGCGGTTCGTCGCGCACGGTGCGGGTGAGGGCAACGAGGATGAGCCAGCCGAAGAGCACTGCCGGGATCATCACCGAGAAGAAGTCGCGGGGTGAGAGGTTGAAGGTGGTGTAGAGGAAGAGGTTTTGCGGATTGCCGATGGGGGTGGCCATCGAGCCGAGGTTCGCCGCGAGGGTCTGCAGGATGATGACCCTCGGCAGGAGGCGGCGCAAGCCTAGGCGGTCGAAGAGGAGGATGGCGAAGGGCACGAGGGCCACAAGGGCCACATCGTTGGTCACGAGCATCGAGAGGAGGAAGGTCAGCTGCACCAGCGTGTGGAGCAGCGTGCGCAACTGCTTTCGTCCGGCGAGGAGCCGTTGGGCGAGCACGCGGAAGAGGTTGCACGCGCGTAGCCCCGCCACCACGAACATCAGGCAGAAGAGGAGGTTGAGCGTGCGCCAATCGATGGATTGCCACCACGCGCTCTTCGGCGCAAAGGCGAAGGAGAGGAGCGCGGCCAGGGCGGCAATCGCTGTCACGGCATGGGCGCGTAGGAAGGCGAGCGCCGGGCCGAGGGGGAGGGGCCGCGCGCCGAGCTGCGCCAGCGCGCAGAGGTAGGCCGGCAGAAGGACCGCACAGGCGCCCAGCCAGGCCAGCGGGTCGCCCCAGTAGACCGCGTGGACGCCCCACCACGGCAGGAGCGCCAGGGCCACGAGCACGCGCATCGCCATCTCGGCGGCCCCGGCCATCATCGGCCAGAAGGCGCGGCCCATCCCTTGGAGGGCGTTGCGGTAGATGAAGATGGCGCCGAGGGGAACCAAGAAGGGGGCGGTGATGGAAAGGAGGCGGCAGCCGACATCGAGGGCCGCAGTCGAGAGTTCCGTATCGGCAGCGCTTTGGGTATGGAGGAAGCAGCCGATGAAGTGGCGACCAAAGAGGAGGGCGAGGGCCGTGAAGACCGCCCCGCTCAGAAGGATGAGCAGTAGACAGAAGCGGACCCCGGCGCGGATGCGCTCGGGTTTGGCCGCGCCGGTGTTCTGCGCGGCGTAGGTGGCAACGGTCTGCCCGAGGGTGATGGGGAGCTGGGCGGCGAGGTTCTCGACCTGGCGCGCGGCGGTCATTCCGGCGATCTGCGCCACGCCAAAGGTGTTGATGGCGCCTTGCAGGACCATTGCCCCAAGGCCCGTGATAGAGAATTGTAGCCCCATTGGCAGACCCACGCGTAGGTGAAAGCGCGCCACCGGCCAACGCGGCCGCCAGTCGCTACGCCGCAGCCGGAGGGCATCGAGGCGGCAGGTGACGAGGGCGAAGCAGGCCAAGGCCGAGAAGAGGGTGGCGAGGTTGGTGGCCCAGGAGGCACCAGCCACGCCCCAAAGGCGGATGAAGGGAATGTCGAGGGCGATGTTGAGCAGACTCGAGCCCGCGAGGCACCAGAGGGGCGTGCGGCTGTCGCCAAAGGCCCGGAGCGTGGCGCTCTGGAAGTTGAAGAAGACCATCATCCAGGTGCCGGCAAAGGCGATACGCAGGTAGGTGCGCGCCGGCTCAAAGATGGCCGATGGAGTTTGGATGAGACGGAGGATGGGGTCGGTGAAGAGCAGGCAGAGGGCCGTGACCACCGCCGTCACCACCAAGCAGACCCACACGCCTGTGCCGACGCTCTGGCGCACCCCGCGCGGATCGTGCGCCCCGAAGCGCTGGGCCGTCAGCACGCCCACGCCCATCGAAAGGCCGAAGACGAAGCCGAGGACCACGAAGATGACCGAGTTCACCCCGCCGACCGCCGCTAGCGCCTGGGGCCCAAGAAGGCGTCCAACGAGGAGGGCGTCGACCATAAAGTAGGCGCTTTGGATGAGGTTGCCGAGCAGGAGCGGCCAGGCAAAGGCCAGGAGGTGGCGCCAGGGCGCGCCGGTGGTCATGTCGCGGGCGGCGGCTCGCGGTGCTCGCGAGGACGGATAACGGAGGGGAGATGACAGCGCGCCTTCCGCTTGTCCATCGTTGAGTGCGCACTGCTGACTGTCATCTGTCATCTTTTGTCCGCGAGCGTAGCGAGCGACTACAGGCTTAGGTCTCCATGGATCTTCCAGCCATAACGGTCGCGGTCGAGGGAGAGGGCGCGCCCGGGGAAGACCTCGGGGAGGCGGCGGCGCAGGAAGTCGACCGTCTCGCGCTCCCAGGCGGTCTGCTGTTCGGGCGAGACGGGCTCGAGGGTGGAGGCGCGGATGGTCAGGGTGTAGCCGGGGCCGAACTCCGAGCCAATGCCGGCGGAGAAGTTGGCGACTACGGAGAAGAGACCGTCGTACTGCGGGTTGGCGCTGGAGCCCTCGGGCGGGCGCGCCGGATGGCGGCGGAGGGTGTGGCCGTAGCGCGCTTCAAGGAAGCGATCGGCCTCGCTGAGGAGCGCGGTCAGGGCGGAGTCGAAGCGTTCAACGGCCTTATTCTGCATGGGCGGCTCCCACGGCGGGGTGGAGGTAAATCGGCAGCGGGTCGGCCAGTAGGGCCGCTTCGCTCAGGGCCGCGACCGTGCGCGGCAGCAGCTCGGCCGTAAGTTCCACCGGGCGCAGGGCAAACTCGGCCAGACGCGCGGCATCTGGGCTGACCATCTCGCTCGTTGGCACAAAACGCTCGCGCGCTAGGATGCGGAAGTCGCCGATCTGCTCCAACCGCTCGCCAGTGCGGCGGTAGCGGACGGCCCAGAGCGTTCCGCGCCGGGCGTCGCCTACTACGGTCACTTCCGAGAGGTCCGAAGCCAACGCCAAGGCCGCGGCCGAAGGAAAGCCGCGCGGCTTCAGTCCCCAACCCAGCCCCAACCCTTGCAGGCAGGCGATAGCGGCGCGGATGCCGGCAAAGGAGCCCGGCCCAACGCCAACGGTTAGCGCGGTGGGCTTCTCGCCGCCGAGCAGGTCGCCCAATTTCGCCACCCATGTTTCGTCGCGCCCCGGGAGCGTCAACGTGCGCTCGCCAAAGGCGATGAGGGTGGCTGCGGAGGAACGGTCGAGAATTAGCTGCATTAGAAGCACCTCTTGGCGAGCGCGAGCAGGCCCTGCTTCCAGGGCACGCGATGGGTCTTGCCGCTCTGCCCGCGGAAGCGGTCGATATTCGCCACATACCAGGCGTAATTGCGCAGGAGGGCCTGGCGGTTGGAGAACTTGGGCTGCCAGCCCAGGCGCGTGCAGAGCTTCTCCACGCTCACGAAGCTATCCTGCGGCGCGGTCTCGTAGACCCAGCGATAGAGCGGCGAGAGATGGAGCGCCTCGAGCACGCGCAGCACGCCAATCACCAACTTGGCCGGGGTTGCACGGACGCGCTTGCCGTATCCGGCGGCATCGAGCACCGCCTGCCAATCCTCGCGCATGGTAGCGAAGTCGCGCGCGCCGACATTGTAGATGTCGCGCACGGCGGCGAGGTCGGTCGAGGTGAGCGCCAGGCCAATCGCATCGCACAGGTCCTCTACGTCGAGCAGCTGGTAGCGGTTGTCGCCCCGGCCAATCATCGGGAAGCCGTGGCCGGTGTAGGCCCAGTCGTAAAGCAGGGCGAAGACCCCCAACCGCTCGGGACCTACGAAGCTCTTGGGCCGCAGGATGGTGACGGCGAAGGCATCGCTATCGAGCCCGCGGACGATGCTCTCGGCGATAATCTTGCTTTCGCCATAGGGCCCCACGCCCTCCAGGCGGTCACCCTCGGTGATGGGGTGGTGGTCGGGGATGCCGTAGACTGCGGTGGACGAGATGTAGACAAAGCGCGCCACGCCGGCGGCAAGGGCCTCCTCGGCCACGACCCGCGCGCCATCGACATCGGTCGAGCGAATCTCCTCCTCCGAGCAGAGGGGCAGTGCGGCCGCGCAGTGGATGACCGCCGCGCACCCCGCTACGAGCGCGCGCACCGCCTCGCGGTCTCGCACATCCCCCACCACGGGCTTGACGCGCCCATCGGCCGCCTCGGGATAGTCGAAGCGCACCAAATCCAGCGAGCGCACCTCCTGCGCCCCGTGCGCAAGCAGCCAGCGGATCAGGTTAATCCCCAGGAACCCGCTCCCACCGGTCACGAGGATGGGCGCGGAAGTCGTCAGTCGACAGTCGACAGTCGACAGGGGCCCTTCTGCGCAAGGTGGCGTGGGGGAGGTGGAGGAATGGGGGTGGGACTTGGACATTACAAAGTGTTCAATTGGGCATTCGGACAGTGTGGCGACGGTTAGACCGCTTGCAGATCCGTCGCGGCACGCGTCCTGTCGACTGTCGACTGTTCACTGTCAACTGCGCGTTAGCGCTCGGCGAGTGCGTGGTAGGGCAGGTGATAGCCGCTGACGGCCTTGAAGGCCGGGCGGACGATCGGGCCGCCGTTGACGAGCTCCTCGAGGCGGTGGGCGCACCAGCCGACCACGCGGGAGATGGCGAAGAGCGGCGTGTAGAGGTCCATCGGGATATTCAGCATATCGTAGACGAAGCCCGAGTAGAAGTCGACATTCGCGCAGAGCTCTTTCTTCTTCTCGCGGTTCTCGTTGAAGACCTGCGGACCGAGGCGGTCGATGGCCTCATAGAGGCGGAACTCGTCCATCCGGTCCTTGCTCTCGGCCAACTCGCGGGCCTTCTCCTTCAGGAGCACGGCACGCGGGTCGGAGAGGGTGTAGACGGCGTGACCGAGGCCGTAGATGAGGCCCGAGCCGTCGCCCGCCTCCTTGCGGAGGATCTTGCGTAGGTAATCGGCGATGGCGCCCTCGTCGGTCCAGTCGGCCAAGGCGTCCTTGATTTCGTCCATCTGGTGCATCACGCGCAGGTTGGCGCCGCCGTGCTTGGGGCCCTTGAGCGAGAGCGTGGCTGCGGCAATGGCCGAGTAGGTGTCGGTGGCGGCGGAGGTGACCACGTGGGTGGTGAAGGCCGAGTTATTACCACCGCCGTGCTCGGCGTGGAGGACGAGGCAGAGGTCGAGCAATTCGGCCTCGAGCGGCGTGTAGGCCGCATCCTCGCGCATCATCATCAGGAAGTTTTCGGCGGTTGACTTGCCGGGCATCGGGTTGCGCACAAAGAGCGATTCGCCGTGGTAGTAGTGCATCTTGGCCTGGTAGGCGTAGGCGGCCATTGCCGAGAAGCGCGCCACCAGTTCAATGCTCTGGCGCAGGACCGAGGAGATGTCAATTGCATCAGGCGTCTCGTCATCGCTATAGGCTGCCAGGGTCGAGCGCGCGAGCGAGTTCATAATATCGCGGCTCGGCTCGCGGATAATCTTCTCCAAGAGCGGGTAGGGGAGCGCGCGCTTGGAATCGAGCACCTCGCCCCACTCGGCGAGCTCCGCAGTCGTGGGCAACCGCCCGAAGAGCAGCAGGTAGGCGGTCTCCTCAAAGCCGAAACGCTTCTCCTTCTGGAAGCCGCGCACCAGGTCCTGCACGTCAATCCCGCGGAAGAACTGCACGCCCTCCACCGGCACAATCTCGTTTTCCGAGACCACGTAGCCGTGCACCGACCCCACGCGCGTGAGCCCCACCAGCACGCCCGACCCATCCTCGTTGCGCAGCCCGCGCTTGACGTTATACTTCCGGTAGAGCTGCGGATCAATCTGCGCGCACCCTCGGGCCTGCTCCTCATAGCGCCCCAACAGGGAGGCGGTGAGAATCGGGTCCTGGGCCAGCGGCGGGTTGTCTCTCTTGTTCCGTGAAACCATCAGCGTGCGTCCTTTATACTATACACTTAAGAAAACAAGCTCTAAACCTTACCACACCGCTCGCGTGCGCGCAAGCAAGAAATCTGCGCCGGGCGCCTGAGGGCGCGTGAAGGCCGAGCGAAGCGAAGGCGCTATGCCAACACGGTGGAGGCCGAGCGAAGCGAGTACCCTTATGCGCGAATAACGGTCTCGGTTGCATCTTCGCCGAGGGCGTTGAGGGTGGCTTCGGCCAATTGCCAGAGGGCTTCGCCGTGTGAGCGCGCGAGGGCTTCTTCCAGACTTTCGCACTGCCACGCTTGCACCACATTGCGCACCTGCTGGGCATCGGCCACGCGCGTGATGTGCCCGGCCACGAGTCGCCAGACCCCATCATCTAGCGCGCCGAGGATCTCGCAGACCCGCTCGCGCACGCGCTCGGCCGCCACCGTTTCCTCCCGGAGGGCCTCTAGGGTCTCTCCGAGCCGCCGCTTCAGTTCTTCGCGCGCCGACTGCTGTTCGCGTTGGCGCAGCGCCTGCTGACGCTCGCTCTCGCGCAGACGCTTCTCGCGTTCCTCGGGCGTTTCGCGCATCAGGTCGGTGAGGACAATGAGCTTGGCAATCTCCACGGCCAACGCCGGGTCACCCCCTGGCCCGATTGGCACTTCTATGGTCCGAAAGGCCGTCGTCACCGAGAGCGAAGGTTGCGGCGTTGCCATTGGCACCACCGCCGCGGCACGCACATCAGCCGCCGTCTGTGTAACGGTGGCCCGCGCAAGCGTTGTGCTTTCCAACCTATCCATCGCGACTCCTTTCCCTTTCTTTACGCACACCCCGGCGAAAGGTTACAACAGATGCTCGCTGCGCTCGCTAGCTGACAGCTGTTTGCTATCCACTTACAGCCGAATCGTCCCCATCATGGCCGAGAACTTCCGGCGGCGGTTTTCGGCATCGCCAGCGAGGTCCTCCGGGGCGAGGGGCTGGCCGGGCTCGCGGATAGGGGTGTGGGTGATGGGGTGGCCCACCTCGGGCTCGGTGAAGTCGAGCGGAGCCAGACCGCGCCGCTCCAGTTCGGCATTGACCACGGCCTTTTGCTCATCGGTGAAGGTGAGGTTGCGCACCTGTTCGCGCGTCAGCCCCTGCTGCTCCAAGAGCCGATCGGTCTCGTCAATGCGCAATTGCGCCTGCTCAATCAGGGCTTGCGAAGCCTTGATCGTCTTCCGAATCTGCTTGAGATAGGCATCCGTTTCTTCTTGCAGTGTAGCCATCGCATTCTCCTTCAAGGGGCGGTGTTTGGGCGCTATCATACCATAAAAAGAAAGACGCGCCGAGCAATGCTCGCCGCGTTGGATGGCCCGAAGGCCGCTCTTTGAGGTCAGGCGCCTTGTGAAGAATGGCACCCCCAAGGAGAGTCGAACTCCTCTTACAGGCATGAAAAGCCCGTGTCCTAACCGATAGACGATGGGGGCAATGGTGGCAAGGGTCGGGATCGAACCGACGACACGCGAATTTTCAGTCCGCTGCTCTACCAACTGAGCTACCTCGCCAGACAAGGTGTCCGAAAACGAGGCGCATTATAGCATTTCCCAATTGATAAATGCAAGCAAAAAATGCACATTCGGTAAAAAAGTTTCACGGGGGGCAAAAAACGCGCCCGGGTTGCCTCTCGGATCCGCCCCGGGTTGACCTTGAGGTAGGCCCGGGTTGCCTCTCGGATCCGCCCCGGGTTGACCTTGAGGTAGGCCCGGGTTGACCTTGAGGTAGGCCCGGGTTCGACTTGAGGTAGGCCCGGGTTCGACTTGAGGTAGGCCCGGGAGACCTTCGCGCGCGTGCGCGCGTCCTACAAATATCCGCGTGTTCAGCCGGGCGCCTCTTCCCCACTTGCGTCACCCTCCACATACGCGAGGCCGGGAAGAGGCCAAGCTCAGGCAGGGAAAACGATTAAGAGGCCCGCTTAATTATCGCGGGCGAAGCGCGCTCGGTACCCCAATTGGGGTACTTGATGTACGGTAATTGGGGTATGCGCGGTACCCCAATTGGGGTACGACCTCGATCTCAGGCTAGGTGGATTTGCCCCTCGGGCTGCCTCAACTGATAAGTCCCCCACTTATCGGCGATAAGTCCTGGGACTTATTAATTCATCCAGTCTCACGCGGAAGTTGCGCGAGGGGGCGGAGAGAATTGGCCCTCGGCTTCGATAGGTCCGGATGCACCAGGTGGCATGTGGGGCGGGGGCTCTTTGCTTGACTTGGGCAGGGAACTGGCCGATAATGGGTTCCATTTAACTGGAGGCCTGTGATGATTTCTTTCTGCTTGACTGGTGGTGTGCTTCATCGCGTCTTGGTCCGCGTTGCGCGGCGGGCGATTTTGTTAGCCCTGGTGGTGATGTTAGGGTGTGGACTTTGTGCGCAGGAGCCGGCGTGGGTGGAGGCGGCGCGCGGGGTTATTGCGCGTTTTGCCGGGGCGGAGGTGGCACAGAGCCTGACCTTGCAGGCGTGTGAGGCGGAGGCCGGACGCCCGATTTGTGAAGTCAGCGAGAATGGCCGGTGCCTGCGCGGTTCATCGGCCGTGGCGCTCTGTAAGGGCTTCTACGCCAACGCCTTGCGCAAGGGGGCCGGAATCTGCTCGTGGAGTGGATCACGTTTTGATGTCGAGCGCGCCTTTGCGCCAGGGCCAGACTTCGTGGTGCGTTCGCCCTACCGCCATGTGCAATACCTCAATGTGGTCACCTTTGGCTACACGTTGGCCTTCTGGGACGAAGCGCGTTGGATGCAAGAGCTCGACTGGATGGCCTTGCACGGTTTCGATATGGCCCTGGTGCTGATGGCGAACGAGGCGATTGCCGAGCGGGTCTGGCGCGCCGCCGGGCTGATGGACGCGGAGATTGAGGCGACCTTTCCCGGGCCGGCGCACCTGCCGTGGTTCCGAATGGGTAACTTGAGCGCGCGGCCGGATGCGCCCTTGGGCCGGGCGTGGCGCGAGCGCTCCGTGCGCCTGCAGCACGCGGTGATGGACCGAATGGCGCAGCTGGGGATGACGCCGATTGTGCCCGCCTTCGCCGGCTTCGTCCCCGAGGCCCTCGGGCGCCTTTACCCCAAGGCAACGCTACACCGAACCGAGTGGTCGGGCTTTCACAGTTGGTTCCTTTCTCCGGAGGATCCGCTCTTTCGTCGGTTGGGCCGGGCCTTTGTCGAAGCCTGGGAGGCCGAGTTCGGACCCTGCACCTACTATCTGGCCGATTCCTTCAACGAGATGCACCTGCCGTGGTCCGGCGAGGCGGAGATTGCCGCGCACCTGCGCCGTTGCGGCGAGAGCGTCGGCGGGGCCATCCTCGACGCGAACCCTCGCGCCGTCTGGGTGCTGCAAGGGTGGATGCTCGGCTACCAGCGCGACATCTGGAGCGCGGAACGCTTTGCCGCCCTCCTCTCGGCCATCCCGCCCGCGCAGACCCTTATCCTGGATATGGCCAATGATTACAATGCGCACTTCTGGCGCAACGGCTCGAACTGGGAGCTCCATCGCGGTTTTGGCGGCCGCCCGTGGATTTGGAGCACCATCCCGAATATGGGCGGCAAGTGCGCGCAGACTGGCGTCCTAGCCTTCTACGCCAATGGCCACCTTCCGGCGCTCGCCTCGGCCAACCGCGGCAACCTCTGGGGCTACGGCACCGCCCCCGAGGGCATCGAGAACAACGAAGTCCTCTACGAACTCATCGCCGATGCCGCCTGGCGCGATACCGAGCTCGACCTGCGCGCTTGGCTGCGCAACTATAGTCTTTGCCGCTATGGCGCCTGCCCCGACCGGTTGATGGACTACTGGGACGGCCTTCTCGCCACCGTCTACGGCGCCTTCACCGACCATCCGCGCTATGCCTGGCAACTGGCCAACTGCACCCGCGGCACCGTCTACGCCGAGGCCGCCCCCCTGCGCGCCGCCCGCCAAGCCTTCCTCGCATGTGAGGCCGAGCTCTCACACTCGCCCCTCTACCGCGCTGATGCCCTCGCCGAACGCGCCTTCCTTCTCAGCGAAGAGGCCGAAGAGGCCCTCCGCGCTGGGAACCCCCAAGCCGCCATCGCCCCCTTGGAAGCTGCCGACCGCCTCCTCGCGGACCATCCCCTCTTCCGACTCGATCGCTATCTCGCCCAAGCCCGTGCCGCCGCCGAAGGCAACGAACCCCTTGCCGAGCGCTACGCTCAGAACGCCTACCGCCTCATCACCCTCTGGGGGCCACCCATCACTGACTACGCCGCTCGCATCTGGTCCGGCCTTATCCGCCAATACTACCTCCCCCGCCTGCGCAAAAACTGCCAGTAAGGGTCTGCAGAAGTAAAGGAACGGCGGCGCGGATTATCACGCGGCGCGGAGAGAACTAACCGCTCGGCGGAGCGCAACTAACAAGACCCCGTCTTATTGGTAATAAGGCCCCG
>SFJE01000009.1 GCA_004555175.1 Lentisphaeraceae bacterium | reverse complement strand
ACGGGCCGTGCGACGTAAGCGCATAATTTGGCAGGAGGCGGAGCGCTGGTCTCAGGGCCCTATGTCAATCCGTCGCGGCACGCGCGCTAACAGCTAGCGGCTAATCGCTAACGACTACTTATAGCTGTTGGCCGTTAGCTGTTAGCGGTTAGCTCGCGTTTCCGCGATGGAGTTGCTGATGGAAGGGGAAAGAAATCTGCACGGCTCAGACGGGCCGTGCGACATAAGCGCATAATTTGGCAGGAGGCGGAGCGCTGGTCTCAGGGCCCTATGTCAATCCGTCGCGGCACGCGCGCTAACAGCTAGCGGCTAACCGCTAACGGCTACTTAATCGCGTAGCGCGTGGCTTTGGTGAGGGCCTTCCAAAGGGCTGTGGGCGTTTCGGCGGCGAGGAGGGCCTTGCGGTTGGCCTCGCTGAGGAACGCGCGCATCAGGTTGGCGCTCAGGATGGTGTAGAAGGCGCTGACGGCGGTGGGAATGGTGATGAGGAAGACGATGTTCACCTGCGAGCCCTCGGCATCCCAGGTGAAGGGCTCGCGGCTCACGCCACAGGCAAGCGTCAGGGGGCCGCCCTCCACGCCGCGAATGTGCGGGAAGGCCAAGCCATGCTCCATCGCCGTGCTGAAGATCGACTCGCGGTTCATCGCCGCGGTAATCAACTTATCGGCGTGCGAGACGAAGCCGCCGGTCTCCATGCGCGCCGCCAACACTTCAATGGCATCTTCAGCCGAGCCGGCCAAGAGATCCGGCACCATCAGCGATTCGGCCGAGAAGCGCGAGATGCCATTCTTCCGCGGTTCGGCGCGCGAGGGCGTGGCCCCCACCCACTGCGGGGCATCAAGCTCCTCAAAGAGAATGCGCGAGCAGCCCGGGCAGGTTTGCAGGCTCTGGCACTGACGCACAGCTTGAATATGACTCACCGGCAGGCGCATCCCGCACACCGCACAACAGCTGTTGTGCACCGGCGACATAATCACGTGGTTGCGGTTGAAGAGCCGCTGGTAAAACTCCTGGACCGGCCGCGGCAGCGTCTTGGTCATCTCGTCAATCGCTTGATTGAGTTCAACCAAGTTTTCGCCCGCTTCGGTGGCCAGGTGCTCATCGCGCGCCAAAATCAAATCCTGAAGCTGGCACAACTGATTGACAACGCTCTTCATAAACGCTTCTTTCGCTAGGTGAAATGGGTGGTCGGGAAAAGAAAAGGGCAGACGGCCGGGGGACCATCTGCCTTGCAAACCTCGCAACGCTTAGAGCAGGCGCCCGAAGGGGAGCGAGTGGAGGGTGTTGCCGGTGGCCGGCGTGCCGTTGGGGGAAGCAGCGTGCTTCTGCAAAATCAGGCAAACCGCCGCCGTCACAATAATCGAGGCTACGGCCGAGATAATTCCCACAATGGTGAAAATCTTGGCGCCAGTCGATTCAGCAACGGGAGCGGCCGGGAGCGGCGAGAGCGCGTCGAGGTCTTCGAGTTGCTCAAGCTGATCAAGCTGCTCCATCGGCGCAGCCTCGTCAGCCTTGGCCGGCGTGCCGACATTCTTCTTGAGCCCGAGGGTGGGCTTGGGCGCACCGCCGGGGCGGGCCAACTTGATGGTCTTGGCCTCCTTGGCATCGCCAGCGTCCCCCCCAGCCGCAGGAACCGAGGCCATCGGCGTCGAGGTTGTGGGCTTGGGCGCCGCCGTGCGAACCTGACGCTGCAACTTAATGGTCTTCTGCGTGGTGTTGGAGAGCGGCGCGTTCGACTGGATGTTGCCCAACACCGAATCGAGCTCAATGCGTGCCGTCTTGGACTTCTTGGCCTGGACAGCTTCGGGCGTTTCGGCCTTCTCAGGGGTTGCCGTCTGGCTAATGGGCTTGAGCTTGATAGTGGCGGCTTCAGAATCGGCGGTCATCGGCTTATCCATCAGTTCCGGCGGAAGCGCGATGCGTGAAGTCTGGCGCTTGGCCTGCTGCGAGGCTGCGGCCATCCCATCGGGCGTGGCTGCTGGAGTGGGGGCCGGAGCGGCCTCTGCCGCAGGCGCCGCAGGGGCGGCCGGGGTGGGGCGCTTGAGGGTGATCTTGGGCGCGGCCGGAGCTGCGGGCTTAGGAGCCTCGGCCGCGGAAGCGGGAGCCGGCGCTTCAGCCACAGGCGCCGGGGGCGGCGTGGAGGCAGCGGCTTCAGGCGCCGGAGTCGGCGGAGGGGTAACCGAAGCGCTCGCTTCGACAGGGGCGGGGGCCGGGGCAGCCGGCGCAGGGGTCGGAGCTTGGGCCGGTGCCGGAGCTGCCGCGGGGGCGGGGCGTGCGCCGGCGGGACGCAACTTGATGGTAATCTTCTTGCGGGGTTCTTCTGCCATAGTGAGCGCTCTCCTAGAGAAGGGTGGGGAAGAGGGTGGGGCGGCCGTTAGACGGCCATCACCTCGGCCTCCTTGGCCTTGGTGTCGGCATCGACCTTGCCGACCTTGGCATCGGTCAGCTTCTGGATGTCATCGAGGCCCTTCTTGGCCTCGTCTTCGGAAATCTTGCCATCTTTCTGCAGAGCCTTGATGGCATCATTGGCATCGCGGCGGACATTGCGGATGGCCACGCGGCACTCTTCAGCCTGGGTCTTGGCCACCTTGACAATCTCCTTGCGGCGCTGCTCGGTGAGCTCGGGCATCGTGATGCGAATCATGCGCCCATCGTTACGCGGGGTGACGCCGAGGTTAGCGGCCAGAATGGTCTTTTCGATGTCGGCCAAGACCGAGGGATCGAAGGGGGCGATGGTGATCTGGCGCGGCTCGGGGGTGGAGATGTTGGCCATATCGCGCAGGCGGGTGGGCACGCCATAGTAAGGCACCTGCAAGGAATCGACCAGCGAGGGGGAGGCCTTGCCGGTGCGCAGACCGGAGAAGCGCTCCTTCAAGGAGGCGAGGGCACCATCCATGCGCGTGGTGGCATCTTTAATCACATCTTGGGCGTTCGTCATCGTCAACGTCTCTTTCTTTGGAATGAATAGGGGGTTAAAAATCTGCAACCACGGTGCCGAGCCCCGGCTCGCCGCAGGCAACGCGGCGCAGAACATCGGGCGCGTGGAAATCGAATACAACAATCGGAATGGCGTTATCGCGGCAGAGCGCAAAGGCGGCGGCATCCATCACATTCAGCCGCTTGGCCAAGGCCTCTTCGCACGAGAGGCGTTCGTAGCGCGTGGCCGTGGGGTCCTTCTTTGGGTCGGCGGTATAGACACCATCGACCTTCGTGGCCTTGAGGAGCGCATCGGCGCCAATCTCCGCTGCGCGCAGGGCTGCACCCGAATCGGTGGAGAAGAAGGGATTACCCGTCCCGCCAGCGAAGATGACCACCACCCCGCGCGAGAGGAGCTTGAGGGCCTTGCGGACATTGAAGGGCGTGGCGATTTGCGGCATCTGCTGGGCGGTCATCACCACCGCCGGCGTCCCCGCGCGCTCCAAGGCATTCTGAACGGCCAAAGCATTGATAATCGTGGCGAGCATGCCCATCGTGTCGCCAATCACCCGATTGGTTCCGCTCTGCACCCCCGAGAGCCCACGAAAGATGTTCCCGCCTCCGAGCACAACCCCCACTTCAACGCCCAACTTCACCAACCCCGTCAAGCGCTCGGCCACATCGGCCAAAATCGCCTCATCGTGGCAAGCCGTCGATTGCCCCTTGAGGACTTCCCCACTGAGCTTGAGCAAGATGCGTTTGTACTTCGGTTGCATACTGGTTCCCTATTTACAAGGTGCATTATAGGCCAACTGCAGCCGAAACGCAAGCAAAATCCGCACTGAAGCGAGCTGTGCTCGCGTGAACGGAGAAGGCCGAGCAGGGCGAGGCGCTATGCCAACACGGTGAAGGCCGAGCAAAGGCTCCCTGCTGCATAGACAATTCACGGCTTACTGGGTGTGCAGAAGGAAAGGAACGGCGGCGCGGATTATCACGCGGCGCGGAGAGAACTAACCGCTCGGCGGAGCGCAACTAATAAGACCCCGTCTTATTGATAATAAGGCCCCGTCTTATTCGCAACAAGGCCCCGTCTTATTGGCAACAAGACGGGGCCTTGTTCATTCAAGTCGCTCGGGAAGCGAGTTAACCCAGCGCGGAAGTGTGATATGATGGCGATGCTTGGTGCAGTTGCATAGGGGGCTGGAATGTGTTAGAGTGGTGCCATCTAACTCGAGCAAAGGAGTGTTTATGGCCTGGTTTACGAAGGCGCCCGAAGCGCCGTTGCGCGTGCCGACAGAGGCATTGTGGAATGTTTGCAAGAAGTGTGGTGCGTGGACGCCGAAAGACGAGTATGCGGCGAATCTAAAGGTCTGCCCGCACTGCGGGGCGCACGGTCGCCTCTCTGCCCGTGAGCGGATTGATTTGCTGGCCGACAAGGGGAGCTTTGTGGAAATCGCCTCCGAGGTGATTGCGCACGACCCGTTGACCTTCCGCGACGCCACCGATGCGTATGCCGACAAGGTCGCCGCTACCCGCGAGAAGACCAAGATGGGCGAATCGATTGTGGTGGGCACGGCCAAGATTGAGAAGATCCCCGTGGTGCTCGGCGCGATGGACTTCCGCTTTATGGGCGGTTCGCTGGGCTCGGGCACCGGTGAGCGCATTTTGCAGGCGGCCGAGAAGGCGCGCGCGCTCAAGTGTCCGTTGATTCTCTGCACGGCCTCGGGCGGCGCGCGTATGCAGGAAGGCATCGTCTCGCTGATGCAGATGGCCAAGACCTGCGCGGCCATCCAGCGTCTGCGCGATGAGGGGCTGCTCTACGTCTCGGTGATGACCGACCCGACCACTGGCGGCGTCTCTGCCTCCTACGCGATGGTGGGCGACCTGAACATCGCCGAACCCAAGACGCTCATCGGCTTTGCTGGGCGGCGCGTGATCGAGACCACGATCAAGCAGAAGCTCCCTCCGGAGTTCCAGACCTCCGAGTATCTCCTTGAGCACGGCTTCCTCGACAAGATTGTTGCGCGCAAGGACCTCAAGGCCTTCCTCGCCAAGACCATTCGTCTGCTCACCGCCGCGAAGTAAAGGAGGCAACCGCTATGGCAACCAAGAAACCCGCTACCCCTGCCAAGAAGGCTCCGGCCAAGAAGCCCGCGGCCAAGGCCCCCGCCAAGAAGCCGGCCCCGGCTAAGAAGGCCGAACCCGCCCCGGCGCCCGAAGCCGCCGCCCCCGCTCCCCTCACCAACCCCACCTGGGAGACCGTGCAGATTGCCCGCCACCCCGAGCGTCCCCTCTTTATGGACTACCTCAACGCCTGGGACCCGGCGGCTATTGAGCTGCATGGCGACCGCCTGGTGGCCGATGACCCGGCGATGTATGCCGGCCTGGCCACGATTGATGGCGTGCCGGTGGTCATCGTGGGCCACCGCAAGGGCCGCACCACCGAAGAGAAGATTGCCAGCCGTTTCGGTATGGCCAATCCCGATGGCTACCGCAAGGCTATGCGCATCATGCGCCTGGCCGAGAAGTTCCATCTGCCGATCGTCTCGCTGGTCGACACCTCGGGCGCCTTCCCGGGGCTGGACGCCGAAGCGCGCGGTCAGGCCGAGGCCATCGCCAAGAACTTGGCCGACATGTCCGTGCTCAAGACGCCAATCGTTGTGGTCGTTACCGGTGAAGGTGGCTCGGGCGGTGCCCTCGGTATCGCGGTGGGCGACCGCATCCTGATGCTCGAGCACGCCATCTACTCGGTGATCAGCCCGGAAGGCTGCGCCTCGATCCTCTGGCGCGATGGCAAGATGGCCCCCGTGGCCGCCGAAGCCCTCAAGCTCACCTCCAGCTGGCTCAAGAAGCTCGGCATCGTCGACTCGGTCATCCCCGAGCCCAAGGGCGGCGCACACACGGCCCCCGCCAAGGCTATCGAGGCCGTCAAGAAGGCCATCCTCGCCGAAATCAAGGCCCTGCAGAAGCTCCCGATCGACGAACTCGTGGCCAAGCGCTACGCCAAGTTCGCCGCGATGGGCCGCTTCTAATTCAAGCGGTTAGCTGTTAGCAGCTAGCGGTTAGCGCGCGTACCGCGACGGATGGACTTCGGGAGAATCCGCGAGTGCCTCGTCGCCGTGCGCGCTTCTTTTTGGAGCGAAGCGTATGAAGCGTGCAATTATTCTGACCGACGGTAAGCCTGGCCACGAGAATCAATCCAAGGCCCTTGCCGCAGGGCTCGGTCTGGAAGCGGTCCTGCTCCCCTGCACCTATCCTTGCCGCGTGCGCAAGAGCCTCTCGCTCCTCTGCGATCGGCTGGGGATTCGGCCCGACTTGACCGGCACCGAAGCTGCCGCCCGCGAGCTCGCCGCCCAGGGCGCAGTCTGCCTCATCGGCGCGGGCTCCAACACCTTCTACACCCTCAAGCGCCTGCGCCGGCGTCTGGGTCTGCCCGCCATCGCCATCCTCACCCCGCGCGGCTACGCCCTCTCCGGCTTCGATGCCATCCTCGCCCCGGCCTTCGATCGGCCGCCAGTGCGCGAGAATGTCATCCCCCTGCCCACCAACCTCACCCCCGCCAGACCCGACTTCTACGAAGCCCAGACCGCCGCCTTCCTTGAGCGCTACGTCCCCGCCAAGCCGCGCGCCGTAGGCATCATCATCGGCGGCAAGAATGCCATCGCCGATGTCCAAGCCCCCTGGCTCCGCGCGCAGCTAGAGGCCCTCTTCGCCGCTACCCCCGAGTGCGAACACTGGGTCACCACCTCCCGCCGCACTTCCCCCGAGGCCGAAGCCGTCATCCGCGACTTCCCCTTCGATTACCGCCTCCTCTTCTCCGAGGACCACTTCAACCCCATCCCCGCCTTCGTCACCCGCTGCGAACGCCTCTTCGTCACCGCCGAATCCACCGGCATGCTCAGCGAAGCGGTTGCCATCGGCCAAAGCGCCGTTGAAGTGCTCGACAATCTCGCCCCCAACGCCGGCAAGTTCCGCCGCTTCGTCGATGGCCTCTGCGCCGAAGGCTACGCCCATCGCTTCGACGGCTCGCTCGGCAACGCCAAGCGCAAGGTCGACCTCGCCCCCCTCTTCGCCGACCTCCGCTCCCGCCTCGCCCTCAACTGATGTGTGGGGGCTGCTCGCCCCCACACCCCCCGGGAGCGCAGGGCGCTCCACCCTAGCTGAAGCGCCCTCCGGGCACTTCGGCCTTTGTTTGCCCCGCCGTGACAACGAGAGCGCGAGTCCGCATTGTACAGTAGCCGGCTCCGATAATTTCCCCACCCCAGGTTCGACTCGAGGTCGGCCCGGGTTCGAGGTCCATTCGCCCCGAGTTCGCCCTCGACTCGGGGCGAATCCGTTTTGGACCCCGACCGCTTTACATTTTTATCCGCCCCGGGTTCACCTCGAGGTAGGCCCGGGTTCGAGGTCAACCCGGGGCGGATGCGTTTTGGACCCGCCCCGGGCTGTCGATAAGTGGGCACTTATCGACAGCATCCTGCCGTCAGAAACGACACTGGGCTCCGAGCCGATTTCCCCGCGTTGACATCAGTCGCGGGGTGAGGTATACTGTGGGCACATAGTTTGAGTTAGGCGAAGTCTCGCGACCTCTCGCCGCCTCAGACGCTACTGTTGCGTCACGCAACCACATTCGTTCAGCGGAAACGACCAATTTCTACGAGAGAACGAACGGGCTGCGGAGGCGCGCTGGGGTTATATCCCCTGGCGTGTTTCCCCGTACTGTTTTCTCTCAAGGCTTTGGTCGGCCTCCGCTGAAGACACATGGCAGGAGACACGCCTTTATTGTCTCTCCTGCGGTGACCACGAGGCCGGGGTGTCCGGCAACCTGCGAGGGAGTTTTCTGCGGCCCTTGTTGGAGCGCCTTGCAGAACGGAGGAGAGTGGATGGCTGTACGAGCGGAGGCATTGGTTTCGGCCTTTCGTGCGCGGGGGGTATCGCTCTTTACGGGGGTTCCGGATTCGCTATTGAAGTCCTTTTGTGGGTATCTGACGGATCGGTGTGCAGCCGAGCATGTAATTACGGCGAATGAGGGGGGCGCAGTGGGGCTGGCGGCGGGTCACTACTTGGCGACGGGCCGTGCGGCGGTGGTCTACCTGCAAAACTCTGGACAAGGAAACGCGGTCAATCCGCTGCTCTCGTTGGCCGATCCAGAGGTCTATGGGGTGCCGATGGTGCTTTTGGTGGGATGGCGTGGGCGGCCGGGGGAGCACGATGAACCGCAGCACATTAAGCAGGGGCGGGTGATGATGCGGCTCTTTGAGGCGATGGAGATTCCTGCGCAGGTGTTGCCAGAGGCGGAAGACGCGGCCATAGCGATGGCACAGGCGGCGGTGGAGCAGGCTCTGGTCGAGGCGCGCCCCGTGGCGTTGGCGGTCCGGCGTGGCACCTTTGCGCCCTACACCTTGGCGCGACGAGAGGTGGACTTGGGGGCGCTGCGGCGGGAGGAGGCGATTGAGGCGATCGTGGCGCACTTTGGCGCACGGCCTGGGACGGTTTTTATTTCCACCACGGGGATGGCTTCGCGCGAGCTTTATGAGATTCGCGCGCGGCTGGGTCAAGGGCATGGACACGACTTTCTAACGGTGGGATCGATGGGGCAGGCGGCCATGATAGCCTTGGGGATTGCGCGTGTCCAGCCGGCACGGCAGGTGGTCTGCCTGGATGGCGATGGGGCCACGCTGATGCAGATGGGAAACTTGGCGATTACGGGTTGCTCGAAGGCGGCAAACTTAGTGCATGTGGTGCTCAACAATGGCGCGCACGATTCGGTAGGCGGTCAGCCGACCGTTGGTGGCGCGGTGGATTTGACGGCGATTGCGCGTGCGTGTGGTTATGCGGCGGCCGAGCCCTTCCGAGGTGCGACGGCTGAGGATTTGGCGGCATATTTGGCAGCGAGCGAGGGTTCGGCGGGCGCGCGGAGTCGCTTTTTGGAGGTGCGTGTGGCGAAGGGCGCGCGCGCGGACTTGGGGCGGCCCAAGGCGTCGCCGCGCGAAAACAAGGCGGCACTGATGGCGGAGCTGGGCGTATGAAAGGTGTGGAGCGGGCCATTCTGATGGCGGCGGGGTTGGGGACGCGGATGCGGCCCTTGACCGAGCATGTGCCCAAGCCGCTGGTGACGGTGCGCGGCCGACCGTTGATTGAGACGGTGCTTGCGGCGCTCTGGGCGCGCGGGGTGGCAGAGGTGGCGATTGTGACCGGGCACCTGGGCGAGCAGTTCCGGCCCTTGGCGGCACGGGAGCCGCGGGTACGGTTGATCGAAAATCCGGACTACGCGCGCAAGAATAATCTCTCCTCACTGGCCGTGGCGGCGGAATTTTTGGCGCAAGGCGACTGTTTTATCTGCGAAGCTGACCTCTTTGTGGCCGACCAGAAACTACTTTGTCAGGCGTTTCCGCGCTCTGGCTATCTGGGTAAGTTTGTAGCAGGGTGGTCGGAGGATTGGCTTTTTGAGACAGACCGTGCTGGGCGCATTTTGCGGATTGGTAAAGGCGGGCGAGACTGCTTCAATATGGCCGGCATCTCTTTCTTTCATCAGGCCGATGGCGTGCGTTTGGCACAGGCCATCATTCAGGCGGCCGCCGAGTCCGTGAACGACGGGCTCTTTTGGGATGAGGTGGCCGACGCGTTGGTACAGCGCAGGGCGTTGGACTTGGCGGTCTATCCAGTAGAGGCAAAGGCCATTATCGAGTGCGACACCGTGGCGGATTTAAGGAGCATAGAAGGTGATGATTAAGCGAAACATTCTGCTGAACCCCGGGCCGGCGACAACGACTGACTCGGTGAAGATGGCTCAGGTGGTGCCGGATATCTGCCCGCGCGAACAGGACTTCGCCCGGTTGATGAAGGGTTTGCGTCGGGACCTAGTGCGCGTGGTGCACGGTGATGAGCGCTACACCTCGGTGCTCTTCTGCGGCTCGGGGACCATCAATATCGATGTTTGCCTCAACTCGCTGCTCCCCGCGGGCAAGCAGGTGCTTGTGGCCGACAACGGGGCCTACTCCTCGCGCGCCGTGGAGGTCTGCCGCGCTTATGGATTGCCGCATATCGACCTGCAGCTGCCCATCGAGCGGCCCATCGACCCCCGCGTTGTCGAGGCCGCGCTTCAGGCGAACCCCGAGGTGGCCGTGCTCTACACCACGCACCACGAGACCGGCTCGGGCGTGCTCAACCCCATTCGCGAGCTCGGCGCACTGGCCCACCGTTACGGTGCCACCTTCATTGTGGACACCACCTCAACCTACGCGATGCGGCCGATTGACATCGTTGCCGACAACGTGGACTTCCTCTTCGCGTCGGCCCAGAAGGGGTTGCAGTCAATGACCGGTCTCTCCTTCATCGTCGGCCGCGAGGATCTCATTCGCGCCTCGGCGGACTACCCCATGCGCAGCTACTACTGCAATCTCTTCCTGCAATACGATTGCTTCGAGAAGACGGGTGAAATGCACTTCACCCCGCCTGTGCAGACCATCTACGCCACGCTGCAGGCACTCAAGGAGTATTGGGCCGAAGGCGAGGCGGCCAAGTGGGCGCGCCATACGCGCGTCTTCGAGGCGCTTCACGCCGGACTTGAGCGCCTCGGTTTCCGCAACCTCATTCGGCGCGAGGACCAGGCCGGGCTCGTTATCTCGGTGCTTTACCCCGACGACCCAAGCTGGTCCTTCGAGGCCGTGCACGATGGTTGCTACGCACGCGGCTTTACCATCTATCCCGGCAAGGTCGGCTCGGCCCGCACCTTCCGTCTCTGCGCCCTAGGCGCGCTGGATGTGCCGGACATTGACGCTTTCTTTGCGGCCCTGACAGAGGTTCTCGCTGAAAATAACATCAAGGTGCTCTATCGTGACTAAGCGCGTCTATACTTGTTTCTGCACAGCCACCATCCACAAAGGCCACCTCAATATCGTTGCTCGCGCGGCAGAACTGGGGGAGGTGACCGTTGGCGTACTCTCGGATGCCGCCGCCATTCGATACAACCGCTTCCCCGTGGCAAGCGAGGCGGAGCGCCTGGCCGCCGCCAAGGCTCTGCCAGGCGTGGCGCATGTGGTTCTGCAGCGCGATATGCTCTACGATGATATTCTCGAGACATTGCGCCCGGATATCGTTGTTCATGGCGACAATTGGAGCCGGAGTGACGCGCCCGAGTTCGCTATCCGCCGCCACCTTCTGGAACGGTTGAGCGCCTACGGCGGCGAACTCGTGGAGCTTCCCTACACCCACGACCCCGCCGTGGAGAAGATTGATGCATTGGATCGCGAGCGCTTGGCAATGCCCGAGTTCCGCCGTAAGCGCCTGCGCCAACTCCTCAAACTCTGCCCCATCGTCAAGACCCTAGAAGCACACTCTGGTCTGACAGGCTTGATTACCGAAAAGACGGTTGTCACGCAGGCTGACGGTCGCTTGGACCAGTTTGATGCCATGTGGGTCTCTTCACTCTGCGATTCGACTGCCAAAGGCAAGCCCGACATTGAACTGGTTGATATGTCTTCGCGTCTGCGTACCATTGATGACATTATGGAGGTGACCACCAAGCCCATCATCCTCGACGGGGACACGGGCGGGCTTACCGAGCACTTTGTCTATAATGTTCGCACCCTCGAGCGTATCGGCGTCTCGGCGGTTATCATCGAGGACAAAACCGGACTGAAGAAGAACTCCCTCTTCGGCACCGAAGTGGAACAGACGCAGGAGAGCATCGAGCGCTTCTGCGAGAAGATCACCGCGGGCAAGCAGGCCCAGCGTACCGACGACTTTATGATCATTGCCCGCTGCGAGTCGCTCATTCTCGAGCGCGGGATGGAAGACGCCCTCACCCGTTGCCGTGCCTACGTTCGAGCCGGTGCCGATGGCATTATGATTCACTCGCGCAAAAAAGACCCCGCCGAGATTCTCACCTTCTGTGACCGCTTCCGTGCCGAGGATTCTACCACCCCCATTGTCGTCGTCCCCACCGCCTTCAATGCCATCACAGAGTCCGAACTTGCCGCGCACGGCGTGAATATCTGCATTTACGCCAATCAACTCACCCGCGCCGCCGTTCCGGCCATGCAGTCCGTCGCTACCGACCTCCTCAAGCATCACCGCGCCCTCGAGGTCGACGCCCGCCTGATGCCCTTCAAGCAAATCATTACCCTCATTGACGCCTAACCTATGACTTACTTGGTCAATTTCTTCGCGTGGTTGATGGATTGGTGCCACAGTTGGTGCCCCAATGTGTGGCTCGATATCATTCTTTTCACCTTTCTAACTAAGGTGTTGCAATTCCCTGTGGCGCTTTGGTGTCAGGCTAACTCCCTCAAAATGGTCTCTCTGATGCCCGAGTGCAACCGCATCAAAATGGCACACTACGGCGACAGCGATGCCATTGGCGAAGAGACCGCCAAGCTCTTCAAGCGCGAGCACTACCATCCGCTCCTCTCGCTCGTGCCGCTCGCCATTCAGATTGTCATTTTGATGGCCTTCGTCAAGGTCATCTACGGCATCGGCGAGGCGCAACAAGGCTCGCTCATCGGCCACGTGCCCGTCACCCACGGCGGCTGGGCGTGGTCGATGCCGCTGCTTGCCGGCGCGGCTGCCTGGCTCCTAGGCTACGCGCAGAACCGTATCAACCCCCTGCAGCGCGAGCAAACGCGCCTGCAGCAAGCCATCACCAACGGCATCTCCATCGCCATCTCTCTCTTCCTGGGCTGCTTTGTGGCGATGGGCGTGGGGCTCTACTGGGCCACCTCCAACCTCCTCTCCATCCTCGTCCAGGCCTGCGAGAACCTCTGCATTCGCCCCGCACGCCACGTTGACTACCCCGCCTTGCGACATTCCCAGGCCGAGCTGCGCCGCTTTGAGGCCGAACTCAAGGTTCAAACCAGCCGCACGCCGACCGACAAAGCGCGCGAACGGGCCGACTACAAGCGCTTCTTCAAGGTGGCCAACAAGCACCTGGTCTTCTACGCCGAGGGCGGAGGCTACTACAAGTACTTTCAGTCTGTCATCGTCTGGCTCCTGGAGCACTCCAACCTCACCATTCACTACATCACCTCCAGCCCCAAGGATCCCCTTCTAACTGCTGCTCCCGAGCGCTTGCGTGTCTACTACATCGGCCCCACCCGCCTCATCCCCCTGATGATGAAGATGGACGCCGATATGCTCGTCACCACCACCCCCGACCTTGACACCTTTCACCTCAAGCGCAGCTACGTCCGCAAAGACATCGACTACGTCTACATCGACCACGGCCCCACCTCGATGCACATGTGCTACCGCAAGGGCGCCTTCGACCACTTCGACACCATTATGGCCAACGGTCCCTTCCAGGTGGCCGAGCACCGCGCCACCGAGCAGCACTACGCCCTCAAGCCTAAGCGGCTCATTCCCTCTGGGTATCCGCTTCTCGACACCCTCGAACGCTTCCCCCCACCCGTGCCCCCGCGCCCTGACGAACACCTCCGCGTGATGATTGCCAACTCTCACCAACCCGACAACCTTTTCGACCTCTGCCTCGACGACCTCCTCGCCGCCCTCCGCGGTCCCGGCCGCCGCATCATTCTGCGCCCACACCCCCAATATGTCCGCCGCAACCCCGCCAAAATCAGCGCCCTCACCGAGCGCTTCCGCAGTGCCCCGGATATCGAGCTAGAGTGTGACTTCGCCCGCCCCTCCACGATGGACCAGGCCCACCTCCTCGTCACCGATTGGTCCGGCATTGCCTATGAATACGCCTACAAGACCCGTCGCCCAACGCTCTTCATCGACACCCCGATGAAGGTCCTCAACCCCGAATGGAAGCGCCTCGGCATCACCCCCACCGACATCTCCTTCCGCAACGAGGTTGGCCGCGCCCTTTCCCCGCAGGAGATTCCCTCCCATGCTGCCGACATCGCCGCCGATATGCTCGCGCACCCCGACCGTTTCGCCGCGCGTATCGACGCGCTCTTCGCCACCCAATTCTTCAACCCCGGCGCTGCCGGCCCAGCCGTCGGTAACGCCATTCTCGATGCGCTCATCGCGCGCAAACACGCCTAACCCCACATCAGGAAAAAACTATGTTCCTCGCCTACATCGATCCCTCTGTGATGTCCTACACCGTCCAAGCCATCGCTGGCGTTGCCATCGCCTCCGGCGTCCTCTTCGGCGTCCTTTGGCGCAAAGTCAAACGCGGTGCCAACAAAGCCCTCCGCCGTGACGATAACGCTGGCAAGGAAGTTGAAGCCGACATCATTCGAAAGTGAGCCCTATGTTCCCCCTCCGCCCCCTCCGCGACAGCGCCTGCGCGTGGATTACCCAGCGCTTACGCGCGCTTTCGATTGCCCAAACCGCTCTGTTGGCGATTGGAAGCGCCCTCTTTCTGACGGTGCTTGTGCCCTGCCAAACCTTCATCGCCAATCAGACCCTCTTCGGCTTCTCGCCCCAATCGGCCCTACTCGCCCTCCTGCCGTGGTTCGCCGGGGCTTCGCTGGCACTCTTCGCGCTACTCCTTGCTGGAGAGCTCCTTCTCGGCTCGCTGGCGCGGACACTGCTACTCGCCCTCTTGCTCTGCGCCTACTTCGAGAGTGGGCTCTTTGCCATAGGCCTGCCGCCGCTCGATGGTGAAATCCGTGCCTTTTCTAACCCCTTCCGAGGCATCATCGATACCGCCCTCCTGGCCACCGTCTTCCTAGGAACGCTTGCCTGCCATCGGTGGGTCAAGCGCTTCAGTGCAATCATTGCCTCGGCCGTGGTGGTGATGGCCATCGCTGCACTCTTTGATGCAGCCCCAAAGTCTGCCACTGCCGAAGACACCACCTTTACTTCCGGCTACTGCCCGCAACTGGACATCGTCCAAAGCGCCACCTTCTCCGCCCAGCGTAACATTCTCTTACTCATTCTTGACTCCACGCCAGCCTCGCTCGCTGCAGAGACTCTTCGGGCACACCCCGAACTGGAGAGCCACTTCCCCGGTTTCACTGCCCATGAGAACAACCTGGCAATGCACGAACAGACCGCCCGTGGTCTTCCCGGTCTGATGACAGGCCTCTCCCTGCGCAAGGACCAAACGGCCAACGACTACTCCACCTCCATCATCGGCCCAAAGTCCTTCCTGGTCCCCTACATCCAAGCCGACAACGCCATCTATTTCAGCGATCAACTTCTCTCCTACGGCTATACGAACCGCCGCACCTCCACCGCCGCCACCGTACTCCCCGTTGATGACCCCGAGACTTCCGTCCTCTTTCGCCCTTCCACCTCCATCCCTTACATTTCTCTAGCCGATACCGTTAGGTTTCGTTTGGCTCCTTATCGCTACAAGGGGCGTATCCTCTCCCAGGCCTATGCCAAAGCCACCAAGCGCCTGCCATCCGGTGCCTGGGTCTACACCGAGCGCCAACTCTACCCCTTCCTGGCCAATCGCCCCATCAAGCAAGACGAATCGCTCTCGCTCCTCATCTTCCATACCAGCGGCATTCACGGCCCCATTCTCTACGACCATTCCGGCGAGAAACTGCCCGCCCCCAGTCAAGCGTTGGCCGACTATCGGCAATACAGCCTCTTCGTTCTCCACCAGGTGGCCGCCCTAATGGACGCACTACGCGCCCGTGGCCTCTACGACAACACCGAAATCGTCATCGCCGCCGACCACGGACTCATTACAATGCGCGAGACCGAAGGCTTCCAAGGCCACGGAGCAGAATCCTCCATCCTGTGGACCAAACCTCTCAACGCCTCGGCACCCTTCACCCGCACCACCACACCCACCAGCAACTGCCGCCTCCACACGCTCTTTACGGCCCTACAACAACGTCCCCTCACTCAACAAGAGATGACCGCGCTCTTGGAGGCGCACGATCGCCGCTTCGGCGCAAAGTATGGTGCCCGCTGGTGGTCCGGCGGCCGCGCCCTCTACTTCTACGAGTGGCGATACGACGATGCCGGCCGCGTCACCTCCTGCGAGAACCTCGGTATCTTTACTGCCAACTAATCCTTTGCTAGGAAACTGCCCTTATAAGTTGCCCTGTTAGGGGAGGATTTGGAGGCGGATGGATTTGGCGGCGGACGCGGCTTCGGTGGCGGCGGGGGCGCTGAAGTTGTCGGTGCCGGCGGAGGAGGGAACGGCGTTCTATAAGTTTGTGGTGCCGCCGAAGCAGAGCACCGAGACGCCGTAAATGCTCTCCTAGCCCCCCTATCCCGCGCCTCCACCCCGCGCCGGGCGGAGTGGAGAGCCCTGCGCTCCCGACGTGGAGGGGTGAAAGGTTTTCTGCGGGGCGGGGGAGGTTCTGCTATAATGGGGGGCGTAAGCAGTTCAGAGAAGGACCGTTTGTCTATGAAGTTCAAGATTTCCGTGCCGGCGACGAGCGCGAATGTGGGCCCCGGGTTCGATGTGATGGGGTTGGCGTTTGATATGTACAACCGCTTTACCTTCGATACCAACTGTCACGAGCGGTTGCAGATTGAGGGGTGTTTGCCGGAGTTTGCCACCCCCGAAAACAACTTGCTTTACTCCACGCTGACGCAGGTGTTGGCGCAGCATGGGCGTTTGGCGCCGAATCTGCGTATCACCTTTGACACGGACCTGCCGGTTTGCTCGGGCTTGGGGTCCTCTTCCACCTGTATTGTGGCGGGCGTGATGGCTGCCAATGTGCTCGGCAACCTGGCGATGGATACCGAGCAGATTCTGCGGACTGCGACCTTGATTGAAGGGCACCCGGACAATGTGGCCCCGGCGATTCTGGGCGGCTTTGTGGCGGCGATTGTCGAGGATGGGTTGGTCTATTGGCACCGCTATCCGATTAGCGACCGGATCTCTTTCTACGCGATGATGCCTGATGTGCGCGTTCCCACCGAGATGGCCCGCGCGGCGTTGCCTAAGACCTATTCGCTGACCGACTGTATCTACAATCTCTCGCGCGTGCCCATTCTTGTTGAGGGGCTTGAGCGGGCCGATCCGCGGCTGATTCGCGCCGGCTGCAAGGACCGCATTCATCAGGAGTACCGTCTGCAACTTATTCCGCAGGGGGCGGAGGTGATGCGTTTTGCCGTGGAGCAGACCGACGCGGTGGCGGTTTACATCTCTGGCGCCGGTCCGACGATTGTGGCGGTGGTGATTGATGATGATGATGCCTTCGGCAAGCAGATGGGCCAATTCGTGGCAGGGCTCGATCTGGAGTGGCACGTGCGCAAGATGCATGTCCACCGTCAGGGGGCCAAACTCGCTGTGCTGGACGCCTAAGCGCGGGCGATGGTAACGGCCGACGAGCAACTGGAAGCTGTGGCAGGGGGTGGCGAACCGCCGGCTCCGCGCGTGCTCTATCTCTATGCCCAGGTGCTGCGCGCGCAGAGTCTGCACGCCCGGCGAACCTTTCAGGTGTTGGCGCTGATGAAGCGCGCGGGGCTGGAGGTGGAGTTGCTGACGCTGCCGGGGGGCGACCCGTGGCCGGCGGGATTGGTTGAGCGGGTCTACCGCGCGGGCTACCTGCCGTTTGCGCGCCATCTGCCGCTCTATGGGCACGGGCCGCTGCGGGTGTGGGCGACGGTGCTGATGACGCTTTCGGCGGTGCGGCTCTACCTGACGCGCGCCTACGCGGCAATCCATTGCGCGGATCGCACCATTCGGGTGGGGGCCTTTGTGGCGTGGCTCTTTCGGTCGCGTTTCGTCTTTGAGTGGCGGACGGAATCGGGCTTTTCGCTGGAGCAGTGGGCGAAGCGGCGTTCGGCGCGCTTTCTCAAGTCGGTTTGCTTGGTGTTGAGTGATGTTCCGGTGGGGGTGGCGCAGTTGCGGCGGTCGCGCCTGTGCGGGCGGGTGGCCTATCTGCCGACCTTGCCGGCCCCGTGGGCGCGGCCGTTACCTTTGCCGGCGGTGAGGCTCGGAGGCACGGCGCAGGTCTTTACCTTGGTGGCTTTCTCGGCGCAGACGCAACTTGAGGATCTCTCCCCGCTGGTCGAAGCGCTGCCGGAGGCGTTCCGCCAGACCGAGGCGCTGCGCGTGCAGATTTATGGCGGCACGGGGCGCGCCCGGGAGCGGTTGGGGGCGGCCTTAGGCGCGGCATTGCCGCGCACGGCCAATATTCAGCTTCAGCCGTTGCCGGCGCCAGGCGCGGCGATGGAGCAAGCGCTCGCGGCGGCGGATGCGGTCTTCTTCCCGGCGCAGAGCGGACCGGAGCCCTTGCCGTGGGTGCTGGATGCGATGGCTTCGCGGCGGGCAGTGATTGCAATTCGCTGCCCGGCGATGGAGGCGCTTGCAGGGGCCAAGGTGCTTTTGGTGGCAGGGAAGAGCCGGGCGATTGCCGAGGCGATTGAACAGGTGATGGGGGCGCCCTTCTGGTGTGTGGAGCGGGCGTGGGCGGCGGAAGAGTGGGTGCGGCAGGAGCGTTCGAGCGAGACCTTTGCCGAGACGCTCCGCGGCTGTTACGCCTTTGCCTTGAGGCGCGCGGGCAAGGCTTGAGCGCCCAGCCGCAAGGCGGCGGCTGAGGTGACCTGGAAGGAGGTCAGGCCGAACTCGGGCATAATGGCCAGGAAGTGGTCGAAGAGGTCGCTCTGGATGCGCTCGTAGTTGGCCCAGGCGGTGTCGCTACTAAAGCAATAGATTTCGAGGGGCAGGCCGTGGTCGGAGGGGTCGAGTTGGCGGACCAGGAGGGTCATGCGCTGGTGGATGGCGGGGTTTGCGCGCAGGTAGGCCAAGCAGTAGGCGCGGAAGGTACCGATATTGGTGAGCTTGCGGGCGTTGGCGACGGAGGTGGCCGAAGAGGGGTGTTCGGCGTTGTAAGCGCGCACTTCGCGAATCTTGGTGGCCAGGTAGTCGCGAATGAGGTCTATCTCCTTCCAGCGCTCAAGTTCGTCTTCGTCGGCAAAATGGATGGAGTCGAGGTCGATGAGGATGGCGCGCTTGATGCGCCGACCACCGCTTTCACTCATGCCGCGCCAATTCTTGAAGGGCTTGGCGATGAGGTCGTAGGCGGGGACGGTGGTGATGGTGTTGTCCCAGTTCTGAACGCGTACAGTGGTCAGCGCAATGTCAATGACTTCACCATCGGCGTCCGTGCCGGGCACCTCGATCCAGTCGCCGATGCGCACCATCCCATTGCTTGCCAGGGTGACCCCGGCCGTGAGGCCGAGGATGGAATCCTTGAAGACGAGCATGAGCACGGCCGAGAGGGCGGTCATGCCGGAGAGGACGTAGGTGGGGTCGCGCCCCGAGAGCGTGGCCACGATGCCCACCGCGGCGAAGAGGTAACCCAAGAGCGAGAGGACCTGGAAGATGCCCTTCTGCGGCGAAGCGCTAACCCCGCGCCGCCAGTTGTGCAACCGGTAGGCTAGGTTCATCGCGGCGGCAAAGACATTCGCGCAGATGAAGACGAAGTAGATCCGCGTGAGCATGAGTACTGTGGCGCGGAGCCAGTTGGTGGAGATTGCCCGCGTGGCCAGAATACCCGCCACCACCAGCGGCACCACCTGTAGCGCGCGCGGAATCGCCTGCGAGGTCAGAAGAATGGCGAGTAGGCTCGCCGGGCGGGCGCGGAGAAGCCGCCGCTGCAACACGCGGAAGAGCAGGTGGCAGAGCCAGTAGGAGCCATAGGAGACCCCCACCACCAGCAACAACTGCAACAGCACGCGCAGGGCCACATTGTCCACCGCACTCCACCCCACTTGAATTCGATCAAGCAACGCAAGCATTTCCTGCCACATCCGGCACCTCCCGCAACTTAGCGGCCGTCAATTAGGACGCGACGGCCATTGATTGTCAGGCGCCCGGCGGCGAGCAAGCGCAGCGCTTCGGGATAGGCCAAGTGCTCCTGCACCTGAATACGCGCGTGGAGCGTCTCGGGCGTGTCGCCGGGCTCAACCGGCACGCAACGCTGGACGATGATGGGCCCGCTATCGGTGCCCGCATCGACAAAGTGGACCGTGCAGCCAGCCACGCGGCAGCCGTAATCCAGCGCCTGCTTCCAGGAGTGCAATCCCGGGAAGGCCGGCAAGAGGGCCGGGTGGATGTTGAGGACGCGGTTGGGAAAAGCCGCGAGCAGCCCGGGTTTGACGATGCGCATAAAGCCCGCGAGCACGACGGTATCGGCGCCCGCCTCCTTCATCACGCGGATGTAGTTCTCCTCGGCCTCGCCCTCGAGCTTGGTCTTGAAGGGCGCGCAGGAGAGATACTGCGCGGGGATGTTGTGGCGCGCGGCCCGCTCAAGAATCTTCGCATCCGGCACGTCGGCCAGCACGCAGACAATCTCGGCATCAAGCGTGCCGGCCTCAATCGCGTCGACAATCGACTGCATATTGCTGCCCGCGCCCGAGCCCAAAACGGCAAGTTTCAGCTTCATTTCGTCTCCTCCGCAGCCGGCTTCCAATCCTCGGGCAGGGCGGCGATGACCGCGTCAATCACCTGCTCAAGCGTCAGGTAAGTAGAATCGATGGCAATGACGCCATCGGCCTTGCGCAGCGGGGCGCAGGCGCGGGAAGAGTCAATCTTGTCGCGCGCTAGGAGCGAAGCCTTGACCTCCTCGACGGACTGGTTGGCCACACCCTTCTGCACCTCCTCAAGCTGTCGGCGCTGGGCGCGGACGGCGGGGTCGGCCTCCAGGTAGAAGCGCGCGGGGGTGTCGGGGAAGACGGCCGTGGTAATGTCGCGCCCCTCGATGATGAGGTTGCCAAAGCGGGTCAGCGCGCGCAGCTCGGCGGTAATCTTGGCGCGCACCTCGGGCACGGTGGCCACGGGCGAGGCGTGGGCGTTAATCCGCGGCTCGCGCAGCTCCTTATCGGGGCGGATGCCGCCAACGGTGTAGACAATGTGACCAGCCTCGGCGGAGAAGTCGATTTGCAGCCCGGCGGCGAGCTTGGCTACGGCGGCCGGGTCGGAGGTGTCTACGCCCTGCTCCAGGCACTGCCAGGTGACGATGCGGTAGAGCGCGCCGCTATCCACGTGGAGGAAGCCCAGGCGCTCGCCCACCGCCCGCGAGACGGAGCTCTTCCCGGCCCCGCTCGGGCCATCAATCGCAATCACCTTGGCCGGCAATGTCAGTGTATCCATCGCTGTATTCTCCTGCTGCTGTTTTGCTTTCGGCGCCGGCCGCTTGCCGGTGCGCACAAGTTCCTCCACATCGCGCCCGTCGGCCGTTTCCACCTCCAAGAGGTAATCGACCAACAGTTCCAGGCGCTCGCGATGCTTCTCAATCAACTGCTCGCCGCGGGCATACGCCTCGCGCAACAGGGCGGTCACCTCTTCGTCAATCAGCTGTGCGGTGGCCTCGGAGTGGTCCTGCTTGCGCCCCAGTTCGCGGCCGAGGTAGACCTGCTCCTCGTTATCGCCAAAGCACTGGAAGCCGAAGCGCGCGCTCATGCCATAGGTGCAAACCATCCGGCGGGCGAGGCTGGTGGCCATCTTAATATCCTGTGAGGCGCCGGTGGAGAGGTCGCCCGTAAAGCACTTTTCGGCGATGCGCCCGGCGGTGGCCATCACCAGAATATCCTTCATCTCGGCCTCGGTGCGGTTGAGCACATCGCGCTCGGGGAGGGTCATCGTGGCGCCCAGCGCCCGCCCGCGCGGGATAATGGTGACCTTATGAAGCGGCTCGGTGTGCTCCAGAAGCACCTGGGCAAGTGCGTGGCCGCCCTCGTGCCAAGCGGTAATCCGGCGGTCGCGGTCGGCCATCGCGTGCGACCGGCGTTCGCGGCCCCAGAGGATCTTGTCGCGCGCCTCCTCCAAGTCGGCATGGGCCACGGCTGTGCGCTTTTGGCGGGCCGCCAGGAGGGCCGCTTCGTTGAGCAAGTTTGCCAGGTCTGCACCCGAGAAGCCAGGCGTGCCGCGCGCCACGCGCTCGAGATCCACATCCTCGCCCAACTTCACCTTGCTCGCGTGCACCTTCAGGATGGCTAGACGCCCTTCCACGGTCGGCAGGTCCACGACAATCTGCCGGTCGAAGCGACCGGGACGCGTCAACGCGGGGTCCAAGACATCTACGCGGTTGGTGGCGGCCATCACGATGACCCCGGAGTTGCCCTCAAAGCCGTCCATCTCCACGAGCATTGCGTTCAGGGTCTGCTCGCGCTCGTCGTGCCCGCCGCCGATGCCGGTAAAGCGGGTGCGGCCAATGGCGTCAATCTCGTCGATGAAGAGGATGCAAGGGGCATTCTTCTTGGCCTGCGCGAACATGTCACGCACGCGGCTCGCGCCCACGCCCACGAACATCTCCACGAAGTCCGAGCCACTGATGCTGAAGAAGGGCACCTCCGCCTCGCCGGCAATGGCCTTGGCCAGCAAGGTCTTGCCCGTGCCGGGCGGCCCCATCAGCAACACGCCCTTGGGCACCTTGCCGCCCAGATTCTCAAAGCGCTTGGGGTTCTTGAGGAACTCAACAATCTCGGCCACCTCTTCCTTAGCTTCGTCCACGCCGGCCACGTCCTTAAAGCGGGTCTTGGCCTCCTCCCTATTCATGAGGCGTGCGCGCGACTTTCCGAAGGCGAAGGGGCCGCCCTCGCCCCCGGCACGCATCTGCCGCAGCACAAAGAAGTAGAAGAGCAGGAAGAGCAACGCCAACGGCAAGATCGAAATCAGCAGCGAGCCGAGCCAGTTGTTCCGCGTCTGCTGCGTGGTCCGCACGCCCAGCTCGCCCAACTTCTCCTCCAGTCCTTCCACGCCCAAGACATTCACGCGCACCTTGCGCTGCTTGGTCGTCACGCGCGGCTGCGTCTCGCCCTCGGCCGGCGGCAGCTGGACCGCCTCGTTCAGCGTGCCCTCGATATACGTTTCGCCCCCATTCTCGCGAATGAGCTTGGCCTCCGAGAGCACCTTGTTGCCAATCACCTGCCCCTGCGCGTCAACCGTCCGCCCGGCTTCCACCAGCTTCCAGAAGTCGAACTGCGAGAGCGCCTTCGTTTCGCCCCCAAAGACCGCCGCGAGCGGGCTCTCCGCCGCTTCGCCCCCGGCTTCATTTCCGCCGCGGAAGACGCCCACCAGCGACATCACAAAGACCGCCAGGAGCACCCAGACAATAAAGGGACGCTTCCAATTGGGTTTGCCCGGTTGTTGCGGAGGGGGGACCGGCTTGTTGCCGCCCGGTTGTTCAGCCCCTGCGGGGGGCGTTGGAGCATCTGCCATAAATCGTTTCCTTAAGGCCTTACTGCTGCTGCACTTCGCGTCCCTTTTCCTGGGAGACGAGAATCTCAAAGAGTTGGTCGGATTGCTTCTTGCACGCGCCGAGGATGAGCCCCACGCTATAGGAGAGGAGCCCGGCCATGGCCAGGAAGCCGGCGAAGGTCACCGTTGGGTGGCGCGGCACCTGGGCCGTGCGGAAGAACTCCATCAGCACCGGCACAAAGAGTCCCCCCGCCGCGAGAAGCAACACCGACCCAATCACGCCAAAGAACATCTCCGGCCGATAGAAGCGGAAGAGGTTGAAGATTGTCTTGAGCACGCGAATGCCATCTTGCACCGTATTGAGCTTGGAGAAGGAGCCTGCCGGGCGGTCGCGATACTGGATCGGCACCTCCACCAGACTCATGCGCTTATCGAGCGTGTGCAGGGTCATCTCCGTCTCAATCTCAAAGCCCTGCGCCAACACCGGGCAACTCTTCACGAAGAGCCGCGAGAAGGCGCGGTAGCCAGTCATCACATCGTGCACCCGCTCGCCCCACAGCACCCGAATGAGCGTGCAGACGAGCGTGTTGCCGAAGTTGTGCCCCGGGCGCTTGTTCTCGGTCATATAGGTCGAAGAGAGGCGGTCGCCATTGACCATATCCGCCTCGCCGGCAACAATCGGCGCAATCAACTTGTGCACCTCATCCGCCGGATAGGTGTCGTCGCTATCGACCATCACGTAGATATCCGCCTCCACCTCTTGGAACATCCGCCGGACCACATGCCCCTTCCCCTGCTGGCGCACCCGCCGCAACTTCGCCCCCGCCGCCAACGCCAACTCTGCCGACCCATCCGAGCTGTTGTTGTCGTAGACCCAAATCTCTGCCTCCGGCAACTCTTTGCGGAAATCCTTGACCACCTTTTCAATTGTCAAGGCTTCGTTATAACACGGCAACAACACGGCAATCTTCGGCATAGCGCCTCCTTTCAATTGCCCCCCAGTATAGCACAAACCGAACCCACCCGTGAACGCCCACATCACAGCACCCTCTAGTATATAAGGTACACGCGCGCGCACGCGATCACCCCACCCCAGGCTCAAAGCGAACCCGGGCCTACCTCGAGGCGAACCCGGGGCGGATGCGAAAAAGGGGGGTGCGCGGGGGCTTGGGGCCCCGCCCCCAACGGCCTGGGCGGCGAGGCGCGGAGCGCATCGCCGCGCGGTGTGGGGAGTTCGCTAACGCTTGCGGATGACGGATGACAGAGAGCCGGCGTGCCCGAAGGGCGCACCGGCTGGGGTGGAGCGCACCGCGCTCCCGGGGTGCAGGGTGAGCAGCCCTGCCGAGGGGTGCGGGGGCGCGTAGCCCCCGGGAGCCTAGCGCAGGAACGCGGCGAGGTCGGCGGGAAGGGGAGAGGAGAGGGTGAGGGGGGCGCCTGTAGTCGGGTACGTGAAGGAGGCGGAGGCGGCGTGGAGAAAGTGGCGGGGGAAGTTGGGGAGTTGGAGGCCGCCGTAGCGTTGGTCGCCGAGGAGGGGGTGGCCGGCGAGGGAGAGTTGGGCGCGGATTTGGTGGGTGACGCCGGTGTAGATGGTGACATCGAGGAGGGTAAAGGGGGTGCCGTGGAGCTTGAGAGCGCGGAGGGGGCGGTAGTCGGTGATGGCGCGCATGGGGCGTTTGGCGTCGTGCCAGCGCGTGGCATCAATCATTCGGCCGGGGCAGCGGGGGTTATGGGCGAGGAGATTTTCGAGGCGACCGGGAGCGGAGAGGGTGCCTTGGGCGAGGGCAAGGTAGTGCTTCTCGACGGTGTGGGCGGCGAACTGGGCGCGAAGGGCGGTGTAGGCGGCTTGGGTGCGGGCCACGAGGACGAGGCCGGAGGTGTCGCGGTCGATGCGATGGAGGATGCCGCAGGTGAGGGGGCCATCGCCGATGCCGGCAAGGTCGGGGAAGCGGGCGAGGAGGGCGTTGGCGAGGGTGTCAGTTTCGCCGGGGGTGTTGGGTTGGCAGTCGAGGCCGGCGGGTTTATCGACGGCGAGGAGGGTGTCATCCTCGTGGAGGAGTGAGAGGGGAAGATCTGGGTTTGGGGCGAGGGTAGGGGGCGCGGCGGGTTCGCGCAGGAGGGTGTAGGCGGTGCCTGGGCGGACGCGTTCGCCTTTGGGGCAGGGATGACCTGAGCGCAGGAGCGCGCCAGAGGCGATGAGCTGGCGGAGGGTGGCCATCGGGAAGGCCGGGTAGCGGCGCGCGAGCCAGGCATCGGCGCGCAGACCGCTTTCGGCCTCGGTCACCGGCGGGAGGGGGAAGGGCATTTACTTCCGCTTCCGGAAGGCTTTGGGCGTGAGGTTGTTGCGGCCGCGGCCGAGGGAGGGCTTCCCGGTGGGGCGGGGGCGACGGGGGAGGGGGCGGCGCGGTGCGGCGGGCGTCTCGCCGGGATCGGCGGGCGTCTCGTCGCCATCGGGGGCGGCTTTGTCGCGCCCTTCGCCAGGTTTGACGCGGGAGCGGAATTGGAGGATGATGGCGGCGCCCTCGAGGTCAAAGGCCTCGCGGATATTGCGAATGAGGAAGTCCTGGAAGGGCTTGGTGGCGAGGCGGGCGTCGTTGACGAAGAGGCGCAGGATCATCGGGTTGCTACCGGTCTGCGTGGCGTAGTGGAAGCGGAGGTGGCGGCCGTTCTTGCCGGGCATTTGGATTTGCGCGAGGGCGTTGGAGAGGGTTCGGTTGAGGACACCGGTGGGCAGGACGCGGCGTTGGTGCTCGGCCACACGGTCGATGGCTTCAATGCTGTTGCGGACGTTGTAGCCCTCTTGCGCGCTCATAAAGACCACCGGAACGTGGCGGAGGTAGGGGAGCATTTCGCGCATGTGGGCGATGGCAGCGGTTTCGGTGAAGCCTTTGGCGCGCGCAAGGTCCCACTTGTTGATGAGGATGACGCAGGCTTTGGCCTCGCGCTGGATCATCGAGGCGATGTACTTATCTTGCGTGGTGGGCCCGATTTCGGCATCCATCACCAGGACGGCGACATCGCACTCGCGCACGGCCTCCTCGCTGCGGAAGAGGGAGAAGCGCTCGACGGAGGTGTCAATCTTGTGGACGTGGCGCATCCCGGCGGTGTCGACAAGGGTGTAGCGGCGGGCGGTGGGGCCGGTGCCGATGGTGAAGGGGACGTCGACGCAGTCGCGCGTGGTGCCGGCAACATTGCTGACGATGACGCGGTCGCTGCGCAGAAGGCGGTTGATGTAGGAGGACTTGCCGGCGTTGGGGCGGCCGACGATGGCCACGCGCAGGGGCTTGGCGTCGGCGGCCTTCTCGGCCTCGCTCTTGGGGGGGAGGGCTTTGGTGACGGCGGCCATCAGCTCCTCCATCCCGCGGTTGTGCTGGGCGGAGACCTTGAAGGCGGGGAAGGCGAGCTTGGCAAAGTCGCCGGCGCCGCTCTCGTGCTGGGGCAGGTCGCACTTATTAATGGCTAGGAAGCAGGGACGGCCGCTCTTGTGGACCAGGCGGGCGACCTCTTCATCGGCCGGCTGAAGGCCGGAGAGGACATCAACCACGAGGATGATGCAGGCGGCATCGGCCATCGCCACGTCCACCTGGTCGCGCACGGCCATCTCAATAACATTCTTTTCGCGCGTGCCATCAAAGAGTCGGATGCCGCCGGTGTCGACGAGGTGGAAGGCTTCATCGTTCCAGGCCACCTCGCGGACAATGCGGTCGCGCGTCACGCCACTTTGGTCGTGGACGATGGCGATGCGGCGGTTGGCGATGCGGTTGAAGAGGGCGGACTTTCCGACGTTGGGCCGGCCGACGATGACGACCGTGCGCTTGGCAATGGCTTGTTCGCTCATAAGAAAAAAGGCCCGCACCCATAGAGGTGCCGGGATCCAAGAGGGGTTAGCGGAAGGCGCGGCGGAAGAGCCAGAACATAGCTCCCCAGCCGGAGAGGAGAAGCGGGAGGGCGATGGAGAAGAAGCGCCCAGTCTCGAAGGTGTAGCAGAGGCCAACGCCCAAGGCCATCCCGCAGAAGACGCCGCCCAGGCGGCGGGTCAGTTGCAGCGCGGCGGCTAGGCGGCGTTGGCGCTCAGCCTCGGTGGCGGCGGCGCGGCAATGGGCGCTTAGGCGGCCGATGGCGAAGGCGCCACCCACCAGCGTGGCCACGAGCGCGAGCAGGCAGAGGACAAACTTCCAGTTGGCCGAGGCCACCGCCTGCCAGGCAAGATAGCCGAAGACGACGGTCGGGCAGGTGATGCGCAGGAGCCAGGCGGAGAGAGAGCCGCCTGGGCGATTGGAAGAGGGCGTGGGGCCGCCAGACATTGCAGGAAAACTTAGACCACGCCGTGCTTGGAGGCGTTGGCGTAGAAGTCGAGCAGGTGGCGGATTTCCGCACACTGCGGCAGTTCGTTGGCGATGCGCTCGAGGGCGATGGCGCGCGGCTGACCCTCGGAGTAGAGGAACTGGTAGGCGTCCTTGAGGGCGCTGAAGGCCTCGGGGGAGAAGGCCTCGGGGTGGCGGCGGATGGCCACGGAGTTGAGGCCGCGGACGGTGAGGTTCTCCACGCCCATCGTGAGCATGTAGGGGGGCGCGTCCTTGCGCAGTTGCGTGCCGCCGCCGACCATCGCAAAGGTGCCCACGTGCGTGAACTGCAAAAGAGCCGAGGTGCCGCCGATGATCGCGTGGTCTTCAATGGTGCACTCGCCGGCGATTTGCACGCTGTTGGACATAATGATGTGATTGCCCAGGGTGCAGCCGTGGGCAATGTGGCAGTAGGCCATAATCAGGCAGTCGCTGCCGATGACGGTCTTGGTGCCGTCCATCGTGCCCAAGTGGATGGTGGCGCATTCGCGGATGACCGTGCGGTCGCCGACCTCCACGTAGGTGACATTCCCGGGGCGCCACTTGAGGTCCTGCGTCTTCATCCCCACGCAAGCTTGCGGGAAGATTTCGCAATCTTCGCCCAGGGTGGTGTGGCCTTCGACGGTGGCGTGGTGGTGGATCTTGGTGCCGCGGCCGATGGTGACATCCGGGCCGATATAGGCAAAGGGGCCGACTTCGGCCTCGGGATGGACCTTGGCGCCTTCGCACACGTAAGCAAGGGGATGAATGGCCATAGCAGCTCCTTTACTGATGTTTGGGGATAAGGAAGGCGGCCGCGCCGAGCGAGAGGGCCACCGGAGTCCAGACGAGCACCCAGGGATAAGCCGCCGGCTTATCGGAGAGCGCCTCCGAGAGGAGAATAAAGAGGAAGAAGGCGATGCCCACGCCCACGCCCAGCGCCATGCCCTTGGCTGAATCTTTGCGCTGCGTCTGGCACCCAAGCGGGATGCCCACGAGCACAAAGCAGAGCGAGGAGAGCGCCCAGACGGTGCGATGATTGAGCAGGAAGAGAAGCTTGGAGCGCCACTTGGCTTCGCTCTTGGTAGAAAGGGAGGTCTTGCGCGCTTCGCGTTCAGCCGCGAGCAACTCGCCGAAGTCGTAATCCTTAGGCTTCTTGAGATACTTCTTGGTACGCGAGACGACGTCCTTGCAGACGTAGGAGAATTCGTCGAAGGCGACCACACCTTCAATGCCCTTCTCGGGCGGGGAGATGGTGGCCCGGTGAAGCGTAAAGACCAAGTCGCTCCCTTGCGAGCGCATCTGAGCCTGGTCGGCGTGGATTTCACGCAGGAAGCCATCGCGCCGGTCAATGGCCAGCAGGTTGTAGAGCTGGGTGTAGCCCTTGCCGTCGGCGTCCTTCATATCCACCTTGCGGTCGCAGAAGACGGCGACATTGTCAATTTCGTCGATGAAGCGCCCCGGTTCAATGAGCTGCACGCCGGCATCCAGGGCCAGGCGATTGGCGATGGAGCGGCGGACGTAGTGGCCGCGGGGCATCGCGTAGTTCTGCAGGTAGAATCCGAGGGCCGAGCAGAGGATGGCGACAATCACCGGCGTGCGCATAATAGCCAAGAAGCTAATGCCACAGGCCTTCATCGCGGCGATCTCACTATCGGTGGAGAGGCGGCCAAAAACCAGGAGCGAGGCCACCATCAGCGCCAGCGGAATGGTAAAGCCGAGCACCTCAGGCAACGAGGCGGCCAAGTATTGCACCACCAAGCCGGCCGAAGCGCCGCGCATCACAAACTGGAAAACCTGGAAGAGGAACCCCACCGACAGCACGAAGGTCAGCACCAACCCCGTCAACCCGGCCGCAACCAGGAATGAGCGCAGAATGTAGCGTTGGAGTGTGCCCATCTCTTCGTGCTCTCGGAAGGGGGTTACTTTACTTCAGGGACTGGCGGATCTGCTCGCGCGTGGCCTCATCCACGCCGCGGATGACAATTTCGGTGCGGCGGTTGGAGGGGGTGCCATCCTTCAGGTTCACGGGATCCTTGGGCTGATCGAAGGAGTGACCAGCCACCTTCATCTTGCCCTCGGCGATGCCGTTGGCGGCGAGGTAGGTGCGCACGCTCTTGGCGCGGTCCTCGGAGAGGCGCTGGTTATAGGCGTGGTCCGAGCCGTACTGCTGGTCAGCGTGGCCGTCGATGGTGACGTAGACCTCGGGGTTGGCGGCGATGGCGGCCTTGATGATGCGCACGAGCTCATCGAGCGCCGGATACTCGGTCGGCTCAATGATGGCGGTGTCCTTGGCATACTGCAGGCGCAGTTCCAGGTGCATCGTGCTCTCAGAGCCAACGGGGGTGACATCAACGAGCTTATCGCTGTGGGCAGAGGCATCGTCGTAGGCCTGCGCGCCGGGCTCAATGGCGGTGGGCTCGGCCAGGGGCTGGAGCGTATCCGCCGAGGAATCGCCAGTGTCACCGAAGAAGTAGGTCAGGCTGACATCGGCGGTGGTGAAGGAGAGGAACTCATCGGTCAGGCCCACGTGGTAACGCAGGTCGCCACGCAGGGAGAAGCGCTCGGAGAAGTGCCAGAAGGCACCCACGCCGGCCTGCGCGAAGAGATGCGAGCGCTCGCTATCCTGCCACAGGGGAGCGGAGTTGGCGCCGTAGTAGCTCACACCGGCGGCCAGGAAGGGATCGAACTTCGCATAGCGATCGAAGTGGAAGAGGCCCTCAACGCCAGCGCCCAGAATCGTACGCTGCTGCGAACCGGCGCTCTGCTTGGCGCGGCCAATCGAGCCGAACCCTTCGAGCGACCACGGGCTATCGGCAAAGTCATAGCCCAAGCGCAGAATCACATAGGGCTGCACGCCGCGCAACGCGCTCCCGGGCTTCGGGCTCGCCGTCCGATGTACGCGCATCGCGCCCACGCCGGGGCTGAGATAGAAGCGCCCATTATTCTCGTCTTCGTCGCTCCGCGCCACCTGGCGGTCATCGCGCTCGACCACCACCGGGCCGCGCGTCTGGGTTTCCTGAGCAATCGTCATGCTGGCAGCAGCCAACATCCCAACGGCCATTAAACTCAACTTCATACGTTTGTCTGTCCTTTTTCGTCTACTGAATGGCCCAGTCTGGGCCAAAACGCGCGCAGTATAGCATAAACTACGCAATTGTGTTGCACTTACTGCTGGTCGGCCTTGACGGCGTCCCACACCGCATCAAGTTCGCTCAGGCTCATTGCCTTCATTTCCTTGCCTGCGGCCTTGACGCGCGCCTCCACGGCACGGAAGCGCTTGGCGAATTTGGCTGTAGCCGCGCGCAGCGCGCTCTCGGCATCCACGCCGATGTGCCGGGCCAAGTTTACCATTGAAAAGAGCACATCGCCATACTCATCGGCCACGGCTTCGGGCTGCCCTGCCGCCACGGCGGCCTTGAGTTCGGCCAGCTCCTCGACGATCTTCGCCTCCGGCCCTTCGGCATCCTGCCAATCGAAGCCGACCTTGGCAGCCTTGTGCTGGGTGCGCTGAGCCTTGAGGAGCGCGGGCAGCGCCTCGGGCACGCCATCAAGGGCGGAGGCCTTGGGGGCCTTGTGCTCGCCCTGCTTGATTCGCTCCCAGTTGCGCAATACCGTCTCGGTGTCTTTGGCATCCACCTCGCCAAAGACATGCGGGTGGCGGCGGATGAGCTTATCGGTGAGCTCGCCGACCACCTCGTCGAAGGTGAAGGCTCCCTGTTCCTCGCGAATGTCGCACTGGAAGAGCACCTGCAGCAGCACATCGCCCAGCTCCTCACGGTGGTTGGCCAAATCCTCGCCCACCATCGCCGAGAGCAGTTCGTAGCACTCCTCCTGCAAGCACGGCTGAATACTCGCCAAGGTCTGCTCGCGATCCCACGGGCACCCATCGGGCGCACGCAACGCCTTCAGCACCCAGCGCAACTTCGCCATCGGCGAAGGGAAGTCTGTGGGCACCTGCTTCATCGCTTACAGCCCCTCCCGCATCCGGCGCGAGGTGCGCACCGCGCAGAAGGCCTTGCCGCACATCGAGCAGTGGTCGTCATCGTGCTTCGCGCCGCTTTCCGCACGCGTCCGCAACCACCGCTCACGCGCCGCACACGGGTCGAGCGCCACGGCGAACTGCGCATTCCAATCAAAGTTGTAGCGCGCTTCGGCCATCTTGTCGTCGCGATCGCGCGCACCGGGCAGCCCGCGCGCCACGTCGCCTGCATGCGCTGCAATCAGGTAGGCAATGCAGCCCTGGTGGACCTCGGTGGCATCGGGCAAGCCCAGGTGCTCGGCGGGGGTGACATAGCAGAGCAAGCTGGCGCCATAGGTGGCCGCTGCCGTTGCGCCAATGGCCGAGACAATGTGGTCGTAGCCCGGGGCAATATCCGTGACCACCGGGCCAAGCACATAGAAGGGCGCACCATCGCACTCAGTTTGCTCGCGCTCCATATTCATCTGAATCTGGTTGAAGGGGACATGGCCCGGCCCCTCGACCATTACCTGCACGCCCCGCGCGCGGCACCGCCGCACCAGCTCGCCCAATACCGAAAGCTCGGCAAACTGCGCCGCATCGCTTGCGTCCGCCAGACACCCTGGGCGCAGACCATCGCCCAGTGAGACCGTGACATCGTGCTCGGCGAGGATTTCCATCACCTCGTCCCAGTGCGTATAGAGGGGGTTCTCGGCATCGTGCTGCTTCATCCACTCGGCCATAATCGCCCCGCCGCGCGAGACGATCCCCATCTTCCGCTTCATCGCCAAGGGCAAGTGCGCGCGCAGCAACCCCGCGTGCAGCGTCATAAAGTCCACCCCCTGCTCGGCCTGCTCGCGGATGACCTGCAGGAGATAATTCGGATCCATCACCGGAATCTCACCATCCAACCGCGAAATGGTCTCGTAAATCGGCACCGTCCCCAACGGCGCGCTCGAGGCATCGAGCATTCCCTGCCGAATATCCCGCAACTCCTGGCGAATTTCCTCGGCTCCGCGCCCAGTCCCCACCGAAAGATCCATCACGAACTGCGCCCCGGCGTCGAGCGCCACCTGCAGCTTCTCCAACTCATCGCCCTTCCCCGAACGCGAAGGCGAGCGCCCCAGGTTGGCATTGATCTTGGTGGTAAAGGCCCGCCCCACGCCTGTCGGCTTTACGCCCTTGTGTGCCGGATTCAGCGGAATCACCGCCCGGCCACTGGCCACCTCGGCCAAGACCTTCTCCACCGGGCAACCCTCTTCGGCCGCCACCGCGCGCATCGCCTCGGTCACAATTCCCTGCTTCGCCGCTTCCAACTGCGTCATAAACGCCCTTCCTTTACTAAGTACAAGAGATTGCTTGAAACGTTCAACGCGCCTAGTATAGCACATTCATAGAGAAGACATACGTGACGGTTGCGGTGCGTTGGCGGCGCTTCGATAATGAAAAACCCACCGAAGAAATCTTCGGTGGGTAAATTGGTAGCGGGAGTAGGATTTGAACCTACGACCTTCAGGTTATGAGCCTGACGAGCTACCGGGCTGCTCAATCCCGCAATACTCGGAATGGCGCGCCTTGGAGGATTTGAACCTCCAACCTTCTGATCCGTAGTCAGATGCTCTATCCAATTGAGCTAAAGGCGCTGAAAACGGGGCATATAATAGCAAGCCATAAAACAGAATGCAAGCACTTTTTTCGTTATTTGCAATTTTTCTTGCGCAAAGGGGGATGCCGGCGACTTTGCCCCCCTCGCGAGGACCTCCTGGCGCGCGCTGCGCACCTATCGACCGAGGGCGAGGCGCGCGAGGGGGGTGAGGAGTTTGACGCCGCTGGGTTCGACGACGAGGAGCGCGCGGGAGATGCGGAAGGTGATCCATTCGCCGCCTTGGCGGATGCGCATCAGCCCGGGCGGGCAGGCGGCGACCATCGGCTCGTGGTTGGCCATTACGCCAAGGCGACCGATTTCGGTGGTCACTTCGACAAGGGTGATGTCGTCGCCCTCGACGAAGGTGCCCGAGGGGGTCTCGATTCTGAAGTAGAAGGGTGTTTCCATAGCGCGCGAGGCGAGGGGAGGGTTAGGCGCGGGCGGCGGTGCGGGCTTTCTCGCGGACGTCGTCGATGGAGCCGGCCATGTAGAAGGCAGCTTCGGGGAGGTCATCGCACTTGCCATCGAGGACTTCAGCGAAGGAGCGGATGGTGTCTTCGAGTTTGACGAACTGACCGGGGATGCCGGAGAACTTCTCGGCCACGTGGAAGGGCTGGGAGAGGAGACGCTCGACCTTGCGGGCGCGGGCAACGGTCATCTTGTCGCTCTCGGAGAGTTCGTCCATCCCGAGGATGGCGATGATGTCTTTGAGTTCCTTGGCGCGCTGGAGGAGCTGTTGGACGCCGTTGGCCACGCGCATGTGCTCTTCGCCGACGACTTCGGGGGTGAGCATGGAGGAGGTGGAGGTGAGGGGGTCGACGGCGGGGTAGATGCCCTTTTCAACGATGGCACGCGAGAGTTCGGTGGTGGCATCGAGGTGGGCGAAGGTGGTGGCGGGGGCAGGATCGGTGTAGTCGTCGGCCGGGACATAGACGGCCTGGACGGAGGTGATCGAGCCGCTCTTGGTGGAGGTGATGCGCTCCTGAAGTTCGCCCATTTCGGTGGCGAGGGAGGGCTGGTAGCCGGCGGCGGAGGGGATGCGCCCGAGGAGGGCGGAAACTTCGGAGCCGGCCTGGGTGAAGCGGAAGATGTTGTCGATGAAGAGGAGGACGTCCTGGTTCATCTGGTCGCGGAAGTGCTCGGCCACGGTAAGGGCGGAGAGGGCGACGCGCGAGCGGGCGCCCGGCGGCTCGTTCATCTGGCCAAAGACCATCGCGGTCTTGTCGAGCACGCCGGCATCGGCCATTTCTTGGTAGAGGCTGGTGCCTTCGCGGGTACGTTCGCCCACGCCGGCAAAGACGGAGTAGCCGCCGTGGCCCATCGCGATGTTGTGGATGAGTTCCTGAATCAAGACGGTCTTACCAACGCCTGCGCCACCGAAGAGGCCAATCTTGCCGCCGCGGCGATAGGGGGTGAGCAGGTCGATGACCTTGATGCCGGTGACGAGGATCTCGGCCTCGGGGTTTTGGTCGATAAAGGCCGGCGGCTCGCGGTGGATGGGATCGCGCTGATCGCACTGGATTTCGCCCTGGCCGTCAATGCCTTCGCCCAAGAGGTTCATCACGCGGCCGAGGGTGCCCTTGCCCACGGGCATAGACATCGGCCGACCAAGGTCGCGCACCTCTGCGCCGCGCACCAGGCCGATGGTCGACCCCATGGCGATAGCGCGAACGCGGCAGTCGCCGAGGTGCTGGGCCACTTCCAGGACGAGGTTGAAGGGGCGGTCATCAAGGAGGGGGTTGGTGGCACGCAGGGCGGTCTGTAGACGCGGGCGGATGCCGCCGCCGAACTCGATGTCGACCACTGCGCCGAGGACCTGGATGACGTGGCCGATATTCTCGCCCTGGGGCTGAGCAGGGGCCTTGGCTTGGGAAGAAGAGGTCTGTGACATGGTGCTATCCTTCGCAGGGAGGGGCCGCGGGCCTAATTGAGGGCCTCGGCACCGGAGACGATTTCGGTCAGTTCATTGGTGATGGCGGCCTGGCGGGCGCGGTTGCGGCGGGTGCGCAGGTCCTTCTCCATCGCGTTGAGATTCATCGTAGAGTTGTCCATTGCCAGGACGCGGGCGGCGAGCTCGCCGGTGGCGGAGTGGAGCATTGCGTAGTAGAGCGAGAGCTGGATCCACTGATAGGTGATGGCTTCAAGGAGCCGCTCGTCGTTGGGCTCGATGATGCGCGGCAAGGACATCGGGCGGGCGTGGACCTTTGGCGCGGGCGGCCGGGCATCGGGTAAGAGGCGCTCGGTGCGGCAATCGTTGGTCATCGAGTTGACGAAGTGGTTGGAGATGAGCCAGATTTCGTCGTAGAAGCGCCAGTGAAAAAGGCGCATGATGCGCTTGGCCACGCGGTCGGAATCCTTGACGGCCGGATGGGTGGAGGCGGGCAACGGCGCGCCGCCGAGGGCCGGGAAGTGCTCCTTGAGCGTCTGGTAGGCCTTCTGGCCCACATAAAGGTGGTCGATGCACTTGGGGTTGCGCGCGGCCTGCGCCTCGTGAAAGGCCTTGACGGCGCGGACGATAGCGCCATTGAAGCCGCCACAGAGCCCACGATCCGAGCTCATCACCACCAGCAAAATCCGGCTCCCCTGTTCGGGCGGCGGCAACCGGAGCCGATGCTGGGCGAAGCGCGGCTGGAGAATGAGCCCCTCCAGGGCCGCGAGCGAGCGCGCAAAGCCTTCGGGCTTGGAGAGTTCGCTCTGCACACGATGGAGGTGCGAGGCAGCCACCAACTTCATCGTGCCGGTGACTCGGCGCATCCCGGCCATTGAAGCCAGGCGTTCGTTGAACTCGCGCAAACTGGGCATGGCGACGGCTCCGGCGACTACTTGCGCACCTTCTGGAAGGGCGAGAGGGCGTCGTGCATCAGCCCTTCAAGCATCGCCTTGAGCTCATCATCGAGGACCGGGCTCTTGGCGAAGCGCGAGGTGTAGGCCTGGCCGGCGGCGGAGTTCTCGATGGCGAGGTTGAGGGCCTTGATGGCCTCGGGGATGCGGTGGATGGCGATGTTGACGAGCCACTTGTTGGTGCCGGCGTAGAGGACGGCTACCTGATTGGCCACGGGCATCGGCGAGCCGGGCATCTGGCGGATGGAGTGCATCAGCGCGCGGCCGGTGGCCAGCTGCTCGAGCGTTCCAGCATCGAGGTCGGAGGCGAAGGAGGTAAAGGCCTCGAGTTCACGGTATTGGGCCAGGAGCACGCGCAGGGGGCCGGCCACCTTCTTCATCGCCTTGAGCTGCGCATCGCCGCCGACGCGCGAGACGGAGATACCCGGGTTGATGGCCGGGCGCTGACCTTCGTGGAAGAGTCCGGCTTCAAGGAAGATCTGCCCGTCGGTGATGGAGATGACGTTGGTGGGGATGTAGGCAGAGATGTCGTTGGCCTGCGTCTCGACGATGGGCAGGGCCGTGAGCGACCCGCCGCCCTTCGCATCGGAGAGCTGGGCCGCGCGCTCCAGAAGGCGGCTGTGAAGGTAGAAGACATCGCCGGGGAAGGCTTCACGGCCCGGCGGACGGCGCAAGAGCAGCGACATCTGGCGGTAGGCCTGGGCGTGCTTGGTGAGGTCGTCATAGATCACCAGGGCGTGCTCGCCGCGGTTCATCCAGAACTCGGCCATCGCGCAGCCAGCGTAAGGGGCTAGGTATTGCAAAGGGGCGGGGTCGGAGGCGCCGGCCAGGACGATGGTGGTATAAGCCATTGCGCCAGCATCTTCCAGCTGCTTATGCAGGGCGGCGACGGTGGAGAGCTTCTGCCCCACGGCCACATAGAAGCAGTGCACGCCGCTCCCCTTCTGATTGAGGATGGCATCGACGGCGATGGTGGTTTTCCCGGTCTTACGATCGCCAATAATCAACTCGCGCTGGCCGCGGCCAATGGGGGTGAGCGCATCGATGGCCACCAAGCCCGTCTGCATCGGCGTATTGACATTCTTGCGCTCGATGATGGAGGCGGCGGGGGCCTCGACCGGCATCTGCGCTTCGGCAGCAATCGGGCCCTTGCCATCAAGCGGCCGGCCGAGGGCATCGACCACGCGCCCGGTGAGTCCCGGACCTGCGGGCACGGAGACCACGCGCCCGGTGCGGTGGAAGCGATCGCCCTCGCGCACATTCACATCGCTATCGAGCACGGCCACGCCTACCACGTCCTCTTCCAGGTTGAGGGCCAGCCCGGCCACGCCACTCTCGGTCTCCACGAGCTCGTTGTACATCACATTCGTCAGCCCATCGACGCGCGCGATCCCATCGCCCACGCTGAGCACGGTCCCGAACTCGGTGATGTCGATCGCCTGATCTTCCGCGGCCATCCGTTCGCGCAACAGCGCGGAGAGTTCATCGGGTTTCAACTGCGTTTTCATAACGTCCTTGCATTAGCGCCCGAAGGCGCGGGAGAGCCGGCGCAGGCGGCCGGAGAGCGTTCCATCAAACTGCGTATGCCCGGCGCGAATCATCACGCCGGCGCCCAATTCCGGGCGGACCTCCACGGTGATGCGCGTCTGCTCGCCATAGGCGGCTTTGGCCTTGGCGGTGAGGGTGGAGAGGGTTTGTGCGGAGGGCTCGGCGGCAAAGCTTAGCACCACATCGCGCCGCCCTTCGGCCACATCAGCCAGGCGCCGGAAGCAGCGCACCACCTGCGGCACCACGGCCATCAGCCCGTGTTCGGAGAGCGCCTCGAGCAGCACGCGTACTGGCGGGCAGACGCTTTGCCCCCACAGCGCAGCCACCACTTCGCGATGCTTCGCGCGCGGCATACTGTGAAAGCGCTTGGCCCAATCGCGAAAGACCTCGCTGCCCACCCACTGCGCGCTCAACGCTTCCATATCCTCGCGCACACGGGCCATACAGCCCAGGTTTTGTGCGGCCTGGACGAGCGCACGGGCGTAGGGGCGAGCGGCTTCCTCTTCGTTGTACATCGCTCGTGTCCTAGCGCAACTGCACCTGCGCGGCGATTTGGTCCTGATAGGCCTGGCGCTGCGCCTCGGTCAACATCCCCGGCAAGAGCCGCTCGAGGGCGTTGGCAATTTCGCCGCCGGCCTGCTCGGAGAGCGAGCGCAAGGTCGCCTCGCGCTCGGCAGCCAAGGTCGCCTCGGCCACCTTCCGCCGTTCGGCAATCGCCTCGCGCGCGGCATTTTCCAGCTCGGCCACATGCGCTCGGGCAGCCTGCGCCTGCGCATCGGCGCTCGCGCGCGCCTTGCGCTCGGCCTGGGCAATGGTCTCGGCAGCCTTGGCATCGGCATGGGCCGCGGCCACACGCGCCTTCTCGGCATCCTCGAGCGAGGCCTTGATCTCCGCCTCGCGCGTCTCGAGAAAGGCCAGCAGCGGCTTCCAGAGCACCTTGGTCAGCACCACGGCCGCCACGGCAAAGGCCACCCAGGTCAACAGCACCATCTGCCCATCGAAGCCGCGCAAGGAGACATCGCCCGGAGTCACCGGCTCCTCGACCGTCGCCTGCCCTTCGCGGACAGGTGCCTCGGTGACGAGCACGGGCTCGGGGGCACCGGCCATCGCCTCTGCGTTATCCATGGGCTGCGCCCTTTACTTCAACAGGCAGACCACCACGGCGAAGAGGGCCACACCCTCGATGAGCGCGCCGGCAATAATCATCGCCGTCTGCAGCTTGCCAGCCACCTCCGGCTGACGGGCCATGCCATTCAGTGCCGCCGAGGCCAAAATGCTGATCCCAGCCGCCGCACCAATCACCGCAATACTCGCTCCAATCGGACCCATGTCAGACTCCTTACTTTCCGTTAGTGTTGGGGATGAACCATCATCCCGATAAAGATGGCCGAAAGCACCGTAAACACATACGCCTGCAAACAGGCCACAAAGACTTCAAAGAGGTAGATGCAGATCGCCACCGCCAGCGACGGCAGCGCCGCCGCGCCCAAGATTGCCGTCAGCGAAATCATCGCATAGAGCACCACGTGCCCACCAAGCATGTTCGCGAAGAGACGCATCGTGAGCGCAAAGGTGCGCGCCAGGAGCGAGACCACCTCCATCAAGAACATCATCGGCTTCATGGGCCCCGGGAGTCCCCCTGGCAAGAGCGCGTGCACCAGCGCCCGGCCCCCGCCTTGCCGCAAGGTTGCAAAGATTGCCATTCCCAGGAAGATGGTCGCCAACCCTGCCGTCACGCTCACATTGCCCGTGGCGGTCGTGAAGAGCGGGATGAGCCCCAGCAGATTTGCCAGCAGAATAAAGAGGAAGATGGAGCAGAAGAAGGGCACATACCGCCGCCCATACGCCGCCCCGCCGAAGTTTGGGTAGACCATCTCGTCGCGGATGAACATCACATACCGCTCTAGCAACAGCCCAATCCCCGAGGGTACCCGCCCCAAATGCCGCCGCCCCCAAAAGGCCAACGCGCACAGCAGCACCGTCACCAAGGCCAGCATCGTCACATCAAAGTGGAAGATTGCCAGCACATCGTGCCCTAGAGCCGACAGCCAATTCCGGTGCGTCAACGCATCCAACGAACCCCAGTGATGCAACACGTGGTGGTTCACATACTCTAGAAACGCCTCAAGCTTCTCTTCCATCGGCTAGGAGCCCTTACTCAAAAAACGCCCCCAGTATACTCCCTCGCGCGCTTTCGGTCAAGCCCGCGCGCTCAATTCAAGCCGTGTTTAACCCAATCGCTTTTGCACGGACGCGCGCGCCATCGTCGTGGAGCGCGCTTGCGTCTCTTCAACGCCCTACTTTGCGCTAGGTCCATTGGCTTTCTCCTAATTAGGATTTATGGGTGGACAACCTCAATCATCCCGTCAGTCGATTGACGCTCGCCCGGGGGGAAACGAATAAGACCCCGTCTTGTTTGCAATAAGACCCCGTCTTGTTTGCAATAAGACCCCGTCTTGTTTGCATTAAGACGGGGTCTTAATAATTCCCTCCGCCCCGAGCGGAGGTCTTCGCCTGGCGTGGGGGAAGTTGCGTCCGGCCGGGGCGCCCGCCGCCATCACCTGCCTTATCCTCTCATCTGCGCACCATCCCCCAATGCCGCGCCGCCTCTCCCTAATGCAGCCCGGGATAAGGGGGCTGCAGTGGGCCTAGGCGGAAGACTTATTATTGCGCTCTTCGCGCGTGCATCGCGTGCGCGCGCTTATTGTAGCGGGCGGCTTTAGCCGCCCAGGCGTAAAATCGCCCACGCGCGCGACACGCGCGCTGCGCTTGTAAGCGTTTCTCACAGGCCAGCGCGCACCTCGCCACGCTTTATGCTATACTCCCTGCACAACACCCCTAACCAAAGGAGAAAAGTGATGAAGCGTTTGATGAGTGTGTGTGCGGCGGCCGTGTGTGCGGCGCTTGCGTTTGCGAATCCGAAGGCCGAGTGGCTGCCGGCGGATGTGGAGTTTACCTTGGCGGCAATCTGCGTGCAGAAGGAGGATCCGGCCGTTAATGCGGCTTGGAAGGAGGCGCTGACGGGGCTTCACCCGATGCTGGATCAGGTGTTCGCCGAGCAAGAGGATATGAAGAAGCTGGCGGCGGAGGAGCCGGAGATCTTTGCCGTTCTCAAGGCCTTGACGGGGCTTTCAGAGGATGGCAAGCAGATGACGCTGAAGTCGATCGCGTTCGGCTCAAACTTCCCCAAGACGGCTGCGGAAGCAGATCGGGAGAAGGTGCACCTAATGGCCATCTTCGAGAACCCGACCTTCCAGATTGAGGCTTTCGATAAGGCGCTTCAGGCGTTGCTAAAGGCGAAGGGTGATCAGGATAAGAAGGTATCGGTGGTGAAGGTGGGCGAGTGGCGGCAACTAAAGGAGGAAAGCGGTGAGGATGAATTCGCTTTCTGCTACAAGCCTTGCGCGCAGGGGCTAATGATGGTCCTGGCGAAGACGGTCGCCGAGGCGGAGCAGTGGTTGGCGGGGCCGAAGTTGGCGGCTGATGCGCCGGTGGCGGCGCCCTTCGCGGTGGTGAAGAAGCCCTTCGATTGCGCCTATGCCCTCAAGGATGTGGCTGAGCTCTTGAATCGGTATATGACCGATGCGGAGACGCGCAAGCAGGTGGAGCTGCAGGCGCCGTGGCTCTTCAAGACGCATCGCGTGATGTTCTCTGGCTCGCTCGAGGGCGTGAATGGCGTGGCCAAGGTCGCGGCCACTACGGATTCGGCCGAGGTGGCCGGGCAGTTGAAGAGCGCCTTAGATATGTATCGGATGATGGCCGCGCAGATGATTTTGCCGGCGGTCTTCCAGAAGCCCGATGCGGCGCTTAGCACCTGGTTGACGAAGTCGGTCACGCTGGAGGCGGTCGGCACCGAGGCGCAGCTGAAGGCGGTCTTTGAGCCCAAGGAGGTCGCTGCTATCGTCAAGGAATTCCTGGAATTGCAGGCGAAGCAGGGGCAGGATGTTGAGTCGCTCTTTGACGATGAGGATGACGAGGCACTCTCCGACGATGAGGATGACGAAGACGCGGAGATGACGGTCGAGGAGGCGAAGAAGATTCTCGACGGTATTGAGGCGAAGTAAAACACGAGGGCGCTGCGCGCCCAGTAATGAGCTGTTAGCGGCTAGCGGTTAGCGCGCGTGCCGCGACGGGTGAGCGTTGGGGGGCTGGGCAAAGAGCCCGGGCTCCTAACGCCGCCGGGGACGGCGGCGGCCTGAACGGGCAACGCTTCCACGCGCCGCTAGGCGCATCTCACGCGAGCGAAGCGAGCTCCTCTCATCTCACATCTGTCATCTCACGTTGTGTTACACTACTAGCAGTCGATTGGCCTGAACAGATTTAGCGTAAAGGAATAACGCATGAAGCAAACCCTTGTTGGCGCGTTGGCCCTGTTGGCCGCAAGCGCATTCGCCTTGACCCCGGGCAAGGTGTTGAAGATGGTGCCGCAGAGCGGCGTCTCGAAGAGTTTTGATTTGGTGACGGAGAACGGCATTACCTTCCGCGTGCAGTTCTATACGCCGCAGGTCTTCCGCATCTTGGCCGCGCCGCAGAAGCTCGAACCGCAGTTGGACCGCGCTGGCAATCCGCTTAAGGATAAGGACGGCAATGTGATGACCTATGTCTCGGCCGACTTCTCCGATCCGCTTAACAACCCCGAGAAGGCGCAGATCCTCGTGGGCGTGCCCGAGGATAAGACCCCGGTGCGTTTCGCCGATAATCGCGCTGAGGGGACGCTCACCTTCGCCACCTCGGCCCTGAAGCTCACCGTCAATAAGGCCGACACCACCTTCTCGTTGGCCTACAGCGATGGGACGCCGATTTGGTCCGAAGCCGCGCCCCTGGATCTCTCGCCCAATGGCACCACCCAGACGCTCAAGACCACGGCCGATGAGTTCTTCTATGGTGGCGGCCAGCAGAATGGCTACCTCTCGCACAAGGGCCGTAAGATTGAGATTCGTGCCGATAGCAACTGGGGCGAGGGCGGTCACCCCAACCCCGCGCCGTGGTATATGACCAACACCGGCTACGGCGTGCTGCGCCACACCTTCTCGCAGGGCGCCTACGACTTCTCCGGCGAAGGCGCTGTCAAGACCACCCACTACGAGAACCGCTTCGACGCCTTCTATTTTGTGGGCACCAACTTCGCCGGCACCTTGAACCTCTACACCCAGTTCACCGGCCGGCCCAACCTCATCCCGCGCTGGGGGTTGCAGTTGGGCGATGCCGATGCCTACATCACGCGCGATGAGGTGACCAAGGAGCCCGCCCAAAACGAGGATGGTACCTTCAAGGAGGTGACCCCCGTCGCCGCAGTCAAGGCGGCCAAGGCCTATCGCGAGAATGATATGCCCGGTGGCTGGCTGCTGGTCAATGATAATTACGGCTGCGACCACATCCAGCTGGGCTACACCGTCGACGCCCTGGCCGACCTCGGCTTCTACACCGGCCTCTGGACCGAAGGCGCGCTCGACCGTATCAAGTGGGAGGTCGGCTCCGCCGGTACCCGCGTGCAGAAGATCGATGTGGCTTGGTCGGGTCCGGCCTATCAGCACGCCTTGGAGTGTGCCCGAATTGCCGCGGAGGGCATTGAGCAGAATGCTGATGCGCGTGCCTTCGTTTGGGGCGTGCAGGGGTGGGCTGGATCGCAGCGCTATACCATTTGCTGGACCGGCGACCAATACGGCTCTTGGGATCTCATTCGCTACCACATTCCCACGCTGACGGGCTCCTCGATGAGTGGCCAAGCCTACGCCACCACCGATGTGGATGGCATCTTCGGCGGCAGCAACGAAACCTTCTTGCGCGACTTGCAGTGGAAGTGCTGGACCACCGCCCTCTATGTGATGAACGGCTGGAGCCACATGAACAAGGGCCCGTGGAGCCATCCAGAGCCCTATAAGAGCTTCAACCGTCAGGCGCTCCTGCACAAGAACCGCATCGTCCCCTACGTCTACACCTACCTGGCCAAGGCCTACGATTCCGGCGCGCCGGTCGTCCGCCCGCTGGTCTATAATTACCCCGAAGATCGCGCCACCTGGGGCGAGGAGACGAAGTACCAGTTCATCCTGGGCGATGACTTCCTCGTGGCCCCGGTCTACAACTCGATGAAGCTCAACAAGGGTTGGAAGAAGAACATCTACCTCCCCGAAGGGCTGTGGATTGACTACCGCGACGGCCGCCGCGTGCAGGGCCCCGTGACGCTTCCGGCCGTGCCGATTACCCTCGAGGATATTCCCGTCTTCGTTCGCGCCGGCGCCATTGTGCCGATGTATCCCGAGATGCTCGTCTTGGGCGACAAGCCCTTCGACCCGATCACCCTCGACCTCTATCCCAACCCCGCCGGCGCCACCGACACCTTCGTCCTCTACGAAGATGATGGCGAAACGCAGGCCCACCGCTACGGCCAATCCTCCACCCAGAAGTTCACCCTCTCCTCTCGCTCCGATGAGCGCGCCGGCTACATCCGCGTGGAGCTCGGCAAGATTGAGGGCTACTACAAGGGCATGCCCGAAGCGCGCGGCTACGAGCTGGTGATCCACACCCGCGCCAAGCCCACCGCGGTCGTCTTCCAGAACGACGATGGCACCCTCGGTCAGGAGATCCTCCCGCTTTGCGGCGAAAAGGCCGCCACCGCCTATGCCAACAGCCGCCAGGCGTGGTATTACGACCCCGAAGAGAAGTTTGGCACCCTGCGCATCAAGCTCGCCAAGATGCCCGTCGAGGCCGCCGCCCGCGTCCTCGTCACCACCGCACCCTTCTCCTCCATCCAGGCCACCCCCGCCTATCCGGTGCCCGAAGTGACCGATGAGTTGGATAAGGGCGACTTCACCGCCACCGTCAACTCCGCCGCTCAGGATAACGCCTTCGCCCTCGCCCTCGATGGCACCGAAGAGACTATGTGGCACTCCTACTGGGCCGATGACGGCAAGCAGCCCACCAACTTCCCCTACATCGCCGAGATTGATATGAACGGCCTCTACGCCATCAACGCGGTCACCTACCTGCCGCGTGCCAACCTCGGCAACGGGGTCATCAAGGGCTACAAGGTGGAAGTGGCGCGCTTCCCGGGCAAGTTCACGCAGGTGGCCGAGGGCGAGCTCGCGCCCTTCACCAAGGCCGAAACCCGCACCATCGCCTTCCCGACCACCTGGGCCCGTTACGTCCGCCTGATCTTTACCTCCGCCCAGCGCGGCGAGAAGTTTGGCTCGGCTGCCGAAATCGACATCAAGCAGGACCTCAAGGCCAAGCCCTTGCCCGACGAGACCCAGCCCATCGGCCACGAGACCGTCTCGGTCGAAGGCTCCGACTACCCGAACTGCCGCCGCGACCAGGTTGGCTCCGATTGGACAATCGACTTCGACGGCACCTGGGAGAAGATCAAAGGTCACGCCGGCATGGCCACCAACAATGCCAACCAAGGCACCGTCACCTTCCGCATCACCGCCGATGGCAAGGAGCTCTTCGCCCGCGTAGGCATGAAGCCCGGTGACATCAAGCAGCTCATCGATGTCGACATTCCCGCCGGCACCAAGCAACTGCGCTTCACCCTTAAGAACGAGTCGCCCGATGCCATCGACTCGAACACCGGCGTCTGGACCGACCTCAAGTTCTTCCGCGCCGGCTCCGGCCGCGACTAAGCACGCCAACCGCGCCCCTCACGCCCCCTTCCGGCCTGTTCCCGAGCCCGAAAGGGGGCTTTCCTTTCACCCTCCCACGAGCCCCACTATGCTTGACATTATCGCCCTCTTCCGGGCTAACTACGCCAAAAATGTCGCCATCGACGCCAAGAACCTTGCCGTCGACATCCACCAAGAGGCCAACCAGGCACAACTCAACGTCGCCAAAGGCCGCACCGACATCGAGCGCCTCTACCTCCTGGTCGAGGCCCTTTGGACCATCCTCAAAACCTCCACCGGCCTCACCGACGAGGACTTCGTCAAGATTGTCGAGCAACTCGACCTCCAGGATGGCAAGCTCGACGGCCGCAATGCCACCCACACCGTCATCACCCAATGCCCGAACTGCGGCAAAACCCTCCTCAAAGGCCACCGCCGCTGCGCCTACTGCCAGACCGACGTCTTCGCCAACGCCCCCTTCCGCCACATCGGCAAGTAGCGTCTCAGACCCCCTTCCGCCCCGCGTGTGAAGCCAACCCGCCCCGGCTCCGATTCGGACTCGGGGCGGGTTCATTTTACGCCCGCCCCGAGGGCGATTAATAAGAGCCAGACTTAATTGAAATAAGTCTGGCTCTTAATTCAATTAAGTCTGGCTCTTATTGCCAATAAGTCTGGCTCTTATCAATTCCCCCTGCCCGAGCTCAAAATCTCGCCAGCCCCCAGCCAAGGGTGTTCCCCAGCTGGGGAACAGTCGGTACCCCAATTGGGGAACACGCAGTACCCCAATTGGGGAATGGGCAGTACCCCAATTGGGGTACGCAACACCCTTGGCGTGCCCCTCGGGCTGCCCGGCGTGTGGCGAAAAAGCCGGGCGAGTTGCCATTTCCTCGCCATCTGTGTATAATGCGCGCCTCATTCGGTCGAAAGGCCCCTTGCGCCCTGTAGCTCAGTGGATAGAGCAGCGGTTTCCTAAACCGCGTGCCGCAGGTTCGATTCCTGTCAGGGCGACCATCCCCACATGCATTCCTTGACTTTCCGCTCCCCTTGGGCCATAATGCGCACTCAGAAAGGAGAAAGGGCGATGGACGAGGAGCTGGAGAACTTGATACGCTACGGTCAGCGGTGGAAGCCTGGAGAGGAGCCAAAGGTTCCTGATTGGCAGTGGCGGCTTATAAAGTTGTGGCTTATTATCCTTGCGTTGGTAACTATTGCTAGCTGCGCTTATCGGTGCGCGTGAGTGGTCGTTGCAGAAAATGCAACGGCCACTTTGGCAAGATGCTTAGTTTGCGCCTGGTGGAGCGGGCCTTTAGATAACGCTTATAAGCAGGGGCACGTGGGGGAAGCATTAAGCGTTTTGCCGTGGCCTGCTCCGCCAGGCCACCAACGCGCCGAAGGCGCCTCTCTCGCGGGGGAAGCGCGCCCCTCGCGGCGGCGCAGCCGCCACCTTCGCGAGGGCGGAGCCCGCTCCTCGCCAACCGTTCACCGTTTACCGTTCACGCGCCGTCAGGCGCCGCGCCACGCAAATCGGGGGTTGCGTTGGGCGCGGCGGGTTTGCTACTATTGGACCTTGGAAAGACGTATGGTTAGAAATCCCGCGAACAGGGTGGCAATGTGTTCTTTCCGGCCACGACTCGCGGTTAAGAAAGTGCAGACAATGCAGAACAGTCAAATCTTCTCTACGGAGATTGCCGGCCAGAAGTTCTCGATTGAGACGGGACTGCTGGCGAAACAGGCCGCGGGTGCGGTCATTGTGTCGATGGGCAATACGTCGGTCTTCACGGCCGTGACGTGCACCGATAAGCCGCGCGAAGGGATCGACTTCTTCCCGTTGCAGTGCGAGTATCGCGAGAAGTATTACGCGGCCGGGCGCTTCCCTGGGGGCTTCTTCAAGCGCGAGGCGCGCCCCACGGAGAAGGAAATCCTCACCGCGCGTATGTGCGATCGTCCGATCCGCCCGCTCTTCCCCGATGGTTACTATAATGACGTGCAGGTCAACTCGATGCTCATCTCCTGCGATGGGGAGCACGAGGGCGATGTGTTGGCGGTGAATGCCGCTTCGGCCGCGCTGCACATCTCGGATGTTCCGTTTATGGGCCCGATTGGCTGCGTGCGCATTGGGCGCATCAAGGGCGAGTGGGTCATCAACCCCACGCACGAGCAGCGTGCCGAGTCGGATCTCGACCTGCTCTATGCCGGCTTGCGCGGCAAGTTCCTGATGATGGAAGGCTCGGCCGCGGAGATTTCCGAGGCGGACTTCCTGGCCGCGATGAAGCGCGCCCACGAGGAGGTCGAGAAGATTATCGACCTGCAGATCGAGATGCGCCGCGCCTTGGGCAAGCCTGACAAGGTGATCGAGGATAAGCCTGAGGATCCGGAGAAGATGGACTTCATCCGTGGCTTGGGCGGTGCCAAGCTGGCCGATGCGCTGGTTATCCCCGGCAAGCTCGAGCGCGAGGGCGCTGTCAAGGCCATCCGCGATGAGCTCCTCGCCGCCTGCCAGGAGAAGTATGGCAAGGACGAGGGTGGCCACTGGGTCATCGACGATGTGAAGTTCGTCCACCTCTTCGACGCGCTGGAGATTGAGACGGTGCGCGCGAACTTCCTCGAGCGCGGCAAGCGTATCGATGGGCGCGCCCAGCACGAGATTCGCCCGCTCACCGCGCAGGTTGGCGTGCTGCCGCGTCTGCACGGCTCGGCGGTCTTCAACCGTGGCGAGACGCAGAACCTGGCCACCGTCACCCTCGGCACCTCCAAGGATGCTCAGGAGCTCGACTCGGTGACCGGCGGGGCGAAGTCCAAGAGCTTCATCTTGCACTACAACTTCCCGCCCTACTGCACGGGCGAAGTGGGCCGTCTGGGATCCACCGGGCGCCGCGAGATTGGCCACGGTGCGTTGGCCGAGCGTTCGCTGGCCGAGGTGCTGCCGAAGGATTATCCCTACTCGGTGCGCGTGGTGAGCGAGATTATGGGCTCGAACGGCTCCTCCTCGATGGCCTCGATTTGCGGCGGCTGCCTGGCGCTGATGGATGCGGGCGTGCCGCTGCGCGCGCCGGTCGCCGGCATCTCCGTGGGCCTCTTCACCACCCCGGACCTCTCCAAGAAGGTGCTCGTCACCGATATTCTTGGCGCCGAGGACCACTGTGGCGATATGGACTTCAAGATCGGCGGCACCCGCAAGGGCATCACCGGCTTCCAGGTGGATCTCAAGATTCGCGGCTTGACCTGGGACCTCGTTGAGGGCGCCCTGGAGGCCGCGCGCGTGGGTCGCAACCACGTGCTCGACTATATGGCCACCGTTATCCCCGCGCCGCGTGCCGAGCTCTCCCCCTACGCTCCGCGTATCACCACCGTCACCATCCCCACCGACAAGATCGGCGAGCTCATCGGCCCCGGCGGCAAGAACATCCGCCGCATCACCGACAGCACCGGCGCGCAGATCGACATCGCCGAGGATGGCACCGTCTCCATCTTCGCGGTCAACGCCGAGGCGATGGAAGCGGCCAAGCGCGAGGTCGAGGCTATCTCCGCCGAGGCCGAAGAGGGCAAGATCTACGAAGGCACCGTCACCGGCATTAAGGAGTTCGGCGCCTTCGTCGAAATCCTCCCGGGCAAGGATGGCCTCTGCCACATCTCCGAGCTCTCCGACCGCCGCATCCCCTCGGTCGAGTCGGTCTGCAAGGTGGGCGATAAGATGACCGTCAAGTGCATTGGCATCGACGAGCGCGGCCGCGTCAAGCTCTCCCGCCGCGAAGCGATGCGCGACCTGGATAAGCAGCACAATAAGTAAGCGGCTTGTTCCCCTTAACGCCGCAGCCGGTCTCCCGGCTGCGGCGTTTCGTTTGGAGGTGCGCTAACGCGCAGGAGAGTCGACAGTCGACAGTGGACAGTCGACAGGACGCGTTCCGCGACGGAGTAGCTTTGGGTTTGTGTGGCGTAATCCCGTCTGAGTGACAGAGCACACGCCTCGACCGTTCGGTTGCCGGTCGCGTTAGCGCACTGTCGACTGTCGACTGTTCCCTGTCGACTCCTCTCATTAGGCTTGCCTAACGGCGAGCGCGTTTGCTACTTTGGAGTCGTTCTAAAACTTCATTGGAGAAAAGGCTATGAAGGAACAGATGTTGATGAGCCGGCGCAACTGGTTGCGTTTGGCGGGTTCTGTGGGCGTGATGACGGTGTTGCCGGGCGGGTTGCGCGCGGCGGGCGCCTCGAAGTATTCCCTGATTGATATTCGCGTGCCGATGGCCGAGGATAACCCTGCGGTGGCCTTCGACGCGGCCAAGTGCGTGCAGTGCGGCTCGTGCAAGAGCGTCTGCAAGCGGATGATTTCGGTGAGTGGCTACTACGATTTGGCCAAGACGGGCGATGTGCCCATTTGCGTGCACTGCGGTCAGTGCACGACGGTCTGCGAGGGCGAAGCGTTGGTGAACAAGCCCGAGTGGCAGGCGGTGAAGGCCGCGAAGGCCGCCGGCAAGATTGTGATTGTCTCCACCTCGCCTTCGGTGCGCGTGGCGCTGGCCGAGGAGTTTGGGGCCAAGCCCGGGACCTTCTGCGAGGGCGAAGTGGTGGCCGCCGTGCGCGCGCTTGGGGCCGACTATGTGCTCGACACCTGCTTTGCCGCCGACCTCACGATTGTGGAAGAGGCCGCTGAGTTGGTTCGCCGCGTGACGACGAAGGATCGCCCCTTGCCGCAGTTTACCAGCTGTTGCCCGGCGTGGGTGAAGTTCTGCGAGACCTATTACCCCGAGATGTTGCCGCATGTCTCCTCGGCCAAGAGCCCGATCGGGATGCAGGGGCCGACGATTAAGACCTACTTTGCCCAGAAGATGGGGATTGACCCGGCCAAGATCTTCAACGTGGCCCTTACGCCCTGCACCGCCAAGAAGTTCGAGATCCGCCGCCCCGAGATGAATGCCTCCGGCTTCCGCGATATGGATGCGGTGATTACCACGCGCGAGTTGGCCGATTGGATGCGCGCCGATGGCGTGGACTACGCCGCGCTCAAGCCTGCGGCCTATGACAAGCTGATGGGCGAAGCGAGCGGCGGCGGGATTATCTTCGGCAACACCGGTGGTGTGATGGAGGCCGCTCTGCGCACCGCCTACTGGATGGTCAACAAGCAGAATCCGCCGGCCGACCTCTTCAACTACGAGCCCGTGCGTGGGCTCACGGTCAAGGGTAAGAAGAAAGAGGTGGTCAAGCAGGCCAAGCTGGAGCTGGCGCCCGGGCTGGAGGTCACCTTGGTGGTCGTCCACGGACTGGCCAATGTGCGCAAGGTTATCGAGCAAGTGAAGTCGGGCGCGTTGCAGGCCACCTTCATCGAGGTGATGGCGTGTGAGGGCGGGTGCATCGGTGGCGGCGGGCAGCCGCGTGCGAAGTCCGCGCCCTACCTGAGCAAGAAGACGCGCCAGGCGCGTATCGATGCGCTCTATGCCGATGACGCCAAGGGCACGCTCCGCCTCTGCCACGAGAACCCCGAGATTGTGGCGCTCTACAAGGACTTCTATGGTCAGCCGCTGAGCGAGAAGGCCGAGAAGTTCCTCCACACCACCTATGTTTCGCGCGCCGCCGACCTCGGCTAAGATTGCTTTTACTTCAGAAAGGAAACTCCAACTATGATGAACCGTCGTTCCCTGCTCAAGTTCGGGACGCTCGCGTCCGTCGGCATTGCCACCTCTGCGCTGGCCACCGACATTCCCACCACCACGACCACCGAGGACAAGACCCCCATCAACAAGGGCCGTTCGGTCAAGGGCACCGAAACCGAAAAGTGCCTCATCAAGGCCTTCGCCGGTGAGTCTCAGGCCCGGATGCGCTACACCATCTTTGCCCAGAAGGCCGAGGAGGAGGGCTACTTCCAGATCCGCGACATCTTCATCGAGACCGCCGAGCAGGAGAAGGCCCACGCCACGCGCCTCTTCTCCTGCCTCGACAGCGGCGATGGCCTGACCCTAGGGGATGCTGCTTACCCCGCCGGAAAGATTGGCTCGACCAAGGAGAACCTCCTTGCCGCTGCCGCCGGCGAGAAGTATGAGCACGAGACCATGTACCCCGAGTTCGCCAAGATTGCCGACAAGGAGGGCTTCAAGGAGATTGCCTCCCTCTTCCGCATGATTGGTAAGGCCGAGGTCAACCACGACAAGCGCTATCAGGCCTTCGTCGAGAAGCTGGATGAAGGCTTCTTCACCTCCGATGACGACGAGACCGTCTGGGAGTGCATTGCTTGCGGCTACACCGCCGTTGGCCCCGATGCGCCCAAGTTCTGCCCCGTCTGCGGCAAGCCGATTGCCTACTTCCGCAAGGCGATTGACTACTCCGAGGACTAAGGCTCAGCTTGAGTTCTTCTAAACAGAGCCGGCGCGGGGAACCGCGCCGGCTTTGTTTTGGTTGCCAACGGTGGCTTGCTTAGGGCCGCGTGCGCCTGGCCTTGGCGGCCTGCAGAATCTTGGCGAACATCGCCTTGGCAATCTCGGGGTTGGCCTTGACCACGTTGTGCTGTTCGCCGGGGTCGAGCGCCAGGTTGTAGAGCTGCCCGTTGAGGGGGTCGTTGCGCTCGGAGGGGGTGTTCCCGGCGCGCGGGGGGACAATATACTTCCACTTGCCTTCGCGTAGGTTCAGCTGGTAATCCTGGCAGATGAGGGCCTGGCGCGCGCTGGGGGCGGCGGGGTCCAGGAGGGTGGCGTGCTGGTCGAAGGAGTCGGGGAGGGCGGTCTCGGGCAAGGGCACGCCGCGCAGCGCGGCAAAGGTCGCCCCCAGGTCCACCAAGGAGAGGAGCGCGCCATTGTCCTGCCCGGCGGGGATGGCCCCGGGCCAGACGGCGATGAAGGGCAGACGGTGGCCGCCTTCGTAGGGGGTGTACTTGTGGCCGCGCCAATCGCCGGTGGGCTTATGGTTGCCCAGCAGTTCCACGGCGCGGTCCTTGTAGCCATCGTTGACCATCGGGCCATTATCGGAGGTGATGACCACGAGCGTCTCCTCCTCCAACCCCAACGCGCGGAGCTTCTCAATCACGCGGCGGACGCTGTCATCGAACTGCACGGTGGCATCTCCGCGCGGCCCAAAGGGCGTTTTGCCGACAAAGCGCGGGTGCGGCACGCGCGGCACGTGGATGTCGTTGGTGGCGAAGTAGAGGAAGAAGGGCTTCTCCTTGTTCTGCTCGATGAAGGCCGTCGCCTTCTCGACAAAGATGTCCGCCATCTCCTCATCCACCCAACGCGCCTTCTGCCCGCCCTTCATATACCCAATGCGTCCGATGCCATTGACTACCGCCTGATTGTGCCCGTGGTCCCAATCCATCTTCAGCGAGGCGCGGTCGCGTTTGCCATCGGGTTCACCCGGGTAGTTGTGCTGATAGTTCACCTCAATCGGGTCCGCCGGGTCCAGCCCCACCACCAACCCATTCTCCACATAGACGCACGGGGTGCGGTCCGCCGTCGCCGCCATCACAAAGGAGTAATCGAAGCCCACATCATTGACCGAGGGCGAGATGGGCTTGTTCCAATCGGTCTTCCCCGGCCCGGGTCCCATCCCCAAGTGCCACTTCCCCACCGCACCCGTCACCATCCCGGCCTGACGCATCAGCTGCGGCAGGGTGAGCGTCTGCCGGTCAATCAAGAGCGCCGAATCCCCCGGCGCAATCCCCGTCCCCGGCTTGCGCCAGGCATACTGCCCGGTGAGGATGGCATAGCGCGTGGGCGTGCAGGTCGAAGCCGGCGAATGGGCATCCGTAAAGCGCACCCCCTGCTTTACATAACGATCCAAGAAGGGCGTCAGCCCCGCCGTTGCCCCATAGCAACTCACATCGCCCCAACCCAAGTCATCGGCCAAAATCAGCACGATATTCCGCGGCCGCTTGCCCCCCGCCTCCGCCGCCCGCGCCGCCCCCGGCAACGCGCACGCCGCCACCCCAAGACCCAAATTCCGCAAAAACGCTCTCCGTGTCATTCAAGACTCCTTTCGCTTGGTTGCTGTTACGCGTAGTATAGCAGAAAGGCGGTGAGACGGGGCCAGTTGGCGGGCAAAGGCACGCAGAGGCTGCGCAAAGGCACGCAGGAATTAACCACAAAGACGCGCAGAGGCTGCGCAAAGGCACGCAGGAATTAACCACAAAGAAACACAAAGAGAGGCACGCAGAGGCACGCAAAGGTGGCGCGGAGGCACGCAAAGGTGCGGCAGGGGAGAGGACGGAGGGGGGCCGCCTTCGGTGGACACCTGCGCCCCCCGCTTTTTGCATCCGCCCCGGGTTCGCCTCGAGGTAGGCCCGGGTTCGCCTCGAGGTAGGCCCGGGTTCGCCTCGAGGTAGGGCCGGGTTGAGGGTGGACCCGGTCCGGGTTCGTTTTGGGCCCGGACCGGGGGGATTTTGGGGGTGGCCGCGGATTGGCATTCCCCCTCCCTCTATTGAGCGGGGTGCGAGGAGAGAAAAAAGTGCCAAAAGGGCGAAAAGGCCTCACCGGGCGCTTGACTCGATGGGGGGGGGGTCGTATACTAGTGGCGTTCTTTGAGGAAGGACTGTCGGCAGACACCGGGAGGCGCTTTCTCAGCAAGATTGAAAGGATGACGAATGAAAAAGGCACTAACCCTCCTCCTCGCCGCGACCCTCTCCGGCCTCGCTTCGGCTGTCACGTATAATTGGACTGAGTTGGATTTGCCGACTGCTAGCGCTACACGCGTGGACAAGCCGAACGGAACGTCGAACCACACGGCACCATATCTTGTCCAGGGTTTGAAGGGACAAGATGCGGGGAAAGTCTATGTGGGTGGTAACCAGAACGAAATTGGCAGTAACTGGGGGTCGAATGACGAAGGTACATGGTCGGCCACGGGCAATGTAGGCACTGCCACGTTGGCCTATCGTGGTGGCGTGCAAGGCGACTACGCCGCGTTGGTCCTTGGTGGTATGACGGCCGATACGAATGCGGATATCCTCAAGTATACCTTTAGCGTCAATAAAAACACGAAGAGCAACGACCTCTCCTTCTCGACGGCCGTTGGTATTGTACGCAATGGTAATGTTTTGTCGACGGTAGACGGCGTCGCGACCACTGATCCAACCTCTGCGTTGACTTCTTCCTTCACCGTTCAGGCCAATTCCGCTTTGGACAATCAGACTGTTGAACTGTCGCTTAAGACGCTCTTTGGCGATGACTTCGCGTGGCAGAGTGGCGACAAGCTGATAGTTGTCTTCCGCGGTATGTCGAGTACTAACAATCCAACAGAGACTTATAATGTCGAGAATATCTCGGTTTCGCTCGGGGCGATTGTTCCGGATTCTACGCCTCCCGGTGATGGTGGCACTCCCGAGCCGACGGTGTTGGCGCTGTTGGTGGTTGGGGTGGCGGGGTTGGCGCTTCGCCGGAAGCAGGCCTAAGGTTGCAGTTGGCTTTGCTACACCAAACCGGGCGCGTTCTGCGCCCGGTTTGCTTTTGGGGAGGGGGTAAACGCGCGCTCGGGGTACTTTTTGCCGAGGTGCCCGGAGGGTGCCTCGGCCGGGGTGGAGCACCCTGTGCTCCCGGGGTGCAGGGCGAGTAGCCCTGCCCAGGGGCGTGGGGGCGGAGCCACCATGCCCTCCACACCCCCCAATCCCCTTCTTCCCTCTTCCTATCCATTTCTTTCCTCCTGATGTGCTATCATAGGGGTGTGAGCGCGTTTTCGGAGGTGAGCATTCTGGTGGTTTCCTGGAATCAGGGGGAACTGCTGGGGCGGTGTTTGGAGGCGGTGGGGGCGTTTTTGCCGGGGGCGGAGGTGCGGGTGCTGGATAATGGGTCGGCGCCGGCGTTGGTGCCGGTGGCGGGGGTGCATTGGGAGCGTTCGGAAGAGAATGTGGGGTTTGCGGCGGGGAATAATCGGTTGCTGGCGGGGGTGACGCGGCCGTATGTGCTACTGCTGAATAACGATGTGCTGCTCTCCTCGGGCGAGCCGGTGCGGGCGCTGTTGGCGTTTTTGCGGGCGCGGCCGGAGGTGGGGGCGGCGCAGGGGACGTTGCGTTTGCCTGATGGAACGAGTGACGCGTGTGGGGAGCGGTTGACGCGGCTGGGGGTGTTGAGTCACCGGGGCTATCGGCAGGCGCCGGGGGAGGTGGCGGCACGGGCGGCCACGGTGTTGGCGGGGAAGGGGGCGCTCTTGTTGGTGCGGCGAGAGGCAATTGCGGCGGCGGGGGGACTCTTTAGGCCTGAGTTCTTCTGCTACTACGAGGATGTGGACTTCTGTCACCGGCTGTGGTTGGCGGGCTATGAGGTGTGGTATGTGCCCACCGAGCCGGCGTTGCACGCAGAGGGAAGTTCGGCGCGGGCGCTGCCGCAGCGGCAGCTCTGGCGGGGGTACCTCTCGAATATGCTCGCTTCGGCGGGGGCGTTGTGGGGGTGGCGGCTGTGGTTGGGACGCGGTGGATTCTTCCTGGCCGCGGTGGTCGGCGCGTGTATCTTGAAGGGGGTGCTGCCAGTGTGGCGAGGGCGGGGTCCGCGCTTTGTGCGTAAGCGGCGGGAGGGGGACTTCTTGGCGCGGGTGACCGAGCGCACGCCGCCGGGTTACTATCGGGGCCTGGCGCGGAAGTTGGCGGTGGGGAGCGGATATGCTATCATTCAGGCGATTGCGGAAAGGAACAAGCGATGATTATTGATACCTTGGATCAGGCTGGGAAGTTGGCGCTCGGTGCGCGCTTCGAGAAGGCCTTTGCGTGGTTGGCCGAGGCCGTAAAGGCACCGCCGGCGGTTGGGCACCACGTGATTGAGACGTTGCCCGATGGCACCGAGGCGCTCTATGCCAATGTGCAGGAATACGAGACGCGCGCGCCCGAGGCGTGCGCGCTGGAGTATCACCGCGCCTACGCCGATATTCAGTTCCTCTTTGAGGGGTGCGAGGCCATTGGCTGGCGGCCGCTGACCGCCGACCTCGCCGAGACCAAACCCTATAACCCCGAGGCCGATATTGGCTTTGTGGCCGGCGAGGGCACGGCTATCCCCTTCCCGAAGGACGGCTTCTTCGTCCTCTTCCCGCAGGATGCCCACGCGCCCGGGATGCGCGTGCCCGGCGCCACGAAGGTCAAGAAGGTTGTCCTTAAAGTCCTTCTGTGAGGCCGATTACTTCGCTCGGACTGATTGCCAACCTCACGCGGTCGCGGGCCCGTGAGGGCGTGGAGGCATTGGTGCGCGCGGCCAAGGCCGCCGGAATTCGCTTGTTGCCTTCGCCGGAGACGGCCGAGGCGCTGGGCGCCGCGCCCGGGGTGGCGCCGGAGGCCTTTGCCCAGGCCGGCGCGCAGGGGGTTATCTCCCTCGGCGGCGATGGCTCCTTCCTGGCGGCGGCCCACGCGGTTGCCGCCACCGAGTTGCCGCTCATTGGGCTGAACATTGGGCGCTTGGGCTACCTGACTGCCGTCAATGAGGAGGGCTTTGGCCCCCTCTTGCAGGCGCTCGCGCAGGGGCGTTATGCGGTGGAGGCGCGGACCGCGCTCGCGGCGGGCATTGCCGGCACCTCGCGTTTCCCCGATGCGCTCAACGATGTGGTCGTCAGCCGCTCCGAGAGTGGCCACGCCATTGCCTTGCTCCTGGAGCTCGATGGCTTTCCCGTGGCGCGCTACCTCTGCGATGGCCTCATCCTCGCCACGCCCACGGGGTCGACGGCCTACTCGCTCTCGGTGGGCGGACCGGTGGTCTCGCCCGCAGCCAAGGCGTTGGTCATTAGCGTGATTGCCCCGCACGCGCTAAGCGCGCGGCCGTTGGTCATCCCCGATGGCACGCGCGTGGTGGTGCGCGTTGAGGAGGCCGAGGGCGCGCAGGCGCGGATCTATGCTGATGGGGTGGCCGTGGCGAGCCTCGCCCCCGGAGCCGCACTCGAGGCCTCCGCCTCGCCCCGTCCAGTGCGCTTGCTCCTCCCCGAAGACCACAACCCCTACGCCCCCCTCGCCCTCAAACTCGGCTGGAGCGTCCCCTTCCGCCGCTAAAGGCGGATCTGTAGCCGCCCCGCTCGTTATAGATGCTATAATAGACGCGAAAGGAGTAGTCGATGGCCCTCATCAATGTACAGAGTTCAGAGTTTCCGCTGATTCGTAAGAATCGGAACATTTATGTGGATAAGACGGACTACTTCTATCGGCTGATTCGCGCCGGGGGCTGTTCATCGAGCACCTTCTTCTTGGCACGGCCGAGGCGCTTTGGCAAGTCGCTGATGATCTCCACCCTCAAGGCCATCTTCCAGGGCAAGCGCGAACTCTTCGAGGGCCTGGCCATCTCCAAGGAAGACTACGATTGGCAGTCTTGGCCGGTATTGCACTTTGATATGTCGACGACGACGGGCGAGACGCTTGAGCGCTTCCATCTGCGCTTCCAGGATCATGTCGCCGCAGAGCTTGCGCGCTTTGAGGGTATTCAGTTAGACGCGCCGCCGGAGATTAACTTCGCGCGCGCCCTGCGGCAATTGCAAGAGCAGGGAAAGCAGGCGGTGGTCCTCATTGACGAATATGATGCGCCTATCTGCCACACCTTGAACAAGCCAGAACTGTGCGAGCGCATTCGCGCAGAGTTGGCAAACTTCTATGCCGTCCTCAAGGCCAATCAAGCGGCCATCCGCTTTGCGATGATTACTGGCATCTCCAAGTTCGCCTCGATGGCCGTCTTCTCGGGGCTGAATAACATTGTCGACCTCACCTACGACCCCGCTTACGCCACCATGCTCGGCTACACCCAGGAGGAGCTGGAGACGAACTTCGCCGAGCACCTCGACCGCCGCGCCCAGGAGATGGGCCTCTCTAAGGCCGACTTTATGGCCGGGCTTGCGCACTGGTTCAATGGCTACCGTTTCTCGGGCGACTCCGAGGAGAGCGTCTATAATCCGATTGCCATTGCGCGAACGCTATCTTCTAGTAAGCGCGTATTTTCGGCGCAGTGGTCCACGACGGGGCGCCCCTCGACGCTGACGACCTTCCTGCGGCGCAACGAGTTGCTCGAGATGGACTTTGATCAGCCGCTGATGGCCTCCCCCGCCGAGTTGGAAACGCCCTCGCAACTCGCCGCGCTTTCGCCAATCGTCGTGCTCTATCAGACTGGCTATTTGACCATCAAGGGCTATGATGCAACCTACGACAATTATATCCTGGGCGTCCCTGACGAGGAAATCCGCCGCGACCTGAACGCCTTCCTCTGCGAGCTGGCGATTCCCGATGATGCGCAACGTTCGCGGCTCAATGCCCACCTGCGCTATGCGCACCGGGACCTCTTCCTGCGCGCCGACCTGCCCGACTTCTACGCCAAGTGCCACTATGGCGCCACCGAGGAGCGCATTCAGGAGTACAACTACCAGCGGCTCTTGCAGGCCTTCTTCCTCGCGCGCGGCTTTGAACCCATCGCCGAAGCCGGCCAATCCTCCGGCAAGCGCGCGGACTTGGTGGTCAAACTCCCCGACTTCATCTACCTCTTTGAGTTCAAGACCGATGGCACCACCGCCCAGGAGGCCCTCCAGCAGATTAAGGACCGCGGCTACACCACGCCCTACCTCCACGACGGCCGCCCGCTCGTCATCGTCGGCCTCTCCTTCCACAAGGGCAAGCGCGAACTCCAATCCATCGCCTACGAGGATCTCCCCGCGCAGAAGTAGGAGAGTGCGCGCGTGCGATGAAGCGGAAACGGAGAGCCGAGCGGGGGCAAATCAGAGGGCAAATCAGGGGAGGGTGCGAGGATTGATGCAGCCTGCTCCGCCTAACCACCTCCCGCGCCGGGGCACTTCACTGTGCTGACATAGCGCCTCGCCTTGCTCGGCCTGCACCTCTCACCGTTCACTGTTCACCATTTCCGTCCATCGTTGCGGGATGGTAACAAGTTTGATACACTTCGCGACCAATGAAAGAGATTGATCGAGCGGCTTCTATCTTCCTCCGGGCGGTCCTTCGGCGAATGAAGGACCTCGGGCTCAACCAAACTTCGCTGGCTGCGCGGATGAATGCCTCGCGCCCCTATGTCACCAAAGTGCTCAATGGCGATGTCTCCATCACCCTGCGCACCGCCTCCCGCTTCGCCAAGGCCCTCCAGATGGACTTCCTCCCCCTGCTCACTCCCCAGGAGAAAGCGCCCGCAAACCCCGAAGCCCCCGCCCCGGTGGACCTATGACCGAGAATCGCCGTATCTTTCTGAACATCATTGCCACCTACGGCCGCTCGCTTTATGCGTTGATTATCGGCCTCTTCTGTGGCCGCTGGACCTTGATGGCCTTGGGTGAAGTCGACTACGGCCTAATGGGCGTCGTCGGCGGCCTGACGGCATTCATCGCCTACTTCAATGGAATTCTGGGTGGAGCTATTGGACGTTTTTATGCAATTTCAGTGGGGGAGCAGCGGAAGGATCCTGCGGCGGGGCTTGCAGATTGCCGGATGTGGTTTACCACTGCGGTGGTCATTCATACGGTATTGCCGACGGTGCTGATGTGCTTAGGGTATCCTTTGGGGGAGTGGGCGGTGCGGCACTTTCTGACGATTCCGCCGGATCGGGTGGATGCGTGTGTGTGGGTGTGGCGGTGTGTGTGCATTAGCTGTTTTCTGGGGATGGTCACCTTGCCATTCAGTGCGATGTATGGCGCGCGGCAATATATCGCTGAACTTACAATCTATTCGTTTGTGACGACAACCCTCAATGTTGGCATTCTCTACTATATGCTTCAGCATCCGGGCGTGTGGCTGGCAAAGTATGCGGGGATTCAATGTTTGCTGGCGCTTCTGCCGCAGGTGATTATCGCGGTGCGAGCGTACTTCATCTTTCCAGAGTGCCGGGTGGTCCGCCGATACTTGAATTGTTTGGCCAATGTCAAGCGGTTGTGTAGTTATGCCTTCTGGAATGCGTGGGGGATGCTTGGGGCGATTTTGCGGGCGCAGGGCGATGCCGTCCTGCTCAATAAGTACTTTGGTCCGAAGGTCAACGCCGGGTTTTCGGTGGGGTCCAACCTCTCGGGGCAGACGAATGCGCTCTCGGGAAGCCTGATCGGCGCCTTCTCGCCGGCTATCTTCAATGCGTGGGGCGCGGGAGATTACGACCGCGCGCGGCAGATGGCCTACCAAACCTGCAAACTGGGAACGCTCTTCATCCTAGTTTTTGCCATTCCGCTAACGCTGGAGGTGGAGGAGGTGCTCCATTTGTGGTTGAAGCAGCCGCCGCAGTATGCTGCCGAGTTCTGCGTTTTTGTGCTAGCGATGAATGTGATTGATAAGCTGGCCGTTGGGCACATGATTTGCGTGAATGCCAATGGTAAGGTGGCGCTTTATCAAGCATTTCTGGGTACCTCGTTGGTGATGACCTTGCCGATTGCGTGGGGGTTGATTGCCCTAGGGGTCGACCCGACGGCTGTGGGGTGGGCGATGGTGATAACGATGGCCTTCTGTGCCACGGGGCGAGTGTGGTTCGCACGAACGCTGGTGAAGATGAGTGCGAAGGTTTGGCTGCGTACCATTGTTTTCCCGATTGCGCTTTTGATCGGGCTGACCGGAACGATGGGTGTGATTCCTCAGTTGATGATGGCCCCTTCGTTCCTGCGCGTGGTGATGACCACGGGGCTGGTCGAGGTGGTGCTACTGCCTTTCTCTTGGTTCCTCATCCTCAATCAGGCCGAGCGCGCCTTTGTCATTAACCGCCTCTCCAAGCTCTTCAACCGCGCTTCCAAGACCGTCCATTTGGCGGACAGGGCCCTTTGCTGCGGTTGTGCGGCTTGCCACGATGTTTGCTCCAAGGGGGCTATTCGAATGGTGGCCGATCGAGAGGGATTTCTGTATCCGCAGATTGATACGGCCGCTTGCGTGCATTGTGGCCGTTGCGAGGCCGTCTGCCCGGTGCTACATCCAGAGGCGGCGCGTGAACCGCAGGCCGTCTATGCGGCTAGAGCGCGCGATACCGCACTGCGACTCGATTCCTCTTCCGGGGGCGTCTTCTCGCTCTTGGCTCGGCGCATCCTTACGCGCGGTGGACGGGTCTATGGTGCGGCCTTTGATGAGTCGGATTGGTCGGTTCGTCATATTGCCGCGATAGACGAAGCGGGGCTTGCAGCCTTGCGTGGCTCGAAGTACCTGCAATCGCGGGTCGAAGGCATTTATCGCGCGGTTAAAACGGACCTTGCCAAGGGTCTTGAGGTGCTTTTCTCTGGGACGCCGTGCCAAATCGCGGCCCTAAAACGGGTCCTTGGCCGCGACATGCCACGCCTGGTTTGCGTGGAGGTGGTCTGCCATGCGGTTCCGAGCCCGCGCGTGTGGCAGGATTACCTCCAATATCAGCAAAAAAATTATCTTCGAGCCTTCGGCTCGAAGATACGGAGAATCTCTGCCAGGCGCAAGAATTGCGGCTGGCAGAGATACTCCGTATCATTACGCTTCGCGAATGATACGGAGTATCTCTGCGAGTTCTCACAAGATCCCTTTATGCAAGCTTTCTTGCGGGAGTTGTGTAATCGTCCCTCATGCCACGCCTGTTCGCAAAAGGAACTGCGCAGTGGGGCGGATTTAACAATTGGTGATTTCTGGGGCATTGGGCAAGTCCTCCCTGAGATGGACGACGACCGCGGCATCTCGTGCGTCTTGGTGAATACCGCGCGCGGGGCCGAGCTTTGGGGCGAAGTGCAAGGTGAGCTCGAGAGCCGTGCCACGACCTATGCCTCGGTCCTACGCGGCAACTCGGCCATCCTCCATAGCACGCATCCCCATCCCAACCGAGCGCGCTTTATGGCCAGCTGTTCGGCCGCGCACTTTCCGTGCGTCCTAGCGCGTTGCCTCCGTCCTTCACTGATGGCGCGTGCTAAAAGCTTTGTTCGGCGTCGTCTGAAACGGTCTGGAGTTTTAGGATGAAAGTCGGGATTTTGACCTTTCACGCGCAACTCAACTACGGGGGCGTGTTGCAGTGTTGGGCGCTGAAGGAGGCGCTCAAGCGGATGGGGCACACGGTGGTGGTGGTGGATCGGTGGCTGAACGAGACGAATTCGTGCTTGAAGGCCCCGTTCGTTGCATGGAGCGTGCGGCAGTGGGTGGGGTGTATTGTCCGTGGGATGGCTGGGTGCCGGACGTGGGACCGGATTGTGCGGTATTTGCGGACGATGCGTTTTGTGCGGCGGCTGGGGCTCACGCCCTATCACTTCTGCGAGTGGCAGGACGCGCCGAAGGACCTGGGCGTGGATTGTTTAGTGGTGGGGAGCGACCAGGTGTGGCATGGCGGGGATTGGGGGCAGCCTGAGCCGTACCTGCTCTTTGGGGCGCCTGCGGTTCGGGCGATTTCGTATGCGGCCAGCTTTGGAATGCGGACGCTCCCTGCGACGCACGACTATGCGGCGGGGTTTCAGAACTTTGAGGCTATTAGCGTGCGGGAGGCCGAGGGCGTGGAGTTGGTCCGGCAGACGGGATATGCGCGGGAGGTGGCCCATGTGGTGGACCCAACGTTGCTTCTGCCGCGCGAGGCGTGGTGGTGCCTGGCCAAGCGCAAGCGTCGCCCCCGGCGATTGGTTTGCTATTTCCTCTCGGAGGATATTCCTAGCGCGGTTCGGGCATTGGAACGGTGGGCAGAGCAGGTGGGGTGGACGGTGGAGATCTTGTGCGATGGCTATAGTAAGGCCTTTCCGCGCAGTGTGTGTTCGCTCATGGCGCGCGTGGGCGAGATGGTAAAGCCTTCGCGTGTGCGCATCTCGCTCGCAGCTGGCCCGCGCGAGTTCGTCCGAGCCTTCGCGCGGGCCGAGGCGTGTATAACTGATAGCTTTCACGCAGTGATGTTCTCTTCAATCTACGATTGTAATGTGCGCTTCCTGCGGCCGATGCACCCACAGCGGAAGTTGATGTTTACGCGTATCGAGGGCTTTGCGCAGGCGGCGGTGGCGGGCGAGATGGTTGTCGATAACCTTGCCTCGGCCCTGGATGCCATCGCCCGCGGGGAGCAGATCTCCTTCCGGCGCGAGGTGATTGACGCATGGCGCGAGCAGAGTTGGGCGTGGCTGGCTCGGGCTTTGCAGGGGCCTGCGCCTGCGCGTTCGGAATGAGAGCGGGCGTAGGGGCTGGACTGCTTCGGGCGGTTTTCCCGGGGGATGGCGTGGTGGGTTTGACGGGGCGAGGCTGCCCCGTTTTTCTTTACCAAGGATGGTGAAGGCTCGAGAGGGGAAGCGCTTGGTAGGGGGCGGAGAGCGCGTCGGAATGGCGTTGAGAGGGGCGAAAGGCAAAAAGTAAAAAAAGTGCTTGCATTCTCTTTGGAGAGTTTGCTATTATTCCGCCCGTTCACCGCTCGGGTGGTGAAATGGCATACACGCATGCTTGAGGTGCATGTGGAGAGATCCGTGGGGGTTCGAGTCCCCCCCCGAGCACCATCTTGAAGCCGAAGTCGAAAGACTTCGGCTTTTTTTCGTGCATACACGGTGGCACACAAAGACACGCAGAGGAAACCACAAGTCCGAGCGAAGCGAAGGAGCTATGTCAACAAGCACGCCGAAATAGACGCAGGATTTAGCAACCACAAAGAACACAAAGTTCAAATATGTATGTTGTCAACTACTTTTTAGGCCGGGATGACCTTTTGATGAGAATTTCGCTGAGTGAGGTGTGTCTGTGGGGGTAGGAGCGAGGGGGGC
>SFJE01000032.1 GCA_004555175.1 Lentisphaeraceae bacterium | reverse complement strand
CGCCCCTGCCCCCAGCCGCGCCCGCCCCTGCCCCCAGCCGCTCCAATGGCCGCGCCTTGGCCTCCGCCCCGCCTGGCGCGTGAGCCGCTTACCGAAAGGCCAGCCCTCCTCCTGCTGTTTGCTGTTCTGTGGCGCGGCATATTTGCCGCGCAGGGCGCGCAGCGCCCGCCTGGCCCGGCACCCCCAGCCACACCCCCAGCCGCCCTCTCACGCGGGCGCACGCCGCGCACTTGTGCTATACTAAGCCCTGTTGAGAGGAGCGTTATGGCGAAGGTTGAGAGTTTTGCGCAGAGTGCGGCGCGGGCGTTCAAGGCGATTGATGACGAGTTGCGCAAGCCCGGGAGTGGGTGCGGGAGTGCGTTGCAGTATATGGAGCAATCGAGCTGGTTGCTCTTCTTGCGCTATTTGGATGCGGCCGAGGCGGGGCGCCAGGCGGAGGCGGAGCTGTGCGGCGAGCGCTACGAGCCGGTCTTGCCCGAGGCGCTGGCCTGGCACAGGTGGGCCTATCCGCAGACGGCGGAGGGGCGGCTGGATGTGGGGCGGCTGCTGACGGGGCCCGAGCTGATAGACTTTGTCCAGCGCGAACTCTTCCCGGGGCTGCGTCGGCTGCGCGACGAGGCGGCGGTGGATTCGCTGGCCTACCGCGTGGGGGCCATCTTCTCGGAGCTGACGTGCACCTTCACCGATGGCTACCTGCTGCGCGAGGTGATTGAGAAGGTCCAGCCGCTGATCTTCTCGACCGAGACCGAGCAGCACGAGCTCTCGGTGCTCTACGAGGAGCGCCTGCAGGCGATGGGCAATGCCGGGCGCGATGGCGGGCAGTATTACACGCCGCGCGCGCTCATCCGGGTGATGGTGCGCGTGCTTGCCCCCAAGTTGGGCGAGACGATTTACGATGGCGCGTGCGGGTCGGGCGGCTTCCTCTGCGAGGCCTTTACCTACCTGCGCGAGCGCACGCGCGAGGCGGGTGCCCACGCCTACGACATCCTCCAGCACCGCACCTTCTCCGGCTGCGAGGTCAAGGCCCTGCCCTACATCACCGCCCAGATGAACTGCATCCTCCACGGCCTCACCGCCCCCAACATCGAGAAGGTCGACACCCTCTCCAAGCGCATTGCCGACTTTACCGACCGCGACCGCGTGGACATCATCCTGGCCAATCCCCCCTTCGGCGCGGCCACCTCCACCAACGTCCAGGCCAACTTCACCCTCCGCACCACCGAGACCGCCCTCCTCTTCCTCGAGCACTTCGTCGCCAAGCTCCGCCGGGGCGGCCGCGCGGCCATCATCATCAAGAACACCTTCCTCTCCAATACCGACGCCGCCTCCATCGCCATGCGCCGCCGCCTGCTCGAGCACTGCCGCCTCGACTGGGTCCTCGACCTTCCCCAAAAGGTCTTCGTCAACGCCGGCGTGCGCACCATCGTCCTCTTCTTTACCAAGGGCGAGCCGACCACTCAACCCATCCGCTACTACCAATTCACCCCGCCCGAGGGCGTCGCCCTCGGCAAGAAGCGCCCCCTGCGTGAGAGCGACCTCGCCGAGTTCGAGCGCCTCGCCTCCGCCGGCCCCAACGCCCCGCTCCCCGACTCCCCCAACGCCTGGACCCTCGACCCCGCCACGCTCGACCCCCAAACCCTCGACCTCTCCGTCCGCAACCCTCACCTCCAGGCCGAAACGCTCCCCCCCGCCGCCGACTGCCTCGCCCGCCTCCGCGCCCTCCACGCCGAACTCGACTCCCTCCTCAAGGACCTCGCCCAATGAACACCCCCCTCGTCAAACTCGGCGATGTCTGCGAGGTGGTCTACGGCTTCCCCTTCAATGCGGAGAAGTTCAATGTGGAAGGTCGCGGCCTGCCGTTGATACGGATTCGGAATGTCCTCGCTGGACACTCTGAGACCTTCACGGATGAGCCGTGCCCCTCGCAATACCATATCCACGCCGGGGATATTCTGGTGGGGATGGATGGAGACTTTAACATCGCCAAGTGGCGGAGTGGGGAGGCCGTACTCAACCAGCGAGTCTGTAAACTGGTGCCCAAGGAGAGCCGCATTCTCCCAGGCTACCTCTTTCATAGAATGAAGCAGGTGTTGACTGCCATTTGGGAGAAGAAGAACTTCGTCACAGTCAAGCACTTACTCGCACGGGATCTAGACGCTGTTGCCTTCCCCCTTCCCTCCTTGGCCGAGCAGGAGCGGATTGTGGCGCACTTGGAGCGGACGCTCGGGGCCATCGACGCGATGGAGGCCAAGTTCCGCGAGATGGCCGAAACCGCAGAGCGCCACTTCCGCGCCACCCTCGATGAATCCTTCGCCGCCCTCTCCTCCACCCCCGCCGCCAAGCTCGGCGATGTCTGCGAAGTACGTGCTGGTGCCAATCAACGCGCGGTTGAGGACCCAAACGGCGCATTCCCAATTTACGGAAGCGGCGGCAAGATAGGCTACGCGAATGCCTGGCGGTGTCCCGCGAATACGGTCTTGGTCGGGCGTAAAGGGACCCTGAACAACCCAATGCTTATTCCCGAGCCGCTATGGAATATCGACACAGCCTTTGGGTTGATAGCTTTCGAGAAGGTTCTACCCGCCTTCCTTCATCGTTTTTGCCAGAGTGTCGACTTCGAGAAGTTGGTCCCTGATAGTGGAAGGCCAAGCACCACGGCCACAAGTATCCGCAACCTAGACCTCCCCCTTCCCTCATTGGCGGAGCAGGAGCGGGTGGTTGCGCGGTTGGAGCGGGCGGAGGGGGTGAGCCGCCGGGTGGTGGCGTTGGCGCAGGAGGGGGTGGCGCAGTGCGGGGTTTATCGGCGGGCGGTGTTGTCGGAGGCTTTCGGAGGGGGAGAGGGCGGGGGCGATGAATGAGTCGCAGACGCGGAAGGATTTGATTGACCCGGCGCTGCGGAAGGCGGGTTGGGAGACGGCGCCGGCGCGGGTGGCGACCGAGCAGGTGGTTGCGCCGGGGCGGAAGGGGCGCCGGGCGCGGAAGGCGGATTATGTGCTGATGGTGGGCTTTCGGCGCGTGGCGGTGTTGGAGGCCAAGAGCGTCGAGGTGGGGGCCGAGGCGGGGGAGGCGCAGGCGCGGGAGTATGCCGAGGCGTTGGGGGTGCGTTTTGCCTTTGCCACGAATGGGCGGACGCTCTTGGCGTGGGATTTGGTGGCCGGGACGCATCAGCGGTTGACGATGGCGGAGATGCCCGGGCCCGAGGCGTTGCTCGCGCGGGTGGAGGCGGAGCGGCGGGCGGCGGGGCCGGGGGAGGCGTTGGTGAGCGCGTGCGCGCAGGTGCCGTGGGCGCAGGTGGGCGATCGCCCCATCCGCTACTATCAGGAGCGCTCGGTGGAGGCGGTCATCGGCGCGATCGCGCAGGGGAAGGAGCGCGCGCTCTTAACCTTGGCCACGGGGACGGGGAAGACCTACATCGCCTACCAGCTGCTGCACAAGCTCTTTGAGGTCAAGTGGTCGCGCGAGGGGCTGGGGAAGCGTCGGCCGCGGGTGCTTTTCTTGGCCTATCTGAATGCGTTGGCGAACCAGACGGCGCGGACCTTTACGCCGCTGGGGAACGCCGTGGTGCGGCTGAAGGCGAACTTCGCGGAGGTGCCGCTGGGCTACAGTTGCTACGTGACAATCTACCAGACGCTCCTGGGCGAGAGCGGCGAGGAGACGCGCTACAAGGCCTTCCCGCCGGACTTCTTTGACCTGGTGATCGTGGACGAGTGCCACCACGGCGGGTCGAACGCGCAGAGTCAGTGGCGGGGGATTTTGGATTACTTCACCGGCGCGGTGAAGCTGGGGCTCACGGCCACGCCGGTGTGCAACGCGAATCGCGACACCTACGACTACTTCGGGCTGCCGGTCTATAGCTACTCGCTCAAGCAAGGGATAGAGGATGGCTATCTGGCGCCCTACTGCGTCAAGCAGATGATCTCGCCCTTGGAGCGCTACCACTTCCAGGAGGGCGACGAGCTCTCCAACGAGGCGGCCGTGGAGCGCGAGCACACCTACACCAATCGCGAGCTCTACCGCAACCATCTCACCATCGCCGAGCGCGAGCAGCGCTTCGTCGAGGTCTTGCTCGAGGAGCTGCCGCTCGATGAGAAGGCAATTGTCTTCTGCGAGAACCAGGCCCACGCGGCAACGGTCGCCCGGCTTATTCGCGAGACGCTCGCCTGGCGTGTGGCGCAGGGCACGCTCGCGCGCGCCGTGGCCGAGGCGGCGGGGTGTCTGCAGCCGGATTACTGCCAACGCGTGACGGCCGATGATGGCGCGGTGGGCGATGATGTGCTCAAGACCTTTTGCCTCAACGAGAGCCGGCTGCCGGTGATTCTGACGACCTCCGAGAAGTTGACCACCGGGGTGGATGCGTGCAATGTGCGCGCGGTGGTGCTGATGCGGGAGGTGGAGTCGGAGGTCACCTTCAAGCAGATTATCGGCCGGGGAACGCGGTTGTGCGAGGGCAAGGACTTCTTTACCATCTACGACTTCTTCCCCCAGTCCAACACCGGGCGGCTCTTTAACCCCGAGTGGGATGGCGGCGCGCTCGAGCTCTGCCCGAAGTGCGGTCAGGCCCCGTGTGTCTGCCCGCCGACGGAGCGGCCGAAGCAGGAGGATGATGTCTGCCCGAGGTGCGGCTGCAAGCCGTGCATTTGCCTGCCCCCAGACCCCGGGGAGGAGGGCTCGGAGATCCGCCTGGGCAAGCGCCACGGGCGCGAGGTGGATTGCCAGGCCAGTCTCTACTTCGAGGGTGTGGCCCGCTCTCTGGCCGAGGTGGAGGAGATCCTCGGCGAGCGGATCCGGAGCGTGGCCTCGGCCGAGGCGTTGACCGCCCAGTGGGTTGGCGAAGAGACGCAGCAGGCGTTGCGCGAGGCGCTCGCGGCCGCCGGGGTCAAGCCTAAGATCCTCTCGCACTTGCAGCGGCTCCGGGAGTTGGATGCGTGCGACACGCTCGACCTCCTGCTCGCCTGGGGCTATGGCCACGCGCCGCGCACGCGCCAGGAGCGCATCACGGCCTGCCGCGCCGCCTTGCCGGAACTCCCCGCCGAACGCGCGCAGATGGTCGAGCAGCTCTTCGGCCTCTACCTCCGCGAAGGGGAGGCCGCCCTCACCGGCCAGGCCCTCGCCGGCACCCTCAAGCAGCGCTACGGTTCGCTCCCCGCCGCCCTCCAAGCCCTCGGCCTCCCCAACGCCCTCGACCTTAAAGCCCTCCTCGCCACCCTCCGCCAGGGCCTCTACCGCTAAGGCGGGCCGCGCCGAAGGCACCCCCCGCGCGCAGCGCGGGCTAGCCGCTAACAGCCAACCGCTAACCGCTGGGGCGTGCGTAGCACGCACACTTATGGTATAGTGGGGGCGTTTTTCCCGATTGAAGGCATTGGAAGCGTATGGTAAAGGTAAAGATTATCGGCGCCACCGGCTATGGCGGCATTGGTTTGATTGAGCTCTTGCAGCAGCACCCGGAGGCGGAGATTACGGCCCTGGTGGCGCGCGAGGATGTGGGCAAGCGCATTAGCGAGCTCTTTCCGCACTTGGAGGGCTTCTGCGATTTGCCGATCTTGGATGCGGCCGATGAGCGCGCGCAGGCGCCGGCGGACATCGTGGTCTTCTCGACGCCTGACCGCGTGGGGATGTATGAGGCGAACAAGGTGTTGGCCACGGGCGCGAAGGTGCTGGACTTCTCCGGCGACTTCCGCTTCACGACCGCTGAGGCCTATGCCGACTACGCCACGCGCCACGGGAAGGACCCCGTCCACGCCGCCCCCGAGCTCTTGGGGAAGAATGCCTACGGTCTGGCCGAGCTCCATCGCGAGGAGATTAAGGCCGCGCGCGTGGTGGGCAATCCGGGCTGCTTTGCCTGTTCGTGCATTTTGGGCCTTTCGCCGGCGGCCAAGGCGCAGCTCTTCGACCCGATGAGCGTGATTTGCGATTGCAAGACGGGTGTCTCGGGCGCGGGCAAGAAGTTGGCCGCCACCTTCCACTATCCGGCGCGCTACGAGAATATGAATGCCTACAAGCTTGCCGGCCACCAGCATGTCTGCGAGGTGGAGCGCGAGCTTTCGTTGCAGTATGGTCAGGATGTGCGCCTAACCTTCACGGCCCACGTGCTGCCCCTCTGCCGCGGCATTATGAGCACGCTCTACGCCCAGCTCAAGGCCCCCCTCACCGAGGCCGAGGCCGTGGCGCTCTACCGTGAGTTCTATAAGGACGCGCCCTTCGTGCGGGTCTATGGCTCGAAGGCCCCCATCGGCACCAACTGCGTCCAGCGCACGAACTTCTGCGACCTGGTGGTGAGCGTGGACGAGCGCGTCAACCGCCTGCGCGTGGTCTCCTACATCGATAACCTGATGAAGGGCCAGGCGGGCTCGGCCCTGCAGAATATCAACCTGATGGCCGGTTTGCCCGAGACCCTCGGTCTGATGCGCTCTGGCATGTATCCCTAAGAGGAGAGGTATCGCGTGAAGAAGCAAGAGAAGAAGTCTGGCCGCCATGCGGGGTTGGGGCGCGGGTTGGGGGCGCTGCTGGATGCGCCGACCGCGCCGGTCAAGCCCATTCAGCGCCCGGTGATTCCCGCCCTGGGCAAGAAGATTGCCAAGCCTGAACCCGAGCCCGAAGTGGTGGCGGCCGAGCCCGCGCCGCGCGCCGAGGTCGGGGCCGGTAGTGTGCTGACGGTGCCGGTCACCGAGGTGGTGCGTTCGCCCTGGCAGCCGCGCCAAACCTTTGACGAGACCGAGCTACAGGAGTTGGCCGATTCGATTAAGGCCAACGGCATCATCCAGCCGCTCATCTGCCGCAAGCAGGCCGAGGGGCACTTTGAGCTCATCGGCGGTGAGCGGCGTCTGCGCGCGGCCACGCTCGCGGGGCTCACGCATGTGCCGATTATCCTAGTGGAGGCCGAGGACCGCCGGGCCGCCGAGCTCGCCATCGTCGAGAACATTCAGCGCGCCGACCTCAATGCCATTGAAGAGGCCGAGGGCTATCGCACGCTCGCCGAGCGCTTTGGGCTGAGCCAGAGCGAGGTGGCCGAGCGCGTGGGTAAGGCCCGCCCCTCGGTGGCCAACGCCTTGCGTCTGCTGGAATTGCCCGACGAGACCAAGGCGATGGTGGCCGATGGCCGCCTCTCCCCCGGTCACGCCAAGGTGCTCCTCTCTCTGCCCAAGACCGAGGACCGCATCCGCTTGGGCCGCAAGGCCGTGGCCGAGAATATGACCGTCCGCGCCCTGGAGCGCGCTATCAACCAGCTGCTCATGCCTCCCTCGCTCAAGCGTGCGCCCAAGAGCGACCTCCCCGAGGCCTATCTGCGCGACCTTACCGACCGCCTCCACGCCCACTTCGGCACCGCCGTCCGCCTGACCCCCGGCAAGACCCTCCCCAACGGCCGCCACGCCAAGGGCACCCTCGAGATTGACTTCTATGGCAATGGCGACCTCGATCGCCTCCTCAATCTCTTCGGTCTGCGGGTGGAGTGAAAGCTCGCTGCGCTCGCAGAGGACAGATGACAGCCGATAGCCGACAGCCGACAGCGGACAGCCGCTCACGCGACGGACAGCCTGCTGGCCCAAGGGGTATCCTTTCCACGGCTCAGACGGGCGCGCCACATCGAGCGCCAGCGCTGTCCGCTGTCTGCTGTCTGCTGTCGGCTATATTGGTTGCGGGGTGGTTCGCTAGGCGCACCAATCAGGCCGAGGGGGAGGCCGTGCTGCAGGCGGTGGTGCACTTTCTGGAGGCGTGCCCCGATCGCGAGGCCGGGACCGAGGCCGGGCGCCGGGCCGCCGAGTGGCTGGCCGCGCAGTTGGGGCCGCGCGCGCAGTTGCAGCCCTTCACCTCTGGCCTGGGGCTGCCGATGACCAATGTCTACCTCCCCGCTGCCGCCAAGCCGGTGGCCATTCTGGCCGCGCACTTCGACACCAAGCGCGGCATCGCCGGCTTCGTCGGCGCGAATGATGGCGCAAGCACGGTGGGGTTGCTTCTGCACCTGGCGCGCGAAGGGAAGTTGCCGGTGGCCTACCTCTTCCTTGATGGCGAGGAGAGCCGCGAGCGCTACAACGCGCAGGATGGTCTGCAAGGCGCGTGGCACGCAGCGCGGTCGGCCGAGTTGCCGCGCGTGCCCGTGATTGTGCTCGATATGCTCGGGGCGAAGGGGGGCACGCCCGGGTTGGCCACGAATGGTTCCCCGCGCCTGAAGGCCCTGGCGTGCCGGGCGGCCGAACAGGTGGGGCTGCCCTTGCCCGCGCAGGGGGAGATTGTCGATGACCACGTGCCCTTCCTGGCCGAGGGCTGGCAGGCGATTGACTTGATTGACTTTGACTATGCGCCCTGGCACACCGCCGCCGACACGGCCGAGCAACTCTCGGCTGAGACGCTCGGGAAGAGTCTGCGCTTGGTGCGCGCGTGTGTGCGCAGTTTGGAAAAGGAAAGCCTATGATTACCGTTCTCATCAATCTCTTTGTGGCCCTCTGCGTGGGGCTGGGGCTGACGCTCTCGGGCGTGACCGGCTGGGGCTGGGGCCTGGTTTGGGGCGTGCTGACGCTCGTGGCTGGGCAGGTCGGCCTGGGCTGGCTGCTCAAGCGGCGCATGGGCGCGCTCTCCGACCAGGTCCAGGCGGTGATGGCCCGCGCCCAGGCGCAGATGCAGGCCAAGGTCAAGCGTTGGCAGACCCGCCAGATGGCTAACCCCAAGGCCGCCGAGGCCGAGTTGGCCAAGGATCGCGATGCGATGATTGCCGAGGTGCAGGCCCTCCTGCGTCCCCTCGAGCGCTATCGTCTCTGGGTTCCCTTCCTCGGCCGCCAGCTCGCCACGATGGAGCTGCAGTTCGCTTGGCAGCGCAAGGACTTTAAGCGCGTCGACGCCCTCCTGCCGCGCGCGCTCTTGCTCGACCCCACCCTCGCGTGTATCAAGCTCGCCCGCCTCTGGCAACGCGAGGTCCCGGCCGAAGCGCTCGACAAGGCCTTCCGCCGCGCCGTCCGCCGCACACGCTACGACACCTCCGCCCTTCTCTATGCCACCTACGCCTGGATGCTCGTCAAGCGCGGGGCCATCGACGAGGCCTTCCGCATCCTGCGCGAGGGCGATGAGCGCAACGAGAACGCCACCCTCAAGGCCAACCTCGACCACCTCGCCAACAACCGCCTGGCCCACTTCTCCAACGCCGGCTTCGGCGAGATGTGGTATGCCCTCTGGCTCGAGGAGCCCAAGTTCCACCCCCGCCGCGCCCGCGACATGGGGCGCTACTTTGGGTAGACGTTAGGCCTCGCGCGGGACAGTGGAAGCAAATGGAAGATAACCTGGCAAGCGGACAGCGGACAAGTCCGAGCAACGCGAGGAGCTATGTCATCGCTGACAGCGGACAGCTTGCTGGCGCTCGATGTGGAGAGCCCGTCCGAGCCGTGGATGTCACTCCCCTTGGCCCCTCACGCTGCCCGTCGCGCGAGCGGCTGTCAGCTGTCAGCTGTCCGCTGTCGGCTCTTCTTCTCCTCTTCCCGGCTGCCGTGGCGCTGGCTGCTTCGCCGTTGCTCGTGGGGATGGTGACGGTGGGCTTTGCCTTGGTGGCCTTCCGCTTCGGGTGCTTGCGGAGTTGGGCGCTGACGGTGGCTGCGGCCCTCGCCTTTGCGCTCCTCTCCTTCGCCCCCAGTGGCCTCTATGATGTGGAGAACTATCTCGCCCCGCAGACCCTTCTCCACGCCGGCGTGCCGCTCTCGGGCTACTACTCGCCCCTCCACTGCGCGCTGCCCGACCTCCTCTCCCGCTTCGGCGCCGCCCTCTACCGCCTCACCGGCAGCACCGATCTGGCCACCGCCGCCCTCTGGCTCTGGCTCGCCGCCGCCTGGCACACCCTGCGCGCCACCTGCTCGCGCCTCCAAACGGCCCTCCTGCTCTTTTCGCCCCTCACGCTCCTTGGCGTCGGCAACCTAATGCCTGATGGCGCGCTCTACTGCCTGCTCCTCCTTGCCCTCTTCTGTGTGGCCGACACGCGCGCCCCGCTTACCTCCGCACGCGCCTCCCTCGCCCTGGCCGCCCTCGCCCTTGCGGCGATGACCAAGACGACCGCCTGGATCCCCGGCGCGCTCCTGGGCGTGCTCCTGCTCTATCGTGCCCCGCGCCTCTGGTGGAAGGCGGCCCTGGCGGCGGCCGGCGTGGCCCTCTTCTGCCTGCCGACCCTCCGCCTCATCGCCGCCGGACAACTCCGCGAGATCTCCTCCGACTTCCTTGCCGCGAACGCCGATGCCCAGGCGATGGGCTACTTCGCGCGCGTGCTCTACGTCTACTTCGGCCACTGGACCACCTCCCTCGCTCCCCACTTTGGCGTTTCCACCTTTGGTTCTGATGGCGCGAGTGCCGATGCGCTCGGCCCCTTCCTGCGGCTGACCTTGTGGGGTGGGGCGCTCCTGGCGCTGGGCTACCGGCGGCATCTGCGTGGTTGGGGCGGCGTATGGGCGCTCTGTTTGCTCTCGCTGCTGTGCGTGCCGCGGCTCTACGTGGGCTACGCGCGCTACGTGCCGCTCCTCTACCCGGCGGCGATGGTGCCGTGGGTGATGCTGCGTCCGCGCTGGGCGGTGGTGCCGTGCGCGCTCTTGGCGGCCGTGCCGGTGGCCTTTATCGGCTGGCGCGGGCTCCTGGCCACTGAGGCCATCACCGTTGCCACCCATGCCACCGCCGTCTGCGCGCCCTACGCCACCTCCCGCGCCCTCTTTGCCGAGCGTCTAACGGCCACCGAGCAGCCCACCCGCAGCGCCAATCTCTTCTACACCTACACCCTCGATCGTCCCGACGCCTTCCCTCCCGCCGCGCGCGCCTTCCACGACCACCTCTCCACCACCCCCGCCGCCGTCAAGGCCTCCGAGGTCGCCCCCTACGCCTTTCGCCGCTGGCTGCCGTGGGCCCTGCGCTCGGCCCCGCGGCTGTTGCGCGACCTCCTACGCCTGCGTCTGCGCGCCTTCTGCCATCTTCACTTCCAGGAGTCCACCGATGGAGTTTCGCCCGCTCACCCGTGAGGTCTTGCCCACCCTGCGCCCCTACTTCTGCGCTCAGCGCTTCCGCCTCTCCGATTACACCCTCGGCTTCCAGCTCATGTGGCTACCCTACGCCAAGACCGCCTACGCCGAGGTCGAGGGCTGCCTCCTCATTCGCTCGGCCTACGGCGGGCGCCAGGTTTTTGATTATCCCCTCCACCCCGAAGGCGACAGCGAGGCCGAACTGCGCGCCCTGGCCGCCCTCGAGGCTTGGTGCGTCGAGAACGCCTGGCCCCTCGTCCTCGCCTCCATCCCTGCCGAGCGCCTTACGCCCCTTGTCCGCCGCTATGGGCGCGATCTCACCCTCTCCAACCCCCGCACCTGGCGCGACTACCTCTATCGCTTCTCCGACTTCGTGGACTACGCCGGCAAGCGCTTCGCCGGCCAGCGTAACCACGTCTCTAAGTTCCGCCGCCTCTACCCCACCGCCACCTTCCGCCTGATGACCTCGGCCGACCTCCCGCGCGTCCTCGACTTCCTGCGCGCCTACGCCGAGCGCCAGTACGCCAAGCACTCTTTTGTGGCCAACGAGGAGCTCCACGGCTCGCGTCTCCTCCTGGAGGCCTTCGACGACCTCGGCCTCTGTGGCGGGCTCCTTGAGCACGAGGGCTCCCTTGTGGCCATCACCGTCGGCGAAGTCGTCGGCTCCACCCTCGTGGTGCACATCGAGAAGGCCCTCGTCGGCTACGAAGGCGCTTACCCCACCATCGCCCAGGCCTTCGCCCGCGCCCTCCAGTGCCCCGAGCTCGACACCATCAATCGCGAGGATGACGCCGGCGACTGCGGTCTGCGCAAGTCCAAGCTCCAGTACAACCCCATCGAGATCCTCGATAAGTACACCCTCACCCCCCGCCGCGTCATCGAAACCCTCGACGCGCCCCCCGAGTTTCACGCCGAGCGCCTCACCCTCCGCCCCGTTGCCGACGCCGACGTCCACGCTTACGGCCGCCTCGCCCGCGACCTCCCCCGTTCCCGTCTCTGGGGCTGGGATTGGCGCAGCGATTGGACCGGCGAAGGCGATCCTCCCGCCACCTGGTTCCTCCAAATCGCCCGCCACGACTTCGAGCGCCGCGCCGAACTCTCCCTCGGCCTCTACCTCGGCGAGGAGTTCATCGGCGAGGGCGTCTTCCACAACTTCACCTACGACAACACCGTCGAGCTCGGCATCCGCCTCCTCCCCGAAGCCGAAGGCCACGGCTACGCCACCGAAGCCATGCGCGCGATGGCCGACTACGCCCTCTGCTACTGGGGCCTCGAAAAGGTCCTCGCCAAGTGCTACCGCGAGAACCTTCCCTCCAAGCGCATGCTCCTCGCCTCCGGCCTCCGCCCCGACCACGAAGACCCCACCTTCTTCTACTTCTCCCGCACCGCCAAGAATTAGCGGTTAGCCGTTAGCGGTTAGCTGCTAGCGATGTGGGGCCACCGTTTTGGCATAGCGCTTCGCCTTGCTCGGCCTTCACTGGGGCCGCTACCACCTGGACGGCTAAAGCCGCCCGCTACGACAAATCACCGCCCACACGCGCGAACGCGCGCACCGTTCACCTCTCACGCTCGCGTAGCGAGCACCGTTTTTGCGGTCCCGGCGCCCTGTTATTGCGCGCGTACCGGGGGTGTGCTATCATAGAGTCGTATGTCTCGGTGTTTGCGATTGGTTTTGTTGGCCCTTGGTTTGTGCTGGATGGCGGTTGCGGGAGCGGCGCCAGATCCGGTGGGTGCGTTTCGCTTTCGCGTGGGGCCCTTTTTTGAGTGGGGCAGTCGCGAGGGAGAGGGGATGACGCGGTTGGCGGTGCGGCCCTTTTTTGCGTGGGAGCAATCGCCGGTTAAGCGGGTGGATCGGGATATGGAGGTGCTGTGGCCGTTGACGCACTTCGCTTGGCGCGGCGATGCGTTTCATTGGCGCGTGTTGATGACCTTCTGGCGGGAGGAGGATCGCACGAACCGTCGTTCGCGCGATTACTCGCTTTCGATTCCGCCGATTTGGACCCATGGCCGCGATGAGGATGTGAATTATTGGGGGCTCTTTCCGGTCTATGGCAAGTTGCCGAAGTTTTTTATGCTTGAGGACTTTCAGTGGGCGCTCTTCCCGTTCTGGTTGCGCTATCGGACCGATGGCTCGCGGCGGGTAATGCGCGACTACTTTGGGTGGCCCTTCTTCTCGCTGAAGTATGACCCTGACCGCACGCGTTGGGCCCTTTGGCCGATTTATGGCACCAAGCGCGAGCCGGAGTATGACGCGCGGTTTATCCTGTGGCCCTTTTGGAATGACCAGACCTTCCACGCCCGGCGGCACAATGGGCACGCCTGGTGTTTGTGGCCAATCTGCGAGCGGATTGACGCGGACACTGAGCAGGGCTGGGGGGTGATTCCGCCGCTCTTCCGTTACTCCACCACCACCGATGGCGCGCGTTTGATCCGCGCCCCGTGGCCGCTCTTTGAGCGTTACACCGACCCGAAGGAGAGCACATGGAAGGCTTGGCGTTTTTGGGGGATGACCCACCGCGGCACGCGCGATGGTTGGTGGTTCCTCTATCCCTTGGCGATGCACAAGCGCCAGCAGACCGAGGTGCAACGTACGCGCCTGACGCGCTTTTGGCCCTTCTATCTGAACGAGGAGGTGGTGGCCTATGATGTCCGCGGACGCAGTCGGGTGCAGAAGCGTGACTTCCGTCTGTGGCCCTTCTATGCGAGTAGCTTCCACGAGGAGACGGGCGAGGATCGCCGCTCGCTGATTCTCTTCCCCATCCACGATGTGCCGGTGGTTGAGCGCAATTGGGCGCCCTTCTGGACCTTCTACACCGCGCGGCGCGAGGTGGGCTCGGACGAGACCTTGCATGAACTCTTCTGGGGGCTGATTTGGTGGCGAACGCACCGCGCGGCGGGCGAGGAGGATGGCGAATGATGTTGACACGCGAAGCGGCCGGCAGTCTGGCTGCACGATTGCTCTCGGGGCTTGGGCTTACCGCGCAGGTGACGGCCTTGGCCACGTTGGGGTTGCCGCGGATTTTTCTGGAGCGCGAGTGCCGGCGCACCTGGGCGCGCCAACTCTATGTGGTGGGGATTGGCACCTTGGCGGTGGCCACGGTGGTGGCGCTCTTTACGGGGATGATTCTGGGGCTGCAACTGGGGATTGCCTTCCGGCAGTTCTCGCAGGAGTTGATGGTGGCCTATACGCTCTCCTTTGCAATGCTCCGCGAGATGGGGCCCTTTATGACGGGGATTATCCTGGCGGCGTGTGTCGGCTCCTCGATGGCGGCGCAGTTGGGCACGATGACGGTCAATGAGGAGATTGCAGCGCTGGAGATGATGAGTGTGAGTCCGGTGCGCTTCTTGGTGGTGCCGCGGCTGTGGGCAATGGCGATGATGGCGCCGCTCCTCTCCTTCTATACGTGCGTGGTGGCCTTCTTCGGCGGGGCGCTTGTGGGCTACACGCAGCTCAATATTCCCTTTCTGCAGTTTATGGGCCAGATTGTTGAGGCGGCCGAAGTGAAGGATCTCTGGGTGGGGCTGTTGAAGGCCTTTGTCTTTGGCATGCTTGTGAGCGGCATCTCCTGCACGGTGGGCTTTTGCACCACGCAGGGCGCGGCGGGGGTGGGTGCTTCCACGCGCCGGGCCGTCATCTACTCCTTCCTCGCCATTCTCATTGGTGGCTACTTCATCACCAGATTCTGCTATGTCCTCTAACGCCGACCCCGCCGTTGCCTTTGAGCAGGTCTGCAAGCGCTTCGGCTCGCGCCGGGTGCTGGATAATCAGACCTTTGCGGTCAAGCGCGGTGAGCGCTTCGTTATCATTGGCCCCTCGGGCACCGGCAAGAGCGTCTCGCTCAAGCTCGCCTCTGGCCAACTCTCGCCCTCCTCCGGCACAATTCGCCTGTTGGGCCAAGACCTTTCCACTCTCTCCGCTGGCGAGCTCTCGGCCCTCCGCCGCCGGGTGGGCTACCTCTTTCAAAGTGGCGCGCTTCTAGGGTGGAAGACCCTGGCCGAGAATGTTGCCTTGCCCCTGCGCTCGCATGGCTGTTTGCCCGAAGATGAGATTGCCGAGCGCGTCCAAGCCGCCCTGGCCGAGGTGGGCCTGGCCGATGCCGGAGAGCTCTATCCCGCCGAAGTCTCCGGCGGGATGGTCAAGCGCGCCGCCTTTGCCCGCGCCATCATCGAGGAGCCGGAGGTCCTCTTCTTCGACGAACCCACCTCGGGGCTCGACCCCGTGATGTCGCGCACCATCGATGCGCTCATCACGCAAGTCAACCAAACCCACGGCGCTGCCTGCATTGTGGTCACCCACGATTTGGGCGGCGCGCTGCGCTATGCCGAGCGCATCGGCTTTCTGAAAGACGGCCGCTTCCTCACCGTCGCCACCCCCGCCGAGATTCTCCACTCTCCCATCCCGGAAGTACAAGCCTTCCTTGCCGCCCAAGCACTGGAGCGTTAACTATGGCCAACAAATCCCAAAGTATCCTCCCCGAAGTCATCACCGGCCTCTTCGTGGTCGCCGTGGTCACCCTTCTGGCCTTCTTCACCATCATTATCAGTGGCGTTGATTGGCTCCATGGCAAGCACACCGTCCTGCGCCAAGCGCGCTTTGAACAGGTGGGCTCGCTACGCGTCCAAGACCCCGTCCACGTCCGCGGCATGAAGGTCGGCAGCGTTCAATCGCTCTCCCTAGGCGAAGACTGCGTCTGGGTCAACTTCCGGATTAATGCCGATGTCCCGCTGCGTGCCGACGCCTCCGTCACCGTTGGCCAGACCTCGCTCCTCGGTGGCAGCTGCCTCGTCCTCGAACCCGGCTCGGCCAGCGCCGAGCCCCTCCCCGAAAGCGCCCCCATTGGCGGCAAGCCCCCCGTCGACATCATGGACAACCTCGGCGAACTCGTTGCCGAACTCCGCGAAGCCGTCGACCCCGAGGACCTGCGCACCTCCCTCGCCAACATCCGTACCATCTCTGCCGACCTCGCCGATCTCTCTGGTCGCGCCCGCCGCGGCGAAGGGCTCATCGGCCGCCTCTTCGACCCCAAGGACACCACCTACGATGATGTCCAGGCCACCGTCGCCAACTTCCGCACCCTCTCTGGCGACTTGCGCGAAGGCAAAGGCCTCCTCGGCAAACTCTTGCGCGAAGAGGACACCACCTACGCCGACCTCCAAACCATCCTCGCCAACCTCCGCGACGTCTCCGACGGCCTGCGCGATGGCAAGGGTCTCCTCGGCAAACTCTTGCGCGAAGAGGACACCGCCTACGCCGACCTCCAGGCCTCCCTCGCCAATATCCGCGAAATCACTGCCAAGCTTAACAATCCCCAGAGCGGCTTTGGTCGCCTCCTCTCATCCGACTCCCCGCTCATTGGCGACCTCGAGGCCACCGCTGCCAACCTCAAAGCCATTACCACCAAACTTGAAAGCGGCGAAGGCACCCTCGGCCGCCTCGTCAACGACCAGGCCATCGCCGACGAAGTGGAAGCCGCCCTCCGCGATGTCCGCCAGATCATCGACAATATGCGCGACACCGCCCCCATCACCACCTTCTCCTCCCTCTTCTTTAGCGGCATGTAAGCCCACCCCGCCCTCGCCCCTAAGGCAACTCATAAGGCCCCGTCTTATTGCAAACAAGACGGGGCCTTATTGCAAACAAGACGGGGTCTTATTGCCAATAAGACGGGGCCTTATTGCCAATAAGACGGGGTCTTATTGCCAATAAGACGGGGCCTTGTTAATTCCACCCCGCCCGAGCGCTTTTTGTCCTAGCCCCTCCCTCGCCTCGACCTAGCCCCTAGGTCACCTCGAGGTAGGCCCTCCCTTTTTTAGGGTATCCTCCGGCCACCCCACCTCCTCTCGCGCGCCCGCGCCCGGGCCTTCGGCGTTCATCCCAGCCAATTTCGAGCACTTCTCTCCTAAATATGTTATGATAGCGACGTTAAACGGAAAGGAGTTCGTTTATTCGGCGAAATGGTTAGTGTTTGATTTTTGTATTCCTGTCCTCTGAGAATTAGCACTTGAGGAGATGTAGACGGGAGATGAGGTGCGTTATCGAATGCGCCTTGTCGGGTGTTCTACATCGGGCCGTGCTAAGCCTTCAGGGGGCAAACGACAAGGCGCATTTTCTTGAATGAAAGAGGTGCGCTGTGACGAAGGAAGAATTAGAGTTGATGTTGTGTGATATTGAGAAATATGGAGGCCTTGCGCCAGAAGGGATGGCCATTGTCCGAGAAGCCTTGGAAGGATATTACAAGCGCTGCCAAATACGCTATCCGTATTATAGTTATTTTACAATCGCAACCGGGAAGAAGTATGGTGACATTATGGAGATGAGAGTTCGCAATAGCTTTAACGGTTGGACAAAACCCACGAATGATACAAGCTACGATGCATTAACGCCTCAAAAAGAGCGAATTGAAATTAAATCGCTCCGGGCGTGTTCTAAAGGACAGACGCAGATTTTCTTAAAGCAAGACCGCGTTTCGCCTTCTAAATTTTCGACTTCATCGTATCAGCAGACTAAGCCCAGTTGCTGTGATTGGTTTGTATTTCATATCCTGTTTGGAGACGGAAGTCGGTTGTTTGTCATTCCAAGTAAAATGGTTAGCCAACACCCAGGAGAGGCAAATGTTGAGCCAGGGAAAATCCCGTTAAGTATTCAACACCGCAATCATCAAACGGAAGGTCAGGTCAATCTTGGGCAAGTGCTCAAGTATGCCAAGTACTTCGAAATTAACGACTACGACCTTGAAAAACAGTACGACTTTGCGAGCTTTCAGGAGGAGATTACACAGCGATTGGACGAAATCAATTGGCAGTTGCCACGGTAGGTTATGGTAGAAGAGAAGAACATTCAGAACCGGCGATTTATCTTGGGGCAATACTTCACGCGCCCTGAGATTTGTGAGCACATTGTTTCGCGGATTGATTTTGCTGATGCAATTGCGATTGAACCTTCGTTTGGCTCCGGCAACTTTATTCACGCGTTGGCCGCAAGGAATATTCCAACCATTGGTATTGAGTTGGACAGAACCGTCTACGATGAAGCGCTCCAAACGCGTTATGCTTGCGTAACGCTTTACAATGCTAATTTCTATGACTTCTCCTACGAGACGCATAAGCGCCTTATTTTTGTTGGAAATCCTCCCTATCGGACGCCCGCCTATTCGTTAACGACGCATCGAGACTTTATTGCTCGCCTGACACGCAAATACCAAGTACCTGGCATTCGCGAGGAGGCGGTGTTCTTTATCTTGCACACGCTTGACCTTATTCTGCAGAGCCCGACACAAACGGGCGAGATCCATTACATTGTCCCGCTGTCCATCGTCAAGAATAACTCCAAATTCTTTCAGCGTTTCAAGCAGCTCTTAAAGGAGCATTGCGAGTTTATCGGGATTAGCACAATCCGGGGGACCGAATTTGAGAATGTTGCTCAGGAGCTGATTTGCCTATCGCTCAGAGTTTGCCCACATTCACCGCAGGAGACCGTGACCGTAGACGGGAAATCCGTCTCTCTTGATACGTTTCTTTGCCTTCAGCAACGGGACATCATCCCCTTCCAAAAGATTTTCCGAAAGACCTATCTTGGTTCTGTCCCATGCGAAAGTCTGTTGATGTCCATTGTTGGCGAAAGTAAAGAGCATTTCCGCTCGCGCCTATGCGCACTCATTCGGGCCGAGCACTTGGACCGACAATCGCTCTACGAGCACCTACAGTATAACGGTCGCTTTCACCTTAAACTCTTTGAGAAACCCTTTTCCGATCCCGCTGTCCAGGCAAAACTCGACATTCTTCTCTCCTATATTGCCAACATCAAAGAGAAGCCAGATATTCTTCAAGCCTTTGAAGATCTTGAAAACTACAAGGAAATCAATGGCCGCAATCATATTCATTACTATTTCCGGTGTCCGCGCCTAAAACAAAAGAAAAACTTCGTCTACGAACTCAATCCGCACCCGGGGCCATCCTTCTACTTCACGGGCAATCCATCGCATAACTCTTCGGACTATTTCGGGTTTTGCAGCTATGACATCAATCGCAATGTTTCGCCAGGAGCCAATAGAACTGTTCCACTTGAGAACCTTGAAGAAAATCTGACACCGTTCTTCAAGAGGTGGTGGCGCGAACGGACTGAGGAACCCTTTTCCACCATCTTCGAATATATCCAATACATTGCGAAGACTTCTTGGTACAAACGCCGGAAAGCCTCCTGCCAGCGTTTTTATTTTGGAATCCCCGCGTTTTTCGTTCCTCGTCAAAACCGCACCCTAACGTTTGAGATCCCAGAGATCACGGTTGACATCCCTGAAGACACCTCGATTCAGGGAGAATTAAACCTCACAACTTAAGGCCAGCCTTTCATAGCGTATGTTTAAGCGATTGATTTTACACCTTCTTCTCTGGGTAAGTGCTGTCGTCTTTGCAGGAGAGACACCCCACGCGCAACCCGCTTCGTCTTATCTTACCGTTTATCAAGGGGATAACCTCCCTA